>NZ_CP059851.1:724375-1448750 GCF_014117445.1 Sandaracinobacteroides saxicola | reverse complement strand
CTGCGCCTGCGGCAGCGCCTGCACCCGCGCGATCGTCGCCGGATCGATCCTGGTGAACGGCAGCACCCAGGCATCATGATTGCGATACAGCTGATCCGCCCACACGAAGAACTGGTTCGCCGGCTGGCACTTGGCGATCTGCGCCACCACGATGTCCACGCCGTTCAGCATGAACGGCCGATATTCGTAACTGACGCGCCCGGCCTTCACCAGGCCGTCCTTCAGCTTGGCGCTCGCCTCCAGATGGAAGTCACGGCAATGCGTGCAGGTGAAACTGGCATATTCCACCAGCTTCACCTTGGCGTCCGGATTGCCCATGCGCACGCCGCCCTCCGGCGTCGCCACGATCATCGTGGTCCAGTCCCGCGTCGCCGCCGCCTTGCCCTTCGCTTCCGCCGCATCCGGCTTGGCGGAATCGCACGCCGCCACCGCCAGCAGCCCGGCACCCAGCATCATCGCTCGTCCCATTGTCACCATCTGTTCTTCCCTTGGCGAAGCCCCGCCTGCGCCCCGTTCCATGGCAGACTATCCCTGCCTTCGTCAAAGTGCAAAGCGCTGCGCCGCATAAGGTCCGGCATCCAGGTCCGGCGTTTCGCCCAGCAGCAGCGCCGCGCCCAGGTCGGCCGCCGCCGGCGCCGTCTGGATGCCCCAGCCGCCCTGCCCGGCGCACCAGAAGAACCCCTCCGCCCGGGCGTCGAAGCCGATCACCGGCAGCCGGTCGCCCGCGAAACAGCGCAACCCCGCCCAGCGCGCGCTGATCCGCTTCACCGGCCAGTCGCACAGCTGCTCGAACCGGTCGATGGCGATCCCCATGTCGATCTCGTCGGGCTGCACGTCATGCGCCACATCGGGGCTTTCGTCGTGCGGGCTGATCCACAGCTTGCCGCCGTCCGGCTTGAAATAAAGCGCGCCGCCGGCATCCATTACCACCGGCATGTCCGCCGGTGCCGCCGGCTCCACTTCCGCCACCACGATCGTCCGCCGCAGCGGCGCGATGCCCACCGTCACCGCATCCGCCATCGCCGCGACGTCGTCCGCCCAGGCCCCGGCCGCGTTCACCACCACCGCCGCCTCGAAACCGCCCGCCGTCGTCGCCAGCCGCCATACCCCGTCCCGCCGCACCAGGCCCTCCAGCCGTGCCCGCGTCGCCATCACCATGCCCGCGGCCTTCGCTCCGCGCAGATAGCTCTGGTGCAGCGCCGCCACATCTATGTCGGCGCAGCCCGGCTCCCACAGCGCCATGGTCGCCCAGCTCTCGCGTAGCCAGGGCAGCTTCGCCTTCACCCCTGCCGGCCCCAGCCGCTGATAGGCGACGCCGCCGGCCACGAACTCCGCCTCCAGCGCCTCCAACGCCGCCGGTCCCTGCACCGGCGCCATGCCCGGCGGATCGTCAATCCCCTCGATCTTCACCAGTGAACCCGTGTTGCAGATATGCATCGCACCACGCGGTGCCACCAGCGCCGTGTCGCAGAACCCCGCCGGCGGATTCATGAAGAACGCCTTCGACGCACTGGTCAGCGGCTGCACCGTCGGCCCGCCATAGGTTTCGGCGTAAAAGGCCGCGCTGCGTCCGGTGGTGTGATAGCCCGGCGCCTCCTCCGCCTCCAGCAGCAGCACGCGCGTTCCCGGCGCACGCCGCAGCAACGCCCAGGCCAGGCTGGCGCCGCCGATCCCCGCGCCCACGATGGCGATGTCGAACCCGCTCATGCCCGTTCCTCCACTCGCGCCGCCACATCCACAAAATCCAGAAGCGTGCGCAACGCCTCCCCGCGCATCGGCTCCGCCTCGCGCAGCAACTCATGCGCCGCGCCGGATATCATCCGCAAGCGGCAATGCGCGAGCCGCGACGCCACCGCCCGCGCCGCCGCATTGCTCACCAGCGCCTCGCGCTCCGCCAGCAGCATCAGCAGCGGCAACCGTACCGCCGTCAGGTCCGCGCGCGCCAGCACGGCAAAACTCGCCTGCGCCGCATGCAGCCAGTTCCAGCTCACGCCCCCCAGCGCCAGCGCCGGATCCCGCGCCAGCCAGTCATGCTCGTCGGCAAAACGCCGCGCGTCGGACGTCAGCAGCAGCCGCCGCGCCGCGCCCTGCTGCCGTCCGCCATAGGCGACCTGCCCCCAGGCAAAGCCCTCGCCCTGCCCCCGGGCCCGCCGCCACGCCGCCGCGATCCCCGCCAGCGCCTGCATCCAGCGCGGCGTCACCAACCCGCACATCGGTGCCAGCAACACCGCGCGGTGCAGCATCGCTCCGCCGCCGCCGGCCAGCCAGCGCAACAGGATGTGCCCGCCCATGCTGTGCGCCGCCGCCACCCAGGGCAGCGCCGCCAGCCCCGGCCGCGCCCGCGCCCAGCGCGCCACCATGTCCAGATCGCTCACGAACGTGGCGAAATCGTCGATCTGGCCGGCGCCATTGCCGCTCAGCCGGCCGCTCCGCCCCTGCCCGCGCCAGTCGAGGCTCAGCACGCTCCACCCGGCCGCCAGAAAGTCCGGATAGACCTCCGCCCATTTCTCCAGGAAATCCGCCCGCCCGTTCAGGAACAGCAGCACCCCCCGGGGAGCTTCGGCCGTCGCCAGCATCACCCGCAGCGGCCAGCCGTCGGCCGCCGCCACCGTCCCCACCCACGCGTCTGCCGGCAGGTGAAAGCGCGGCTCAGTCATCCCGCCCCCGCAGCGTCCGCGCCGGGATGGTCAGCGTCACTACGAACGCCACCGCGGCGAGCCCCAGCGCCACCCAGAACAGGTGAGTCACCGCGACATCGAACGCCCCGATCACGCCCACGCGCGTCGCCGCGTCCAGCCGCTCCGGATGCATCGCCAGCGCCTGCGCCTGCCCCAGGTCGGGCACGCCCCCCAGCAACGGCGCCCGCAGCGGCAGCTCCCGTGCCAGGCCGTTCACCAGCAGCGCGCCAAACACCGCCACACCGATGGTCGAACCGATCTGCCGAAAGAATTGCCCGCTGGCCGTCGCCACGCCGATCCGCTCGCGTAGCACGCTGTTCTGCACCGCCAGGTTATAAAGGCCCTGCCCCGGCCCCAGCCCCAGCCCCACCAGCACCATCCGCCAGATGCTGTCCCATTTCCCCGTCTCCGGCCCGATCTGCGCCAGGAAGAAGATGCCGATCAACAGCACCACCCCGCCGCCGACCAGCAGCGGCTTGTACTGCCGCGTCCGCGACGCCAGCCGGCCGCAGACGATGCTGGAAAACAACAGCCCGCCCATCAGCGGCAGCAGCGCGCTGCCCGCCGCGGTCGCACTCAGCCCCCACACCAGCTGCGCATAGAGCGGAAAGAACATGGCGATGCCCATGAACGCCATCGCCATCAGGAACAGCGCCAGATTGGCGCGCGTGAACACCGGATCGCCGAACAGCGCCAGCGGCACGACCGGATTGTCCGCCCGCTGCTCCACCCACAGCAACAGTCCCAGCCCCAGCAGCGCCGCCAGGAACAGCCCCACCACCTCCGGCGACCCCCAGGGCCGCACATGCCCGCCGATCGAGAGCGCCAGCAGCAGCGGCACGAACGTCGCCAGCAGCATCCCCGCCCCCGCCCAGTCGATGCGCCCCGGATCATTGCCCGGCCGGTTCGGCAACTTTGTCATCAGCACGAACAGCGCCACCACGCCCAGCGGCAGGTTGACATAGAAGACCCAGCGCCACCCCGCCACCACATGGCCGAACAGCACCACCGTGGCATTGTCGGTCAGCCAGCCCCCCAGCAACGGCCCCGCCACGCTCGCCAGCCCGAACAGCGCCCCGAACAGCCCGGCATATTTGCCCCGCTCCGCCGGCGGGAACAGGTCGGCGACGGTCGCGAACGCCCCGGTCGCCAGCGCCCCGGCCCCGATGCCCTGGATGGCGCGGAACAGGATCAGCTGGTTCATGCCATCGCCGATCACCGGCAACGGCCCGAACTCCCCCGCCAGCCCGCACAGCATCGACCCCGCCAGGAAGATCAGCACACCCAGCACGATGATCGGCCGCCGGCCGTATAGATCGCCCAGCTTGCCATAGATCGGCACCGTCACCGTGCCGGTCAGCAGATAGGCCGTGCCCACCCAGGCATAGCGTTCCAGCCCCTGCAAGTCGGCGATGATGCGCGGCATCGCGGTCGCCACGATGGTCTGGTCCAGCGCCGACAGGAACAGCACCACCATTACCGCGAACAAGGACAGCCGGCGCTGCCCCGGTGTCAGTTCAGGCAGCGCGTGCAACGGCACCCTCCGCCAGCAATGCCGCCACCTCCTCCTCGGCATAGCCCAGCTCGGCCAGCAGCTCGGCGCCATGCTCCCCCACCCGCGGCGGCGGCAGGCGATAGGCGGGCGGCGTCCGCGTCATCGCCACCGGCTGCGCGATGGTCCTGACCGTCCCCAGCGTGGCATGCGGCTGTTCCACCACCAGCCCCCGGTGCGCCGCCTGCGCGCTGTCCAGCGCCTGCGCGATCGTGTTGATCGGCCCCGCCGGCACCCCCGCCTTCGCCAGCATCGCCAGCCACTCCGCCGCCGGGCGCGTCACCATCACCGCCTCCACCAGCGGCACCAGCACCGCCCGGTTCGCCGCCCGCGCCGCACTGGTGGCAAAGCGCGCATCCTCCGCCCATTCGGCTTTTCCCGCCAGCCGCGCGAAAATGCCGAACTGATGGTCATTCCCCACCGCCAGCGCGATCGGGTCGGTCGCGGTCGCGAAATCCTGATAGGGCACGATGGAGGGGTGCTGGTTCCCCATCCCGCGCGGCAGCACCCCGCCGCTCAGCCAGCTGCTGCCCTGGTTCGCCAGCCAGCCCACGGCCACGTCGAACAGCGCCATGTCGATATGCTGCCCCTCGCCCGCCTCCCGCCCGCCGGTCGCGTCGCGATGCCGCAGCGCCGCCAGCACCGCGGTCGCGGCATACATGCCCGTCGTCAGGTCCGCCACCGCCACCCCGGCGCGCAGCGGTCGGCCACCGGCCTCCCCGGTGATCGACATGTGGCCGGATTCCGCCTGGATCATGAAGTCATATCCCGCCCGCGCCGCATTCGGGCTGTCATGCCCGAACCCGGTGATGCTGCACCACAGCAGCGAAGGCCGCCGCGCCAGCTGCGTCTCCTCGTCCAGCCCGAAGCGCGCCAGGTCGCCGCTCTTGTAATTCTCGATGACCACATCGGCCCAGTCGATCAGCCGCTGCACCACCGCCTGGCCCCCGCTGCTGTGCAGGTCGACCGCGATCGAGCGCTTGTTGCGGTTCGCCGACAGATAATAGGTCGCGTCCCCCCGGCTGCCGTCCGCCGCGGTCGCCCAGGGCGGTCCCCAGCTGCGGGTGTCATCGCCCTTCCCCGGCCGCTCCACCTTCACCACATCGGCGCCCAGGTCGCCCAAGATCTGCCCGCACCAGGGCCCGGCCAGCACACGGGACAGATCGAGCACGCGAAGACCGGCCAACGCCATCGGAGAAGTCATGTCCGGCCCCTAGCAGCGCGGACGCAACCGCTCCACCCCTCTTGACCGGGCCCGTGCCGCATCGGACAAGCGCGCCCATGGAAAGCCTCGCAAACAATGTCTCGCTCATGCTCGCCGGCCTGCTGCTGGTCGCCGTCCTCGTCGGCTTCCTGCTCGGCCGCGCCACGAAACGCGGCGCCCCCGCCCCCATCCGCGCGGCAGATCATGGCATCGCGAAAGTGGAGGCCGACCGCGACGCCGCCGTTCGTGCCCGCGCCGACGCCGAACGGGCGCTGGAACGCGCCCGCGGCGACATCGCCCGCCTGCAAGCCGAACTTTCCGCGCTGAAAACCGCCGCGCCACCCCCCGTCAGCGCGCCTGTCACCGACGCGCCGCTCACCAGCCTCAAGGGCCTCGGCCCGAAACTCGCCGCCACCCTCGCCGACCAGGGCATCACCACGCTCCAGCAGCTCGCCGCTCTGTCCAACAGCGCGGCCGCGGAACTCGACAGCAACCTCGGCCCCTTCACCGGCCGCCTCACCCGCGACCGCCTGGTCGAACAAGCCAAACTCCTCACCGAAGGCCGCACCGCCGAATACACCGCCATCTTCGGCCCGCTCCCCTAACCCTCCCCTCCCTCCCGCGAAGCGGAGAAGGGGAGTCGAAGACGACGCGAAGCGTCAGCGGTCGGGGGTGGGTGCGAGCCGCAGGCGAGCCCGATGCGCGCGCCGGCTGCAAACGACCGAACAGGAGGAAGCCCCTCCCCCACTTGTGGGGGAGGCGACTCGCGCCAGCGAGCGGGAGGGGGCCTCCCGCACCAGCCGTTTTACCTCAACGCCGCCTGCGCCGCCGCCAGCCGCGCAATCGGCACCCGCCACGGCGAGCAGCTGACATAATCCAGCCCCAGCGTCTGGCAGAAGGCGATGCTCGCCGGATCGCCGCCATGCTCGCCGCAGATACCCAGCTTCAGCCCCGGCCGCGCCGCCCGCCCGCGCTCCGCCGCGATCCGCACCAACTCGCCCACGCCATCGACATCCAGCGTCACGAACGGATCATGCGCATAGATGCCCTTGTCGACATAGACCCCCAGGAAGCGGCTGGCGTCGTCCCGGCTGATCCCCAGCGTCGTCTGCGTCAGGTCATTGGTGCCGAAACTGAAAAACTCCGCATCCTCGGCAATCTCCCCGGCGCGCAGCGCCGCGCGCGGCAGCTCGATCATCGTCCCCACCAGATAGGGCACGCGCACGCCGGTCTCGGCGAACACCGCCTCCGCCGCCGCGTCGATCACCGCCTTCATCAGGGTGAGCTCGCGCCGCGTCCCCACCAGCGGCACCATCACCTCCGGCAGCGGCGCCACGCCGGCCTCCTGCGCCACCGCCACCGCCGCCTCGAAGATCGCCCGCGCCTGCATCTCGTAGATTTCCGGAAAGGTCACCCCCAGCCGGCAGCCGCGATGCCCCAGCATCGGGTTGAACTCGTGCAGCTCGGCATTGCGCCGTTTCAGCACATCCACGCCCACGCCGGTCGCGTCGGCGACATCGGCGAAATCCGCCTCCCGCTGCGGCAGGAACTCGTGCAGCGGCGGATCGAGCAGCCGCACCGTCACCGGCAGCCCCGCCATGATGCCGAAGATCGCGCGGAAATCCTCCCGCTGCGCCGGCAGCAGCTTCGCCAGCGCGGCCCGCCGCCCGGCCTCGTCAGCCGCCAGGATCATCTCCCGCACGCTGACGATTCGTTCCGGCGAGAAGAACATATGCTCCGTTCGCGCCAGCCCGATGCCCTCGGCGCCAAAGCTCCGCGCCGTCGCGCAGTCGGCCGGCGTCTCGGCATTGGTGCGCACCGCCATCGTCCGGTGCGCGTCCGCCCACAGCATCAGCCGGGCGAAATCACCCGTGAGTTCCGGTTGCACCGTTGCAACGGTGCCGCGCATTACCTCGCCATTGGCGCCATCCAGCGTGATGACCGCCCCTTCCGCCAGCTCGACGCCGCCAAAGCGCACGCTGCGCGCATTCATGTCGATCGCCAGATTGCCCGCGCCCGACACACATGGCCGCCCCATCCCGCGCGCCACCACGGCCGCATGGCTGGTCATGCCACCGCGCGCCGTCAGGATGCCGCGCGCCGCGTGCATGCCGGCGATATCCTCCGGGCTGGTCTCCACCCGCACCAGGATCACATCCTCGCCCATCGCCGCGCGCTTCTCCGCGGTCTCGCTGTCCAGCACGATGGCGCCGCTCGCCGCGCCGGGCGAGGCCGGCAGGCCGCGGACGATCACATCGCGCTTCGCCGCCGGGTCCAGCGTTGGGTGCAGCATCTGGTCGAGCATCGCCGGATCCACCCGTAAAATGGCGGTTCGCTGGTCAATCAGCCCTTCCTCTACCATGTCGCAGGCGATCTTCAGCGCCGCCTTCGCCGTCCGCTTGCCGCTGCGCGTCTGCAACACGAACAGCTTGCCCTGCTCCACGGTGAACTCGATGTCCTGCATGTCGCGGTAATGGCGCTCCAGCAGGTCGAACAGCGCCGCCAGCTCGGCATAGACGACCGGCAGCGCCTCCTCCATGCTCGCCGCCTTCGCGCCCGCCTTCTCCCGCGCCGCGCGCGTCAGATATTGCGGCGTGCGGATGCCCGCCACCACATCCTCTCCCTGCGCATTCAGCAGATATTCGCCATAATAACCGCGCTCCCCGGTCGAGGGATCGCGCGTGAACGCGACGCCGGTGGCGCTGGTCTCGCCGCGGTTGCCGAACACCATCGCCTGGACGGTGACGGCCGTGCCCCAGTCCTCCGGAATGTCGTTCAGCCGGCGATAGACATCCGCCCGCTCGCTCCGCCAGGATCCGAACACCGCCGCCACCGCGCCATGCAGCTGCGCCGTCACATCCTGCGGAAAGGGTGCCCCCTGCTCGCGCTCCACAATCCCCAGATAGGCGGCGACCAGCGCCTTCAGGTCGTCGGCGTCCAGCTCGGTATCCAGGCTTACGCCCTTGTCTTCCTTGGCATATTCCAGCGCGTCCTCGAACAGGTAGTGGTCGATGCCCAGCACCACATCGCCATACATCTGCACAAACCGCCGATAGCTGTCCCAGGCAAAACGCGCATCGCCCGAGCGCGCGGCCAGCCCCAGCACGGTCGCATCGTTCAGCCCCAGGTTCAACACCGTGTCCATCATACCCGGCATCGACACCCGCGCGCCCGACCGCACCGACACCAGCAGCGGATGATCCGCATCCCCGAAGCGCGCGCCGCTGGCAACGGCCGTCTCGATATGGCCGATTCCCGCCGCGATCTCCGGCAACAGCGCCGGCGGCAGTGTTCCCCCGGCGGCATAATGATCCGCGCACACGGGCGTCGGGATCACGAACCCCGGCGGCACCGGCAGGCCGATCCCCGCCATCTCATGCAGGTTCGCCCCCTTGCCGCCGAGGTGATTCTTGCCCAGGCCATGCGCGGACGCGACACCGCCCCCAAAAGGATGAATGATCATAAGCGGCGTTTACGGCACCCCCCGCCAAAATCAACCATGCTGCGGTGCAGCACTACCCTTCGATCTTCGAGAAATCCGCCACGCGGTGCATCAGGTCCCGCACCGCCGCCAGCAACGCCAGCCGCGCCTCCCGCACCTTCGGGTCGGGATCGTTCACCCGCACGGTCTCGAAAAACGCATCCACCGGCCCCCGCAACCGCGCGAGCACCCCCATCGCCCCCTCAAAATCCTCCCGCGCCAGCAACGCATCCGCCTCCTCGAACAACGTCACCGCCCCACTCCCCTCCGCCGGCAGGAACAGCGCCGCCAAATTTTTCTCCGTCTCCCCAATGTAGCGGTCGGCAAACGGCGCCAGATCGACACTGAAACTCCGTTCATCGTTCTGTTCTTCCATACGAAGGATGTTCGCGGCACGGCGGTAGCCCGCAAAGAGATCCGCACCATCTGAGCTTTTCAGAAATCTCTGTAAGGCGTTTGCCTTTTCCACCAGACGAACAAGATCATCATCGCCAGAAACAGAAATCGCGTCAATTACGTCATGGCGAGTGCCACGCTCTCTCTGCTGCACTTTAATGCGATCAGCGAGAAAATCCTTCAAATGTTTTTGCCCTTGTTCAGCATGATAAACTGTCATTAAATAAGCATCGGCAAATCTTTGACCCAATTCATCAAGTTCAACATTGAATAGTTCATCTTGAAACGAGATGTGTATTTTTTTGCGATCTTGGTCAAATCCTATTGTTGGCCATTGCTTTAATTCTCCATCTTCGCCCGTTTCAAACATGGGTATAAATGGAGACATGTTGCAAGCACGATTATACATCTGCTCATTTATAGTAGGCAAAAATTGCGGCCAGACGCTATCCAAACCAAAGCGTAGTTGATTGGTCATAATCAAATGGATGATTCCCATGGCTGCTCGGCGCAGGGCGTATGGGTCTTTTGATCCGGTCGGACGCTCATCAACAACAAAGAAACAAGATAGCGTATCCAGCCGATCTGCCAACCCCAACGCCACACTCACCGGCGCCGTCGGCACTTCATCCCCCTGTCCTGCCGGCCGATACTGGTCCCGAATGGCCCCCGCCACTTCCGGATGCTCACCCTGCGCCGCCGCCAGATAGCCGCCCACGATCCCCTGCACCTCGGGAAACTCCCCCACTGTCCCCGTCACCAGGTCGCACTTCGCCAACCGAGCCGCCCGTTCCGCCAAATCCGCGAACAAACCTCTCCCCTCCCGTTGACCTTCGGTCGCCTGCGGCTCAGGGGAGCGGCCGGGGGTGGGGAAGTCCGCCAACGCCTCACCCGCACTTTCCGAACCCACCGGAACCGCACCACTTTCAATCAGCCAGCGCGCCAGCTTCGCCACCCGCTCCACCTTGTCCGCCACGCTCCCCAGCTTGGCGTGAAACACGATCTCCCCCAGCTTCGGCGCCAGATCCTCCAGCGGCACCGCCAGATCCCGCTCCCAGAAGAACCGCGCATCCGCCAGCCGAGCACTCAACACCCGCTCATTCCCGGCAACAATCCGCGCCCCCCCATCCGCCGCATCGATATTCGCCACACAAATAAACGCCGCCCCAAGTTCTCCCCCTGCAAGGGGGAGCGACTCGCTGGCATCGCCAGCGGCGGAGGGAGTGTCCCCACTGCGCGCAATGGCACCACCCCCTCCGCTCGCTACGCGAGTCGCTCCCCCCTTAACCGGGGTCCCCACGAGCTTGCTCGTGGGGTGGACAAGGGGGAGATCGCAGACAGCAAAATATTTCTGGTTCGTCCGCATTGTCAGCTGAATGACCTCGCGCGGCACGCTCAGGAACGCCGGATCGAACCGCCCCAACAGCGGCACAGGCCACTCCGTCAACCCGGCATTCTCCGCCTCCAACCCGGCATCCGGCACCAGCGCAAACCCTTGGCTTGCTGCCAGCCGCGCCGCCCCCTCCCGAATGATCGCCGCCCGCTCGCCTGCGTCCAGCACCACAAACCCGGCTCGCAACTGCGCCTGATATGTCGCCGGCGTCTCCACAGAAATCGCCGCCCGAGACCCCATGAACCGATGTCCGAATGTCTCCCGCCCGCTCGCCACCCCATGCGCCGCGAACGGCACCACCTCGCCGTCCAGCAGCGCCACTATTCCCCGCAACGGTCGAACCCAGCGCGGAGACGCCGTCGATACACTCGCCGCCCCCCAGCGCATCGATTTCGGCCAGCCGAACCCCTCGATCATCCCCGGCAACCGCGCCCGCAACACCTCGCCGGTCGCCGCCCCCGGCTTCCCGATCACCGCATACAGGAACCGCCCCTTCGGATCGTCGCGCACCTCCAGCGCTTCCCGCGCCAGCCCCGTCGATTTCAGAAACCCGGCAATCGCCTGCTCCGGCGCATCCGCCCGCGGGCCCCGTCTCTCCTCCCGCGTCGCCGCGCTCCCCGCCGGCAGGCCCCAAGCCAGCAGCGCCAGCCGCCGCGGCGTCGCATGCACCTCCACCCGCTCCGCACCCAGCCCCGCGTCGGCCAGCAACGCCTCGAACGCCGCCTTCAGCCGCGCACAGGCATCGGCCTGCATCCGCGCCGGGATCTCCTCGGAAAACAGCTCCAGCAGAAAGTCGCTCATGCCGCGCTCTCCATCGAGGAGGTGTCCGGCACCGCTGCATAGAGATGCGCCACCGCTTTCACCAAATCCCTCACCCGCCCGATATAGGCCTGCCGCTCCGCCACGCTGATCACCCCGCGTGCGTTCAACAGGTTGAACAAATGGCTCGCCTTGATCGCCTGGTCATAGGCCGGCAACGGCAGGCCCCGCCCCACCAGCGCCCGGCACTCCTCCGCCGCCTTGGCGAACCCGTCGAACAACGCCTCCACATTCGCCGCCTCGAAATTATAGGCGCTGAACTGCTTCTCCTGCTCCAGAAACACATCGCCATAACTGACCCCGGCGTTGTTGAACGGCAGGTCATAGACATTGTCCACGCCGAACACATACATCGCCAGCCGCTCCAGCCCCAGCGTGATCTCCCCTGCCACGGGCGCGCAATCCAGCCCGCCAACCTGCTGGAAATAGGTGAATTGCGTCACCTCCATCCCGTTGCACCACACCTCCCACCCCAGCCCCCAGGCGCCCAGCGTCGGGCTCTCCCAATCATCCTCCACAAAGCGGATGTCGTTCGCCAGCAGGTCCAACCCGATCGCCTCCAGCATCCCCAGATACAGGTCGAGGATGTTGTCCGGCGACGGCTTCAGGATCACCTGATACTGGTAGTAATGCTGCAACCGGTTCGGATTCTCGCCATAGCGCCCGTCGCTCGGCCGCCGGCTCGGCTGCACATAGGCGGCATTCCACGATGCCGGCCCCAGCGCCCGCAACGTCGTCGCCGGATGAAAGGTCCCCGCCCCCATCTCCAGGTCATAGGGTTGCAGGATCACGCAGCCCTGCCGGCTCCAATAGTTGTGCAATGTCAGGATCAGGTCCTGAAAGCAGGTCGGCTTCGTCATGCCGCCGCGTTTAAGGTGCACAAACTAAACCGGCAAGTCAGGCCGCCAGCGCCACCGCCACCGGCGTGCCCGTCAGCGCCGCATTGCCCGACAGCGGATCGAACCGGTCGCGCCGCGTCAGGTCGTTGATGCTCACCCCCGGCTTCTCCCGCGCCACGCTCAGCTTCACACCCTCGCGCCCATGCCCGAATCCGTGCGGCAGGCTGACGACACCCGGCATGACGTCGTCGCTCACCTCCGCCGACACCGTCACCTCGCCGGCCTCGCTCGCCACCGTCACCATCGCGCCATCCCCGATCCCCCTCGGCGCGGCGTCATCGGGATGGATCATCAGTGTGCAGCGATCCGGCCCTTTCAGCAGCCGGCGCGAATTGTGCAGCCAGCTGTTGTTCTGCCGCACATGCCGCCGCCCGATCAGCGTCAGGCCCTCGGGCACCGGCGCCGCCATCGCCTCCGTCAGCCGGTCCAGATCACCCATGCAGGCCTCCGGGGCACAGTGGATCAGCTTGTCCGGCGTCGCCAGCCGCGCCGGCAGCCGCCCGGCCTGGAGCGGCCCCAGGTCGATGCCATGCGGCGCCGCCTCCACCTGTGCAAGCGTCAGCCCCCAGTTCGACCGCCGCAGCATCGCATCCAGCGCCTCGCGCGGGTGCATGATGTTGGGCACCGCCTGCCCGCGCGCCGACAGCAGCGCGCGCGACAGTTCAGACACGATCTGCCAGTCACTGCGATCCGCCCCCATCGGCAGCAGTGCCGGCGCATATTTGGCGAAATTCCTGACGGCAATTGCCCCCAGGAACAGTGGATAATGGTCCTTCTGCAGCGGGCCACAGGGTGGCAGGATATAGTGCGCATGCCGTGTCGTTGCCGTCACATACATGTCCACACTCACCATCAGTTCCAGCGATTCCAGCGCCTTGTCCAGCGTTCCTCCATCGGGGCATGACAGCACCGGATTGCCTGCCACCGTCACCAGCGCCCGCACCTGGCCCTCGCCGGGCGTCAGAATCTCCTCAGCCATCGTCACCACCGGAAACTCGCCCATCACATCGGGCAACCCCCGCACCCGGCTGTGCCGCCGCCCCTGGCTTCCTCGCCCGGACTGCGCCACGACATCCACGCCCGGCGTCGAGAACATCATCCCGCCCTCGGCATCCAGATGGCCCGTGGCGATGTTCAGCATCGCTATCAGCCAATGGTTCAGCGTGCCGAACGCGGCGACGCTCACCCCCATCCGGCCATAGACGATGGATGGACCATCTCCCAGCGCCGCCGCCAGCTCATGAAACGCCGTTTCACTGATGCCGCAGAAAGCGGCGCAGTCCGCCAGATCGAACCGCCGCAGCGCCTCCCACACGGCATCCCAGTCTTTAAGCATCGGCAGCAGCCGCCCCGGCCGCACCGCGCCCGCCGCATCCAGCGCGAGCAGCAGTCCCACCAGCAGCGCCGCATCGCTCCCCGGTCGCACGAAATGATGCTCGTCGGCGATCTTCGCCGTCTCCGTCCGCCGCGGGTCGACCACGATCAGCCGGCCGCCACGCGCCTGCAACGCTTCGATCCGCCGCTTCACGTCGGGCACCGTCCACACGCTGCCGTTGGAGGCCAGCGGATTGCCGCCGATGATCAGCATCGTCCGCGTCCGATCGATGTCCGCCACCGGAAACAGGCTGTTGTGGCCATAGATCCACAGCTGCACCAGCTGATGCGGGATCTGGTCCACGGTCGAGGCGCTGAACACATTGTCGGTTGCCAGCGCCTTCTTCAACGCACCGAACTGCATCCCCACGCTGTAATTGTGCGCCGTCGGGTTGCCGATGTAGAGCGCGCCCTGCCCGCCCGCCGTCTTGATCGCGGCATAGCGGGCAGCGATTTCCGCATAGGCCGTCTCCCACTCGATCGGCACCCAGCGGTCGCCCATCCGCTTCACCGGCGTCCGCAACCGGTCGGGATCGTCCTGCAGGTCGGCGATCGCGGTCGCCTTCGGGCAGACATGGCCACGGCTCAGCACATCGTCGGGATCGCCCTTGATGCTCAGCACCTTGGCACCCTCCAGCTCCACCAGGATGCCGCAATTGGCCTCGCAGATATGGCAGGTGCGGGTATGGACCGTGCTCACAAGCTCTCCCCTCTCGCCGCCGCGCGGCCTATGTCGGTTGCGGGAGGAGACAGCATGCACCCGTTCCATCACGCCGCCAACACCCCGGAAAAGCCAGCCATCATCATGGCCGACAGCGGCGAGACGCTCAGCTACGCAGCGCTCGAAGCCCGCTCCAACCAGGCGGCCCAGCTTTATCGCGCGCTCGGCCTCAACCGCGGGGACTGCATCGCCCTCTTCGCCGTCAACGAGCTGCTCTATCTCCCGCTCTGCTGGGGCGCGCAGCGCGCCGGCCTCATCTTCACCTGCATCAGCACCAAGCTCACCGCCGAAGAGGCCGGCTACATCGTCCAGGATTGCGGCGCGAAGCTGCTGATCGCCAGCGCCGCCCTCGCCCCGGTCGCGGCCGCCCTGCCCGCGGTCGCCCACCGCTACGCCATCGGTGGCGGCATCGAGGGGTTCGCCGCGCTCGAACCCGCGCTCGACGCCCAACCCGCCAGCCGCATCGCCGACGAATCCGCCGGCCGCGACATGCTCTATTCCAGTGGCACCACCGGCCGGCCGAAGGGTATCATCGGGCCGCTGCCCGAAGGCGCCATCGACCAGCCCGACGCGCTGACCGGCCTCGTCATGATGCTCTACGGCTTCGGCCCCGACGCCGTCTATCTCTCCCCCGCACCGCTCTATCACGCCGCGCCGCTGCGCTACTGCATGGCCGTCCACAAGACCGGCGGCACGGTCATCGTGATGCGCAAGTTCGATCCCGAGGCCTATCTGGCGCTCATCGAAAAATACCGTGTCACCCATTCGCAATGCGTGCCAACGATGTTCGTCAAGATGCTGAAACTGCCTGATGACATCCGCGCTCGCGCCGACATCTCCAGCATCCGCGCCATCATCCACGCCGCCGCGCCCTGCCCGATCGAGGTCAAGGAGCGCATGATCGACTGGTTCGGGCCGAAGATCTTCGAATATTACAGCGCCACCGAGGGCAGCGGCTTCACCGCGCTCAACAGTGCCGAATGGCTGGCGCACAAGGGCAGCGTCGGGAAAGCGCTGCTCGGCGAAATCCGCGTGCTGGACGAGGAGGACAATATCCTCCCCCCCGGCCAGACCGGCCGCATCTATTTCCATGGCGGGCCCAAGGTCGCCTATCACAACGACCCGGCCAGGACCGCCGAGGTGCAGGGCGCCCATGGCAGCACCTTTGGCGACATCGGCCATGTCGACGAGGACGGTTACCTCTACCTCACCGACCGCGCCAGCTACATGATCATCAGCGGTGGTGTGAACGTCTATCCGCAAGAGACTGAAGATGCGCTCGTCATGCACCCCAAGGTCGCCGACGTCGCGGTCTTTGGCATTCCCCACGAAACGCTCGGGGAGGCCGTCCACGCCGTCGTCCAGCCGCGCGACTGGGCGGACGCCGGCCCCGCGCTCGAAGCCGAGCTGCTCGACTTCGCCCGCGCCCGCCTCAGCCCGATCAAAACGCCCAAACGGATCGACTTCGACCGCGAACTCCCCCGCCACGACACGGGCAAGCTGTACAAGCGCCTGCTGAAGGACCGCTACTGGCGCTGAGCGGCGCTGGCATTTCCGGCGTTCCCGGCTACAAGCGGCCGCCATGCGCTCGCTTGCAACTCTTGTTTTCGCCCTGCTGTGGAGCCTCGCCGCCACGGCGCAGACCCCGCTTGCCCCCGCCCTATGGGTCATCAGGGACGCGGACACCACCATCACCCTGTTCGGCAGCATCCACACGCTCCCCGTCGGCATCCGTTGGCAGAAGCCGGCGATCATGCGCGCCTTCGACGCCGCCGACACGCTGGTGCTCGAAGCCGTCATCCCCGACAACCCGCTTGCCATGCTTCCCACCATCATGCGCCTGGCCCGCAAGGACGCGGTCGTGCCGCTCGGCAACCGCGTGCCTGAAAACCGCCGCGCCGAACTGAACGCCGCCGTCGAACGCCTCCGCCCCGGCCCGCTCGACGCCTATGACAGCTGGTATGCCGCGCTCGAGATCGCCTCGACCGACAGCGAACGCCGCGGCGTCTCCGCCCGCAACGGTGTCGAAGCCGTATTGACCGCCCGCGCCCGGGCGCGCGGCATGCCCGTCACCGGCCTCGAAAGTTTCGAACAGCAGCTCGGCTTCTTCGACAGCCTGCCCGAAACCGACCAGGTGAAACTCCTGCTTGCCGCCCTCGACGACCTGCCCGATGCCGACCGCCGCAGCCGCGCGCTGGTGGACGACTGGCTGAATGGCCGCATCGATTCGCTGGCCACCGCCCTCAATGACGAGTTCGACGGCTCACCGTCGCTGCGCATGATCCTCCTCAATGACCGCAACGCCCGCTGGGCCAGCTGGATCGCCGCCCGCATGGCGCAACCGGGCAAGGTGTTCATCGCCGTCGGCGCCGGGCACATGGCCGGCCCCGACAGCCTGCTCGACAAGCTGCGCTCGCTGCGCATCGAGCCCGAGCGCGTGAACGAACCCACCCGGGAACGTCGCCCGGCAAAGCGCAAGCGCCGTCGATAACCCACCGCCGTGCCGGCCAGTGCATGGCCAAGCCCAGGAAATGCTGTCATCATCCCGCGCAAAGGCCGGCGGAGGGCGCCCATGTTGATCGCGCAGATCAGTGACCTGCACATCGGCTTCGATGTCGACAACCCCAACGAGCGCAACCTCCAGCGCCTGAACGCCGTGCTCGACATCCTGATCCCGATGGCGCCCGCCTGCCTCCTGGTCACCGGCGACCTGACCGAATTCGGCTCGCTCGAAAGCTATCGCCGCCTTCATGCCGCGCTCGCCCGCTGCCCCTTCCCGATCTTCGCCGGGGTCGGCAACCATGACCGGCGGGACGAATTCGCGCAGGTCTTCACCGCCACGGGCCGCGATGCCGACCATGTCCACTACACCGCTGACCTGCCGGGCCTGCGCCTCGTCATGCTCGACACGCTCGACCCCGGCCACCACGGCGGCGCTTTCTGCGAATCCCGCGCCGGCTGGCTGCGCGCGCGCCTCGCCGAAGCGCCCGACACGCCCACGCTCCTCATCCTGCATCACCCGCCCATTCCCACCGGCATCGCCTGGATGACCGCTTTCCCGCAAGATCCCTGGGTGATGCGGCTGGAAAGCATCGTCCGCGCCAACCCGCAGATCCGCCGCGTCGTTGCCGGTCACATCCATCGCGCCCTGTTGCGCGATTGGGCCGGCACCACCGTTGCCGTCTGCCCCTCCACCAGCCCGCAGGTGGCGCTCGACTTCCGCGCCATGGCCGACCATCCCGATGGCCGCCCGATGATCGTGGATGAACCGCCGGCATTCGCCATCCACCAGTGGGACGGCAGCGGCTTCACCACCCATTTCGGCGTCGCCTCCGGCCAGCGCGCGCTCGCCCGTTATGACTTGCGCATGAAACCCGTGGTCGAGCACATCATGGCCGAGCATCCGGCGCCGAACGCCTGACGCTCAGGCATCCGCATCCGCCTGCATCTCCGGCCGTGCGGCCTGGAACGCCGGCAGCGCGTTGCACGCCGCCTCCACCGCGTTGATGCGCGGCCAGTCCAGCGGAACGCCGAACCGCCGCGCGTTCGCCAGTTGCGGCACCAGCAGCACATCCGCCAGCGATGGCGCATCGCCAAACGCAAAAGGCCCGTTTTGCCCCTGCAACAGCGTTTCACAGGCGGAAAGGCCATCCGCGATCACCGTCCGCGCCCAGGCCTGCGGATCCCCCCCTAGGTCGCGCACCCGGTTCAGGATCTTCAGGTTCTGGATGGGATGCACATCGCAGGCGATGACCTGGGCGAACGCCCGCACCCGCGCCCGTGCCACCGCGTCGCCCGGCAGCAGCGCCGGCTCGGGAAAGCGTTCCTCCAGATAGTCGATGATCGCCAGCGACTGTGTCAGCAGCGTGCCATCCTCCAGTTCCAGCGCCGGCACAAGGCCCTGCGGGTTGCGCGCCAGATAATCCCTTGCGCGCTGTTCCCCCAGGCGCAGGTCCAGCGCTACCTGTTCCACCGCCACGCGCTTCAGCCCCAGCGCGATCCGCACCCGCCAGGTCGCCGTCGAGCGCCAGTAACCGAACAGCCGCATCAGCGCGGCGGCTTCACCGGGGCCGGCACGACATAGAGCGGCGCCAACGCTGCCTCCAGTTCCGCCACGGTCACGGCGCGCCCCTCCTGCCCCGCCCAGGCCTTGTCGGTCGGAAAGGCCACCAGCGTGCGGACATTGGACCCGGTGAAACCCTCACGTGCAATCCCCACCGCCAGCCGCTCGTCGATCATGACGAACCGGTCGGCGCCCTTCGCCGCCGCCGCCCGCGCCAGCATCAGTAGCGAGGCCTCCGTCGCCGTGTCGATGAAGGCCCTGTCGTCGCTGATGCTGTATTGCTGCATCGTGCCGGCGCGCTGCGGCTCGGTCTTCACCGTCTTGGCACCCGGCTGGATCGCCTTCGCCCGGTCAGCCCGCGCGCCGTTGGCCTCGAACCGCGGATAGAGGATCATCATCCCCTCCGCCGCTTTCGGCCCGGCGATCCGCTCCAGCGCCACCCGGCGCGCATCCGCCGCCAGCTTCGCGGGATCGATGGTGATCACCGCCCCCGGCGCCTTGGCCCTGGCGCTTGCCACCACCGCGCCGACGATCGCCGGCGGCGCCAGCCAGCGCGATTTCGCCGCCAGCAGCGCCGTCGCCGCGGTCGCCTCCGCCGGCGTTGCCGCCTTCGCCAGCGCCAGCTGCACCCGCGCCAGCTGGATCAATTCGTCCGCCCGCGCCACCAGCGCCGCCGCCTCTTGTGCCTCCCTGTCGCTGCCGGTCGCTTTCGCCGCCACCTCATCCACCAGTTGCTGCGCCGTCGTCAGCGCGGCGTCGGCATCCTTCGCGCCCGCCACCGCCTTCAACGCCGCCACCCGCGCCGCGGTCAGCGCATTGGGCGTCTCCAACATGCTGTTCCACAGCGCGAAATCCGCTGCCGCGCCCGCGAAATCACCGGCCCCTTCCCGCGCGGTCCCGCGCCGCGTCAACCCGCCGGGATGGATGCGCGCGTACCGGTCCAGTGCCACCTGTTCAGCCGGCGAGATTTCCGGCGACAGCAGCAACAGGTCGGTCGCCTCATTCGCGGTATAGCCGCCATAGGGCCGCGCATCGAACGCCGCCAGCGCCGCCGCCTCCGCCTTGTCCTGCCGCCCCGCCCTGGCCTCGGCGCTCGCCTCCACCAGCCAGGCAGCCACCCCGGCGCTGCGGGCGTAGTCGGCACGCAGGATCTCGGGCAGTTCCACCGCCCGCGCCGCCCTTGCGTCGGCGATCGCCTCCTCCAGCTTGCCGATCTCGATGTAACGGATCGCCCGCGCCAGCAACACCTCGCCGCGCCGGATGGCATTGCCGGTCACCCGGTCATCGCTTGCCAGCGCCGCGGTGCAGGCCTCCACGCCTTTTTCCGCCTTCGCCCTGGCCGCGGTATCATCCGCCTCCGGCCCGCCGAACAACCCGCCGAAAATCCCCAGCGTGCCCAGCACCAGCAACGCGTTCGCCGCCTGCTCCGCCACCGGCACGCGCCGTCCATAACCATCGCACTTCAACAGGTTGCTGGGCTCCGCCAGCACCGGCTCCGCCGTCGACAGCAACGCCACCGTCAGGATCAGCTTCCGCATTCCGCCCCCTTTTGTCTTTCCCCCTGCCTAAAATAGGTTGTGGCGCAAACGCAACAGCCGGTTGAACTTTTTGTAAGGATACTTTTCACACCGGTCCCAAGCGTCCAATACGTTGCAAAAGCGTAATACGCGCCACCGCCGTCGGTCCCTTGGGGAGAGGCCGACGATCAAAGAAAACATAAATCGGGGACCCGACGCATGACCTTTCGCCACCTGATGCTCGCCAGCGCCGCCACCGGCCTGTTCACCCTGCCCTCCTTCGCGCAGACCAGCGCGGCGCCTGCCGCCGAAGATTCCGAAACCATCATCGTCACCGGCACCCGCCGCGTTGACCGCACCGTCGCCGATTCGCCCGTCCCCATCGATGTCATCGGCAGCGAGGCGCTGCGCAGCAGCGGCTTCACCGAAACCAACCGCGTGCTGAACCAGCTCGTTCCCAGCTTCAACTTCCCGCAACCCTCCATCACCGACGGCACCGACGTGATCCGCCCCGCCACCCTGCGCGGCCTGTCACCGGACCAGACGCTCGTCCTCATCAATGGCAAGCGGCGCCACACCACCGCGCTCCTCAATATCAACGGCTCGGTCGGGCGGGGATCGGCCGCGGTCGACATCAACCTCATCCCCTCCATCGCGATCGAGCGCGTCGAGGTGCTGCGCGACGGTGCCGCCGCGCAATATGGCTCGGACGCCATCGCCGGTGTCATCAACTTCCAGCTTTCCCGCAAGCGAGAGGGTGGCTCGATCAGCGTCACCTATGGCCAGTATGAAACCACCATGGACGGCACCCGCGACGTTACCGGCATCGCCCGCGACGCCGGTGGCAACCCCATCCTGCAACCCAACTCCACCGGCAGCGCCAGCTTCTTCCAGCTGACCGACACCGGCAAGGACCGCAAGGCCAGCGACGGCAAGACCACCACCATCACCGGCAACATCGGCCTGCCCATCGGCGCCGAGGGTTTCGTCAACATCAGCGCCGAGTATCGCGACCGCGGCGCCACCAACCGCACCGCCGCCGACCCGCGCCGCTATTACGGCCTTGCCGGCACGCCGCTCGACCCGAAGGAACTGACGCTCAACCGCTTCACCCACCGCTATGGTGACGCGAAGACCGAGGATGTGCTGGTGTTCGTCAACGCCGGCCTGCCCGTCGGCGAGGCGCTCGAGCTCTATGCCTTCGGCAGCTATGGCCATCGCGACGGCGAAAGCGCGGCCTTCTATCGCCTGCCCAACGAAACCCGCACCGCCACCGTCATCTACCCCGATGGTTTCCTGCCGCTCATCACCACCAAGCTGAAGGATTACAGCATCACCGGTGGCGTCAAGGGCGATGTCGGCCCCGTGAAGATGGATTTTTCGCTCGGCTATGCCCGCAACGAATTCGATTTCCTCATCAAGAACACCGCCAACGCCTCGCTTGGCCCCAACAGCCCGCGCAACCTCGATTCGGGTGGCCTGCGCTATGACCAGTTCACCGCCAACCTCGACCTGTCCTACAATATCGAGGGGACCAGCTTCGAAAGCCTGACCATCGCCGGCGGTCTCGAATATCGCCGCGAAGGCTATCAACTCCGCGCCGGCGAGCCCGACAGCTACCGCAACGGCGGCGCCCTCGTCGGTGCGATCAACCCGCTTTATGCCGGCACCGCGACCGGCAATACCGGCGCGGCCATCGGCGCCCAGGGCTTCCCCGGCATCCAGCCGCGCATCGCCGGCCAGGACGTCACCCAGCGCCGCACCCGCGACAGCTTCAGCGCCTACGGCGAACTGGATGTCGACATCGCCGACTGGTGGACGGTGCAGCTGGCCGGCCGCTATGAAAAATATTCGGATTTCGGCGACACCTTCAACGGCAAGGCCGCGACCAGCATCAACCTGATCGACGGCATCAAGCTGCGCGCCGCCCTCTCCACCGGCTTCCGCGCCCCCAGCCTGCAACAGCAATTCTTCGCCGCGCAGGCCACCAACAATGTCGGCGGCGTGCTGCTGGAGACCGTCACCCTGCCGGTGGACAGCCCGGTCGCCATCGCCCTCGGCGCTCGGCCGCTCAAGGCGGAGAAATCCACCAGCTACTCGATGGGCGTGGTCTTCACCCCCCTGCCCTCGCTCAGCCTGACCATCGATTACTACAACATCGACATCAACAACCGCATCGTCGTCACGGAAAATCTCCAGGCGACGCGCGACGCCGCCGGCAACCCGACCGGCTCCGACCCCGGCGCGTCCATCGCCCGCATCCTCAACAACGCCGGGTTCAACTCGGTCAATGCCGCGCGTTTCTTCATCAACGGCATCGACACGGTGACGAAGGGCTTCGACGCCGTCGCCACCTGGCGCACCGAGATCGGCGACTCCTCGACGCTGCGCCTGACCGCCGGCTTCAACTATAACGAGACCGAGATCAACGGCCGCCGCGCCAACCCCGGCCCGCTTGCCCAGGTGCCCGGCGTGGTGCTGTTCGGCCGGCAGGAATCGCTGCGCATCGAAAGTGGCCAGCCGCGGACCAAGCTCAACCTCAGCGCCGATTTTGAACGCGAATGGCTGGGTGTCACGCTGCGCGCCAACCGCTATGGCCGCACGCTCGGCGCCGGCGCCGACCCATTCCTCGATGTCAACATGAGCGCCAAATGGCTTTCCGACCTCGAAGTCCGCGTCGAGCCGGTGACCGGCCTGCAACTCGCTGTCGGTGCCAACAACCTGTTCGATGTCTATCCGGATCGTGTGCCGGCCGGGCGCGGTGTCGATCCTGTCACCGGTGCCGCCCGCAACTATGGCGCGACGGCCTATGTCACGCCTTACAGCAGTTTCTCGCCCTTCGGCTTCAACGGCCGCTTCCTCTATGCCCGGGCGACCTACCGCTTCTGATGAAAAGGGGGGCGAAAGCCCCCCGTTTGTCGCGCGTCAGTTGCGGATGGTCGGCCGCAGGATATAGCGGCCGTCACGGAATTCCCCGAACAGCTGGTGCACGGCCGGATGCCGCACAGGTTCCTCCTCGTCATCCAGCACCAGATTCTGCTGGCTGACATAGGCGACATAGGCGCTGTCGTCATTCTCCGCGAGCAGGTGGTAGAAGGGCTGGTCCTTGCTCGGCCGCACCTCCTCGGGGATCGCCTGCCACCATTCCTCGGTGTTGGCGAACTCCGCATCGACATCGAAGATCACACCGCGGAACGGGAAGACGCGGTGCCGCACCACGTCGCCGATACCGAACTTGGCCTCAGCCAGCTTGAAAGGGATGGGGGCGCTGTCGCCGCCGGTCGAATCAGGGGTCATGTTCATGCCTTCCATCTCCTCCATATAGGAAAAGCGCACGGCAGAAAAAGGGCATCGCATCGGCCACCAGTTTCAACCTTGGCAAATCTCTGCCCAGCCGCTATGCGGCCTCTCCCGACCCGGCCCGATTTTCGCGGAGAGGTGCCAGAGAGGTCGATTGGGACAGTCTCGAAAACTGTTGTGGGTGCAAGCTCACCGTGGGTTCGAATCCCACCCTCTCCGCCAACGGCCCTTTGATTGATCCAGCAGCCACCAGCGATCTCCCTGTATTTTCGTGCCGCTGACGCGGCTGTCCGTGCATCGAACTGCCGCGCCCGCACGGTTCCGTATCCACGCAGCCTCCTGGACATGGGACTAGCCGAGAATCCACCTCATGGATCATATTATATTGCGGTATAACAATATTTTAGGATGAGTTTTTTATTGACTACTCTTCGTCCACGCCTCTTTCAGAAGGACCGGGCAGGAAAATTTTTCCTGCGGACTCGGTCAGAGAGATGGACTAATTGACTTCTGGTCAATTAACTCATATCCAAGTCACCAATAGGGGAGGATCTATGACCAGTCAGATTACACGCACCACCAGGGCATCCATCTTCGCCGTTGGCGCTGCCCTGCTGGCGGCGCCCGTTTGGGGCCAGGCAGCGGCGCCTCAGCCAGGCACAAGCGCTGCCGAGGACCTCGGTTCGCGAGACGAGATCGTGGTCACCGCGCGCAAGCGCCAGGAAAATGTGCAGGATGTGCCGATCGCGATCACTGCGCTGGGCGCGGCGCAGCTGGAAGCGGCCAGGATCGAGGATGGCAAGGACCTGCAGTTTAACATTCCGAACGTGACCTTCTCCGCCAATCGCAACGTCACCATCCGCGGCGTCGGCTCCCAGTCGTTCGGCGGCACCAGCGACACCAACATCGGCGTCATCTTCAACAGCGTGTTCCTACAGTCGGGCAGCTCCTTCGGTGACTTCTTCGACATGGAACGAATCGAAGTCCTGCGCGGACCGCAGGGAACCCTGTTCGGACGCAACACCACCGGGGGGGTGATCGCCTATGTCACCCGCCGGCCGACCGACAGTTTCGAGGGATATGTGAATGTCCAGGGCGACCTTCCGCGCGGCGTCCGGGCGGACGGCGCCATCAATTTCGTGATCGCGCCCGGCCTGTCACAGCGCTTCGCGGCCAGCTACATCAACCGGCGCGGCTACACCCGCAACCTGCTTACCGGCAAGGATGTCGATGGCCGCAACCAGTACACGCTGCGGTCAAGCACCCGCTTCGCGCCCTCGTCCGATACCACGATCGACCTGACGCTCAGCTATTTCCACGAGAATTCCAACCGGCAGAATGCGGCGAAGTCCCTGTGCACCCCCGATCCCGCGTTCGGATGTTCGCCCAATTCGGTCTCGACCGCCTTTCCCCAGAATAACTTCGGCATCGATTCGATCTTCCTGCCTGGCGTTGTCCGCCCGGGCACCTATGCCGCGAACCCGGCCGACCTGCGCGAGGTTCGGATCGACATCGATCCGGTCCAGAAGGCCCACGACTTCTTGGGCACGCTGGAAATCAACCAGACGCTGGGCGACTTCACGCTCACGTCGGTGACGGGGTTTCGGGACGGCAAGAACAGCAGCATCCGCGATTTCGACCAGGGCTATCGGCCGAACGCCTTCAATCCGGGCACCTTCGGGTCGCGTGTCGTGCCCAATGATGGCGCGGGCAACGGCGTCCTCACCTACCTGATCGGACCCGGGCAAGCGGTCACCACCACCGACTATCGCGCGGCACAGACCGGCGGCGGCTTTGCCAAGCAGTTCAGCCAGGAAGTGCGCCTGACATCCAACCTGTCCGGCCCGTTCAATTTCATCGTCGGCGCCTTCTACCTCAACGCCCGCGGTGGCGGAAATGTCGAAACATGGCTGCCGGCCAACACCACACGGGGGGCGATCTCGCTGTTCGACACCCGTGTGGGTCGCGTGAAATCCTATGCCGCCTTTGGCGAGGCGAACATCAACATCACGCCAACGCTCAAGCTGACCGCCGGCCTCAGGTTCACCCATGACGACAAGCATATCGAAACGGCGTCGGGCACTTTTGCGCTCGGCCCCTATTTCATCGGCGATGCCTCGTTCGAAAAGCTCACCGGGCGGGCGATCCTGAACTGGAACCCGCGGCTGTCGTTCACCGACGACACCAACCTTTATCTTTCCTTCTCGCGCGGCTTCAAATCCGGCGGATTCAACCCCGGCAACACCACCAGCCCCACCTTCGGCAGCGAAGTGATCGACGCCTATGAGCTTGGCAGCAAGAACGTCCTGCCGGGCGGAATGGGGCGGATCAACATCGCCCTGTTCAACTATGAATATGGCGACCTCATCGTGGGCAACCTGGTCGGCACGTCGGTGGCGAACACGAACATCCCGAAATCGCGGGTGCGCGGCGCCGAGATCGAAGGTGTGCTGACCCCGGTTTCGACGCTGCGGTTCGAGGCGGCGCTTGGCCTGCTGGACACGGAAATCCGCAGCGACTTCCTCTCGACCGATCCCTCGCGGGGCGGTGCCTTCTTCCAGCTGCGCGGCAATCAGCTGCCGAACGCGCCGCGCCGCACGCTGAAGCTGGCGGCCGAATATACCGCCGAGCTCGGCAATGACTGGTCGCTGCGGCCACGGGTGGATTTCTATTCCCAATCGGGCTTTTTCTCGCGTGAGTTCAACGTCGGCGCCGACCGCGTCGGCACCTGGCAGCAGCTGGACCTGTCGGTCCAGCTCGCGAGCTCGCGGCGCGGGGTGACGCTCACCGGCTTCGTCAAGAATGTGCTGAATGACGATGCGATCACCTTCCTGGAAACAAACTCGAACCTCGTCGGCAGCTTCCGCAGCGCCTTCCTCCTCGATCCACGAACCTTCGGGCTGGCGCTGAACGTCGGTTTTCGGTGATGCGATCGCCGGTTGTTGCGGCTGCGGCCCTGTCCCAGCCGGTTTCGCCTCCGCGCCCTGGACCTGCCGGAGAATGTCGGTGACAAAAGCCTTGTTCGATCTGGAGGGCCATGTCGCGCTGGTCACGGGCGGCAACGGCGGCCTGGGCCTGGCAATGGCGAAAGGCCTGTCCCGGTGCGGTGCCAGCATCGCGATCTGGGGGCGGAGCGACGCCAAGAATGCAGCGGCATGCGCGGAGCTGGGCGCGTCCGGCGCCACGGTCAGAAGCTATATCGCCGACGTGACCGACCCCGCATCGAGCGCCGCGGCGTTCGAACGGACGATCGACGATTTCGGCACGATCCACAGCTGCTTCGCCAACGCCGGCGGCTCCGGTGCCCGCGGCCCGTTCGGCAGCAGCAGCGCCGCCGACTGGAACGGCGTCATCGCGCTCAACCTCACCAGCGTCGTCGACACGTTCCGGCTGGCAACGCGGCACTGGCAGGCACGCGCGGCCGGCGGCAAGCTGATCGTCACATCCTCGATCGCCGCCGCGCTCGGCCTGCCCATGGCGGCGGGCTATTGCACGACGAAGGCGGCTGTATCCGGGCTGGTCCGGGCATTGGCCGTCGAATTGGGGCCGGCCGGCATCCGCGCCAATGCGATCCTCCCCGGCTTCATCGAGACCGAGATGTCGCTGAAGACGCCGCAGGCCTTCCAGGATGCCTGCCGGCGCCGGGCCGTGTCGGGCGAGATCGGCAAATTGAGCGACATGGAGGGGATAGCGGTCTATCTCGCGTCGCCGGCAAGCGATTTCATGACCGGCCAATCCATCGTGCTCGATGGCGGTCATTCCATCTTCCCCTTCTAAGGAGCATGGCGGGTTGAACGGCCGCACCATCACCACCGCCCAGATGATCGCGTTCGGCACCATCCAGCTGCCGCTGGGCGCCATCGGGCTGCCGATCGCCATCTACCTGGCACCGCTCTATTCGGGCCAGTTCGGCCTGGCACTGCAACTGATCGGTGTGGCGTTGATCATCGCGCGCTTCTCGGACTTCGTCACCGATCCCATCATCGGCATCCTCACCGACCGCTGGCGCCCTGCCATCGGCCGGCGCCGCATCTGGCTGCTGCTCGGCACCATCGTCATGATGATCGGCGTTTTCCTGCTGTTCCGGCCCTTTCCGGGCGTCGGCATCGTCTATTTCGTGTCCGCGGTGTCGACGGTCTATCTCGGCTACACCATGATCCTGCTTCCCTACGCCGCCTGGTCCGCCGAACTGTCGCCGGACTATCATGTGCGCACCCGGATCAGCTCGATCTCGCAGTTTTTCAGCATCCTCGGCCTGATCGCCTCCACCCTGATTCCCGCCTATGTCCAGTCCCGCCCCGGGGCGACGAGCGCCGACGTGATGGCCGCGATCAGCCTGTTCGTTCTCATCATGCTGCCACTGACCGCGACCATCCTGTTCCTGACCGTGCCCGAACCCGAGGCCCCCATCCGCCGCACCCGCTTCGACCTTCGCGCCACGCTTCGCACGCTGGCCTCCAACCGTCCCTTCGTCCGCATCACGCTCGTTCTGCTGGTGGCCACCACCGGCGAAGTGTTCCGCCAGACGATCACCGTCTTCTTCGCGCGCGACGTGGTCGGGGTCACCAACATCGGCATCGTCTATTTCTTCTATTTCGCCGCCGCGCTGGTGATGGTTCCCGCCTGGACATGGCTGGCAAGGCGGGTGGAAAAACATCGCGCGCTGACGCTGGCGCTCGTCATCGTGGCGATGACCAACGCCTGCATGTTCCTGGTCGGCCAGGGGCAGACGGTGCTGTTCACCGCCCTGTTCGTGCTGAAGGGCGCCTGCTACGGCGCGGTGCTGCTCCTGCCGCACGCGATGGTGGCCGACACGGTTGACATTGATACGGCGCAGACGCTGGACCGGCAGCAGGGCATATTCTACGCGGCCATCGCCATGGTCCAGAAAATGGGCTATGCGCTGGGGGCCGGCCTGCCCCTCCTCATCCTCGGCGCGGCCAGCTACAGATCGGCGGGCGAAACGCAACCGGAGCCCTTGTTTGTGCTGACCGTCAGCTACAGCCTCGTGCCGGCCGTGCTGGTGCTCTGCGCCGCCGCCATGGCTTGGAACTATCCCCTGACCGCCGACAGGCAACGCCAGCTTCGGGACGAGATCGACGCCCGGACAGCCGACGCGACCGCGGGCCCATGAGATGATCGCGGGCATCCACCACAGCGGGCTTGCCGTGCGTGACCTCGATCGCGCCATCGCCTTCTATCGGACCTTCGGCGCCTTCGAGGTTTGCGACCGCTTCGCCATCACCGACAGCGTCGGGCACCGCCAGCTGCTGGCATTGGCGGATGCGACCGCCGAGGCGGCGTTGTTGCGCGGCACGCTCGGCTGCCTGATGCTGATGGCCTTTCCCGGCAGCGCGCAGGAGCCTCCCATTGTTCACGGCGTATCGCAATCGGGCATCCGCCACATCTGCCTGCAGACCGTGATCGATGACGCCTTTTTCGACGCCATGCTGGCCGCGGGCGCGAGCAGCCACGCGCGCCCGTCAGGCCTGGGCACCGGCAACAGCTACGCCTACATCCGCGATCCCGAAGGCAATGTGCTGGAGCTGGAGGGTGTCCCCTGGGCGACCCCGGCAGCCACGACCCCCTGGTACGCGCACAGTGCGGTCGTCACTCCCGACATCGACCGGTTGACCGAATTCTACGCGATGCTGACAGGCGCCACCGTGCATCGGCGCGGCAGCTTCGGCCCGGACCGCAAGTTCGACATCGTCGCCGGGATCGAGGGCGTACGCTTCCATGGCGCCTGGATGCGCCTGGCCAATGCCGAGCTGGAGTTCTGGCAATATCTGCATCCGGCCTCCCTGCCCACGGTACCGCACGTCATCAGCACGCCGGGCTGGAGCCACCTGTGTTTCGAAAGCACCGACATTGCCGCCGATCGCGACCGGCTGGCACAGGCGGGCGTCCCGCTGTTCGGACCGCCGCAACGCCTGGGCGGCGCCATCATGGCGTTCGGGCGCGATCCCGACGGCAACCTGTTCGCCCTGCTGGAACCTGTTTCCGGCAGGGCCGGTCCAACCGTCGCCGCCATGCGGGCATCGGCGGAGGCGGTGGCGATCGAGACGGCGAGAGGCACGCGGACCCCGGCCGGCATTCATCCATGACCGCGCTCGCCGCCAGCCCGCCCCTGCCGGCGCCGGTCACGGCATCCATGGTCGATGCGGCCGGGCTGGCCATGCATGTCATTCAGGCCGGCAGCGGCGCACCGATTGTCCTGCTCCACGGCTTCCCCGATCACGCCGCTGCCTGGCGACCGTTGATCGATCAGCTTTCGGCCGACCATCGCGTCATCGCGCCCGACCTTCGCGGCTACAACCTGACCGAAAGGCCGCTTGCGATCGATGCCTATCGCCCGGCCGCGCTGATCGGCGACATCATCGGGCTACTCGACGCGCTGGACCTGCGGCAGGCGATCCTGTGCGGGCATGACTGGGGCGGCGTGCTCGCGGCCTGGGTGGCGATGACCCATCCTGACCGGGTGGCGGGCCTCGTGCTGATCAACGCGCCGCCGCCGAACCTGCTGCAGACGATGATCTGGGACGATCCCGGCCAGCGCGCTGCCTCGCAGTATATCGCCTTCCTGCAGTCGGCCGCGGCCGATGCCCCGATGCAGGAGGCCCATGTCGAGGCGCTGTTGACGCGCTTCCTGGGCAGGGACATCGCCGCCGGGCAGCTGACGCCCGCCGACGTGGAGAGTTACCGCACGGCATGGACCCGGCCCGGCGTCTGGCAGGCCATGCTCGCCTGGTATCGCGCCTCGCCCTTCCATTGTCCGCCGGCTGACGAAACGGCGCCGTCGCGCCGCTGGACCACCACGCTGCCAGCCCGCATCGAGCGGCCGGTGCAACTGATCTGGGGCGCACGGGACCGTGTATTCGTGCCGGCGATGCCCGAACGCATCGCCGCCATGTGCCACGATGCGTCGGTCGCCATCCTGCCGGATGCCGGCCATGTTCCCCACCGGGCGGATCCCGCACGCTGCGCCGGGATCATCCGGGCGTTCCGCGCGCGGCTGCCGGCATGACTTCAGGAGGATCCATGACCATCGCCAGCCAACCGCTCGCAGGCCGGATCGCGGTCGTCACTGGTGCTGCGCGCGGCATCGGCCTTGCCGCGGCCCGCACGCTGGTCGAGCGCGGCGCGCGGGTCGTCGCCGTCGACCTGCGGGATGCCGATCATGGCGCCCTCCACGAATTGGGGGCCGCGAATGTCCTCGTCGTTCACGGCGATGTCGCGCGGGCGCCGGATTGGCACCGCGTGGTCGCGGACGCCACCGCCTGGGGCGGCCGGATCGACATCCTGTTCAACAATGCCGGAATCTCGGGCGCGATCGCCGATGTCATCGATTATCCCGAGGACGCGTTCGACCAGGTGATGGCCGTGAACGTCCGCGGCGTCTTCCTGGGGCTGAAAATCGTCGGCGCGGTGATGAAGGCGCAGGGCCAGGGCGTGATCGTCAACACCTCGTCCGTGTCGGGCTTCGGCGGCAGCGGCAACATCTTCGGCTATTCGGCCAGCAAATTTGCCGTGAACGGCATGACCAAATCCGCGGCGATTGCCCTGGCGCGCTTCGGCGTCCGCGTGCTGGCGATCTGCCCCAGCCCCACCGCCACCGAAATGATGTTCCAGCTCGAACGCCGCCTGTCCCCCGATGCGCCGGAGGCGGCGCGGCCGGCCTTGGCGCAGGGCACGCCGATGCAGCGCTATGGCACCCCCGAAGAAGTGGCCGAAGTGCTGGCCTTTCTGGTCAGCGATGCGGCATCGTTCATGACCGGCGCGCTTGTTCCCGTCGATGGCGGCACGCTGGCGAAGTAGCGCCGCATGCTACTCCGCCGGTTCGCGCCGCTTCCCCTTGCCCGCCGCCGTGGCGCGCACCTTGTGGCTTTTCCCGGCCGTCACCGCACGGACGATATCCACGGTCGGTGCCGCGGCGGGCGTGCGCCGTTGCAGCGGCTGGTGCCGCGCGACATGCTCCCGCTTCAGTTCGTAAAAAGTGCCCAGGATCATCGACACCGTCAGCGTCTCAAGCGCCGCGCGGCTGAGATTGTGGTGCAGCAGGAAGGCGCCGGCCGCGGAGGGCAGCCCAAAGCTGATTTCGGTCGCGGCATAGGCGACCTCGCGCGGAAGGTCGAACTGGTCGATCACGATTTCCGCCAGATAGTCCACCGCCACTTCCCGTCCGAATTGGGTCGGGTCATGCAGGGTCGACACCGAAGGTTCGGCCTGCAACCGCTCGATGATCAGGCCACGCTCCTCGATATATTTCAGATACTCATGGGTGACCGCGCGAACCAGCCCCTCGAATGTCTCCGCCCCCTCGGCGGCGGCCGCCTGCAGGCGGCGCAACCGCCGCATCTCGCGTTGCAACAGCTGTCGCAGCAGGTCGGTCAGGCTGGGAAAATAGGCATAGACCAGCGATTTGCTCACCCCTGCCTCACGACCGATCCGGTCCATCGAGAGTTTGGCAATCCCCTCGGACGCGATCAGTTCGGCGGTGCAGTCCAGAATCAGGCTCTGCCGCTTCTGCGGATGCAGCCGGACCTGCTTTCGGGTGACGGGCGCGGAGGACATGCACCCATCCCTAGCACAGCATCGCCATGGTGCCAGCAGCACCGCCGATTCCCTGTTGACAGTTTTTCGAACAGCGGCCCAGACGGGATGATGACTCCCGCGCATGATCCGGACGCAGGCGCGTCCCGTTCCGTACCTCCCGTCCCCGCTATGCAAGGGATGTCCGGCGCCGATGGTTGATCCCCGCCAGTCCCCCAAGCTGCTTCGGCTGCGGGGCGCCGGCTGGACCTTGCTGCTCGACGCCAGCCGCGAGGGCCTGCCCCGGCTGCTGCATCTCGGCCCCACCCTGCCCGACGACCCCGACCTTGCGCATGCGCTGGCCCCGCACGCCACCGGCAACCAGCCCGACGCGCCCGCCGGACCGACGATCTGGCCCGCGGGAGTCCAGTCGGAAGGGCGCGCACCGGCCGTTATCGTCGACGGCCTGTCCGGGCCGCTCGACCTGGTGTCCATCCATGCCGGCGAAACGATGATCGAGCTGACCGCGCGTCAGGCGTCCGTCGAACTCGTTATCCAGCTTGTGGCCGACGGACCGCTGCTGCGGTCACGCGCGACACTGCGCAACACCGGCGACACCCCGCTGCTGCTGCGATGGCTTGCCAGCCTGGCCTTGCCGCTGCCGGCTTGGGCGGTGCGGCGAACGCTGTTCGACGGCCGCTGGAGCGCGGAGTGGCAGGCCCATGACATGGACGTGCCGCCCGGCCTGCACGAACAATGCGCGCGCGATGCCAGGCCGGGCTTCGGTGGCGGCCAGTGGCTGCTGTTGGGCGATGGCGGCGAGCGCTGGCTGGGCGCCCATCTCGCGTGGAGCGGCGGTCACCGGGGCCTGACCGACGCCGGGGCGGAACGACCGGCCATGCTCCAGCTGGGGGCGTGGCTGGGGGACGACGGAACGACGCTGGCGGCGGGCGCGGCCTGGACTTCGCCCGAAGCCCTGCTCGCCCTGTCGGGGGACGGCCGGGCAACCATCGCGCAAGCCTTTCATGCCGAGGCGCGACGTCGCGTGCCCCCGCGCCCCCGCCCGGTGCATTTCAACAGCTGGGAAGCGGCCTGGTTCGACGTGTCGGCGCCGCGCGCCATGGCGCTGGCAGAGGCAGCCGCGGCCCTGGGCTGTGAACGTTTCGTGCTGGATGATGGCTGGTTCCGCGGCCGGCACGATGCCTCCGGCGGGCTGGGGGACTGGACGCCATGCCCGGTGAAATTTCCCGACGGGCTGCACCCGCTCATCGCGCATGTCGAGGCGCTGGGAATGGACTTCGGGCTGTGGGTCGAACCCGAGATGGCGAGCCCCGGCGCCGCGCTGCTCGCGGCCCACCCCGACTGGGCGCTCCCGACCCCGCTGCATCGGCATCAGCTCGCGCTCGATCTCGCGCGGGCCGACGTGCGCGCGCATCTTTTCAGCAGCCTCGACCGGCTGCTCGGGGAAAACCGCATCCGCTATCTGAAGTGGGACCATAACCGGCCGGTGGTGGCACCGGACCCCGATGCCCATGCCCGGGGGGCACGCGAGCTGATCGCCCGGGTCGCGGCCGCGCACCCCGACGTCATGATCGAAGGCTGTGCCAGCGGCGGCGGGCGGATCGCCTTCGACCTTATCGGCGACATGGCGCGCTTCTGGCCGAGTGATTCAAGCGATCCCGCGGTGCGTCTCGCCATGCTGCGCCCGGCATCGCTGTTCCTCCCGCCCGAGCTGCTGGGCACGCACGTGGCGGCTTCCCCGAACCCGATCACGGGCGGCGCCCATGCGATGGACTTCCGCGCCAAGGTCGCCCTGTTCGGTCACATGGGCGTGGAAGCCGATCCGGCGAAACTGGCCGACAGGGAACGGGACGTGCTGCGCGCGGCGATCGCGCTCCACAAACGCTTCCGGCCGATCACCGGCGCCGGCAAGGTGCACTGGCCGCAGCATCCCGACCCGGCGGTTCTGGGCCAGATGGCCATCCTGCCCGATGGCGGCGCCGCCGTGGCGCTGGTGGCTCGGGCCGGCCGGCCGGCGGCGGCCCAGGCGCCGCCCACCCGCTTCCCGGGCCTGCTGCCCGACGGGCTCTATCGGGTCGAACTTCCGAAGCCTTGGCCGCGCGCGAGCAGGCTGCTGGCATCGCCCGAACGGTGGCGCGAAGGCTTCGTGCTCAGCGGCTCGGCCCTGGCGGGGGCTGGACTGCGCCTTCCCTTCGGCAGCGCGGATACCGCCTGGGTGGTCGGCTTTCAGCGGCTGCCCGAAACCCGTCGCTGACCGGGGGCAGGAACGCAGCCGTCAACCCGGCTGCAACGCTGCGATCTCGGCCATGAAATTGGGCTGGCCGGTGTGGGCGCCGGCGCCGCCGTCCGCCACGATCACCGATCCGGTGATATAAGAGGCCGCGTCCGAGGCCAGGAAGGCGATCACCTCGGCCATCTCCTCCGCCCGCCCGGCCCGGCCCAGCGGGATGGCGCGCGTCCACTTCTCCATCAATCCGGGAATGGCGGCCAGCGGCGCCGCCAGCGGCGTATCGATCAGGCCGGGGCACAGCGCGTTCACCCGGATGCCGTCCTTGCCATGGTCGATCGCCAGCACGCGGCTGAGGTTGATGACCGCCGCCTTCGCCACATTGTAGACGGCAAAGCCATAATCGGCGGCCAGGCCCGACAGCGACGCCGTGTTGACGATCACGCCCCCCCTGCCCTCCGCCCGGAACGCCGCGCGCATCGCCGGCACCGCCACGCGGCAGGCGTGATAGACGGCGTCCAGATCCACCGCCATCACCTTGCGCCATTGCGCCGGGTCGAGGTCCGGCACCTCCCCCAGGCTGCCGATGCCGGCATTGTTCACCAGGATGTCCAGCCGCCCCTCGCGGGCCAGCAGGTCATGCACCATCGCTTCCGCCGCCGCCATGTCGGAAAGGTCGGCGGCATGGAAATGCCCCCCGATGCCAGCCGCCACCTCGGCGCCGCTGCTGCTCTCCAGGTCGACGATCGTCACCCGCGCGCCCTCCCCTGCCAGCAGCCGCGCCGTGGCGGCACCGATGCCGGAGGCGCCGCCGGTGACCAGCGCGGTTCGGGACTGGAAGCGTAAGGTCATCGCAACACCTTTCTGCGGGTCTGAACTAGACGGCGGCGGATTGCAGGCGCGCGCGCAGCGCCGCCTGCGCCGCGCGGTCGATGGGAAAGCGCCACATCAGCGCAACGATGCCCAGGTTGCACAGGATCGGCAAGCCGACGAACATCGCCGCCAGCCAGCCCAGCGCCACCGCGTCATTGGCGCCGTTCGGGTTGAACCCCGCCAGCGCCAGCGCCGGGAACAGCAGGCCCACCGGCAGGGCATAGCCGATCTTGTTGGTCATCGACATCAGCGCGAAGAACAGCCCGGTGCGCTGCTCCCCCGTCCGGCTGCGGTCCAGGTCGACCACGTCCGCCAGGATCGCCCGGTCCAGGAAGGGCGGCGCGCCGAACGCAATGCCGGTCGCCAGATAGAAGAGCGCGAGCAGGCCGTGCCGCCCTTCCGGGACCAGCAGCACCAGCGCGAAAGCCGCGATGTTGAGCAGGGCCGAGGCCGCGACCGCGCGATGCTTGCCCACGCGATAGCTGAGCCGCAGCCACAGCGGGACGCCGACGAGCGAGCCGACGAAGGTCAGCAGCAGCAGCACGCCGGGATCGATCGGTACGCCGAACAGCTGCATCGCGCCCTGCAGGCGGAACAGCTGCGTGGTCACGTAAACGAACAGCCCGCTGGCGATGCCGTTGGACAGGCCGGCGAGCAGGTCGACCGCCAGCACCCGCAGCAGCGGCGGGTTGGCCAGCACCAGCTTCATCGCCTCGGCCCAGGTCGGCTCCGTCCCCGTGCGCGCCGGCGCCGGCCGCTCCCTTGCCACCAGCACGCTCAGCAGCACCGTCACCGGCAGCAGCACGGCGGTGTAGATCCCCATTGCCTGCACCTTCTGTTCCAGGCTGGTCTCGCCGGCCACCGCGCCGGCCACGATGGGCGCCACCAGCACCAGCAGCAGCCCCGCCAGGTACACCGTCGTCACCTTGCCCTGGATCGCCGAGCGCTGGTCATAATCGTCGGACAGCTCCGCCGCCCAGGCGATGTGGCACAGGTGGATCAACGTCCACCAGACATAGATGAAGAACAGCCAGAACAGCAGATAGCCCGCCCCCGCCCCCTGCGGCGGAAAACAGATCGCCACCGCGGACAGCGCCATCAGCGGCGCCGACACCACCATCCACACCTTGCGCCGCCCCCAGCGGGTGGGAAATCGGTCGGTCGCCCAGCCGAACACGCCATCGGTCAGCACGTCCCAGAAGCGCGTGATCATGAAGATGAGGCCGGTGGCGGTCAGCCCCAGCCCCAGCGGCCCGGCGTAATAGGCCGGCAGATAGATGACGATCGGCAGCCCCAGCGTCGCCAGCGCCAGCTGCGGCGAGGCGAACAGGAAGAAGCGAAAACCCCTTGGCGGCCCCGGATCACGGTCGTCGGCGGTGGGCTGCATGGCGACCTTCCCTCAGCATGTGGCCGGTGCGCCGGCGCGATTTTACATTGATGGCCGTTGCACACTTGAAATGCAACTTCACTTGTGGGACGGTCGCGGGTGAAAGGGCGGTTGACCGGGCGATATGATCCGGCACCCGCCACGGCCCGGCCGGGATCGCCCGGACCGCGCCTTTGGGAGGGATAGCGACATGTTCGACCGCCGCCTCGCACGCCGCTTCAACCATGGTCGAGCATCCGTGCGTGCCGCCCTGCTGCTCACCGTGCCGGCGCTGCTCGCCACCCCGCTCTTTGCCCAGGCGCAGCCGCCGGCCACGGCCCAGGCGACCAGCGGCGGCGTCGCCGACATCGTCGTCACCGCCCGGCGCCGCGCGGAATCGATCCAGGACGTGCCGCTGGCCGTCACCGCGCTCGACCGCGAGAGTTTCGAACGCTTTCAGCCGCGCGACATCGCCGACATCTCCGGCCTTGCCCCGTCCGTCGTCATCGACCCGCTCGGCGGCATTCCCGGCGGCGCCGCCACCTCGATCCGCGGCATCGGCACCTTCGAGATCGAGAAGACCAACGAGCCCAGCGTCGGCGTCACGCTCGACGGCATCTTCATCGGCTCCAACACCTACGCGCTCCTCAACGCCTTCGATGTCGAGCGGCTGGAAATCCTGCGCGGCCCGCAGGGCGTGCTGTTCGGCCGCAACACCACCGCCGGCCTGATCAGCATTACCCGCAGCAAGCCGCGCCGCGGCGAGCCGGTGTCCGTGCGCCTGTCGGGCACGCTCGCCGAGCGCGGCCAGCAGGACGCCCGCGTGACGCTGCTGGCACCGATCGGCGACCGGGTGGCGATCAAGCTCGCCGGCTTCACGCTGAACGACGACGGCGACTATCGCAACACGTTCCTGAACCGCCGCGCAGGCGGCAAGAACATCCTGTCCGGCCAGATCGGCGCCAAGGTCTGGATCACCGACGATCTCGACATCTGGGCCTCCTACGAACATCTGCGCGACAAGAGCGATCTTGGCGCCACGCGCAATCTCGCCAGCAACCCCGGCCAGGGCCTCGCCTGCGCGCTGGGGCAATGCTTCCGCGGCGCCCTCAACTCGCCCGACCTGCGCAACATCGAATCCGATCGCATTCCGCAGACAAAGGCGACGCTCGATGCGGTGACGGTCGAAGCCAACTGGCGCACGGGGATCGGCACCTTCACCTACCTCTACGGCCGGCGCGTGTCGGACGAGTTCCGCATCACCGACGCCGACGCCTCGCGCTTTCCCATCCTCTGGTTCGAGCGTGAACAGGACGAGCGGCAATCGAGCCACGAACTGCGGCTGTTCACCGACGCGATCAAGGGCGTGGCGCTGACCGTCGGCGGCTATGTCTTCGACCAGGAAATCGGCAACACCACACGCAACCGCGACCTCTTCCCCTTCCTCGGCTCGATCGGCGCCACCGGGCCACTGACCTTCAGCCCGGACTTCTACACGGGGTCGAACCAGTTGCAGAACACCCGCTCGCGAGCGCTGTTCGCCTCCGCCGACATCAGCATCACCGATCAGCTGACACTGAACCTCGGCGGCCGCTATTCCTGGGAACGCAAGCGCTTCCGCGCGCGCGACGCGCTGCCGCTGTCGCAGTTCGGCGGCTTCGGCACCATCTTCCTGCAGGTGGCGCCGGGCGTGCGCATTCCCTTCACCGGCGCCGGCTACGGCCCCTTCCAGACCGGCGAGAATGACTGGTCGCGCTTCACCCCGCGCATCGGCGTGCAGTACAAGGCAAGCGAGAACATGCAGCTCTACGCCAGCTACGCGCGCGGCTTTAAATCCGGCGGCTACAACATCCGCTACGACACCACCGCCGCGGCGCCCGGCGCGACCGTTCCCAGCTATGATCCCGAAACCGTGGATACCTACGAGCTGGGCTTGAAGTCCGAATTCGCCGACCGGCGGGTGCGCCTGAACGCCGCCGTCTATTACAATGACTATCGCGACAAGCAGGAACAGATCATCGCGCCCAACCCGGCAACCGGCGGGCTGACCTCGATCACCATCATCCAGAACGCCGCCTCGGTGGAGGGCTATGGCGCCGAAGTGGAACTCCAGGCGGTGCCCACGGACGGCCTGACACTGGGCGCGTCCGTCGGCTACAACCACATCAAATACAAGAGTTTCCGTGCCGACATCGATCTCGACAACAACCCGAACACCACGATCGTCACCGACAATTCCGGCCTCGATCTGGTCCGCTCCCCGCGCTGGACGCTGGCGGCCAATGCCGCCCTCACCCGCCCGGTCGGGCCGGGCGAGCTGGGGCTGGCGGGCAGCTTCCGCTGGCTGTCGGACTATTTCCTGGACGTGCGCAACGACCCGCGCGGCAAGGTCGAGGCATTCGGCATCCTCGATGCCACCATCAGCTATGAACTGCCGATGGCCGGCGGGCGCGTGTCGGTGTCGGCGTTCGGCCGCAACCTCGCCAACACCACGCGCCTCAACAGTTTCTTCCAGATCGCCACCGTCGCCGCCATCGCCGGCGTCAACCGCCCCCGCACCTTCGGGGTGGAGCTGAAGTTCGTCTATTAGCGTGCATCGCGGAAAAGCGGGAACCGGTTTTTTCGCAAAAGATGCGCGGCAACAATAACTTAGACCGGCTGGGGCAACCCGACCGTCAACTCCTTGGACAAGGCGGCTGCCTGCGCGACCAGCAGCGCGCGCGCCTCCTGCTGCGTGCCCTTGGCATGGGCGCGCACGATATAGGGGATGGTCAGCGACGCGACGGCATAGCCGGTCTCGCCGATGACGGGCGCCCCCAGGTCGACGATGCCGGCAGCCACCGGGCTGTTGGCGCGTTCGAACCGGTCCTCGACGATGCTCGCCAGTTGCGCCTGGAAGCTGCCGTCGTCGAAATCATCATAGGTGGCGGCCAGCCGTTCGATGATAGCGGCCCGCTGCGCCGGAGAGGAGAAGGCAGTGATAACGCGGCCAGAGGTGCTGTGGTCGATCCGCCGCCGATAGCCGAGGCGGACGGAGAAGCCCATCTCGCCCGGCGCCTCGACGCGGGCGATCACCACGATCTCGTTGCCGGACAGCACCGCCAGATGGCAGGACTGGTCAGTTTCGTGCGCCACCTTTTCGACATGGCGCATGGCGGTCGCCACCAGGTTGCGCGTCGGCGTGACATGCATCGCCAGTTCGAACAGCCGGCTGCCCATCTCGAAGCGGTCGCTGTCACCGTTGCGCAGAATATAGCCGCGGCGTTCCAGCGCCACCAGCATGCGGAAAATCTCGCCTTTCGTCCGGGAGAGCCGCTCGGCGATCTGCCCCATGGTCAGCGGCTCGGTCGCGAGCGAGAGCAGCTCCAGGATGTCGAGCCCCTTGTCCAGCGCGGGTGCCAGATATTTGCCGGTGTCGTCGGCCATGTGCGTCCTTTCCCCATAACCCCGCGCCGTTATGCCAACAAAAACGCACGGATGCCAATGGCCGTGCTTCGATGCGCCGGTGCCGGTTCACCAGTGAACTTGCATTTCATATCTTCGCAGGCGCCTCACACCCGGCTATGGCTCCCGCAGGGAGAAAGACATGCGCCGTACCGCGGATTGGTTCGAGGCTGCCCGGTTCGGCCTGTTCGTCCACTGGGGCCCCTGGGCCAGGGCGGGATGGGAGGCGAGTTGGCCACTGGTCGGCGGCGCGCCGACGCTGCCGCTGTGCCAGGACGTGCCGGCCGCGACCTATCATGCCAATGCCGAAGGCTGGCAGCCCGATCCGGAGGCGCCCGAGCGCTGGGTTGCGGCGGCAAAGGCGGCCGGCATGACCTATGCCATCCTGGGCAGCCGCCACCATGACGGCTATGCGCTCTGGCCGAGCCGCGCCGGCGGGGCGTACAGCCACGGGGTCGGCCGCACGGCGCCCGGCACCGACATCGTCCGCGCCTTTGTCGACGCCTGCCGCCGGCACGGCCTGAAGACGGGTCTCTACTATTCGCTGCCCGACTGGCACCATCCCAGCTATCCGCCCTTCACCGATGCCGACCGGCCCTATCGCTTCGGCTTCTACCCGCCGGCGACCGCGGGCCAATGGGCCGACTATAGGGCCTATGTGCGCGCGCAGCTGACCGAGTTGCTGAGCGATTATGGTCGCATCGACATCCTGTGGTTCGACGGGGCCTGGGAACGCACGCCGGCGCAATGGGATGTCGATGGCCTGGAACGGCTGATCCGCGAGCTGCAGCCCGATATCCTGATCAACGACCGCCTGCCCGGCAAGGGCGACTATGCCACGCCGGAGCAGTTCGTGCCGCCCGAACCGCCGGCCGAGCCCTGGGAAACCTGCCTGACGATGAACATGAGCTGGGGCTTCAACAGCAGCGACGACCGCTACAAGTCGGCCACATCCCTGGTGCACACGCTGTGCGAGGTGGCATCGCGCGGCGGCAACCTGTTGCTGAACGTCGGTCCGGACGGTGCCGGCGATGTCCCCGCCCCCCAGGCGGAGCGGCTGGCGGCGATGGGGCGCTGGGTGGCGCTGCATGGCGAGGCGATCTTCGCCACCGAGCCGGGATTGCGGCCCTGGCAATTCTATGGCCCGACGACGCGGCGGGACCGGGTGCTTTACTGCCACCTGCTGATGCAGCCGGTGGCGCCGGTCTCGGTCCGCGGCGTTCGGGTAAGGCATCTGAAACGGGTGACCGCGCTGGGCAGCGGCCATGACCTGCCGTTCGAGGTGCGGATCCCGGTGATCGACGAGCTGTTGGGGGTGGACGGTGCCGGCGAGGTGCTGATCGAGGTGCCCGATGCCGCGCGCGATGCGGTCGCGACGGTGCTGCGGCTGGAGTTCGACGAGCCGGTGGCGGCATCGGCGGGATGAAGCTGTTCCGACACGGCCCCGTCGGCGCGGAACGCCCCGGCATCGTCGCGCCCGATGGCAGCGCGCGCGACCTCTCCGCCCTGCTGCCCGACATCGCGGGGCCGCTGCTGCTGCCGGCCGGGCTGGACTCGATCCGCGCGCTCGACCCGCTGGCGCTGCCGGTCCTGCCGCCCGGGTTTCGCCACGGCGCCTGCGTCGGCCAGGTGCCGAAATTCATCTGCGTCGGCCTGAACTATGCCGACCATGCCGCCGAGACGGGGACGACGGTGCCGCCCGAGCCCGTGCTGTTCATGAAGGGCGTCAACGCCATCTGCGGCGCCCATGACGACATCGAGATCCCGCGCGGCTCCAGCAAGACCGACTGGGAGGTGGAACTCGGCGTGGTGATCGGCACGCCGGCGAAATATGTGTCCGAGGCCGAGGCGATGGCGCATGTCGCCGGCTATTGCGTGGTGCACGATGTCTCCGAACGCGCCTTCCAGATGGAACGGCAGGGCCAGTGGGTGAAGGGCAAGAGCCACGACAGTTTCGGCCCGATCGGCCCCTGGCTGGTGACGGCGGACGAGGTGCCCGACCCGCAGGCGCTCGACCTGTGGCTGGAGGTGGATGGCCACCGCTACCAGCAAGGCAATACCCGGACGATGGTGTTCGGCGTGGCGGCGCTGGTCAGCTACATCAGCCAGTTCATGACGCTCCAGACCGGGGACATCATCTCGACAGGAACGCCGCCGGGCGTCGGCCTGGGGCAGAAGCCGCATCGGGTCTATCTGCGTGCCGGGCAGGAGGTTCGGCTGGGCCTCGCGGGACTGGGCGAGCAGCGACAACGCACCGTTCAGGCGTGATCCTTCCAGGCGCTGCCGTTCGGAAAGGCATAGGCGGTGCGGCTTTCGGCTTTCATCTCCACGCTGAAGCCGGGCAATTGCGGCGCCAGATAGCGGCCGTTGTGGATGCGGATCGGATCGACGAAATGCTCGTGCAGGTGGCCGGCATGCTCGATCATGCGGCCCTCGGGGCCGGCGGCGACGCAGGCGGCATCGAAGAAGGACAGGTGCTGGACATATTCGCACAGCCCGACGCCGCCGGCATGAGGGCAGACCGGCGTGTCGAAGGCGGCGGCAAGTAGCAGCACGGCGAGCACTTCGTTGACACCGCCCAGCCGGCAGGCGTCGATCTGAGCCACGTCGATGCTGCCGGCCTGCAGGAATTGTTTGAACATGATCCGGTTATGGCAATGTTCGCCGGTGGCGACGCGCACCGGTGAAACGGCGTTTCGTATGCGGGCATGGCCCAGGATGTCGTCGGGGCTGACCGGCTCCTCGATCCAATAGGGATCGAAAGGCTGCAACGCCTTGACCCAGCCGATGGCCTGGTCGACCTCCCACACCTGGTTGGCGTCGATCATCAGCAGCCGGTCAGGCCCCAGCACCTCGCGCAGCACGGCGCAGCGCCGCAGGTCGTCGGCCAGACTGGCGCCGACCTTCATCTTGATGGCGTTCCAGCCGTCGGCCACCGCGGCCGAGGCCAGCGCGCGGATCTTTTCGTCCGGATAGCCGAGCCAGCCGGCCGACGTGGTGTAGGCGGCGTGCCCCTCCGCCGCCAGCCGGGCGATCCGGGCGGGCTTGTCGGGCAGGTTGCGTTGCAGGATTTCCAGCGCCAGTTCCGGCGGCAGCGCGTCGCTGATGTGTCGGAAATCGATGGCGCGGACGATCTGCTCGGGCGGCATGTCGGCGAGATAGCGCCAGAGCGGCTTGCCGGCGCGCTTGGCGAGCAGGTCCCAGACGGCGTTGACGATGGCCGCGGTCGCCATGTGCGTCACGCCTTTTTCCGGGCCGAGCCAGCGCATCTGGCTCTCGCCCACCAGGCTGCGCCAGAAGCCTGCCATGTCGTTCTCGATGCCGTCCAGCGAGCGGCCCGTGACGGTCGGCAGCAGCGCCTCGATCGCGGCGACGACAAGGTCGGTGCCGCGCCCCAGCGTGAAGGCCAGCCCATGCCCCTCCAGCCCGGGCTGGGTGGTGGACAGGATGACGGTGGCGGCCGAATAATCCGGATCGGGGTTCATCGCGTCCGAGCCATCCAGGAAGCGCGAGGTGGGGAAGCGGATGTCGGCGGTTTCCGTGCCGGAGATGACCGCGGTGCCACCGCTGGCCTGCGAAGGATGTGACATCGTCACCCGGCGGTGCTGAGCGGCTGCATAACAGTGAATCCTTATTTCACCCATGAACCGATGTCATCCGCTTTGTGCGTCACCAATGGCAAGCAGACAGAGGCGATTTTGCGGTTGTCAGCGCCAGTGCGACATGGTTGGTTGCGGGGGTGAACCGGCATTTCACCCATGAAGGACCGCAAGGAGAACGGCTGAGGCCGCTGGGGCTGGGGTGCGCGGCGTTCGGCAACCTGTACGCGCCGGTGGCAGATGTGGACGCGGAGGCCGCGATGGCGGCGGCAATCGACGTGGGCGTCCGCCACTTCGATACGGCCCCTTATTATGGCCATGGCCTGAGCGAATCGCGGCTGGGGGCGTTCCTGCGGGCGACCGGGCATGACGTCATCCTGTCGTCCAAGGTCGGCCGCAGCCTGGCGGAGGGGGAGGCGCCGGGGGACACGGGGTTCGTCGGCGCCGCGTGCGCCCGGCCCTATTTCGATTATGGCCGGGACGCGGTGTTGCGGCAGGTGGAGGGAAGTTTGCGGCGCCTCGGCCGCGAGCGGCTGGACATGCTGTTCGTGCATGACATCGGCGCGCTGGTGCACGGCGCCGACCACCCCGCTCGGTTCCAGCAGGCGCTGGACGGGGCCTTTCCGGCCTTGGCGGAACTGAAGGCGCAGGGCGTCGTCGACGCCATCGGCATCGGCGTCAACGAGGTGGCGGTCTGCCTGGAGACGCTGGCGGCGGTGGAGATCGACCTGATCCTGCTCGCCGGGCGCTACACGCTCTTGGAACAGGCGGCGCTCGATGACCTGCTGCCGCTGTGCGCGGCGCGCGGTGTCGGCGTGATCGTCGGCGGCCCGTTCAATTCGGGGGTGCTCGCCGGCGGCGACCATTATGACTATGGCGCCGTGCCCGCCGCCATCGGGCAGCGGGTGGAGCGGCTGCGGCGGGTGGGCGAGGCGCATGGCGTGCCGCTGGCGGCGGCGGCGCTGCAATTTCCGCTCGCCGCGCCGGCGGTGTGCAGCGTGATCCCTGGTGCGCGCTCCGCGGCGGAAGTGCGTGCCAATACCGCCGCGATGGCGCATGCCATTCCCGCCGATTACTGGGCCGCGCTGAAGGCGGAAGGCCTGCTGCGGGCCGATGCGCCGGTGCCAGCCTGATGCGGCGGATCGACGGCGATAACGGGCGGCACGGCTGCCCGCTTCCACGGACCGGGGGTGTGAGATGGTGATCCGGAAGGCGATGGTCATCCGGGTGCGGCCCGAGAAGCTGGCCGAGTATCGCGCGCTGCATGCCAAGCCCTTTCCAGGTGTGATCGCCGCGCTGAAAGCCGCCAACGTCTCCAACTATTCGATTTTCCTGAAGGACGACCTGCTGTTCGGCTATCTGGAATATTCGGGCAGCGACTGGGCGGCGGACATGGCGAAGGTGGCGGCCGATCCGGAGACGCAGCGCTGGTGGCAGCTGACGGACCCGTGCCAGACGCCGCTGGAAAGCGCGGCGCCGGGCGAATGGTGGGCGGACATGGAACCGCTGTTTTACATGGCCTAGGGAGACGGTGGTGGGACGATTGAGCGGCAAGACTGCCTTTGTGACCGCCGCCGGTGCCGGCATCGGCCTGGCGACGGCGCTGGCCTTCGCGCGGGAAGGCGCGGCGGTGACGGCGACCGACATCGACGAAGGCGCGCTGGCGGCGCTGGCCACGGAAGCGCCGGGCATCGCCGTGCGCCGGCTGGACGTGCGCAGCGATGCCGCGGTGGCGGCGGCGCTGGCCGGCACGGCGCCCGACATCCTGTTCAACTGCGCCGGATTCGTCCATCATGGCAGCGTGCTCGATTGCACGATGGAGGACTGGGCCTTCAGTCTCGACCTCAACGTCACCTCGATGTTCCGCACCATCCGCGCCGCGCTGCCGGGGATGGTGGCGCGCGGATCGGGCACGATCATCAACATGGCGTCGGTCGCCTCCAGCATCCGCGGCGTGCCGAACCGCTTCGCCTATGGCACCAGCAAGGCCGCCGTCATCGGGTTGACCAAGGCGGTGGCGGCGGATTTCGTGGCGCAGGGCATCCGCGCGCACGCCATCTGCCCGGGCACCGTCGCGTCGCCCTCCCTGGAGGCGCGCATCAACGCCCAGGCCGATCCGGTGGCGGCGCGGGCCGCCTTCATCGCGCGCCAGCCGATGGGGCGCCTGGGTACGCCGGAGGAAGTGGCGGCGCTCGCGGTCTATCTCGCGTCCGACGAAGCCAGTTACACCACCGGGCAGACGCACATCATCGACGGCGGCTGGACCGGCTGAGGGCATGGGCGCGGCGCCTGACGCTCTGGGCAGGCCATTGACACCTTGTAAAGTTCCTGTTTTGTTCCCATAAAAGACGTTGTGCAGATGAGTCTTGGCCTGGGCGCCGCGGAGGACATCCGCTGGGTTCGCGACCGGCTGTTGGCGCATTTCGGCGACACCGGCCCGATCCTTCTGCGCAGCCCGATCGGCCAGCTGGTGAAATCCTCGATCAGCAGCCGTACCCTGGATGCGGTCTCGCTGCGCGCCTATGACCGGCTCGTCGCGGCCTATCCGCGCTGGTCCGATATCGCGGCGGCGGACACGGCCGCAATCGAGGCGGTGATCGCCGACGTGACCTTTGCCGAGGTGAAGGCACCATCCCTGCGCGGCGCGCTTCGTGCCGTCGCGGCCGACCGGCCGGATTTCGACCTGACGTTCCTGCGCGGGCACGGTGTTCCCCGGGCGCTGGCGTGGCTGGAACGGCTGCCGGGGGTCGGCCGCAAGGTGTCGGCATCGACGCTGAATTTCAGCTGGCTGGGCATGCCGGCGCTGGTGATCGACACGCATGTGTTGCGGGTGCTGCGGCGGTACGGCTTCGTCCGCGCCGCGGCGGACACGCGCGCCGCCTATGACAGGATGATGCCGGTTCTGCATGACTTCAGCGCGGCCGGGCTGGCGGAACTGCACCTGCTGCTGAAACATCTCGGCCAGACGCTCTGTCGCGCCGACCATGCCTGTTGCGGTGCCTGCCCGCTCGGCCGGCGCTGCCGGGCTTCCGCGCCGCGCTGACCGGTCGCCACGCCCGGCGGGATCGGCATTTCTTTACGCGCCGCTTACGCCGGGCCGGCGGATTTCCCCGCACGCCCTAACCCGCGCTCGCGCTACCCATGCCGGACAGTTTCGAGGCAGCCAAACCATGTCCTTTGACCTTGTCGCCGGCGCGGTCGTCGCGGTCGCCATGTTCGTCTATCTGCTCGTCGTGCTGGCACGCCCCGAGCGTTACTGAGGGGTGGGGCGATGACCTTTGCCGGATGGGCGATGATCGCCCTGTTCATCGTGCTGATCGTGGCGCTTGCCAAACCCGCCGGCCTTTACATGCACATGCTTTATGCCCGTCCGTCGCTGCCGGGCGAGCGCCTGGTGCAGCGCCTGCTGGGCGCCGACGCGGTGCGTGAACAGAACTGGCTCGGCTATGCCGTGGCGGTGATGGCGTTCAACCTGCTGGGCATCGCCCTGCTGTTCGCGATCCTGCTGCTGCAGGGGTTGCTGCCGCTCAACCCGCAGGGCTTTGCCGGCGTGGAGCCGCTGCTGGCGCTGAACACCGCGGTGAGTTTCGTGACCAACACCAATTGGCAGAATTATGGCGGCGAAACGACGCTGTCGCATTTCAGCCAGATGGCCGGGCTGACGGTGCAGAATTTCCTGTCGGCGGCGACCGGCATCGCGGTTGCCTTTGCGCTGATCCGCGGTTTCGCCCGGCGGGAGGTGGCGCACATCGGCAATTTCTGGGTCGATGTCAGCCGCGCCACGCTCTACCTGCTGCTGCCGGCGAGCATCCTGCTGGCGCTGGCCTATGTCGCGATGGGGGTGCCGCAGACCTTCGATGCCACGGTGACCGCCACCACGATGGAAGGTGCGCGGCAGGCGATCGCGGTGGGCCCGGTGGCGTCGCAGCTGGCGATCAAGATGCTCGGCACCAACGGCGGCGGTTTCTTCAACGTCAATTCGGCGCACCCGTTCGAGAATCCGACCGCGCTCTCCAACTATCTCCAGATGCTCAGCATCTTCGTGCTGGGCGCCGGGCTGACGGTGACCTTCGGCAAGGCGGTGGGCAACATGCGGCAGGGTTGGGCCATCCTGGCGGCCATGCTGGGCCTGTTCGTGGTGGGGGTCGCGGTCATCTATGGCGCGGAAGCGGCGGGCAATCCGGTGCACCAGGCGCTGGGGCTGGTCGGCGGCAACATGGAGGGGAAGGAGGTGCGCTTCGGCATCGCAGCCACGTCGCTGTTTGCGGCCGTGACCACCGCTGCTTCCTGCGGCGCGGTCATCGGCATGCATTCCAGCTTCATGGCGCTGGGCGGGCTGGTCACGCTGTTCAACATGCAGCTGGGCGAAATCCTCGTCGGCGGGGTGGGATCAGGGCTTTATGGCGTCCTCATCTATTGCATCCTTGCCGTGTTCATCGCCGGGTTGATGGTGGGGCGCACGCCCGACTATGTCGGCAAGAAGATCGAGGCGCGGGAGATGCAGCTGGCGGTGATCGCCATCGCGATCCTGCCCTTCACCATCCTGCTGCTGACCGCGCTGGCCAGCGTGACGCCGGCCGGGCTCGCCGGGCCGCTGTCGAAAGGGCCGCACGGCTTTTCGGAGATCCTTTACGCCTTCAGCAGCGCGGTCGCCAACAACGGCTCGGCGTTCGGCGGGCTGACCGGCAACACGCCCTTCTACAACCTGTTGCTGGCGCTCGGCATGTTCGTCGGCCGCTTCGGCGTCATCATCCCCGCGCTGGCGATCGCCGGCAGCCTGGCGGCGAAGCGCCACAGCCCCGTCACCGCCGGCTCCTTTCCGACGACGGGGGCACTGTGGATCGGCCTGCTGGCCGCCGTGATCGTCATCGTCGGCGGGCTGACCTTCCTGCCCAGCCTGGCGTTGGGCCCCGTCGCCGACCACTTTAACATTGCCGCCGGCAAGCTTCTGTAGGCCAATCCTTCATGACGAACGCCCCTTCCCTGTTCACCGGACCGCTGCTGTCGGCGGCCGCGCGCGATGCCTTTGGCAAGCTCGATCCCCGCGTGCTGGTGCGCAACCCGGTGATGTTCGTGACGGCTGTTGTCGCCGCGCTCTCCACCCTGCTGCTGGTGAAGGGCATCGTGACGGGCAGCGGCAGCCCGGCGTTCGAGGGGCAGCTGGTGTTCTGGCTGTGGCTGACCGTGCTGTTCGGGAATTTCGCCGAGGCGCTGGCGGAGGGGCGCGGCAAGGCGCAGGCGGCGTCGCTGCGCAGCGCCAAGGCGGAGCTGACCGCGCGCCTGCCCGACGGTCGCGTCGTCGATGCGGCAACGCTGAAGGTCGGCGACCTGGTGCATGTGGGGACCGGCGATCTGATCCCCGCCGACGGCGAGGTGGTGGAGGGGGTGGCGAGCGTCAACGAGGCGGCGATCACCGGCGAATCGGCGCCCGTGATCCGCGAGGCCGGCGGCGACCGTTCGGCGGTGACGGCGGGCACGCGGGTGATCGCCGACCGGCTGGTGGTGCGGGTGACGGCGGCGCAGGGCCAGGGCTTCCTGGACCGCATGATCGCGCTGGTGGAGGGGGCGAGCCGGCAGAAGACGCCGAACGAGATCGCGCTGACCATCCTGCTGGCGGGGCTGACGCTGATCTTCCTGATCGCGGTCGGCACGCTGCCGGCCTTTGCCAGCTATGCCGGCGGCAACATCGCGGTGCCGGTCCTGGTCGCGCTGTTCGTCACGCTGATCCCGACGACGATTTCGGCGCTGCTGTCGGCGATCGGCATCGCCGGGATGGACCGGCTGGTGCGGTTCAACGTGCTGGCGAAATCGGGGCGCGCGGTGGAGGCGGCGGGGGACATCGACACGCTGCTGATCGACAAGACCGGCACCATCACCATCGGCGACCGGCAGGCGACCGCCTTCCTGCCGCTGGCGGGTGTGGGCCCGGCCGAGCTGGCGGCGGCGGCGCGGCTGGCCAGCCTGGCGGACGAAACGCCCGAAGGCCGGTCGATCGTGATGCTTGCCGGGGACGGCGAAGCGATGCCCGCCGATGCGGAGCCGATCGGGTTTTCCTCGCACACGCGCGTTTCGGGGGTGCAGGTCGGCGAGCGCGTTATCCTGAAGGGCGCGGTCGATGCGGTGCTGCGGCGCACCGAGGCGACCGTTGGCGCCGCCGAGCTGCGCCGCCTGGCCGATGACATCGCGCGCCAGGGGGCGACGCCGCTGGCGGTCGCCGATGGCCGGCGGCTGCTGGGCGTGGTCCGGCTGAACGATGTGCTGAAGGCGGGCATTCGCGAGCGCTTTAGCGAGCTGCGCCGGATGGGCATCCGCACGGTGATGATCACCGGCGACAATTCGCTGACCGCCGCCAGCATCGCCGCGGAGAGCGGGGTCGACGATTTCCTCGCCGAGGCGACGCCCGAGGACAAGCTGATGCTGATCCGCCGGGAGCAGGCAGGCGGCAAGCTGGTGGCGATGTGCGGCGACGGCACGAACGATGCGCCGGCGCTGGCGCAATCGGACGTGGGCGTGGCGATGAACAGCGGCACGCAGGCGGCGCGGGAGGCCGGCAACATGGTCGATCTGGACAGCGATCCGACGAAGCTGATTGAGATCGTCGGCCTGGGGAAACAGCTGCTGATGACGCGGGGCGCGCTCACCACCTTCTCGATCTCGAACGATGTCGCCAAATATTTCGCGATCCTGCCGGCGATCTTCGTCGCGCTCTATCCCGGCATGGCGGCCCTCAATGTGATGGGGCTGGCCAGCCCGCAGAGCGCGATCCTGTCGGCCATCATCTTCAACGCGCTGATCATTCCCGCGCTCGTCCCGCTTGCGCTGAAGGGCGTGCGCTACCACCCTGCCCCGGCGGGCACGCTGCTGGCGCGCAATCTCGGCATCTATGGCCTGGGCGGGATCGTCGCGCCCTTCATCGGCATCAAGCTGATCGACCTGCTGGTCGGCGGCCTGCACCTGGTCTGAGGAGTTTTTCGATGTTCACTGAAGTTACCCGCGCGCTGCGTCCGGCCATCGTCCTGCTGCTGCTGCTGACGCTGCTGACCGGGCTGGCCTATCCGGCGCTGGTCACGGCCATCGCGCAGGCCGCGATGCCGGCGGCGGCGAACGGCAGCCTGGTGCGCGACGGCGAACGGATCGTGGGATCGGCGCTGATCGGGCAGAATTTCGCCCGCGCCGATTATTTCCATCCGCGCCCGTCGGCGGCAGGCAAGCACGGCTATGATGCCAGCGCGTCGGCCGCGACCAACCTGGCGCCCGGATCGCGGGACCTGCGCGATGCCATCGCCGGGCGGGTTGCCGACGATGCCATGGCGGCGGCCGTTCCCGCCGACCTGGTCACCACCAGCGCCTCCGGGCTTGACCCCGACATCAGCCCGGCGGCGGCGCTGGTGCAGGTGGCGCGGGTGGCGGGGGCGCGCGGGCTGCCCAGGGAAAGCGTCGAGGCGCTGGTGCGGCGAAATGTCGACCAGCCGCTGTTCGGCATCATCGGCGAGCCCCGGGTCAATGTGCTGCTTCTCAATCGACAGCTGGATGCCCTGTCCGCTAACCAGGGGCGATGACGGACCAACGCCCCTCGCCCGATAACCTGCTGAAGGCGGCGAAGCGCGAGGGGCGCGGGCGGCTGAAGATCATCCTGGGCGCGGCGCCGGGCGTCGGCAAGACGTTCGAGATGCTGCGTGAAGGCGCGGACGCGCTGAAGGCGGGGCGCGATGTTGTCGTGGGGGTGGCGGAAACGCACGGGCGGGCCGAGACGGAGGCGCTGCTTGCGCCGTTCGAGATCCTGCCGCGGCACATGGTTGCGCATCAGGGCCACAGCCTCGCGGAGTTCGACCTGGACGGCATGCTGGCGCGCCGGCCGCAGCTGGCGCTGATCGACGAGCTGGCCCACAGCAATGTGACGGGCAGCCGCCATCCCAAGCGCTGGCAGGATATCGAGGAGCTGCGGGACGCGGGCATCGACGTGCTGACCACGCTGAATGTCCAGCATATCGAAAGCCTGAACGATGTCGTTGCCAGCTTCACGCACATCAGGGTGCGCGAGACGGTGCCCGATGCGCTGCTGGAGGATGCCGACCTCGAGCTGGTCGACCTGCCGCCGGACGAGCTGATCGCGCGGTTGAAGGCGGGCAAGGTCTATGTGCCCGGCGAGGCGGCGCGCGCGCTCGACAATTTCTTCACCAAGGCCAATTTGTCGGCGCTGCGGGAGCTGGCGCTGCGGCGGGCGGCCATGATCGTCGACCGCGCGCTGATCGACCATGTCGATACCACCGGGGCGGCGGGCACCTGGAAGGGCGGGGAACGGCTGGTTGTCGCCATCGGTGATCAGCCCGGTGATGAAATCCTGGTGCGCACCGCCAAACGGCTGGCGGACGGGTTGCGGGCAAGCTGGAGCGCGCTGGTGGTGGAGACGCCGCGAACCGCCACGCTGGGCGCGGAGGCACGTGCCCGGATGGCGGCCACGCTCGACCTTGCCGCCAGCCTTGGCGCGGCGATCACCACGGTGCCGGCGGCGTCGGTCGATGTCGGGCTGCGCCAGCAGCTGGGCGCGATGCGGGCGACCACGCTGGTGATCGGCAAGCAGCGCCGGTCCTGGTGGTTCGAACTGCGGCATGGATCGGTGGTGGACCGGCTGGTGCGCGATCTGGCAGGCGTTGCCGTGCATGTCGTGCCCATCGCCGAACCGGCGGGCAGCCGGGGGAGCGCGACGCGCCGGCCGATCCCGTTCGGCGGCATCGCGGCGGGCCTTGTGCTGGTGGCATTGACCACCGCCGCCGCGGTCGGCCTGGGCCGCGTGATGGGATCGAACGCGGTGGACCTGCTTTTCCTGCTGCCGATCATCGTTACCGCCACGCTGTTCGGCCTGCGACCCTCGCTGGTCGCCAGCCTTGCCGCCGCACTCGCCTATAACTTTTTCTTCCTGCCGCCGCTCTATACCTTCACCATTGCCAATCCGCAGAACATCATCACCCTGTTCGTGCTGGTGGTGGTATCGGTGGTCGCCAGCCAGCTGGCGGGCCGGGTGCGGCGCGAAGCGAATATCGGCGCGCGCACGGCGACGGAGAATGCCGCCCTTGCCACGTTCGGGCAGCGACTGGCGGCCGTTTCCGACGAAGCCGCGACCGCCGCCGTGATCTGCGAGGAAATTGCCGCCCTGTTCGATGCGAACACCGTGTTCCTGGTGATGCGGCAGGGGCGGCACGAAGCCGTGGCCGGCGCGCCGGACCTGCCGGTGCTGAGCCCGATCGACAGTGCCGCGATCGACTGGGCCTTTGCGCGGGGCGAGGCGAGCGGGCGGGCCACCGGCACGCTGACCGGCAGCGAATGGCAGTTCCATCCGCTGGCCACCTCGCTCGGCGTTCTGGCGGTGCTGGGGATCGCGCGCGACGCGGGGGACGCCGTGCCGCCGGAACGGCGCGTGCTGTTCACGACGATGCTGGGCCAGGCCGCGCTGGCGCAGGAACGGCTGAAGCTGGAAGCCGAGGCGCGCGACGTCAGCGTGCTGCGCCAGCGCGACGAGCTGCGCACCACGCTGGTCGCCTCGATGGGGCATGACCTGAAAACGCCGTTGACCGCGGTGGTGGCCACCGCCGACGCGCTGGCGGCGCGCCATGGCGATTGCGAGGATTCGCGGCTGCTGCGTTCGGAATCGCGCCGGCTGGCGCGGCTGTTCGACAATCTGGTCGAGATGACGCGGCTCGATGCCGGGGCCGTCCGCGTCCGCCCCGAGCCGCTGGACCTGACCGACGCGGTCGGCAGCGCCGTCGGTGAACTGACCGTGGAGCTGGCGGCGCACCGGCTGGTGATCGAGGTTCCCGTCGACCTGCCACTGGTTGCCGCCGATCCGCGCCTGCTGCACCATGTTCTGGTCAACCTGTTGATCAACGCGGCGAAGTTCGCCCCCGCCGGCACCGCCATCTTCGTGCGTGCCGCCGCTGGCGACGGTGTCGAACTGCGGATCGAAGACGAGGGGCCGGGGCTGCCACCGGGACAGCGCGAACATCTGTTCGAGCGTTTCACGAGAATCGAAGGTGACGACCGCAGCGGCGGCAGCGGCCTGGGCCTGGCGATCGTCAAGGGCTTTGCCGAGGCCATGGGTCTTGCCGTGCTGGCGACGGACCGGGCCGGCGGCGGCGCCTGCTTCGCCATCGCCTGGCCCCCTGCCCTGCTGCATCCGGTGCCATCGGCATGACGCGCATCCTGGTCGTGGATGATGAGCCCGCGATCCGCCGGCTGCTGCGCGGCGCGCTCGCGCGGGTGGGCTATGATGTGGCCGAAGCCGGTGACGCCGCCGCCGCGCTGCGCCTCGGTCAGCCGCCGGTCGCGCTCGCCGTGCTCGACCTTGGCCTGCCCGACCGCGACGGGATCGAGCTTGTCCCGCTCCTGAAAGCACGCGGGCTGGCGGTGGTGGTGGTGACCGCGCGCGACACCACCGCGGAAAAGGTCGCGGCGCTCGACCTGGGGGCCGACGATTATGTCACCAAGCCTTTCGACACCGAGGAGTTGCTGGCCCGTGTCCGCACCGCGCTGCGCCACCAGGGCAGGGCCGCGGCCGGCCTTGTCAGCGCGGGCGCCGTCACTGTCGACCTTGCCGCGCATCGCGTAACGCTCGGCGGGCAGGAGGTGAAGCTGACGCGGAAGGAGTTCACGCTGCTGGCGGAACTGGCGGGGCATGCCGGCAAGGTGCTTACGCATGTGCACCTGCTGCGTGCCGTCTGGGGGCCGGCGCATCTGGGCGACGTGGAATATCTGCGGGTCACCATGCGCGGCCTGCGGCAGAAACTGGAAAAGGATCCGGCGCGGCCGCGGTTGATCGTCAACGAGCCGGGGGTGGGGTATCGGCTGTCGCCGCCGCTGGCCGACGGTGCCGGCCCTGATTGACAGTTCTGCTTTTCTGATTATGCCGTGCCAATGGCTGAACGACGATCATCCCGCGCCGGCAAGGCGCCCGTTGCGGCACGCGATGAAATCCTGGAGGTCGCGCTGGACCGGTTCAGCCGCCTGGGCTTCGATGGCGTCTCGACGGCGGCGATCGCCCAGGGGGTGGGCATTTCGCAGTCGCTGATCCTCTATCATTTCGAAACCAAGGAAGCGATGTGGCGGGCGGCGATGGAGCGGCTGTTCTCCCGCGTCGGCGTGCGCGCGCTGGTGGATCAGGCGGCGTACAAGGACCTGGACATCGCCAACCGGCTTAAGGTGGTGCTGCGCCGTTTCGTCCATACCTCGGCGCGGCATCCGGAACTGGGACGGGTAATCCTGACCGAGGGGACGGCGGGCGGCGCGCGGTTCGACTGGCTGTTCGAAACCTGGCTGAAACCCAGCTACAGCCTCTATCGCCAGATTTTCGAGGAGGGGATCGAGGCCGGTGTGCTGAAGCCGCATGACCCCTGGCTGTCGATGCTGGCGGCGCATTCGGCGGGCGCCATGCTGTTCAACCTGGCGCCGCTGACCGAGCGGCTGCTGGGCCGTTCGCCCTTCGATGCGGAGGTGGTGGAACGGCAGGCGGACCTGCTGGTGGACCTGATGCTGAACGGGTTGTTGCGTCAGCCGGGATAAAGGCCGGCAATCATCGGTTGATGTGGCAGGGGCGCAAGGTGCCACACGGCGTCGGCGGCGGACAGGGCGTCATCCTGCGACCGGGTGGTCAGGGTGATGCTTGTGGGCAGGCGCCAGCCGGATTCGACCTCCAGATGCGCGAGCAGCTGCGGCCCCTCGAGCGGCGGAGGTAGCGGCGCGCCGGGGCGGCGTTCGTTCATCAGCAACAGCTGCCCGCCGAGCGGTATGGGCTTGCCGGCAGCGGGATGCGCGGGGGTGGGCCGCAGGAACAGGATGTGCATGGCGGTCAGCCAGGGGCCGTTCGGCTCGGTGGCGCGGCGGGCGTCCGCGAAGCCGGGATCGGCATAGAGGCCGGCGAACGCCGCGGCGCGCGCGGCATGGTCGCGCCAGGCCAGCATCCAGACGAACGCAGGCAAGGGGGGCAGCAGCCGCCCCGGTGCGACATCGCCTGAAACCCCTGACAGCATCCACTGGGCCACCGGCGCGAAGCCATGGCGTGCGAACAGCGGCGGCATGTGATCGCGCAGGCGCTCCACCACCCGCGACGGTCCGTCACCCTCCAGCGTATAGCAGCGCAGCTCGAACAGGGGCACCGGGGGGCGTCAGAACTTCTGCACCAGCCGGGCATAGACCAGGGCACCGCGCGGGTCGTGCGTCAGGCGGTCGAAGCCCTGCAGGTCGCCGGGCGCGGCGACGGCCGGCGGCTTCTTGCCGAAGATGTTGGTGCCGCCGATGGCGAGGTTGGTGTTCCACTTGCCGATGTCGACGCTGTATTGCACGTCGACCGTGGCCACGGCGCCGATCTTGAAGCCGTTCACCGGGGAGCTCGCCGGCAGCACATTCTCGCGGTAGCTGTCGATATAGTTGACGGTGGTGATCAGCTTGCTGCTGCCGAAGCCCAGCGTGCCGGTCAGGTTGCCGCGCCAGCGGGGCAGCGCGCGGGCGAAATTCTGGAAGTTGCGCAGGCCGGCGAGGTCCTGCTCGCCCTGGCCGATGTCGGTGCGATACTGGTTGATGTAGTTGGCACGCAGCAGCAGGTTGAGATCGACGCCACCGCCGAGGTCGTTGTCCAGGCTGGCGGCGATGTCGAAACCGTCGGTCAGCACGGCGCGGCGGTTTTCGAAGCTGACGAGGATCTGCGCGATCGGCCCGGTCGGCCCCAGGGGCCGGATGATGCGCGGATCGCGCGGGTTGGCTGTCACCAGCGCCTGGGCATTCTGTTTCACGATGATGTCGCGATAGTCGTAGCGCCAGTAATCGACCGACAGGCGCAGCCGCGGCACCGGATTGAAGATGATGCCAAGGTTGTAGTTGGTGGCGCTTTCCGGTTTCAGCGGCGCCGGCACGGTGACGACGGCGCGGAAGAAGCCGATCGGGGCGGGATTGAGCGGATCGCTGATGCTTTCGTTGATCGTGGTGATGGTGGTGGTCTGCGACAGGTATGGCGCGCGGAAACTGGTGCCGATGGAGCCGCGCAGCGTCAGCCAGGGCGCCGCCTCCCAGCGCAGCGAGGCCTTGGGATCGAAACTGTCGCCGCCGCCGCCACTGTATTTCTCATAGCGCGCGGCCAGTTGCAGGTCGAGGCCGCGCGCCAGCGGCACGGCGAGCTCGCCGAAGCCGGCGTAGATGCTGCGGCTGGTCTGGAAATCGGGACCGGTGAAGATGAAGACGAGATTGCCAGTCTGGGCATCGCGGTCGGAGGCGAAACGCAGCGATTCGCGGCGATATTGCCCGCCGATGGCGATGCCGACCGGGCCGGCCGGCAATTCGAACAACGTGCCCGTGACCACCGCCTCGACCGAGTGCATGCGGGCGAAGTAGCGGCGGAAACTGTCGGCGCGGATATCGTCGATCACCGCCTGGCTGTTGGCCAGCGCGGGGTTGGTGACCGACGAACCGAAGGGGTTGAAGCAGAGGTTGTTCTGCGGTCCGCCCTGGCAGTTGAGCGCCGCGTTGAACCGGTCGGCCTTGGTATCGGTGACGCCATCGACGTTGAAGCGCTGCTGCGAATAGGCGTAGCTGACATCATAATTCCAGTTGCCGCCGACGTCGCCGCGGATGCCACCGACCAGGCGCAGCATCTCGCTCTTGCGGCGCTGGTTGACATCGCCCTGGTTGCCGAGCGGCCGGCCATAATAGACGATCGGCACGCCGAAGCCGCCATTGGCAACGAGGTTGCCGGGATTGGTCGCCGGCACGGTGGGGAATTTCAGGTTGGAGAAGTTGGAGGACCGGACCTTGGCGCTATTGTCGGCAAAGCCGATTTCGCCGTAGAGCGTGGCGCTGCCCAAGTCGGCGTTCAGCGTCGCATAGGCGGTGACGCGCTCCTCCGGCGAGATGATGTCGAAATTGTTCGTCAGGTCCTGGCTGCAGAAGCCGAGGTTCGCCGCCGGCACGATCACCGTGGGGATGCCGCCCGCCGCGGCGCAGTTGGGATCGATGGTCGGCAGCGGCCGCCCCGGCTGCTGGAAGGCGCCGGGAAAGCCCAGCGCCGAGCGGATCTTGCCGCTGGTGAAGCCGCGGTCCGCCATGGCGAGCGGGGTGCGCTTCAGATATTCGACGCCGGCGACGATGTCGACCGTGCCGAAACTGGTGCCGCCCACCAGCCCGGCGGTGAAGTCGCCCTGCCCGTTCGTGGTGGTTGTCTGATAGCCGGCGCGCGCCTCCAGCCCGTTCATCTTCCGGCGCATGATGAAGTTGGCGACGCCCGCGATGGCATCGGAGCCATAGAGCGCCGCGGCGCCGTCCTGCAGCACCTCCAGCCGCTCGACCATGATCAGCGGGATGGTGTTGATGTCGACGAAGCTCGACCCGTCGTCGGTGGGGATCGGCGAGACCACCTGCCGGCGGCCGTTGATCAGGGTCAGCGTCGATGACAGCCCCAGGCCGCGCAGGTTCACCTGGGCGGTGCCGACGGTATAGGGGCTTCCCGTGGTGTTGGGCGAGTTGAACGACGACCGGTTGCCGGGAATCGACCGCAGCAGATCCTCGGCCTGCACCAGCCCCTTGTCCTGGAATTCCGCCTGGCCCAGCGTGGTGACAGGGTTGGCATCGGTGTTGACGGTGCGGCGGATGCGGCTGCCGGTCACCACGATGGTCTCGTCATCGGCGGCGCCCGCATTCTGGGCCGCCAGGGGCGCATGCGCGGCCCCGGCAAGCAGCAGCGGTATCAGCGACAGACGGCCCATCAGCATCATCGTTCCTCCCTGATCTCCCGCCGGCTCTGCTGGCCGGCATGATCGCAGAATGTCGTGGTGAGGCTCATTCGTCAATCGGATTACTGCATCATCAATCGGAAATCATGATTATTGATAGGCAATAAGCCTGATTGACCAGTCAGCACGGTTCGGCCTATCCTGAGGACAGGGGAGATGATGATGTCCGAACTGCCGCCAATCCGGTCCATCCACCATGTCGCGTTCCGCTGCTTCGATGCCGAGGCGACCCGGGCCTTCTATCAGGATGTGCTCGACCTGCCGCTGGCCGCTGCGCTGGCGTTCGACGAGACGCCCGATGGCTCCGCGCCGCTGTCCTACATGCACCTGTTCTTCCGGCTGGGGGACGGCAATTTCGTTGCCTTTTTCGACCTGCCCGATCATCTGGCAAAGCAGCGCTTTCACCCGCAGTCGGGCTTCAACCGCCACATCGCGCTGCGGGTGGAGGGCGACGCCGAGCTGGAAGCCTATCGGAGCCGGCTGCTGACCCAGGGTGTCGCCGTGGAGGGACCCATCGACCATGGTTTCGTGCGGTCGATCTATTGCTATGATCCCAACGGCATCCAGGTGGAGGTGACAACGCCGACTCCGGTGCACGACCAGTTTCTGGCGCATGAGGCGGTGGGTGCGCGCGCCGCCATCGCGGAATGGACGGCGGCGACCGCGGCGCGCAAGGCGGCGCATGCCGGACCCGCCGACTGATGCTGCTGGGCAACCTGCTGTTCCGCACCGCGCAGCTGCACGGTGACGGCCCCGCCTTCGCCGGCTGCGCGCAGATGTGGCACTGGGAGGAATCGCTCCAGCGCATCCGCCGGCTGGCGAGCGGCCTGCTTGCGGCCCGCCCCGGCCGTGTCGCCATCCTTGCCCACAACAGTGTCGCCTATCTGGAGCTGAGTTTCGCGCTGCCGATGGCCGGCATCCCGATGGTGCCGCTGAACACCCGTCTGGCGGCGCCGGAGCTGCGCCAACTGATCGCCGACGCAAACCCCGGCCTGCTGATCGCTGATGGAGCGCATGCCGAACTGGCGCGGGCGCTGGCCGATGAACAGGGCTGCGAGCTGCTGCTGGTGGAGGATGAGAACAGCGCGAGCTGGCAGGCGCTGATGGCCGACACGCCCGCCGATCCCGTGCCGACCGACGAGCGCGAGGACTGGGCCATCATCTATACCGGCGGCACGACCGGCCTGCCCAAGGGCGTGCGCGTGACCCGCGCCGGCTTCGGCTTCAACCTCCAGCATATCCTGCGCGATCTGGACTGGGGGCCGCGACCGCGTTTCCTGCAGGTGACGCCGCTGTTTCATCTGGCGGCGCTGGGGCCGGGGTTCGCGGTGGCGGCCTGGGGCGGATGCCAGCACCTGCTGCCGCAGTTCAGCATCGACGGGCTGGTCGATGCGCTGGAGCGGCACCGCATCGAGGCGACGGCGCTGGTGCCGACGATGATCACCTGGCTGGTCGGGCGCGACGACCTGGGATCGCGCGACCTGTCGACGCTGCGCGCCATCGGCTACGGCGCCTCGGCCATTCCCGAAGCGGTGCTGCGGCGGGCACTGGAACGGTTTCCCGGCCTGCGTTTCAACCAATTCTATGGCCAGACCGAGGCATCGGGCGGGCTGGCGACGCTGCGCGCGACCGACCATGATCTGGCCCATCCCACGCGCCTGCGCGCCGCCGGGCAGCCAGTGGTGGGCGTACGGCTGGCGATCCTGGACGAGCAGGGCGGAGAGGTACCGCGCGGCACCTGGGGCGAGGTCTGCGCGCAGACGCCCGGCCTGTTCGCCGGCTATCTCAACAACCCTGAAGCCACCGCCTTTGCCACGCGCGATGGCTGGCTGCACACGGGCGATGTCGGTTTTATCGATGAGGAAGGCTATCTGCACATCACCGACCGGTTGAAGGACATGATCGTCACCGGCGGCGAGAATGTCAGCTCGTCCGAGGTGGAGAGTGCGATCCTGCGCCATGACGCCGTGCGGGAGGCGGCGGTGGTGGCGGCGCCGGATCCCGAATGGGGGGAGCGGGTGCACGCCTTTGTCAGCCTGAAGCCGGGGGCGGCGCTGGACCATGCCGCACTGGTCGCGCATTGCCGGACGCTGATCGCGGGCTATAAATGTCCGCGCAGCAGTGACATTTCCGAAACGCCGTTGCCGCTGTCGGCGGTGGGCAAGATCCGCAAGGACCTGCTGCGGGCGAGGGCTCGGGGAGAGGGCGATGCCGCTGTCGGTTGAAGCACCGCGCGCCACGCTGGACGCGGCGGCGTATGAAGCGTTCGCGCGCGATGGCGTGGTGGCGGTGGCCGGCGTGGTCGACGCCGATGGTGTGGCGGCGCTGCGCGCGGTGGTGGCCGCGGCGATGGCAAGCCCCGGCCGGCACGCGCAGGAGTTTCTGTCGGGTGGTGGCGGCCGCTATTTTTCCGACCTGCACAGCCATCGCCGCCATCCCGCGCTGGCCGACATCGCGCTGACCGGCGGCCCCGCCAAGGTGGCGGCAGCTTTGCTAGCGCCGGACGTTCGGCTGTTTTATGACCAGATGATCGTGAAGGAGGCCGGCACGCCCTCCCCCACCCCCTGGCATCATGACCTGCCCTTCTGGCCAGTGACGGGCGAGCAGATCATGAGCATCTGGATCGCGCTGGATGCCGTGACGCCGGACAATGGCGGGGTGGAATATGCGCGCGGCAGCCATCGCTGGCCGCAGCGCTGGCGCCCGACCCAGCCCGACACGCCGGCAACCCGCGCGATGCGCAACATGGACCTGCCGCCGGCGCCGAACCTGTCGCGTGATCCCGATGCCGACCGGGTCAGCTTCGCGCTGGCACCGGGCGATGCCATCCTGTTCACCGCCACGACCCTGCACGGCGCCGGCCCCAACCGCGCCAGGGAAGGCAGCCGTCGCGCGCTGGTGCTGCGCTATGCCGGGGCCGGAACGCGCTTTGTCGGCGGGCCGCACGCGCTGACCTTCGATGCGGAGCCGGGGCTTGCCGATGGCGACATGCTGGACGGGCCGCTGTTCCCGAGGCTGCGCCTGGCATGATGGAAGGGGTGGAGCAGCGCGGCCCCCGGCTGTGGCGGCTGACGGGGCACGCCGCCTGCGCTGCCGCGCTGGGCGATGGCGAGGCCGTGCGCAAGCTGCCCGAACGGGCGCTCGCCGCCATGGCGCCGGGGCCGTTCCGCGAGCATAACGCGCACACCATGACCTTCATGGACCCGCCGCACCATGGCCGGGTACGACGGGCGCTGGCGGCGCACTTCACGCCGCGCGCGCTGGCGGCGCTGCAACCGCTGATCGTTGAAACCGCGACCGGGCTGGCGCTCGGGCTGGCACGCCGGCGGCGCGCCGATTTCATCGCCGCCTTTGCCGCGACGCTGCCGATCCGGGTGATTGCCGCGATCCTGGGCGTCGCGCCGTCGGGCGAGGCGCGGCTGCGGCGTTGCGCGGCGGCGGTGGTGGCAGCGCTGGAACCCGATGCCGACGCCGCGGCCCGGGCAGCCGGCGATGCCGCCATCGCCGAGCTGGCGGCGTTCATCGGCCGCACGCGGCGCCGGCCGGACGGCCTGCTGGCGCTGCTGGAAGCAAGCGATGCGCTGTCCGCCGACGAGGCGCTGCACCAGGCGATTTTCGTGCTGAACGCCGGTCATGAGACGACAGCCTTCGTGCTGGCGCGAGGCGCCGCGACCTTGATGGCCGAACCCGACGCCCGCGCCGCGCTGGGCGATGATCCGGCGCGTTGGACGCAGGCGGCGGATGAGCTGCTGCGGCTGCATCCGCCGCTGCAATGGCTTGTCCGCCATACGGTCGCACCGCTGGCGATGCCGGGGGGGGAACTGCCGGCGGGAGCGACGCTGATCTGCGACCTGGCGGCGGCGAACCGCGATGCGCGGCTGTTCGCGGCGCCGGAGCGTTTCGATCCGTTCCGCGCCAACGCCCGGCAGCATCTGAGCTTTGCCGCCGGGCGCCACACCTGCCTGGGCGCGGCGCTGGCGCGGGCGGAGATCGCCACCGGGTTGCGCATCCTGTTCCGCCACCTGCCCGCGCTGCGTCCGGCGGCGCCGCTGCTGCTCCGCCGGGGCGGCATTTTCCACGGGGTCCGCCGGATGCCCGTTCTGACCGGAGGCCCCGATGCCGCATAGCTATAGCCGCACGCCGATCCTGATCCTGTTCGAGGAGAAGCAGCTGTTCAAGGAGACCTATGGCGGCGAGATCGACCGGGTGGCGCTGTCGGCGCACTGGCTGAAGCCGGACCGGCCGTCGGATACGGTCGTTGTTTTCATGCACCCGGTCGGCGGCCAGATGTATCTGCCGATGATCAATGCCTTCGCCCGCGCCGGCACCCACGTCATCGTGTCCGACAGCCGCTACCGTGCCGACCATGCGCTGATCATGGAGAAGGTGGTGCTCGACCTGGCCGCGGTGGTGCGGGAGGCGCGGGGCCGGCTGGGCTACAGGCACGTCATCCTCGGCGGCTGGTCGGGCGGCGGCTCGCTCAGCCTGACCTTCCAGGCGGAAGCGGAGGCGCCGACGATCACCGCGACGCCGGCGGGCGATCCGCCCAGCCTGGTGGATGCCGGCCTGGTGCCGGCGGATGCCGTGATGCTGCTGGCGGCGCACCGGGCGCGCCACCTGACGCTGACCGAATGGATGGACCCGTCGATCATCGACGAGGCCGACCCCGACCGGCGCGATCCGGCGCTGGATCTTTATGGACCGGAGGCGCCGACGCCGCCCTATGACACGGATTTCCTGGCGCGCTATCGGGCGGCGCAGGTGGCGCGCAACCAGCGCATCACCGTCTGGGTGAAAGAGCGGCTGGCGCGCCTCCGCGCGGCAGGCCGTGGCGGGGAGGAGCATGCCTTTACCGTCCACGGCACGATGGCCGATCCGCGCTGGCTGGACCCGAGCATCGACCCCAATGGCCGCAAGCCGAACTGGTGCTATCTGGGCGATCCGCGCATCGTGAACAATGGCCCGGTCGGGCTGGCACGCTTCACCACGCTGCGCAGCTGGCTGTCGCAATGGTCATATGACGACGCGCGCGGCGACGGGCTGGCGGCGGCGGCACGGATCAGCGTGCCGGTGCTGCTGATCTCCAACGGCGCGGACGATGCCTGCACGCCCGACCAGGCGGAAAGCCTGTTCGCCGCGATCCGCCATGACGACCGCGAGCTGCATGTGATCGATGGCGCGAACCATTATTATTTCGGCCAGCCGGACAAGGTCGCCGAGGCCGTCGCCCTCTGTCAGGACTGGATGCGCCGCCATGGCTTCGACGCCTGACCGCTTGTCGCGCCCGCATGTCGCGCTGGCCGCGCTGCTCGCCGTCTATACGCTCAGCTTCATCGACCGGCAGCTGGTGGCCATCCTTGCCGAACCGATCCGCCGCGACCTGGGCCTTTCCGATACCGAACTCGGCCTGCTGACCGGTTTTGCCTTCGCCATCTTCTACACCGCCTTCGGCGTGCCGGTGGCGCGGCTGGCGGACCGCCATGGCCGGGTGCGCGTGATCGCGCTCAGCTGCGCCGCGTGGAGCCTGTTCACCGGTGCCACGGCGTTGGTCACCAGTTTCTGGCAGATGGCGCTGGCGCGCGTCGGCGTCGCCGTGGGCGAGGCGGGTGGCTCGCCGCCCAGCTTTTCCTTGATCGCGGATTATTTTCCCGCGGAACGACGCGCCACCGCGACCGCCATCTACACGCTGGGCACGCCCATCGGGCTGTTTCTGGGCGCGGCCGCCGGCGGCTGGATCGCCGCCACCTGGGACTGGCGCACGGCGTTCGTCGTCGCGGCGATCCCCGGGTTGCTGATGGCGCCGCTGCTGCCGCTGCTGGTGCGCGAACCGCGCCGTGCCGTGGCGGCGGATGCGCCTCCGGTCACGCCGGTCGCCGTTGTGCTCGGCGATTTCGTCCGCCGGCCGGAGCTGCGGCTGCTGGCGCTGGCGGCGGGGGTTTCTGCGATGGTCGGCTGGGCGGTGCTCAACTGGGCGCCGGCCTGGCTGATGCGGGTGCATGGCATGAGCCTGAAGGACGTCGCCACCTGGTTCAGCCCGGCGATCGCCGCCGGCATGGGCGTCGGTATCCTGTTATCGGGCATCGCCACCGACCGGCTGGCCCGGCGCTCCCCGCGCTGGAACGCCTGGGTGCCGGCGGCCGCCTTCGGGCTGGCGGGGCCGCTGTTCGCGCTGGCGCTCGCGGCGCCGTCCTGGCCCTGGGCCGTGGTGCTGCTGGCACTGCCCTGCGGCCTGTTCATGAGCTATGTCGCGCCGACCTTCGCAGTGCTGCAATCGCTGGTGCCGGCGGACAGCCGCAGCACGGCGTCCGCGGTGATGCTGTTCACCATGAACATCATCGGCATGGGCGGCGGGCCGCTCCTGGTGGGCGTGCTGAGCGACCGCTTCGCCGCCGCCGGGCCGGCCGGGCTCACACAGGCGATGACCTGGCTGATCCCGCTGTTCGTGCTGGCGGCCGCCCTGCACCTGCTGGTGGCCCGCGCGCTGCCGAAACGCTGAGCGCCCGCGCGACGCGGGACGTCAGTCCACCGCAGCCACCCCGCCGTCCGCGATGCACCACAGGTGCAGCCAGCGGTTGCGGACGAGCGCCGCCACCTGCGGATGGTTGGCGAGCACGGCGTCGATCGCCTCCCGCGGGGCATCGACCGCCACCGTCAGCCGCACCGGCTCGTGCATGAAGCGCGTGCCGTCGTGCACCGACTGCCATGGCAGGCCGACGCGCAGGTCGCCGGCATTGCCTTCGATCACGCCGAGCGCGCCGGCGACATTGTGCAGCACCTTGTTGCCCGCGCCGAAGACGGCGTTGTTCGCCGTGGAAGCATAATACTGCAGGTTGATCCATGACGCGACCACCATCGGCGCGGTCAGGATCAGCTCCAGGATCTTGAAACCGCTGTCCTTGCGCCAGTCGTAGCTGTGGAGGAAAGCCCGGCCGCCGAGGTCGAGCCCATAGGTCCGGGCGCGCGGCGCGGCGATGAAGGCGGCGTTGTTGGCAAGCGCCCATTCCGGCCGCACCTGCGCCCAGTCGCGCGCGCGTTCGGCCACGGCCGCATCGATGTCGGCCCCGGGAGCCAGCGCCAGCGTCGGCGCCCGTTCCCGGCGCGTCGCCGCGCCGGCCGCGGCGAGCCAGCGGCGCAGGCGCGCCAGATCCTCCGCGTGGCTTGCCGGCGCGTCATCATCATAGAGCGTCACCGCATCGGTCGTGGTATCGTGCAAGCCGGCCACGAAGATCGTGTCGTCGGGCACATGGATGCCACGCGCGGGCAGGCCGGCGCGCACCAGCGGGTCGTTGAGGATGGCGGCCGCGACGCGCGCGTTCGCCTCCCCGGTGTGGCCGCCGCAGGCGCCGCAGTCCAGACCCGCGGCGTGCGGGTTGTTGACGGTGGTGCTGCCATGGCCGGCGAGGACGACCAGCCGGGCGAAATTCTCCGTCATGGACATCGCGCGCAGCACCGTCTCGGCGCTCTGCAGCCGCAGCTCGGGTGGAAAGCCGGTGGGGCGCCCGCCGACCGTCTTCGCTTCGATCACCGGTGTCAGCCGCCGGGCCGCATCGGGATCGAGGTTGTCGAAGCGCGGGTCGGGCGCCGGCCGGGTGCGGGCCAGGGCGTCGCCGCCGATCTTGACGGCAAAGCTGAGACCGATGGTCTCGACGAAGGCGAAGGTGGAGACCGCCGCCAGCTTGAACGCCTTCCATGCCTTCACCGCGCGGCGGCGCAACAGGCGGATACCCAGCGCCTCCGCTTCCTCGCCTTCCCTGGCGTGGGCCAGGCCCTCGCAGACGGTGACGCCCGGCGCCAGCAGCACGGGGCATTGCGCGCCGCCGGTTTCCCGGCCGATGGGAACATATTCGATGGCGAAGCCGAAGAAGCCGGCAAAACCGATGGTTTCGATGCCCGGGGCCTGCGCCTCCAGCGCGCGGCGGAAGGGTTCGCTGCGCACATCGATGCAGAAGGCCACCTGCGCTTCGGGGCGGCCATCGGCACGGGCGAGCTCGCCACGCGCCAGCAAGCCGCTGAAATGGCGATGGACCGCGATTTCATAGGCGTCCTGCAACACCAGGCCCAGGGCGATCTCGTCGAATGCCGGCGGCGCCACGGCAAGGGCATGGCCGGCCTCGGCCATCGCCAGCCGCCAGGCATCATGGAAGCGCTTGTCCTGCGCGCGATAGAGGGCGAGGCCCCACACCACGCGGATGGCCAGCAGGTCGACGAGCGCCGGGTCGCTTTCGCCCTTCAGCCCTGCCTGCCAGCCGTGCCAGCGCGCCACGCCGGCCCAGCCCGCGATGTCGAGCAGCGCGCGGTGCAGATAGTCGGCGCGTGCGTTCGCCGGCATGCCGATTTCGTCCAGCGTCGCCTGGATCGCGCGCAGCGGGTCCGCGTCGGCGCCGGCGACCGTGGCCTGGAAGGTGCGGATCCCCATGGCGGCGGGGTTGCGGTCGTGCGCCGCGGTGGCACGCCAGGCAGCATAAAGGCCCATGGTCGCGCCGGGCAGGCGCCAGGCGGCCTGTCCTTCGTCGAACCAGGCGGCGGCGAACTTGGCGATCTCGTCGATCATGAAGGCGGTGCGGGAGGCCTGCCGGTCTCCGTCGGCAAGCCGGTCGAGCACCTCGGCGACCGTCGCGATGCGGCCGGCGGTCGACGGCGGCACCGGCGCGGCGGCGAGCGCGGCGGTCACCGTCTCGAACGTGGTGCCATGCGCCTGCGCCGCCTGGGCGAGGTCGGCATCGCTGATCCGGCCTTCGGTTCGCATCGCCGTCCAGAAGGCGCGCGCCGGCAGCATGTCGATGCCGGCAACCCGGTGCAGCAGCCGCGCCGCGTCACCGAAATGGAGGTCGGTGAGGCCCAGGAAGGGATTGACCGCGACGAAGGCCTTCAGCGGCCACAGCGGCGCGATGCGCGCGCAGGCCGTGGCGACCGGATCGGCCTCAGCGAGGGGGATGGAGGTAGCAACGGCAGTGTCGGTCATCGGGGCGCTCTCGATCAGGTCGGTGGCATCGGTCTGCATGGTCAGGCTCCTTTCCGGGCGGGCCACAGCGCGAGCGCGAGCCGGTTGGCATGGGTGTTGAGGTAAAAGCCGTTGGTCGCATGGACCCACAGCGCGGCAAGCCGGGGGTGGTGGGCCGCGGTCGGCAGCCAGCCTTGCAGCAGGGTCAGCGCGGCGAAGGCGGCAACGACGCCGATGGCAATCGCCCAATCCACTTGGCCGGAGGCGCCGGCGGTGGGCAGCGTGCCCATGGTCAGCGCCACCGCGCCGGCCTGAAGCAGGACATAGAGGCCGGCGACGGCAATCGCGCTGCCCAACGTGCGGACGATGACATAGCCCTGCGGCCGTTCATCGAGCGCCGCGGCGAGCAGCGTGACGATGCCCATCGCCAGGATGGCGACCAGCGCGAAGGTGGCCGGCGCATAGCCGATGTTCACCAGGCTGGACGCGACCGCGGCGACGCCGACCACCAGCGCCACGGCGACGCCGGTGCGCCAGGGGTGCGGCCTGCCGCCGGGCGAGGGGCTCCAGGAGGCGCGCAGGATATCGACCACGCTGCCCGAGGACAGGAAGGCGTGCGCCTTGTAGAGCGAGTGGGCAACGATGTGCAGCAGGGCGGCGGGAAAGGCGCCCAGCCCGCATTGCAGGAGCATGAAGCCCATCTGCGCGATGGTCGACCAGGCGAGCGCGAGCTTGATCGAGGTCTGCGTCAACATCACCAGCGAGGCGACCAGCGCGCTCGCCGCGCCGACAATCGCCAGCAGGTGCAGGCCGGGCGCGCCGATCAGCATGACATCGGCCAGGCGCAGCACCAGGAAGCCACCCGCATTGACCACCCCGGCATGCAGCAGGGCGGAGACCGGCGTCGGCGTCTCCATCACCTCGGTCAGCCAGCCGTGCAGCGGCAGCTGCGCGCATTTCAGCAGCGCGGCAATGGCAATCAGCAGCGCCGCGGCGGTGGTGGCGGCGGTCGGCACCGCGCTCTTCGCCAAACCGGCGAGGGCGGCGACATCCCAGGTGCCGAACTGGCTGAACAACAGCAGGGCGGCGCCGATCAGGGCGGCATCGCCCAGCCGCGCGGCGACGAACTTCTTGCGTGCCGCCAAGATGGCGTTCACGCGCTCCGGGTAGAACAGCAGCAGGCGATGCAGCGCCATGCTGGTGGCAATCCAGGCGAGGATCAGCAGCAGCAGGTTGCCCGCGATGGTCATGGTCAAGACCGCGGCGAGCGTCGCCGCCAGGGCGCGCGTAAACCGGCCATGGCCGGGATCGCCCGCCATGTAGCTGCGGGCATAGCGCACCACGGCCCAGCCGACGAAGGCGACCAGCAGCAGCATGGTGGCGGACAGCGCATCGAGCCGCAGCGAAAGCCCGATCCCGTCGGCGCCCAGCATCGCGCTCGACACCGGCCCGGCAAGCGCCAGGCCGACCACCGCGCCGAGCGCGACGACCAGCGCCAGCGTGGCCGCGAGCACGGCACGATCGGCAGCCACGCGCGCATCGCGGACAGGGAAAAGCGCCACCAGCACATAGGCCAGCGGTACAAGCGCAGCGAGCAGAAGCGGCAAGGTCATCGGCGAACTCCCATTGGTTGCCGGGCCTGCTAGCGGGCGTTTGACGACAGAGATAATTCATTATTGTCATCAAACCGTTCCATCAGATAGAACAGTGGGATGAATTACCACCATCTGCGACTGTTCTGGACGATCGCCCACAGCGGCGGCCTGCTGGCCGCCGCGCGGCGCCTCAACCTTTCGCCGTCGGCCCTGTCCGTCCAGTTGAAGACGCTGGAGGCGCGGCTGGGGCATGCGCTGTTCGAGCGTGTCGGGCGCCGGCTGCTGCTGACCGAGGCCGGGCGCATCACGCTCGATCATGCGGATACCATTTTCGCGACGGGCGACGAGTTGATGGCGACGCTGAAGGGCGTCACGCCCGGGGCCCGCCGGCTGCGGATCGGGGCACAGACGACGCTGTCGCGCAATTTCCAGAGCGCTTTCCTGGCCCCCGTCCTGGCGCAGGAGGATGTGGCGCTGTCGCTGCGCGCGGGCACCCTGAAAAGCCTGGTCGCGGACCTTGAGGCCCAGACGCTCGATCTCGTGCTCGCCAACGAGCCGGCGCCCACCGAGGCGGCCTCGACCCTGTCGACGCGGCTGATCGACGAGCAACCGGTCGCCTTCGTCGGCCCGCCCGGCGACCCCCTTGCCTTCCCCATGGACTTCGCCGACCGTCCGCTGGTTCTGCCGAGCCGCGACAGCGACATCCGCCGGGCCTTCGACCGGCTGTGCGCGGCCGTGGGATTCGAGCCCCGCGTCCACGCCGAGGCCGACGACATGGCGCTGCTGCGCCTGATCGCGCGCGACACCGCCGCGCTGACGCTGGTGCCGCCCATCGTGGTGCGCGACGAGCTCGCCGATGGCCGCCTGACCGAACGCTGCCGCCTGCCCGACCTGTCCGAACGTTTCTACGCGCTTTATCCCAAGCGGCGCTTCCCGAACCCGCTGCTCATCGAGCTTTTCCTCTGATGCGCGATTGTCCCGGGCAGCAGGGGCGGACCCGGGCGCGAGGCGGGCCATCCTAGACAGCGTATGGTTGACTATTCGATATATATCTATTATTGACCTCATCCCGCCGTGGAGAGGTTGCGATGCTGTCCGATCATGCCGACACGATTGCCCTCACGGCGCGGCACCTGCACCCGCACCGCCTGGGGCTGTTCCGCAGCTTCGGGGTCGAGATCGTCATGGGCAAACGCGAGGGTTATCGCTTTGCCGACCAATCCGGCCGATGGCTGCACGATCTCCACCTGAATGGCGGCACCTTCAATCTGGGACACCGCAACCCGGTGCTGTGCGGCGTGCTGGCGGTCGCACTGACAGAAGTCGATATCGGCAACCACCATTTTCCCAGCCCGGCGCGCGCGCGATTGGCGCAGCAGCTGCTGGCAACGCAGGGGTTCGGGGCCGACCATGTGGTGTTCAGCACCACCGGCAGCGAGGCCGTGGATGTCGCGATCAAGGCCGCGCGCCGGGCCACCGGGCGGCGCGCCATCGTTTCGATCGACCGCGGCTACCATGGCCGCACCGGTCTGTCGGGTGCCGCCGGAGACGATGACGCGGCCCGCTATTTCCTCAGCGACTCCCCCGCCGAGTTCGTCCGCGTCCCGTGGAACGATGCCGAGGCGATGGAGGTGGCCGTGCGCACCGCCGACGCTGCGGCCGTGATCCTGGAACCCTTGCCCGCCACCTATGGGTTTCCCCTGCCCGCCCCCGGTTATCTGGCGGCGGTACGCGACATCTGCACGCGCCATGACGCGCTGTTCATCGCCGATGAGGTGCAGACCGGCCTTTGCCGCAGCGGCGATTGGTGGGCCATCGAGCATTTCGGGGTTCAGCCCGACATATTGGTTACATCGAAGGGACTTGGCGGCGGTCTTTACCCCATTGCCGCAACATTGCTGACCCCCCGGCCCGCGGCGTGGCTGGCGGAGAATGGCTGGGCGCATGTCTCGACCTTCGGCGGTGCCGAGCTCGGCTGCCATGTGGCGAGCGCGGTCATCGACATCAGCGGCCAGCCGGAAACCCGCGCCACCATCGCCGCCTCCGCCCGGCATTTGGGCGACGGGCTGCGCGCGATCCAGCGCGACACCGACTATCTGGTCGAGGTGCGGCAGACCGGCCTGATCTTCGGGCTGAAGTTCGACCACGAGCAAGGCGCGCTGCACATGATGAAGGCGCTGCTGGACGAAGGCGTCTGGGCCATGTTCTCCGGCTTCGACACCTCGGTGCTGCAATTCAAGCCCGGGCTGCTGCTGACACCCGACGCCTGTGACGACATCCTGAAGCGCGTGCGCCGCGCCGTAACCGTCGCCGCCGCCTTCCGGCATGCGGCGCCGCTCGGCATCCCGGGCTGACCGGATGCTGCTGACCGACGCTTTCGCGCCCCCCGGGCCGACCGAACTTGCCGCGCTGGAACGGCGGGTCCAGCGCCAGCTGGAAAAACCCGACGAGCCGCTGCTGAAACTATTGGGTCATGGCGAGGTTACGCTTGCCTTCGCCTGGCCGGCGGAGGCGCCGCGCTGGGCCTGCAAGCGGCTGCCGCCAAGCCCCGACCGCGGGGCCTTGCGGGCCTATGCCGCGCATGTCGAACGTTACATCGCCGCGCTGCGCGTCGCCGGAGTCGCGGTGCTGCCCACCAGCTGCCACATCGTCGACAGCTATCCCGGCACAGGCGTGATCTTCCTGTGCCAGCCGATCGTGGAGGCGCGCCGGCTCGGCCCGGCCATCCTGCGGTCGCGCGCCCCCGATGCCGAAGATCCGTTCCTGAACGCCGTGCTGTCGACGGTGATCGGCGTCGTCTCGCCGCGCCTCGCGGTTGATTCACAATTGTCCAACTGGGCCGACATCGACGGCGTGCCGCACCAGATCGATGTTTCCACCCCTTTCACCTGCGACGCCTTGGGCCGGCCCGAGCTCGATTCGCGCATCGTGGTCGCGCCTTTCCCCTGGCCGCTGCGGGGCCCCCTGCGGCGCTGGGTGGTGCCGCCGGTGCTGAAGCGCTATCATGACCCGCGCCAGAGCATGATCGATTTCGTCGCCAACCTGATCAAGGAACGGCTGGAAGGCTGGATAGGACCCGCTGTCGCTGTTGCCAACCGCCTGCTGCCGTCCCCCATCTCCGTCGCCGAGGCCCAGGCCTATTATCGGGAAGACGCGCAATTGTGGGAAACCACCTGGCGCGCCAAGACCATCAGCCGGGCAACCACGCGGCTGATGGGCAAGACCTACCAGTTCCTGCTGCCCCCCAGGACCGCGCGCTGAGCGACGCGCTTTCCGCCGGACGGCTGGCGGCAGCGCTGCTGCTGGGGGCCGCCGGCCTGCTGCTGTTCGGGGCACAGCCGCTGCTCTATGCCGCCTACGTCCATGCCGGCGCCATCGACGCCGCGGGCGTCGGCCGGCTGGCGGCGACGGAAATCGCCATGCTTTCGCTTGGTTGTGCGGCCGGGGTGGCAGTGCTGCGCCGGACGCCCGCCTGGCCGGTGGTGGTCGCCGGCGCGGCGCTGCTCGCCGCCGGCAACCTGCTGTCCGACAGCCTGCCCCTGTTCCCGGCGCGGGCAGTCGCGGGGGCCGGTGGGGGCCTGCTGGTGGCACTGGCAGCCGCCGCCATCGCGCGCCGCCGGGATGTCGATCGCGCCGCCGCCGCCTTCCTGTTCCTGCAGGCAGCGTCGCAGACCGCGCTGGTGCAATGGGTCGCGTGGGATGCGGCGCGGGCGGCCGCCGCCCCGTTGCAGCAGGCGCTCGCCTTCATCGGCCTGCTGTCGGTGCCGCTTGCGCTGCTGTTGCCATCGCGCCTGGGCCTGCCGCTCGCCCCCGCGGGCGATGCCGCACCCCGCCCGAGCCGCGCGGGCCATGCCGCTCTGCTGGTGGCGGGCCTGTTCGTCGGCGCCGTGGTCGGACTCTGGGCCTATCTCAGTCTGTGGATGGAATCGAAGGCCCTGCCTGCCTCCCGCATCGGCACGCTGCTGGCGCTGTCGCTCGCCGGCCAGATGGCGGGCGCGCTGCTGGCGATGGTCGCACGGCGGGGGCGGAGCAGCAACCGCGCCCTTGCTGCAGGAGGTGGCCTGCTGCTCGCGGTGGCGGGGCTGCTCTGGCTCGGTCCGGCGGGTCCGCTCGGCATGGCACTGGCGCTGCTGTTCGGCTTTGCCTGGATGTTCGCCACACCCGCGCTCACCGGCTTTCTGGAGGAGGTCGATCCGGCGCGCGGCTCGCTGCCCCATGCCGCCGCGGCGCAATTGCTGGGCGCGGCGCTGATCCCCACGCTGGTGGGGGCGCTGGCGCAGGGGTTGGACGGAACCATGATGGCATTCGCCACCCTGGTGGTTGCCAGCATGATGCTGTTGCTGCTGGTGCGGGCCGCTTCCGGCCGTCAGCGCCCCGGCAGCAGCCCCAGCTGACCGGCGATCATCCGGTCCACCCAGCGTTTCGGAAGCGCCAGGGGCAGCACCCAGTTCATCAGCCAGCCCTTCACCACCGCCTGGCGCACCGGCGGGCGCGGCGAGGTCAGCGCATGCAGCACCGCAGCCGCGATCCGCTCCGGCGGATGGCCCTTGCGCCCCTCGGCCAGCATGTAATCGCGGGTCTTGTGCAGCGCCGGCGCAAAGGCGGTGGCGGCATAGCGGGCGATATCGATCTGTTCCGCCTTGTCCCAGATCGGCGTGGCGACAAAACCCGGGCCGACCAGCGTCACATCGATGCCGAAAATCATCAGTTCGCGGCGCAGGCTCTCGCTCAACCCCTCCAGCGCATGTTTGGAGGCGCAGTAGGCCCCCACGAACGGCGCGCCGATCTTGCCCGATTCGGAGCCCATCATGACGATCCGCCCGGGCGGGCCGACGCGCGTGCGGTCGGCCCCCAGCAGCGGCGCGAACGCCTGCGTCACGATCAGCTGGCCCACCACATTGATCTCCAGCTGCCGCCGCACCTCCGCGATCGGCTGATGGATCAGCGGCCCCGAGACCGCCATGCCGGCATTGTTCACCAGCCCCGCCAGTGTGCCGCCATCCAGCGCGGCCGATACCTGTGCCGCTGCGGTCGCCACCGCCCCCTCGTCGGTGATGTCGAACAGCAGGGGCGTGAAGCGGTCACCCAGCGCGCCGTGCAGCCGCTCGCCGTCGGCGGCGCGGCGCACGCTGCCGAAGACCTGATGTCCGGCCTGCACCAGGGCTTGCGCGATGGCCGCGCCGATGCCGGTCGAGGCGCCGGTGACCACGAACGCCGCCATGGCTCAGAAATGCCCCGTGAGCTGGATGCCGAAGGTGCGCGGATCGCTGATGTTCAGCTGGTCCATTGTCACCACAGGCGCGAAGGAGGTGACATAGCGGCTGTTCGTCAGGTTGCGCGCCCACAGCGCGACCTCGATCGTCTCGTCAGGAGACTGCCAGCCGAGCCGGGCATTGACCAGCTCATGCGCCTTCACCCGGCCGCTGGCGGCATTGTCGGGAAACAGGAAGATGGCGGAGGTATAGCTGCCATCCACCCGCGCCCGCAGGCTGCCCTTGTCGCCCAGCGGCACGGTCAGCGTCGCGCCGCCCGCCAGCGCCACCGTCGGCGCGTTGACCAACCGGTTGCCGTCCAGGCTCGCCCCGCCCAGCGCCGCGAAATTGCGATAGGCGCTGTCCATGACCGTGATGCTGGCGAACAGGTCCAGGTTGCGCGTCGGCCGCGCCGTCACATCCGCTTCCAGGCCCCAGATCCGCGCGTTGCCGGCATTGACCTTGCGCTGCAGCGGAATTGGCCCGGACAGGTCGAACACGAACACCTGCAGGTCGCGATAATCATAGAAGAAGGTGGCGGCGTTCACCCGCAACCGCCGGTCGAACAGGTCGGTCTTGATGCCCGCCTCCCAGGCATAGAGCCGTTCCGACCGGAACGGCGTCAGCTGGGCAAGGTCGGTCGAGGCGCCGCCGGGGAAGCCGCCGCCATTGTAGCCCTTGGAGAAGGAGGCGTAGATCAGGGTCGAATCGACCTTGTAGTCCAGCGCCAGGCGCCAGCTGAGGTCGCTGAAACTGCGCTTGTCCTGAAAGGCGACGAGCGGCACAGTGATGTCGGAGTAATTCTTCACCGGTACCACGCCGCCCACCGCGTCGAACAGGCTGCGATAGTTTATGTCGATGCTGTCATGCGACCAGCGCAGGCCCGCGGTTCCCGTCAGCCGCTCGGTCAGCGGATAGCTGGCCTGGCCGAACAGCGCCGTGCTCTCGGTCTTCTGCGTGTACGGGTAACGCAGCAGCCCCAGCGAATTGGCGGGATCGAAGGTGCCGAGCAGGTCGCCCGGGTCGCGCAGCCCGCGCAGCAGGTCGAAGGCGCTGTCGGTCTTCAGCGTGTCGTGGAAATAATAGCCGCCGACAATCCAGTCGAGCTTGCCGCCACCGTCCGACTGCAAGCGCAATTCCTGGCTGAACTGCCGCGGCCGGTCCTGATAATAGGCCACCACCACATCATTGGGGCTGCTGTCGGTATCCTCCAGCGTTTCCCGGTTCACCTGTTCATAGGCGCTGATGCTGGTCAGCTTGACCGCCCCCAGCCGGAACTCGCCCAACAGCGAGACGCCGAGCACATCGATGCGCTCGCGCCCCTCCACATTATAATCGCCGGCGTCGGGGTTGTTGTCGGTATCGGCATAGCCGAAGCCATCGAGCGGCGTGCCGTTCGGCGAGAAGGACGGGTTGCCGAAGAAATCCACGCCCTGCCCGCGATGCTGGAACTGCCGGGCGCCGCCATTGTTGCGGCCGGCATGGGCGGACAGGCGCAGCAGCGCGTCATCGGAGGGCGTCAGGTCCAGGATGATGCGCCCGGCCCAGACATCCAGATTGTTGACATGGTTGCCGGTGACACGGTTGAAGGTCGTGCCGTCACGCCGATTGTACATGCCCGAAACGCGGACATTCAACAGGTCCTTCACCAGCGGACCACCGATGCCGGCCTCCAGATTGACCTCGTTGAAGCGGCCATAGGAGGCCGAAAAATCCGCCCGCAGCATGTCTGTCGGCTTGCGAGAGGAGAAGCGGATGGCGCCGGCGGTGGTGTTGCGGCCATAAAGCGTGCCCTGCGGGCCTTTCAGCACCTCGATGCCGGCGCTGTCGAAGATGTTGAACAGCTTGCCGGCGTTGGCCCCCAGGAAGACATCGTCGACATAGATGCCGACGGCGCCGGTGGTGTTCGAGTTGAAGTCACCGATGCCCACACCGCGGATGAAGAGCGAGGTGGTGGAGGCCGCCGTACCGGCCTGCATCGACAGGCTGGGCACCAGCAGCGACAGGTCGCGCGGGTCGCGGATGCCTGCCTCCACCAGCGCCGTGGCACTGATCGCGCTGATCGCGATCGGCACATCCTGGACATTCTGCGCCCGGCGCTGCGCGGTCACCACGATCTCGTCGATGCCGCCGTCATCCTGCGTCTGCTGCGCCAGGGCGGGCGTGGCAAGGGCGGACAGGCACGAGGCCAGGAGCGGACCAAAAAGGGCGAAATGGCGCATGGGCCGATCCTTTGCAGCAGGAAGAACGACGGGTTTCGATGCTGCCCCATATCAGCGACGCGGGGGAAATCAAGACTATTCGATATTTATCGGTTTTTGTCCGGTCCTTCCAACAGGCCGGCGATCATCCGCGCCGTGTCCAGCAGCACGGCCTCCTCGTCCAGCATCGGCTGGTCGAGCAGCAGTTCGACGATGGCATAGCCGGCGTCCACCGCGATGCGATAGCGCCGCGCGACCACGTCGGGCGCCGCCATGCCGGCCATGGCACGATGCCGCGCCGCCAGATGGTCCACCACCGACTGATGCGATTCCAGCCGCACATGCACCAGCGCCGGCGTCGAATGCAGCGACCGCATGATCCATCGTGCCCCCGGCTGTCCACGGGTCAGCTCAAGCTGGCCGCGCAGCATCGCCGCCAGTGCCGGCACCGGCAGGAACAGCTGCGCCTGTGTCGCCAGAAAGCCGTACAGCGCGGCATTCTGCGCTTCCATCAGCCGCCGCCCCAATTCCTCCATCACGGCATATTTATGCGCGAAATGGCGATAGAGTGCCGGGGGCGTCAGCCCCGCGCGCTGGCAGATCAGGTTGGTGGTCAGCCGGTCGAACCCCACCTCATCCAGCAGCGCCGACGCCGCGTCCAGGATGCGCCCCACGGTTTCCGTCGAACGCTGCTGCTGCGGCTGCGGGCGTGGCGCCGAGCGCAGAGCAGGCGGGATGCTGGACATGCTTGACCTCCTTCGCCAGCATATGATAGCAAATACTATCGTTCAAGCGCAAGCCAGCGCAAGAGGCCGGGAGATGATGCCGTGATGTCGCCGCCGACCATCCTCGTCACCGGCGCGTCATCCGGGCTGGGCAAGGCCATCGCAGAACGCCTGGCCGCCGGCGGCGCCCGCGTGGTCGGCACCAGCCGCCATGCCGCGACCGATGGCCCCATCGCCGCTTCCGGCCTGACCATGGCGCAGCTCGACATTTGCGACGATGTCTCCGTCGCCAGCCTGAAAAACCGCCTGCAGGAGGCCGGCGCGCTTCCCGCCACCATCGTGCTGAACGCCGGCTTCGGCATTTCCGGCGCCATCGAGGAGACCCCGGTCGACGCCGCCCGCGCCCAGTTCGACACCAACCTGCTGGGCGCGCACCGCGTCGTGCAGGCCTTCCTGCCATCCCTTCGCGCCCGCGGCGGCGGCCGGCTGATCGTGATCGGCTCGCTCGCCGGCCGCATCGCCCTGCCCTTTCAGGGTTTCTACAGCGCGTCGAAAGCCGCGCTCGCCGCCTACGCCGCGGCGCTGCGCATCGAACTGCGCCCGTTCGGCATCGATGTGACGCTGGTCGAACCCGGCGATCATCGCACCGGCTTCCCCGACCGGCGCCAACCGCCGGCCGACCGCCATCACAGCCCCTATGAGCCGCAGCAGTCCCGCGTGCTCGCCGCCATGATCGCCAGCGAACAGGCCGGCGCCAGCCCGGAGAGCCTTGCCGACGCCGTCGTCCACCTGACGCATACCCGTGGCCGTCATGCCGGCTTCGCCAAGGCGAGCGCCTTCGAGCGCCTGTTCCTCCTCCTTCACCGCGTCCTGCCCGCTGGTCCCTTCCAGCTGCTGGTCCGCCGCGCCTATGGATTGGACTGACCCTATGAATGCCATCGAGAAGATCACCGCCAGCCGTTGGAGCAACTGGTCGGGCAGCGTCACCTCCGACGCACGGTTCATCCGGCCGCGCAGCCTCGATGCCCTCTGCGATGCGGTGCGTCGCGCGTCTGCGGTTCGCGCCACCGGCGCCGGCCACAGTTTTATGCCCCTGTGTGCATCGGACGGTCTGATCGTCAGCGTCGAGGACCTGCCGGGCGAAATCAGGCTCGATGCCGGGCGCCGTACCGCCCGTGTTCCGGCCGGGTGGAGCCTGCACTACCTCACCGCGGAACTGGGCAAGCTCGGATTCGCGCTCGCCAACCAGGGCGACGTTGATCCGCAGAGCCTCGCCGGGGCGATGGCCACCGGCACCCACGGCACCGGCGAGACGCTGGGCAGCCTCTCCACCTTCGCCCGCGGCTTCCGCCTGGTGGGGGCCGATGGCGAACTGCGCTGGTGCGACGCCGACACCAACCCCGACCTGTTCCAGGCGCAGCGCCTGTCGCTAGGCCTGTTCGGTATCGCCATCGAGATCGAGGTGGCGGTCGTTCCCGCCTTTCACCTGGTCGAACGCATCACGAAGATGCGCTGGGCCGAGGTGCGCGAACGGTTCGACAGCCTCGCCGCGGAGCATCGCCACGCCGAATTCTTCATCTTCCCGCACGCCGACAGCGTCATCCTGAAGACCCTGTCGCTGACCGACCCCTGCGAACCACCGCCCACCACCAGCGACATGGAGGAGGCCGGATTCCAGCGCCTGCTCGACATCGGCGTGCATCTGCCGATGGCGGTGCCGCTGTTGCAGAAGCTGGTCATGCGCGGCCGCTTCGATGCCGAACGCCGTGGTCCCGCGCACAGCATCTTCCCGTCCGACCGCGGCATCCGCTTCGAGGAGATGGAATATGAGCTGCCGCGCGCCGCCGGTTTCGAGGCGCTGTCCGAGATGCTCGACTGGATCCGCCGCCGCCGCCTGCCTGTCAGCTTCCCCTTCGAATATCGTGTTGTCGCCGGCGACGACATCTGGATGAGCCCGATGAACCGTGGCCCGGTCGCGTCGCTTTCGATGCACCAATATGTCCGGCAGCCTTGGCGCGAGATTTTCGCCGAGGGCGAGGCGATTTTCCGTGCCCATGGCGGTCGCCCGCACTGGGCCAAGCGCCACACCCTGACCCGCGCCGATGTGGACAGCCTCTACCCCATGGCCGAGCATTTCCGCGCTGTCCGCCGCCATGCCGACCCGCAGGGCAAGTTCCTCAACCCCCATTTGGAAGGGCTGTTTTCCTGATGGACGACATCGCATTGCACCGTGGCCTGATCGGCCAGCAGGGCTCGCGCGCCGCGCTGAACACGCCGCTGCTGGTGCTCGACCTCGACCGGCTCGACCGCAACATCGCTGCCATGCAGGCGCTCGCCGCCGCCGCCGGCATCGGCCTGCGACCGCACGCCAAGACCCACAAGAGCGTGGACATCGCCCGCCGCCAGCTCGCCGCCGGCGCGGTCGGCCAATGCTGCGCCAAGATCGGCGAGGCCGAGGTGCTCGCCGACGCCGGCATCGGCGGCCTGCTCATCACCTCGCCCGTCGCCGCGCCCGCCGCCGTCGAACGGCTCGCCGCGCTTGCCGCGCGCGCGCCCGATCTGATGGCGGTGGTCGATCATCCCGACACGGCATGGCGCATCGACACGGCACTTGCCCGCGCCGGCGCGCGCCTCACCGTCCTCATCGACATCGACCCCGGCATCCGCCGCACCGGCGTCGCTTCCGCCCAGGCCGCGGTCGAACTCGCTGATACCATCGCCCGCGCGCCCCACCTGCGCCTGGGCGGCGTGCAATATTATTGCGGCATGCAGCAGCATGTCGAGGATTTCGCTGCCCGGCGGGAAGCGATCGTCGAACGCACGGCCTATCTGAAGAGCGTCATCGCCGCCCTGCGCGGTGCCGGCCACGACATCGTCATCATCTCCGGCTCCGGCACCGGCACCCACCGCATCGACCTCGAACTCGGCGTCTTCACCGAACTGCAATGCGGTTCCTACATCTTCATGGACCGGCAATATCTCGATTGCGACCTCGCCGGCACCGGCGCGCCCCCGTTCGAGACCTCGCTGTTCGTCGATGCCCGCGTGGTCAGCGCCAACCATGATGGCCTGGTCACCATCGACGCCGGCTTCAAGTCGCTGTCCACCGACGGCGGCAGCGCCACCGTTTCCGCCGGCAGCCCGCCCGAAACCGCCGTCTTCTTCATGGGAGACGAACATGCCGCGCTGCTGCACGACGGCATCAGCCAGCGCCTGCGGCCCGGCGATCCGGTCAGCCTGACCGTTCCGCACTGCGACCCCACGGTCAACCTCCATGACCATTATCATGTCGTGCGCGGCGACACCCTGGTCGACATCTGGCCGGTCAGCGCCCGCGGCCGCGCGCGATAAAGGCTATTGGTATCGCGCCGCAGCCGCCTCCAGCGCCGCCACCCGCGCTGCCATCCGCCCGGCCATCACCCCCTGCACCGCCCCCAGGATTTCCGGCCGCGCCGTTTTCGGCGTGCCGCCCCCCAGCGGCTGCGGGTCATACTCCAGCGCCAGCTGGATCGATTCGGCTACATCGCGCCCGTGCAGTTTCTCGATCACCCGAAAGGCGAAATCGATGCCGCTTGTCACACCGCCCGCAGTGATGCGGTTGCGGTCCACCACTGTCCGCTCCGCGACATAGGTCGCGCCGAACCCCGCCAGATGGTCGCCCCAGGCCCAGTGGCAGCCGGCGCGATAGCCATCCAGCAGCCCCGCCGCCGCCAGCACCAGACTGCCGGTGCACACGCTTGTCAGCCATTGCGCCCCCGCCGCCTGCCGGCGCAGCCAGTCGAGCACCTCCTCATCCGCCATCATCTCGGTGCAGCCATAGCCGCCGGGCACACAGATGAGGTCCAGCTGCGGACAGTCCGCCAGCGTCACCGTCGGCAGCAGCGCCAGGCCGCAGTCGCTCATCACCGGCTCAATGCGTTTCCAGACGAAATGCACCGTCGCCCCCGGCATCCGGTGCAGCACCTGCGCCGGTCCGGTCATGTCCAGTTGCGTCAGGTTGGGATAGAGCAGAAAACCGACGTGAAAGGGTTTCGACATTGACGCTTCTCCTGGCTGCCACCGATGTCCTTCGCGGCGTGGCGCGGCATTTCTGGTATCGCGGCTTTGCCTGCCTGTGTGAAGTGCCGCTGGGCAACGGCCGCCGCGCCGACCTGGTCGGCATCGGCGCGCGCGGCGAGGTCGCGCTGGTGGAGGTGAAGGTCAGCGCCGCCGACCTGCGCGGCGACCGCAAATGGACCGACTATCTGGATTATTGCGACGAATATTGGTGGGCGGTGCCCGAAGGTCCGCTGGCGGGGATCGTGGCGGACGCCGCATATCTTCCCGACCGTTCCGGGCTGCTGATCGCCGATGGCTATGAGGCGGCGGTCATCCGCCCGGCGCCGGTCGTGCCCCTCAATGCCGCCCGCCGCAGGGCCGAACTGCTTCGCTTCGCCCGCTGCGCCGCCCACCGCGCCATGCGCGGCGCGGACGCGGGCTTCGACGGCTATGGCGAGCTTTAGCCCCCCACCGTCACCTTCGCCGTCGCCGCATTGCGCGTCCCCGCCGGCGCATCCAGCAGCTCGCGCAGGAAGGCGCCCTTGTCCACGCCGATGGTCTTCGGGTCGCCGGCGTTGTTGCGGATCATCGGGTCTGCCTTGGTCGCCTTCGCACCTTCCAGCAGCGCCTTCTCGCTCTCGGACTTCGGCGGCAGCACCACACCCGGCCCGAACAGCGCCTCCAGCGCCTGCGTCTGGCTGTCGGCCGCGAGCGGTCGCGGCGCGCCCGGCCGCGGCGGCGCCAGCGTGAACTCCGGCGGCACCACCAGCGGCGCCGAGCGGCCCACCGCGAACTCGTCGGGCCGCTTGCGGTCGGCGATGCCGCCGCTGGCACAGGCGCTCAGCATCAGACAGGCGGCACCCAGCCCCAGCGAAATCCGAACCTTGGTCATGCCTTACTCTCCTTCGGCGCCAGCAACGCGCGCACCAGCAACAGCGCCACGCCGATGCTGATCGCCGCATCGGCCACATTGAACACATAGAAGGACCAGTTGCCGATGTGAAGGTGTACGAAGTCCACCACATAGCCGAAGCGCACCCGGTCCAGGATATTCCCCACCGCACCCCCCAGCACCAGCCCCAGCGCGATCACCTCCGGCATCGCCTTCTCCCGTGCGATCCACGCGCCCACGAACGCCGCGATGCCCGCGGTGAGCAGCGTCAGCCCCCAGCGCTCCACGCCGCTGTCCGCCTGGAACATCCCCATCGAGACGCCATAATTCTCCACCCAGGTCAGGCTGAAGAAGGGCAGCACCGGCACGCTGACCTTAGCCTGAAGGCCCAGCACCGAAATGATCCAGTATTTCACCGCCTGGTCGAGGAGGAACACCCCCGCCGCCAGTCCATAGCCCAGCCGCTTCACGCCACCGCCTCCGCGCAGCGCGTGCAAAGCTGGGTTTCCGGCGCGACATCGGGCAGGTGCCGCCAGCAGCGCGCGCATTTGGGATCGTCCGTCACCGTTGCCGAAATCCCTGCCGGGCTCTCCCCCGGCACGGGGGAGCGACTCGCCGCAGGCGAGCGGAGGGGGCCAGCATTCACCCGGGCCACCAGCAGCAACTCTGCCAGATCGAGATCGGCAAGCGCCTCGGGCACCGGCAGCGTCACCTCGGCCTCCAGGAAGCTGCGGATCACCTTCCCCTGCCGCATTGGTTCCAGCACCAGCGCCAGTTGCGCCCGCAGCGCCTCGAACGTGGCAAACCGCGCCGCCAGCCCCTCGTCGATCCACGCCGCATCGACCGCCGGATACACCCCCTGGTGCACCGAGGGCGCATCCGGATACCGCGTCGCCCAAGCCTCCTCCGCCGTGAACACCATCACCGGCGCAAGGTAGTGCACCAGCGCATGGAACAGCGTATCCAGCACCGTGCGATAGGCCCGGCGCTTCGCGCTGTCCGCAGGATCGCAATAGAGGCTGTCCTTGCGGATATCGAAGAACAGCGACGACAATTCCGTGTTGCAGAAGGCCGCCAGTCGCGCCGTCATCCGGTTGAAGGCGAAGTCCGCCACATCGGCGCGGATTTCGCCATCCAGCACCGCCAGCCGGTGCAGCACCCAGCGCTCCAGCGGCGGCATGTCACCATGCGCCACCCGCTCGGCATCGGTAAATCCGTCCAGCGCCCCCAGCAGATAGCGCAGCGTGTTCCGCAACTTTCGATAGGTCTCCACCACGCCCTTCAGGATTTCATCCGAAAGCCGCACATCCTCCTGATAATCGACGCTCGCCACCCACAGCCGCAGCACATCGGCACCATGGACATCGATGATCTTCACCGGATCGATGACATTGCCCAGCGATTTCGACATCTTCCGACCCTGGCCATCGAGCGCCATGCCGTGCGTTACCACTGTTTTATACGGCGCCCGCCCCCGCGTCCCGCAGGCTTCCAGCAGGGATGACTGGAACCACCCCCGATGCTGGTCCGACCCTTCCAGATACAGGTCCGCCTGTGCCACCCCATGCCGCGCCTCGACCACGAAGGCGTGGGTCGATCCGCTGTCGAACCACACGTCCAGGATGTCCGTGACCTGCTCATAATCCGCGGCATCATGATCCGCGCCCAGAAACGCCTGCGCCGGCACCGTCCACCAGGCATCCGCGCCCTGTTCCTTGAACGCTGCCACGATGCGCGCATTCACCGCCGGATCGCGCAGATACTCGCCGCTTTCCCGATGCACGAACAGCGTGATCGGCACCCCCCACGCCCGCTGGCGCGACAAGACCCAATCCGGCCGCCCCTCTACCATCGCCCGAATCCGGTTATACCCCCCTGCCGGCACCCACCGCGTCGCATCGATGGCCGCCAAAGCCAACTCGCGTAGCGTCGAACCATGCAAGCTCTCCCCCGGCACGGGGGAGCGACTCGCTGCGTCAGCGGCGGCGGAGGGGGCCAGCGGCCGATCCATCGCCACAAACCATTGCGGCGTGCAGCGATAGATCACCTTCTTCTTGCTGCGCCACGAATGCGGATAGCTGTGCCGATACTCCCCCGCCGACAACAACGCCCCCGCCTCGCGCAGCGCCGAACAGATCGGCCCGTCCGGCGCGTTCAGCTTCGGCGAAATCACACTCCCCTTGCCCGCCAGCCAGGCCCAGTCCGCCCGGTCGGCATAGGTGCCATCCGCCTGCACCGCGAACACCGGATCGATGCCGTGCGCCTTGCACAGCGCAAAATCATCCTCGCCATGATCCGGCGCCATATGCACCAGCCCCGTCCCCGCATCCGTCGTCACAAAATCGCCGGCGAGCAGCGGACGCCGTTCAGCGAAGAATCCGCTGAGATGGTGGAGCGGGTGGTGGGCTATTCCGCCCTTGAGAGCGTCTTTTGGCAACCGTTGTTTGACTCGGATTGAACCGCGGATACCCCTTTCAGTAATCCTAGCCTCAAGCTGCGGGATCAACTCAGTTGCGCAAATCCAAAATTTGTTCCCCCACTGATCCAGCGCGGCCATTCGATCATCTAGCGCAGCCGTCAGGCTTGCATTAACCGCTGTATCGCCCGACCATCCTGAAGCGGACAGTCCAGCAAGATAGCAAAGCGAATACTCTACATCCGCCCCATACGCCAACGCCCGGTTCGCCGGAATCGTCCACGGCGTCGTCGTCCAGATCACCGCATAAACCGGCCCGTGTTTCAACAGATCAGGATAATTCGGCGCCTCGACAATCTCGAACGCCACATCGATCTGCGTCGAAACCACATCCTCATATTCGATCTCGGCCTCGGCCAGCGCGGTCTGCTCCACCGGCGACCACATCACCGGCTTGGCCCCGCGATACACCTGACCGCTGGTCGCAAACTTCATCAGCTCGGCCGCGATCACCGCCTCGCTGCCGAAATCCATGGTGAGGTAGGGTTCGTCCCAGTCCGCCAGCACCCCCAGCCGCTTCAGCTGCTCCCGCTGCACCCCCACCCAATGCGCGGCATAGGCCCTGCATTCAGCGCGAAAGCTGAGGAAATCCACCTCCTCCTTCTTCCGCCCCTTGGCGCGATAGCCCTCCTCCACCTTCCACTCGATCGGCAGCCCGTGGCAGTCCCAGCCGGGGATATAGGGCGCATCGAACCCCAGCATGCCATGCGTCCGGCACGCCAGGTCCTTCAGCGTGTGGTTCATCGCATGGCCCAGGTGCATGTCGCCGTTGGCATAGGGCGGGCCGTCGTGGAAGATCCACTTCGGCGCATCGGCGCGCGCGCGCCGGATGCTGCCATACAGGTCGCCGGCCAGCCATCGCGCCAGCCGCGCCGGCTCGCTCGCCGCCAGCCCAGCCTTCATCGGAAAGTCGGTCTTGGGCAGAAAAACAGTCTGGCGGTAATCTGCCGCCGCGGAAACAGTCTCGGTCATGGCCGCGCCGCTTAGCGCACCCCATCCCCCCACGCCACGCCAAAAGCTCCACCGCTACAACGACACCGCTTCAAGCCCCTCCCCCGCTTGCGGGGCAGGCGACTCGCAAAGCGAGCGGGAGGGGGGCCTGTCCACATGCCCCAGCCTTGCGAACGCCAATCAATCGCACCCAACATGCTGATTTTCTTTGCGAATAAATATCACAAGCAAAGATAGTCGTTGTCCTGAACCCATGGCCGGCGTAAGCCGACCATGAACAGGAGACATCCCATGCGCGGCGACAAGAAGGTTATCGAATATCTGAACGCGGTGCTGAAAGGCGAACTCACCGCCATCAACCAATATTTCATGCACTACCGCCTGCTCGACAATTGGGGTGTCAAGAAGCTGGCAAAGTATGAATATCACGAATCCATCGACGAGATGAAGCATGCCGACAAGCTGATGGAACGCATCCTGTTCCTGGACGGCCTGCCCAACCTCCAGGCGCTCAATCGGCTGCGCATCGGCGAGAATGTGCCCGAACTCCTGACCGCCGACCTGGAGCTGGAATATGAAGCGGTCGCCCTGCTGAAAGAGGCGATCCCCTATTGCGAAAGCGTCCGCGACTTCGTCAGCCGCGACCTCTTCGCCCACATCCTCAGCGCCGAGGAGGAGCATGTCGACTTCATCGAAACCCAGCAGAAGATGATCGCCGACATGGGCCTGCAAAACTACCTGCAACTCCAAAGCGAAGCCGCCGGCAGCTAGAGCTCCACCACCCGCAGGATATCCGTGTTCGCCCGCGTATGCACCTGCGCATAGATGCGCCAGCCGCCGCTGTTGACGCCGATGATCGTCACATCCTCGCCATCGACATATTCGCCATTGCCCATGTTCGTGCCCTGTCCGAACAGTGTCCAGCCCCCGCCGCGCTGCGCCAGCCCCGCCCGCAGCGCCGGCCCCGTCAACCCGGCATTGGGTTGCAGGTGCGCGATCCGGTTCGTCCCCTTGTCCCAGATGAAGCAGCAATTGGTGATCTGGCTGGTGATGGCGAACCGCACCCCGCCGAACCCCGCCAACGTATCGAAAAAACCGTCGTGCATCAGGTTGAAATCGGTCGCCCGCTTCATCGGGATATAGCCCATCACCTCCTGCACCGCGTCCACCGCCATGAACGCCATCGCGCCCGGCGCCATGATCCGTGCCGCCCGCCCTGCGGGATGCCCTTGGGTCTGGATATAGCCTGCGCGGTCGGCCCGGTTCGCCGCCCCCGGGTTGGCAATGGCCCCGCCCCGCCCGCCGAAATCCACCGCCCGCGTATTCGCCACCGCAGGCGGCGCCGAGTAGATGAACAAATGCCGCGACAGCAGCCAGTTGCCGGCATTCTGATGCAGCATGTCGAGCGAACGCTGGTTGGACATCGCTTCCCCCCTCAGATCATCAGCGGCCCATGCTCCAGCCTGGGCAGCACATGCCGCGCGAACAAATCCGCTTCCGCCGCGTGCGGATAGCCAGACAGGATGAACGCCTCGATGCCCTCCGCCTGGTAAGCGCGCAGCTTCGCCAGCACCTGGTCCGGATCGCCCACGATCGCCGCGCCACACCCCGACCGCGCCCGGCCGATGCCCGTCCACAGATTATCCTCGACATAGCCGTCCGCCGCCGCCTCGCGCAGCGCCGCCTGCCGCGCCACGCCAACGCTGGTCGAATCGAGCGACTTCGCCCGGATCGCCGCGCCGGTCGCGGCATCCAGCTTGGACAGCAGCCGGTCGGCCTGTGCCCGTGCTTCCGCCTCGGTCTCCCGACAGATCACATGCACGCGATAACCGAACTTCAACGTCCGGCCATAAGTGGCTGCGCGAGAACGCATATCCGCCACGATCTCCCGCACCGCCGGCAGCGTATCGGGCCACATCAGATAGACATCCGCCGCCCGCGCCGCCGCATCGCGCGCGTCCGGCGACAGCCCGCCGAAATAGAGCGGCGGGCATTTGCCGCTCACCGTCCCCACCCGCGGCGGGTCGAGCTTCAACCGGTAATGCTCGCCCTGATGGTCCAGCGCCTCGCCGTTCAGCAGCGTCTTCAGGATCGTCATCAGCTCGACGGTTCGCGCATAGCGCGGCGCACTCGCCAGCGCCTCGCCGGGCATCTCGCTGCTGATGATGTTCACCGTCAGCCGACCGCCCAGCATGCGATCCAGCGTCGCCAGCTGCCGCGCCAGCTGCGGTGGCCACGCCTCCCCCACCCGCACCGCCAGCAGCAGGCGGATGGTGCGCGTCAGCGGCGCCATCGCAGCGGCAAAGGCGGTGCTGTCGATCCCCAGCGCATAGCCGGACGGCAGCAGCACATTGTCGAACCCGCCTTTCTCGGCGGTCAGCACGATGTTCCGGCAATGCTCGAAACTGCTCTTCAGTGTGGCATCCGGCACACCCAGAAACTCATAATCGTCGTCGCACAGCGCCGAAAACCAGCTTACCTCGCATTGTCCCACGGTCACAACCTCCCCGCCCAACTTCCTGCCCTATGGCAGTTTTTCGCCCATGCTCGCCTGCAACACGGCATACCATTCCGCGCGGCTCCAGCGGACCTTGAAGGCATCCGCCGCCTCAGCGATCCTGCCCGCATTCTGCGTGCCGACGATCGGGATCGGCTTCGCCGGATGCACCCCCACCCAGCTGTAGGCAACCGCCGTCCGGCTCACGCCCGCCTCCGCCGCCTTGGCGTCCAGCAGCGCGATCACGTCGGCCACCCTGCCCTCGCCCACCGGCGCCGCCAGCCGCCCCTGCCCCAGCGGCGACCAGGCCAGCACCGTCAGGCCATGCCCCATCGCGGTGTCCATGATCCGGTCGAACAGCGGCGCGGTTGCCAGCGCGCTGAACTCCGGCTGCACGCTCACCAGCGGCGCCTTCAGATAGCGCTGCAACGCCGCGATCTGCGCCGCGGTATAATTGCTCACCCCCAGCGCTCGCACCTTGCCGCTCGCCACCAGCGCATCCAGCGCGCGCGCCACCTCGGCCGGATGCGCCAGCAGGTCGGGCCGGTGGATTTGCCACAGGTCGAGCGTATCCACCCCCAGCCGCGTCAGCGATGCCTCCACCGCCTCCGCGATATAGCCGGCGCTGCTGTCATAGGGCACACCCATGCGGATGCCGCCCTTGCTCGCCAACACCATCCGCCCCCGCAGGCCCGGGTCGGCCGCGAACACCCGCCCCAACAGCGCCTCCGCCGCACCGAACGGCTCGTCATTGTCCGGGCCATAGATGTCCGCGGTATCGAACAGCGTGATGCCGGCATCCAGCGCGGCATTGACCAGCCGCGCCGCTGCCGTCACATCGGTACCGCGGAAGCGCCACATGCCCCAGGCCAATGGTGACACCGAAATCCCGGACGACCCCAGCGTCCGGGGCCCTTGATCAAAGAAAAGCTCGCTCATGCGGGCAGGAATGGCAGAAAGAGAATGGGAATGGGAGAGGCAATCGCACCGCTGAACTGGGGCCTGATCGGCACCGGCATGATGGGGGTGGAGCATATCCAGAACCTCGCCATCACTCCCGGCGCCCGCATCGTCGCCATCGCCGACCCGGTGGAAAACAGCCGCGCCCAGGCCAAGGCCGCCATCGCCACCGCCTTCGGTGACACACCGCTCGCCCTCCACGACAACCCCGCAGACCTGCTTGCCGCCGGCGGCATCGATGCCGTCCTCGTCGCCAGCCCCAACCACACGCACCGGGCCATCCTGGAAGCGGTGTTCGCCCACGACGTCCATATCCTCTGCGAGAAACCGCTGGCCACTAACGTTGCCGACGCCCGCTGGATCGCCACCCAGGCCAAAAGCCGCAAGAAGCTGTTCTGGACCGCGATGGAATATCGCTTCATGCCCCCCGTCGCCGAGTTCATCCGGGAAGTGCACGAGGGCCGCGTCGGACGCCTGCGCATGCTCTCGATCCGCGAGCACCGCTTCCCCTTCCTGGTGAAGGTGAACGACTGGAACCGCTTCAGCGCCAACACCGGCGGCACGATGGTGGAAAAATGCTGCCATTTCTTCGACCTGATGCGCCACATCGTCAAATCCGAACCCACGCGGGTCTACTGCAGCGGCGCCATGGACGTGAACCATGTCGGCGAACGCTATGAAGCGGGCATCCCCGACATCATCGACAACAGCTACACCATCGTCGACTTCGCCAACGGCGTCCGTGCCATGCTCGACCTGTGCATGTTCGCCGACGGCGCGGAGGAGCAGGAGGAACTGACGGCGGTCGGCGGCAAGGCCCGCCTCGATGTCGGCATCCCGTCCGGCCGCCTCACCTACAGCCCGCGCACTGGTTTCATGAACCCGAAGGCGGTCGAACGCAGCATCGTTCCGGTACCCGAAGCCGCGCTGAAGGCCGGCAGCCACCATGGCAGCACCTGGTTCCAGCACCAGGCCTTCGCCCACGCCGCCGCCACCGGCCACCCGGCGCTCGTCGGCGCGGAGGACGGCCTGCGCGCCGTCGCCATGGGTCAGGCGGCAGAGATTTCAGCGCGAGAGGGCCGCGCCGTCAACATCTCCGAGTTGCTCTAGCCCCGCAACTGCGGCTAAGGCCGCGCCGGGCACTGATAAGGATTTCCAATGCGTGTTGCGATGATCGGCTCGGGCTATGTCGGGCTCGTTTCCGGGGCCTGTTTCGCCGATTTCGGCCATGACGTCGTCTGCATCGACAAGGATGCCGGCAAGATCGAACGGCTGAAGAACAACATCATGCCGATCTTCGAACCCGGCCTCGACGATCTTGTCGCCGCCAACGTCCGCGCCGGCCGCCTGTCCTTCACCACCGACCTGAAGGAAGGCATCAAGGGCGCACAGGCGCTGTTCATCGCCGTCGGCACCCCCAGCCGGCGTGGCGACGGCCATGCCGACCTCAGCTTCGTCTATGCCGTCGCGCAGGAAATCGCCGAGGCGCTGACCGATTTTGCCGTCGTCGTCACCAAATCCACCGTCCCCGTCGGCACCGGCGACGAGGTCGAGCGCCTGATCCGCGAAGCCAATCCGGACGCCGACTTCGCCGTCGCCAGCAACCCCGAGTTCCTGCGCGAAGGCGCCGCCATCGGCGATTTCAAGCGCCCCGACCGCATCGTCATCGGCGTCGAGGACGCCCGCGCCCAGGCCGTGCTCGAGGAACTCTACCGCCCGCTCTACCTCAATCAGGCCCCGTTCATGGTCACCGCCCGGCGCACCGCCGAGCTAACCAAATATGCCGCGAACGCCTTCCTCGCCACCAAGATCACCTTCATCAACGAGATGGCCGACCTCTGCGAACGCGTCGGCGCCAATGTGCAGGACGTGGCGCGCGGCATCGGCCTCGACAATCGCATCGGCAGCAAGTTCCTGAACGCTGGCCCCGGCTATGGGGGCAGCTGCTTCCCCAAGGATACGCTCGCCCTCATCAAGACCGCTCAGGACTATGACGCTCCGGTGCGCATCGTCGAAACCGTCGCTCTGGTGAACGACAACCGCAAGCGCGCCATGGGACGCAAGGTGATCGCGGCCGCCGGCGGCAATGTCCGCGGCAAGACCGTCGCCGTCCTTGGCCTCACCTTCAAACCGAACACCGATGACATGCGCGATTCCCCGGCCATCGCCATCATCCAGACGTTGCAGGACGCCGGCGCCACCATCCGCGCCTATGATCCCGAGGGCCGCGAACAGGCGGAACTGGTGCTGAAGGACGTGGACTACACCACCGACCCCTATGCCGCGCTGACCGGCGCCGACGTCGCCGTGCTGGTGACCGAATGGGACGCCTTCCGCGCGCTCGACCTCGCCCGCGTCAAATCGGTCATGACCACCCCCACCCTGGTCGACCTGCGCAACGTCTACCGCCCCGAGGAAATGGCGCGCCACGGCATCGCCTATTCGGGGGTTGGCCGCTGATATCGTCTCCCCTCCCGCGACGATCCGATTTCGCCAAGACGTATCGCTCAACAAGCCATCCCAAGCTTTCCCCCGGCACGAGCGAGCGGCTTGGCGCAACCGAGCAAGGGGGGCCCCGGCAGACCCCCATGCAGGTCAATCCACCCGACGCACCATGGGTTCCCGCGACCAGATTCGCAGCTCCCGCGCCACCTCCAGCCACTCGTCCACATCCCCAGCGCTCTCGATCATTACCACCCCGGCGTCCGCCATCACGCCGGCCTTGTCCAGCAAGGGTTGCGCCCCGGCCGACGCGCCGATGATCTTCAGATGCTGGAATGCGTCATGCACCCAGGCCACCGCCGCCGCCTGCGCCGCCATCATTGCCGCAGCCTCCGCCGACACCAGCAACCCCACGCTGTCGAACAGCACCGACGGTCCACCCGCCAGCGCATGATCGGCCGCTACCTTGCTGCCATCGTCCAGTGTCACGCCACCGATCTTCGGCGCGACGATCTTCAGCGTCGCTTCCGCTGCCGCAACACTTTCCTGCAACGCTGCCAGCAACGTCGCGTCCGCGCCTTCGCTCAGCAGAACCCCCACGCACCGGCCTTTCAGCGTCATCGGCGGATTGGCCATCATACTCACCGCGGCGGTATGTGGCAGGTCGACGGGTTCAACGGCCACCGGCGGCGCTGGCACGTCATCGTCAAAGCCCAGACCGGCCGCCACGCGCCTGCCCAGGCTCGCCTCGATGACCATCAGATGCCCCAGCATCGCTGCCCGCACCGCCAGCGTTTCCACCTTGCCCAGCTCGAACACCAGCGCGGCAACGATATGGTCCTGCTCGGTCGTCGCCTGGCTTAGATAGAATTGACGCGCCTGGCTGTAATGGTCGCTGAAACTCGCCGACCGTTCCCGAACCGTCGCCCCCGATACCGAAGCGGGAAAGGTTCGGAACCCGGCTGCCGGGTCGGCGCGCGGTCCGCTCGGGTCCAGCATGGAAGGCGAATAGCTGACCCGACCCTTGTGAACCTCGGTCTGCATGTGCCCCTCCCGTTGGAAGGTCGCGAACGGGCAGCGCGGCGCATTGATCGGCAGCTTGGTGAAATTGGTCGACCCCAGCCGCTTCAGTTGCGTGTCAAGATAGCTGAAGTTGCGTCCATGCAGCAGAGGGTCGTCGGAAAAATCGATGCCCGGCACAAGGTTCGACGTGCAGAACGCCACCTGTTCCGTTTCATCGAACACGTTTGACGGGTTGCGGTTCAGCGTCAGCGTCCCGATCCGCCGCAATGGCACCAGCTCCTCGGGAATGAACTTGGTCGGATCGAGGTGATCGAAGGGAAAAGCCTCCGCCTCCGCCTCGCTGAACAGCTGCACGGCAAGCTCCCATTCGGGGAAGTCGCCCTTCTCAATCGCCTCATACAGGTCACGCCGGTGGAAATCGGGGTCGGCGCCATTGATTTTCACCGCCTCATCCCACACCACGGATTGGCACCCCAATGCCGGCTTCCAGTGGAGCTTCACGAATGTGGACTGTCCGGCATCGTTCACAAGCCGGAAACTGTGCACCCCGAACCCCTCCATCATCCGCAGCGACCGGGGAATGGTGCGGTCTGACATCTGCCACATCACCATGTGCATGGCCTCCGGCGTCAGCGCAATGAAGTCCCAGAAGGTATCATGCGCGGAGGCCGCCTGCGGGAAGCCCCGGTCAGGCTCCTCCTTCACGGCATGGACCAGATCGGGAAACTTGATGGCGTCCTGCACGAAGAACACCGGGATATTGTTCCCGACCAGGTCCCAATTTCCTTCCCCGGTATAGAATTTCACTGCGAACCCCCGCACGTCACGGGCAAGGTCGGCCGAGCCACGGTTTCCCGCCACGGTCGAGAAGCGCACGAACACCGGCACGTCCACAGCTGTTTCGCTAAGGACCTTTGCCCGCGTCACCTCGGCCAGGCTTTCGTACAACCGGAATACCCCGTGCGCCGCGGTCCCCCGGGCATGCACCACCCGCTCCGGAATGCGCTCATGGTCGAAATGGAAGATTTTCTCCCGCAGTGCGAAATCCTCCAGCAGCACCAGACCGCGCGGCCCTGCTTTCAGCGAATTCTGGTCATCCGACACCGGCATGCCCTGCGCCGTCGTCAACAACTGACCCTTCGGCATCGCCAGCTGGTGCCACTCGCCCCCCGCTCCCAACGTCACCGTATCGAACATCACCGGGTCAATTTGCGTGCCACGCTTTCGGCCCCGCTCCACGGCCTTGTCGGCTTGCAACTCTGCCGCCGGTTTCGTGGACGGTCTCTTGTCAGCCTTGGCCATGTCACTCTCCAGAACGCATACGGGCTGAAACCCCGCCCGGCAGGATAAGTTGCCCCCTTTTTCCCGATGAACGCTTGACTCGTAAGCAGATTGATTCGATATTTCTGCCATGGTCGAAATATCGAATCATATCGACGCCCTTTCCGCCCTCGCCCATGAAACGCGGCTCACCGTCTTCCGCGCCCTGGTGCAGGCCGGCCCCAACGGCCTTCCCGCCGGCGACCTTGCCACCCTTGCCGCCACCCCCGCCTCCACGCTCAGCAGCCATCTCGCCCGATTGGAAAGCGCGGGTCTCGTGCACGGCCGCCGCGCCTCGCGCCACATCTTCTACGCGGTCCGCTACGACGCCGTCCGCGCCCTCCTCACTTTCCTCGTCGAGGATTGCTGTGCCGGCAATCCCCAGCTCTGCGGCACCCTCTCTCCCGCGTCCCCCTGTCCCGTCCCCACGGAGGCCTGACATGCCCAAACCCCCGCCCCGCACCCTCAACGTGCTGTTCCTCTGCACCGGCAACAGCGCCCGCAGCATCATGGCAGAGGCCATCCTGCAACGCGAAGGCCTGGGGACGTTCAACGCCTTCAGCGCCGGCTCCATGCCCGCCGGCGCGGTCAACCCGGTGGCGCTCGACCTTCTCGCCAAGCTCAACCACCCCACCGAACAGCTTCGCTCGAAAAGCTGGAACGAATTCGCCGCGCCGGGTGCGCCAGAACTCGATTTCGTCTTCACCGTCTGCGACAATGCCGCCAACGAAGTCTGCCCGATCTGGCCCGGCCAGCCAATGACCGCCAACTGGGGCGTCCCCGATCCGGCCGCCTTCAGGGGTGGCGACGCGGAAACCTATGCCGTCTTCGAAGACACGTACCGCATGTTGCGCAGCCGCATCTCCATCTTCGTCAACCTGCCGTTCGACGCGCTCGATTCGCTCTCGCTGCAATCCCGCCTCAACGCCATCGGAACGCCGCAGCCATGAAACGCTTCCACGTCCATATGGGCGTCGATGACCTGGCGCAATCCATCCGCTTCTATTCCACCCTGTTCGCCGCCGAACCCACGGTCGTCAAATCCGATTATGCCAAATGGATGCTGGAGGATCCGCGCGTCAATTTCGCCATCAGCAGCGGCCACGCCAGCCGCGGCGTCGAACATCTGGGCATCCAGGCGGAGGACAGCGCGGAACTCGCCGACGTCTATCGCCGCCTGCAAGCCGCCGATGCGCCGGTGATGGCAGAAGGCGCCACCACCTGCTGCTACGCCCGGTCGGAAAAAAGCTGGATCGCCGACCCGCAGGGTGTCGTCTGGGAAACCTTCCTCACCCATGGCGACGCGACCGACTATGGCGCCAGCCCTGACCTCACCCGGATGCAGCCCGGCGCACTTCTCCCTTCGCCAACCCCCGCCCCCTGCTGCGGATGACCCCCCTCCCCCACCGCCTGCTCGCCGAATTCCTCGGCTGCCTCCTCCTGTTCGCCAGCGTCATCGGCTCCGGCATCCTCGCGCAGCAGCTTGCCGCCGGCAACGATGGCGTCGCCCTCCTCGGCAACACGCTGGCGACCGTCGCCATGCTCGGCCTGCTCATCACCATCCTCGGTCCGATCTCCGGCGCGCAGTTCAACCCCGCCGTCACCCTGGTGATGGCGCTGCACGAACGCACGCCCGCTGCCTCCGCGCTCGCCATCATCGCCGCGCAACTGCTCGCCGCGCCGGCTGCCGTCGCGCTCGCCCACGCCATGTTCAATCAACCGCTGTTCCAGATCGCCACGCACGCCCGCAACACGCCGGGCGAGCTGCTCGGCGAAGCGGTGGCGACCTTCACGCTCCTCCTCACCATCCTCGGCACGCTCGCCCACCGCCCCGCGGCCATCGCTCTCACGGTGCCGGCCGCCATTACCGCCGGCTATTGGTGGACCTCGTCGACCAGCTTCGCCAACCCCGCGATCACGCTTGCCCGCGCCATGACCGACAGTTTCAGCGGCATCAGACCCGGCGACACCCCCGGCTTCATCGCCGCGCAGTTTGCCGGCGCGCTTTTGGCGCTTGCCGTCGGTCGACTGCTCTTCACTTCTTCACGAAGCGATATACCACCCGGTCCGTCTTCCCCCGCACCGCGGGATTGAACACCAGCAGGTTGAGATCATCCCCCGGAGTCCGCAGCAGGTCCGATTCGCCGTCCAGCACGAACCCCGCCTTTGCGAAATCCGCCTTGATCACCGCCGGATCGATCCGGTGCGTCTTCTCCACAAACGCCCGCACATCGCTGCCCGCGGGGGCGACATGGTCGATCACCAGCACTCGCCCGCCCTTGTCGGTCGCGGCATACAGCTTCGTCAGGAACGCTGCGGGGTCCATGCGCGGAAACTTGTACTTCGCGCTTTCCCAGTAGAGATCGTGATAGACCAGGTGGAATACCGTCAGGTCGACCCCTTTCGGCAGTTCCGCATCCGCCAGCTGCGCCTTCACGAACCGCACATTGGGATGCGCCGCGATCAGCGCCTTCCACCCCGGCTCGAAGGTCGCCTCATCGAAATAGCCAGGCGGCAACAGCGCCACCACGGCCCCCTTGGGTCCCACCGCCTGGGCGTAGAGCCGCGAGTAATAGCCATCGCCGGCGATCACATCCAGCACGGTGTCGCCCGGCTTTACCTTCGAAAAGGCCATCATCTCCAGCGGCTTTCGGCTGGCATCCAGCTTGACCTCATCGGCTGGCCGGTCCGGCGCCGCAAGGTTCACGCCCTGGGCGCAAAGGGGTGCCGCCAACAACAGGGCGGCGAATATCAGGCTACGCATGAACGGTTCCTCCCGTGCACAGGCTGCGCCCATCACGGCATCGGCGCAAGTCCCCTACTTCACCAGCGAACAGCTCGCCTGCATCACCCGCAGGTTGATCCCCACCCGCTTCGCCTCCGGATCGGCCCAGCTATAACTGATCGCCTTGTCCGGCTCCTCCGGCCGGTGGACATAGAGCACCAGGCTCGGCTGGTTCGTGCCCGTCGGCCACACCACATTGCGCATCCGCAGCACGAACCGCCGCGGCTCGGCGTCATCGGTTTCCGCCAGCACCCGGCCACCCTGGTCGTGCAGCATCAGGCCGCTCTTGAACCACCAGTCCTCGCTGCCGCCTGCCCCGGCCCCCGAGCCGGGGTCCGCCTTCTTCGCCGCCCGGGGAATGCTCGCCCAGCAACGGAACGCCCGCGCCCGCCTGAGGTCGATGAACGCGCCATCCGCCATCCCCAGCGCGATTCCGGCTGGCCCGAATCCGCCGATGCTCGCCGGCGCCCGGCACTCGCCCCGGCTGCCGCTCAAGGCGAGTGCCCCATCCTTCAACGAATAAAGCCGTATGCAGCGCCCCGTCGTCACCGCCACGCCATCCCCATCGGCAGCAAGCGTCATCCGCTGGTCTTCCGCGCCGGCCTTGCCGAACATATCCACCGTGCGCAGCCGCAGCCCGTCCGCTTCCGCCACAATGCTCAACCCCACCCAGGGCGGCTTCGGCCCGCCCGCCTCGCCGGCGAAATACAGCTGCTCCTCATTGGTATAGACCCCCGGCAGCAGTGCCCGCGCCGCGTCGAGCGCCGGATTCGCCCCCACCGGCGTGAACGACGCCCCCGCCAGCAGCAGCGCCAGCAGCGCGAGCCTCATTCCCCCTTCGCCGGCGGCGCGCCCGCCCCGTTCGCCCGCCGGCTGTCCAGCAGCTTCTTGTATTCCGTCCAGGTCGTCGCATTCGGCCGCGCGTCATCCAGCGGCGGCGGGCTGGCATAGGCGGGATAACGCTCCGCGATCATCTTCTGCACCACCGCAGGCAACCCCTTGATGCCGTCCACCTTCTGACCCGTGGCGTTGAAGATCAGCCCCCCGGCCCGGCTTCCCATCTCCATGAACGGCAGCCAGTCGGACACCCGCACCCAGGCGATCGCGGCGTTGGACGTCGTTGTCCTCGGGTCGCGCAGCTCCTTTTCGTCCATGTTGAAGTCAAAGATTTCCATGGCGTGGTAATGGTTTCCCACATAATCCTGATAATCGCCCGCCAGCGGATTCTTGTAGAACAGCGGAATCTCGCTCGCCAGGAACACGCGGCCATTCTCCGCCCGCGCGTTCAGGCTGAACGGCCGCCCTTCCGCATTGACCGCATACATGGGCCGCTGGTTCACCGGATCGTTCGCCACATGGAACATCTCGTTGACCTTGCCCGTCCAGGGGTTGGTCCACTTGTCCACCACCTCGCCCGTCTTCGGATCGAGATAGAACATCAGCTCCCGGCTGATCAGCCGCATTCCCGGCCCGCGCTTGTCGATGGCGGGCGTCGTCACGCAATGGCGGATGTTCATCCCCTCCACCCGCCACAACAGCCGGTCGGGCTCGCCCGGCACCCGGCTCCACACCCGGCCGGACCAGTGGTACACCGCCTGCACGCCGTCCTGCGTGCTGCACTGCACCTTGCGGAACATGGCGATACTGTCCGCCCCATCCTCGAACGACAGCATCTTTTTCGGCTGCGCCACCACCGGCGCCGCCATCACCACCGCTGCGGCCAGAAGCATCTTCAACATCGTGCACCCTCCCCTTTCGCGTGGCTCTCCGCACACTGGACAGCCCGCCGGTTGACAGGCAAAGTTGTCCGGACAAATAGCCTCTGCGTCAAGACAGCAAAAAGGATTTTCCATGCGCCCCGGAGTGATCGAAGTCGGCCCGCAACGCTATCGCGAGAGCTTCGGCCGCTATTTCGAGGAGTTCACCGTCGGCGACGTCTATGAACACCGCCCCGGCCGCACCATTACCGAAACCGACAACATCTGGTTCACGCTGCTGACGATGAACACCCACCCTGCGCATTTCGACCATGAATATGCGGCGAAAACCGAATTCAAGCGCCCGCTGGTCAACAGCCCGCTCACCGTCGCCATCCTGGTCGGCATGAGCGTCAGCGACGTCAGCCAGAAAGCCGTCGCCAACCTCGGCTGGAAGGAAATCAAGATGACCGCCCCCGTCTTCGCCGGCGACACGCTCTACGGCGAAACCGAAGTCATCGAGAAGCGCGAAAGCAGCAGCCGCCCCGAACAGGGCCTGGTGACCGTCAAGACCATCGGCAAGAACCAGGACGGCAAGACCGTCTGCGAATTCCTCCGCACCATGCTCATCTGGAAAAAAGGCTTCGGCCCCGGCGACAGCTGACCTTCTCCCCTCTCCTTCAGGGGAGGGGTCGGGGGTGGGGACGTCAAAAGGATAGATAGAAATGGCCACCGCATACCAGCAGCAACGCACCATCGACGCGGACTTCGAGGACGCGCTGATGGACTCGATCGACAAATGGATCGAGCGCGACCTTCGCCCCGTCGTCATGCACCACGACCATGGCGACATCTGGCCGGAGGAAACGGTCAAACAGATGACCGAGCTCGGCCTGTTCGGCGCCACCATCGGCACCGATTACGGCGGCCTCGGCCTCCCTGCCACCACCTACGCCCGCCTGGTCGCCCGCATCAGCAGCTTCTGGATGGCGCCCACCGGCATCTTCAACAGCCATCTCATCTGCGCCATGGCTATCGAGAAGTTCGGCACCCCCGAACAGCGCGCCAAATGGCTGCCGAAAATGGCCAGCGGCGAAATCCGCGGCGGCCTCGCCCTGACCGAACCGGACGCCGGTACGGACCTCCAGGGCATCCGCATGCAGGCCTGCAAATCGGGCAATGGCTACTCGATCAACGGCACCAAGACCTGGATCAGCAACGGCATCAAGGGCCAGGTCTTCGCCCTGCTGGTCAAAACCGACCCTGACGCCAACCCGCGCTACAAGGGCATGAGCCTGTTCATCGCCGACAAAAGAGACGGTTTCCGCGTCGGCAAGAAGATCGAAAAACTCGGCTACAAGGCGATCGACAGTGCCGAGCTGGTGTTCGAGGACTACCAGATCGGCGCCGACCAGTTGATCGGCGGCGTGGAGGGCGACGGCTTCTTCCAGGCCACCGGCGGGCTGGAACTGGGCCGCATCAACGTCGCAGCCCGCGGCGTGGGATTGGCGGAAGGCGCGCTCCGCCTCGCCACCGAATATGCCCAGGTCCGCAAGACCATGGGCAAACCCATCGCCGAGCATCAGGCGATCCAGTTGAAACTCGGCGAAATGGTCACGCGCGCCCGCGCCGCCCGGCTGCTCACCATGGACGCCGCCGCAGCCTACGATCGCGGCGAACGCGTCGACATGGAAGCCGGCATGGCCAAATATTTCGCCAGCGAAGCCGCGGTCAAGAATGCCGAGGAAGCCATGCGCATCTTCGGCGGCTACAGCTACTCCAAGGAATATGAGATCGAACGCTTCTACCGCGACGCCCTCCTCATGTGCATCGGCGAAGGCACCAACGAAATGCAACGCATGATCATCGCCAAGCAGTGGGTAAAAAGGAATCCGGCTTGAACCCCTGTCCTTGGAGGGAAGAGGGACTATGACCCTCCCCCTCACCGGCACCCGCATCCTCTCCCTCGAACAATATGGCGCCGGCCCCTACGGCACCATGTTCCTCGCGCAACTCGGTGCCGAGGTCATCAAGCTCGAGCCCCCGAAAGGCGGGGACAGCAGCCGCGCCACCGGTCCCTATTTCCTGGGGGAGGACGACAGCCTCTTCTATCAGACCTTCAACCTCAACAAACGCTCCCTCACCCTCGACCTGAAGGCGCCCGAAGGCCAGGACATCCTCCACCGCCTCGTGCGCACCGCCCACGCCGTCACCAATAACGCCCGCGGCGACCAGCCGGCGAAACTCGGCCTCGACTACGCCGCCCTCGCCAAGACCAACCCCGCCATCGTCTGCGTCCATGCCAGCGCCTATGGCCGCGACAATCCCCGAGCCACCTGGCCCGGCTACGACTATCTGATGCAGGCCGAGGCCGGCTTCCTCTCCGTCACCGGTGACCCCGGCGGCGAACCCACACGCTTCGGCCTCTCCATGGTCGATTTCATGACCGGCACCATGCTCGCCACCGCCACCCTCGCCGGCCTGCACGAAGCGCAACGCACCGGCAAGGGCCGCGACTATGACGTCAGCCTGCTGGATGCCGCGCTGCACCAGACCAGCTACCCCGCCTTCTGGTATCTGAACCAGGGCCATGTCACGGGCCGCGCGCCCCGAAACGCCCACCCCAGCATCACACCCTCCCAGACCTTCCGCACCGCCGACGGCTGGGTGTTCATCATGGCGCAACTCCCCAAATTCTGGGCGAAGCTCGCCGACCTCCTCGGCGCGCCCGAGATGAAAACCGATCCCCGCTTCGCCACCACCCCCGCTCGCCTCGAAAACCGCGACGAACTGACCCGCCTCCTCGATGCCATCCTGATGACCAAGCCCACCGCCCACTGGGTGGAAACGCTCGGCGGCCATGTCCCCGTCGCGCCCGTCCACGACCTCGCCCAGGCCTTGGACAGTCCCTGGTTCGCGGCCAACGGCATGGTTACCCCCATCCCCCACCCGCAACGCCCCGACATGCGCGGCCTCGCCAACCCCATCCGCCTCGACCAGCAGCGCCTGCCCAACCGCCCCGCCCCCGCGCTGGGCGCCGACACCGAAGCGCTCCTCACCGAAATCGGCATCCCCGACATCGAAAGCCTGCGCGCAAAGGGCGTTGTCTAGCTCTCCCCTCCCCATCAGGGGAGGGGTCGGGGGTGGGGGCGAGCGCGGCGAGCCGCACCGGACGATCAAAGGAACAACCATGCCCAAACTCACCGGCCTCCGCGTCCTCGACCTCAGCCAGTTCCTGCCCGGCCCGGCGCTCACCCTGATGCTCGCCGACCATGGCGCCGAGGTGATTAAGATCGAACCCCCCACCGGCGACCCCGCCCGAACCATGGCCCCGTTCGAAGCCGGCCACGGCTTCTGGTTCCGCAACCTCAACCGCGGCAAGCAATCGCTCCCGCTCGACCTCAAGACCCCCGAGGGCAAGGCCCGGCTCACCGCGCTCATCGCCACCGCCGATGTCTTTGTGGAGGGCTTCCGCCCAGGCGTCATCGCGCGGCTGGGCTTCGATTACGACACCGTCTCCGCCCTCAACCCGGCCATCATCTACTGTTCCATCTCCGCCTTCGGCCAGACCGGCAGCATGGCGCACCACCCCGCGCATGACATGGGCGCGCAGGCGCTCGCCGGCTTTCTCAGCGTCAACGACGGCCCCGACGGCACCCCCGTCGTGCCCGGCGTTCCCGCCGCCGACATGGCTGCCGGCCTCACCGGTGCCATCGCCGTCCTGATGGCCCTCCACGCCCGACACACCAGCGGCCGCGGCGACTATATCGACCTCGCCATGTTCGACAGCCTGTTGCCCTGGTGCGCCCACATCGCCGGCCCGGCGCTGACGGACGGCATCGCGCCGACCTCCGCCACCGGCCGCAGCCTCGGCGGCCACCCCTTCTACAACATCTATCGCACGTCTGACTCCCGCCACATCACGCTCTGCGGCCGCGAGCCGAAATTCAGCACCAATCTCCTCACGGCCCTCGCCCGCCCCGATCTCATCCCCCTCGCCCACAGCGAGGCCGGCCCCCACCACGCCCCCCTCACCGCCTTCCTCACCGAAACCTTCCTCGAACGCACCCGCGACCAATGGACCGCCTGGTTCCATCACCACGATGTCGCCTACGCCCCCGTCCTCGATTTCCGTGAAGCCCTTACCCAACCCCTCATCGCCGAACGAGGCCTGGTCGTGCACGCCGACGGCGGCCACCATCTCGCCCCCGCGATCCGCTTCACGGGCGAACCCGCCTGGCAACCCGCCGAAGCACCGATCCTGTCGTGACGGCATTGTTACATAAATGACACATCCCGTCACATCGTGACGGTTAGCGCGAATTAGCCATGGCATCATGAACATCCGTTCATGTAATGCGCGCCCAATATCCAAGGGGGATTTGCCATGAAAACGCTCTGCCTGCTCTCCGTCTCCAGCCTTGCCCTCGTCGCCGCGCCGCTCGCCGCGCAGACACCACCCGCCTCGGCAACGCCCGCGGCGGCCGCGGAAGACGAAGCCACCACCATCGTCGTCACCGGGTCCCGCATTCCCCGCCCGCAGTTCGAGGGCACCATCCCCGGCGTGCAGCTGACGGCGCAGGAGTTTCAGGCGCGCGGCTTCTCCAGCGTGCTCGAGGCACTGAACGATCTCCCCCTCGTCGGCCCCGGCGCCAGCCCGAACGGCAACGCCGGCGGCCAGCCCGCCTCGCTCGGCGCCTCCTTCGTCGACCTGCTCGACCTCGGCACCAACCGCACGCTCTCCCTGGTCAACGGCCGCCGCTTCGTGTCGGGCAACGCCGGCACGCTGTTCGTGCAGGGCAACACCACCGGCGGCCAGGTCGATCTCAACGTCATTCCCACCGAACTGGTGGAACGCACCGACGTGCTCACCGTCGGCGGCGCTGTCGCCTACGGCTCGGACGCGATCGCCGGCGTCGTCAACATCATCCTCAAGGATAATTTCGAAGGCCTGCAGGCCAATGTGCGCGCCGGCATCACCAGCCGCGGCGACACCTTCAACGGACAGGCCAGCGCCATCTGGGGCAGCAATTTCGCTGACGGCCGCGGCAACGTCGCCATCAGCTTCCAGTACAACCGCGACGACGGCCTCTACGGCGATGCCCGCCCCGCCTTCGCCAATACCTATATCGCCCCCACCTTCTTCGGCAACGGCAACCGCCGCAACCCGGCCTTCGCCCCCGGGGTGATCGACGTCACCAACAGCAACAACGGTGCCTTCCTGCGTGCGACAGACGATGGCCAGCCCGGCAACCGCTTCCTGCCGCTCGTCAGCGGCGGCTCGATCCTGCTGTCGGATGGCGGCAACGTCTTCCAATACACCGGCACGCAGGCGGGCTTCCCCACCGCCTTCAGCGCGGTCGTCGCCGGGCGGCAGGCAGGCGCCGCCGTGTCCGTCGCCGGCGCCACGCAGGCCGTGCCCGGTGGCCCCCTCGGCGCCGCCCAGGCCGTCGGCAACCCGGCAACGCTGCCGCCCGGGCAATTCACCCGCTTTGCGCCCAATGCGCTCCCTTCCGGCGTTACGGCCGCCCAGGTCATCACCGCGCTCGCGCCCGGCTTCAACGCCGCTGCCCTCAGCGATCTGCAACGTAACACGCTTGCCATCAACCTGCTGCAAGCCAACCGCCCCACCCCGCGCGAGTTTCTCGCACAGAATCCCAACACGCCGATCAACGCCTTCCTCGGCACGCTGGTCCCCGCCTTCCTCGACATTCCCAACCCCGACGCCGCCAGCGCCCAGGCGCTGCCGCGCACCGCGGTGCCGCTTCGTTTCGACGGCAGCGGCGCGCTCGTGCCCTTCACCCCCGGCGTCTTCAACGCCTCCACCCCCGCCACGCTCGGCGGCATGCCCGGCGGCGACTTCCTCGATCAGTCGCGTTTCACCACGCTCCGCGCCCAGCAGGACCGCTATATCGGCAACCTGATCGCGCATTTCGACCTCACGCCGAACATCCGCCTCTACACCGAAAACCTGTTCGCCAAGGTCGACAGCGCGGCCCCGCGCAATATCGGCAGCAGCAACAGCCTGGCATTGGGCGGCACCGAAAACGCCGTCATCGTCGCCAGCATCACCAACCCCTATCTCAGCACCGCGGCCCGCAACACGCTGGTCGCGGCCGGCATCGATCCCGCCACCGGCGTCTTCGCCCTGTCCCGCACCAACCAGGATGTCACCGGCGACACACCCGCCTTCGCCGCCTCCGAAACCTACCGTTCCGTGCTGGGCCTGAAGGGAGACTTCGAGGTCGGCACCCGTCGCTTCACTTGGGATGTCGCCGGCGCCTATGGCAAGTCGAAGGCGACAATCACCACCACCAACATCCGTGACGTGGAATATGCCCTCGCGCTCGATGCCGTGGTCGATCCCGCCAACCCGTCGCGCATCGTCTGCCGCATCCAGACCCCCGGCGCCTCCACCGCGCTGCCGCTCGGCATCACCAACACCGTGCTCGTGCGAGAGGCGCGGTCCGACGGCGTCCTCGTCGAACGCCTGGTCCCGCGCGCCGTCACCGCCTCGCAGATCTCCGGCTGCGCCCCGCTCAATCCCTTCGGCTTCAATCAGATGAGCCAGGCGTCAAAGGACTACACGACCTTCACCGGCGTCGCCCGCAACCAGTCCGAACAATATTATATCAACGGCAGCATCGCATCAGCCGCCCTGTTCGACCTGCCCGGCGGGGGCATCGGCTTCGCCCTCAACGCCGAATGGCGCCGCGACACGCTCGATTATCGCCCCAGCGAGGAACAGCGCCTCGGCGTCAGCCGCACCGCCGCCCTTGCCGCCACGCGCGGGGAGGTCACCTCGATGGAGGCGTCCGCCGAACTGCGCATCCCGATCTTCGGCGAGGAATTCACCCTGCCGATGTTCCGCAACCTGGAATTCACCCCCGGCGTCCGCTTCGTCAAGCAGAACGGCAACGCGCCGGACGTGCTGCGATTGAACGGCAACCTCGAAACCAACGAGGCCAAGGGCAAATGGAACACCCTCTACACGCTGGGCGGTGCCTGGCGCCCGGTCGAAGGCGTGCTGGTGCGCGGCAACTACACCCGCTCGCTGCGCCAGCCCTCCGTGGTCGAGCTGTTCCTGGGCAACCAGCCCGCCTTCAACACGCCCACCGACCCGTGCGGCAACGCCCAGATCAGCGGTGGCAATGTCCCCGCGACCCGGCGCGCCAATTGCGAGCAGGAGGTCGTCCGCCTCGGCATCGCGCCGGATCGCGCGTCAGCCGCCAACTTCCTCAACAGCTTCGTGCCCGCAGGCCAGAACCTGCAGGGCGGCTTCTCCGGCTCCCCGGCATTGAAGCCGGAGGAAGGCAGCAGCTGGACCGTCGGCGGCGTGCTCTCGCCGAAATTCGCGCCCGGCCTGGTGATCTCGGCGGACTATATCAACGTCACCGTCCGCAACCAGATCATCCCCACGACGCTCTCGAACGCGGCGCAATTCTGCTACGACAGCCCGACCTACAACGACACCTCGGGCACGCTCGGCGTCAACACCTGCTCTTTCTTCGACCGCGAACCCTCGGCTGCCGGCGGCACGCCGCAGTTCAACATCCGCAACGGCTTCGCCTCGGGCTTCATCAACCTCGGTGCCCTGCGCGTGAAGTCGGTGAACGGCAGCGCCGAATACCGCTTCGACCTCGCCGACCTGTTCGGCGGCGAGGACAAGGGCAACCTCCGCATCCGCGCCAATGTCTATCACCTGATCAGCTACATCAGCTCGGCCGCCGGCACCTTCGCCGACAGCCAGGAAAGCGCCGGCAGCTTCTTCCGCCCGAAATGGGAAACCCAGCTGACGGGCCGCTATGAAAAGGACGGCTTCTTCTTCCAGTGGACCTGGAACTGGCAGAACAAGACCAGGATCTTCAACTTCAACACCGGCGCCTTCAACACGCCCGAACAGCAGGATGTCATCGACCTGCCCGCCGTCGGCCGGCACGACGCCAGCATCGGCTATCGCATCAACGACAATTTCGAACTGCAATTCAACGCCTTCAACATCTTCTCCAACGAATATGCCGGCCTGAACGGCCTCGCCAACGGTTCGCAGGCCGTCGGCAACCAGGGCGAAATCGACTATTTCGGCCGCCGCTACCGCCTGACCGCCCGCATCAAGTTCTAGGCCGAAGGCGGCTGTGACCTGGAGGAGGAACGCGCATGCGTTCCTCCGAAGGTTTACAGACACGCCGCAGGCCCGGACGGCGGGGCATCGGCTGGCCGCCGACCGGGCGGCTTTGCCGACCCGGCGGCGGCCAGCCGATGAACCCGTCCGACGCGCTTCGGATCACGCTGCGGCATCGCGGCGCCCCCTTTGCTTTTACAGGTGGCGCCCGCCCGCCAACGCGCCAAAGAGGCCCGCGACAGGAGCAACGCATGATCGACACCAGCCGCCGCACCGCCTTCAACGCCGACCACGAGGCCTTCCGCGACAGCGTCCGCAAATTCTTCGCAAAGGAACTCACCCCCCACCTCGACCGCTGGGAGGAGGAAGGCGTCGTCGACCGCAACTTCTGGCGCGCCTGTGGCGAGGCCGGCCTGCTCTGCCCCAACGTCTCGCCCGACCATGGCGGCCTCGGCCTCGATTTCGGCTACAACGCCGTCATCGACGAGGAGCTGGCCTACGCCGGCAGCAGCGCCGGCATCACGCTGCAATCGGACATCGTCGCCCCCTATATCGAGGCCTATGGCTCGGACGAGCAGAAGGCGAAATATCTGCCCCGGATGATCAGCGGCGAATGCATCACCGCCATCGCCATGACCGAACCCGGCGCCGGCTCCGACCTCCAGGGCATCCGCACGACGGCAAAGCGCGACGGCAACCATTATGTCCTGAACGGCTCCAAGACGTACATCACCAACGGCCAGAATGCCGACCTCGTCATCGTCGTTGCAAAGACCGACCCCGACAAGGGCGCCAAGGGCACCAGCCTGATCCTCGTCGAGGCCGGCACCCCCGGCTTCGCCAAGGGCCGCAACCTCGACAAGATCGGCCAGAACAGCGCCGACACCAGCGAACTCTTCTTCGAGGATGTCCGCGTCCCCATCACCAACTGCCTCGGCGAGGAGAATAAGGGCTTCATCTACCTGATGAGCCAGCTGCCGCAAGAGCGTCTGGGCATTGCCGTTTCCGCCATGGGCGGCGCCCAGCGCGCCTTCGACGAAGCGGTCAATTTCGTGAAGGACCGCAAGGCGTTCGGCAAGACCGTCTTCGATTTCCAGAACACCCGCTTCCTGCTTGCCGACCTCAAGGCCAAGCTCCAGGTCGGCTGGGCTCACCTCGATGTCTGCCTCACCAAGCACATGAAGGGCGAGCTCGACGCCTATGAAGGCGCCGCCGCCAAGCTCTGGCACACCGAGCTGCAATGGGAAATCTGCGACGCCGCCCTCCAGCTTCATGGCGGCGCCGGCTACATGAACGAATACCCCATCGCCCGCCTCTGGCGCGACGCCCGCGTCCAGCGCATCTACGGCGGCACCAGCGAAATCATGAAAGAACTCATCGGCCGCAGCCTCTGACCACCAAACACCCCTCCTGCCCGGCGCAGCCGAGAGCGGGGAGTCGAAGACGACGCAAAGCGTCAGCGGCGACTCGCGCGAAAGCGCGGCAGGGGTGGGTGCAATCAACTGTACCGCGCTTGCGACTCCCCTTCAAACCGCGACGGCCACCGTCCGCCGCCGTCGCATCAGACCCCCCACCAACCCGAACCCCGCGATCATCATCGCCCAGCTCGCCGGCTCCGGCACCACGCCACCGGGATTGGGGGCAAGAAACTGGACGCTCACCGGCTGGCCGTTGAGCTGGCTGGCATCGAGGACACCCTGCCACAGCGACGCACCGCTGCCATCCAGAACGCTCAGCCGATAGACATCGCGCCAGGGGAAGCCGCCCAGGCGGTTGCCGCCCCAGATCGACACCAGTTTCAGGTCGCTCGCCGCCGACAGGCTTATTGTCAGGCGCTGCCCCGCGTCAGATCCGCCGCTGTGCCACTCGTTCGGATAGGTGGCCGGGCGAACGCCATCGATCGCCTTGCCCGCCGGTGTTCCCAGATCATATTGGCTGGTCGCGCTGGCCGTGCCGCCATTCGCCGCCAGTGCCACGTTCAGATCGGCGAAGGTGAAGGCTTCCACCTCGGCCACCTCCAGCCAGGTCGGCACCGCGCTCGACACCTGCAGCGTCTTCGCCCCCTGCGCCGTCACGCCGGCCACGATCACCGTTGCCTGCCCGGCGCCCGCCATCGCCAGCAACGCCGCCCCCAGAACCATTTTCCGCATATCCCGCTCCTGTTGCCGGGGCCTGTCCACTGGCCCCGCCCGGCAGCTTTCCCCGAAACGTCCCGCCGCGCATCGGCCAGAAGGACTAATCCCGATGGCCGGTTGCGGCCCCGCCGGTGCTGCCGCATCCTGTCGCGATGCGCCGACCGCACCCCATCCTGATCATCCAGCTGCTCGGCATGATCATCGTGCTGGCGGCCCAGCTGTTCGCGCACGCACAACTTGCGGACCCCACCCCACCGCTCACCCGCGCCGCCTCCTGGGCCGTCGTCGCCGGCTTGCTGCTGTTCTGGCTGGCGCTCACGCCGCGGCTCATGCGGTTCCTCGCCGCCGGCGACCTGCACGCAACGGACCGCATCATCCGCCGCGTCCTCTGGGTCGGCAGCCTCGGCCTCGTCATCCAGTTCATCATCCTTTTCCCCTGGCTCACCACAGAGGTTCAACTGACCATCAGCGCCTTTTCCATCGGCACCGTCGCCATCCAGGCGCTGGCCACGGTCGATCGTCCCCCCGTCACCAGCCGGCCCTCGCCGATGCCGCTCGTCATCCCCGCTGGCCTGATCGGCTGGTACCTGTTCCATGCCGGCCCGGTGGCGATCGCCACCATCATCCTTACCGCCACGATGACCGCGATCCTGCTGCTGCTGCGCGGTACCGTGCAGGCACAGGTCAACCGCGCCCATACCGCCGTGCTCGCGGCCGAAGCCGCCCGCGCCGAGGTCGAGGCCGAACGCGACGCCCGCACCCGCTTCATCGCCGCTGCCTGGCACGATCTCGGCCAGCCCATTCAGGCCGCCCGGCTGTTCAGCGATCAGGCCGCCCGCGGCAGCGATCCCGCGCACCGGGCAAAAGCCGCCGCCGATGCCGCCATCGCCTTCGAATCCGTCGAACGACAGCTGCGCTCGATGCTCGACCATCTGCAACTGGAAGGCAGCAGGACCCGCCCTGCCCTCGTCACCCTCCCCGCCGGCCGGCTGATCGATGGGGTCGCCCGCCTCCACGCCGCCGCTGCCGCCCATGCCGGCATCCGCCTCATCGTCCTCCCCAGCCGCGCGGCCGTCCGCGCCGATCCGGACCTCGCCCAGCGCGCCCTCTCCAACCTGGTCGACAACGCCATCCGCCATGCCCGGGCGCGTCGCATCCTGATCGGCGCGCGCCGCCACGGCGCCTGCCTGCAATTCTGGGTGATCGACGACGGCCGCGCCACCGGCCAGGCCACCGCCGGCTTCGGCCTGGGCCTGCCGTCCTCTCACCGGATCGCCGCCTTGCTGGGCGGCACCCTGCGTCGCGATCCGCGCTGGTGCAACGGCGCCGCCTTCCGGCTTGAACTTCCCATGGCCTGACGTAGCCTGCACCCATGCGCATATTGATCGCAGACGATCATGCCTTGATGCGAAGCGCGCTCGCCGGCGCGGTCCGCATGGTCGATCCCGACGCGGACATCACCACCGTCGGCAGCTTTCCCGAGGCGTGCCGCGCGGCCCCTGGCCACGCCCTCATCCTCTGCGATCTCATCATGCCCGGCGCCGATCCCCTCGGTGGCATCGCCGCGCTGCGCGCCGCCGCCGCCGACACGCCCATCCTTGTCATCACCGGGCACGAGGATGACGCGACACTGCTCAGCCTCCTCGCCCTCGGCATCGCCGGTTTCGTGCCCAAATCCGTCAGCGGTCAGGTGATGGAGGCGGCGATCCGCCTGGTTCTCGCCGGCGGCACCTACCTCCCCCCGCGTCTCGCCATCCTCGCCGCCAGCCGCACCGACCCTCCGACGCGCCCGCCGCCCCGCTTCCATCTCAGCGCGCGACAGCGGGAGGTGCTGGCCGGCATCGCACGTGGCCACTCCACCAAGCAGATCGCCGCCGCCCTCGCCATCGCGCCCGCCACGGTAAAGGCCCACACGGCGGCCCTGCTCGCCGAAATCGGCGCCAGCAACCGCGCCCAAGCCGTCGCCCTCGCCCGCGACGCCGGCCTTATTTGATCCACTTAACCCGCCAACCGATAATCCCGGAATTGCTCCCGCAGCGCCGTCTTCAAAATCTTCCCCGTCGCCGTGTGCGGGATCGCATCCACAAACTCCACCGCATCCGGCGTCCACCATTTGGCGATCCGCCCCTCCAGATGCTTCAGCACATCCGCCGCGCTCACCGCTGCCCCCGGCTTGCGCACGATGATCAGCAGCGGCCGCTCGTCCCATTTCGGGTGCGCCACGCCGATCACCGCCGCTTCCGCCACGCCGGGGCAGCCCACCGCCTCATTTTCCAGTTCGATGGAGGAAATCCACTCCCCGCCCGACTTGATCACATCCTTCGACCGGTCCGTGATCTGCATGTAACCCTGCTCGTCCAGCGTCGCCACATCCCCGGTATCGAACCAGCCCTCGGCGTCCAGCACATCGCCGCCATCGCCCTTGAAATAACGGCCCACGATCCACGGCCCGCGCACCAGCAGCCGCCCGAACGTCACCCCGTCGCGCGGCAGCTCTTGCCCCTCATCGTCCACGATTTTCATCTCCACGCCGAACACGCCGCGGCCCTGTTTCACCCGCACGCTCAGCGCCTCGTCATAGGGCAGCGCCGCCACCTCCGGGGTCATCGCCCCCACCGTCCCCAGCGGCGACATCTCGGTCATGCCCCACAGCTGCATCACCCGCACGCCGTGCAGCCGGTCGAACGCCTCGATCATGCTGCGCGGCACGGCCGAGCCCCCGATGGCCGTGCGGTTCAGCCGCCCCAGCCCGCCACCATGCCTCTCCAGATGCTGCAACATCCCCAGCCAGATCGTCGGCACCGCCAGCGCCAGGTCCACGCCCTCGTCGATGATCAGCTTCTGCAGCGTCGGGGCATCGAAATTCGGCCCGCCCAGCACCAGCTTCGCCCCCGCCATCGCCGCGGTATAGGGCATCGACCACGCATTCACATGATACATCGGCGCCACCGGCAGCACCACCGTCATCGCCCCGATGCCGAACGTGTCGGTCGCGCACGCCGCCATCGCATGCAGCACCGTCGAACGGTGGCTGTACTGCACCCCCTTCGGATTGCCGGTCGTGCCACTGGTGTAACACAGCCCCACCGGCGCCGTTTCCGGCATCTCCACCCAGGCGAACGTCCCATCCTCCGCCGACAGCAATTCCTCGTAACACAGCAGGTTCAGGCTGCTCTCCGGCATGTGCGCCCTGTCAGTCAGCAGCACGAAATGCTCGATCGTCTTCAGGCCCGGCGCCAGCCTCTCCACCAGCTTCACGAAGGTCAGGTCGAACAGCAGCACGCGGTCTTCGGCATGGTTGGCGATGTAGGTGATCTGCTCCTCGAACAGCCGCGGGTTGATGGTATGCGCCACACCGCCCATGCCGCCGATGCCATAAAGGCATTCGACATGCCGCACCGTGTTCCACGCCAGCGTCGCCACCCGGTCGCCGGCGTTCATGCCCAGCCCCACCAGGGCGGCCGCCAGCTGGCGGGACCGTGTCGCCACCGTCCCCCAGTCGCTGCGCATCACCCCGCCCTCGCATTGCAGGGATACCACCTCCCGCCGCGGATGATAGGTCGCCGCATGGTCGATGATCCGCGCCACGCTCAGCGGCCAATCCTGCATCATTCCCGTCATGCTGTCCTCCCGACAGGCGCCGATAGAGATTTTTCGCGCCGATGCAACCACTTGCCGGCCCCTCGATTTTGCGCTTGACGGCAATGGAACAAAAATGGAACATGGCGATCCGAGTCGAGGAGACAGACGATGGTAGCGGTAACGATCAGCGCCCTTTTCAGCATCGCCCTGATCCTGGCGCTGGGCCTGCTGCTCACCGCCATGCTCCAGTCGGCGCTGCCGCAACTGCGCACCATCCTCGCCGGTCCCGTGCCTCTTCAGGCGGCGCCGTCCACCCCGCCCGCCGAAACCAATGTCATCGCGCTGCGCCGCCCCGCGCCCCGCGCCCTCATGCCGGCGGTGGGCTGGCGTCAGGCGGCGTAACCACCTCCGCCGCGCGCAGCCGCCGGAAGCGCATCCAGGCAAAGGGCATCGCCAGCAGATAGACGACGGAAATCGCCGTCAGCGCCAGCCAGGGCTCCTGCGCCAGCGCCGCCGCGAACAGGCCCACCCCCGCCAGCAGCGGCAACCGCGCCTCCCGCGGCAGCCGGATCGCCTTGAACCCCCAGGTCGGCAGGGTGGAGACCATGCCGATGGCGGTAAAGCCGCACATCAGGCCTACCACCACCGCCCGCAGCATGGGTTCCTCATCCCCCAGCAGGCCGGTTCCCAGCGAAAGGCAGATCGGGCTCAGCGCCAGCCCCGCCGCCGCCGGCGCCGGAATCCCGGTCAGGAACCCCAGCCTCTTGTGCGGCAGGTCCTCCACATCCAGCGCCGCGTTGAACCGCGCCAGCCGCAGGGCCGCGCACACCGCATGCGCCAGCGCGATCACCCACCCCAGCCCCCCCAGATGCTGCAGGGCCCACAGATAAAGGATCAGCGCCGGCGCGATCCCGAACGCCGTCACGTCGGACAGCGAATCCAGCTCCGCCCCGAACCGGCTCGTGCCCTTCAGCGCCCGCGCCACCCGCCCGTCCAGCCCGTCCAGCACGCCGGCGATCACCACCGCCGCCACCGCCTTGTCGAACTGCCCGGCAATGGCAAAACGCACCCCCGTCGCCCCGGCGCACAGCGCCAGCATGGTGATCGCGTTGGGCACCAACGCCCGCATCGGGATATAGGGCAGCAAGCGCAGCCGCGCCCGCGGGTCACGCTCCATTACTGCGCCGGCCCCGGCTCGGCCGCCACCACATCCCGCCGCGCCACGATGGTTTCGCCCGCCACCGCGCGCTGCCCCTTCACCACCTGCACGTTGAACCCGTCCGGCACGAAGATGTCCACGCGGCTGCCGAAGCGGATCAACCCGATCCGCTGCCCCGCTGCCACCAGGTCGCCTTCCTTCACGAAACACAGGATGCGCCGCGCCACCAGCCCGGCGATCTGCGTGAACCCCACCTTCACCCCGTCCATCCCCTCGATCAGGATATAGTTGCGCTCATTCTCCTCGCTCGCCTTGTCCAGGTCGGCATTCACGAAGGCGCCGGGCACATAAGCGACGCGGCGCACCGTGCCGCCGATCGCCGCGCGGTTGATGTGCACGTCGAACACCGACATGAACACCGACACCCGCGTCAGCCCCTGCGGCTCCAGCCCGCCCTCGCCCAGCAACTGCCGCGGCGCCTCCACGCGCATGATCTGGCACACCAGCCCGTCCGCCGGCGACACGATCAACCCCTCGCCTGCCGGCGTCACCCGCACCGGATCGCGAAAGAACGCCGCAACCCAGATCGTCAACCCCACCAGCAGCCAGCCCACCACGCTCCAGCCGGCCAAGAATGCCACCAGCGTGATCGCCGCGGCAATGCCGGTGAATTTCAGCCCCTCGGGATGCACCGACGGGATTTTATAGGGCACGGGCGCCGGCCCGGCAGCGTGAGGATTGGAAGCCATGCCCGCGTCAATAGGCGCTTTTCCACGCTGGCGCAAAGGGCGCTGCGACCGCATGCGCGCTTTCCCACCCGCCGCCCAGCCCCTACAGCGCCGCCATGGCCAGTCTCGCCCACGCCCTGCCGCGCACCCGACCCATCGCCATCGCCAACTGGCTGCTGGCGGTCGCCGGCCTCGTCTTCGCCATGGTCGTCGTCGGCGGCATCACCCGCCTCACCGAATCCGGCCTCTCCATCACTGAATGGAAACCCATCAGCGGCGCACTCCCCCCGCTGACCGACGCACAATGGCTCGCTGAGTTCGAGAAATACCGCCAGATCCCGGAATATCAGCTCATCAACAAGGGCATGAGCCTCGCCGATTTCAAATTCATCTACTTCTGGGAATATATCCACCGCCTGCTCGGCCGCGTCATCGGCCTCGCCTTCGCCCTGCCGCTGGCCTGGTTTGCCTGGAAACGTGCGATTCCGCCCGGCTACGGCCGTCGCCTGCTCGCGCTCCTTGCGCTCGGCGGCCTGCAGGGTACCATCGGCTGGTGGATGGTGTCCAGCGGCCTCACCCAGCGCACCGACGTCAGCCACTACCGTCTCGCCGTCCACCTGCTGACCGCGCTCTTCATCCTCGCCGGTCTGGTCTGGACCGCGCTCGACCTGCGCCGTCTCGCCGCGGTGCCCGGCAGCCGCCCCGCCCGCCTCACGCCCCTCACCCTCGCCGTCGGCCTCATCCTCTTCGTCCAGCTGCTGTTCGGCGCCTTCGTCGCCGGTCTCAACGCCGGCCAGGTCGCCAACACATGGCCCCTGATGAACGAACGCTTCTTCCCCGCCGGCGTCCAGGATCAGGGCAGCCTCTGGGCCACGCTCAGCAGCGACCCCTTCCTCATCCATTTCATCCACCGATGGTGGGCCTTCGTCGCCGTTGTCGCCCTCGTCCTGCTCGCCCGCGCCGCCCGCCGCGCCGGCGATCGCCCCGCCTCCATCGCCCTCCACAGCGCCTTCGGCGTCCAGATCCTGCTCGGTATCGCCACCGTCATGACCGGCGTGGACATCACGCTCGCCGTGCTGCACCAGGCGGTCGGCGCCCTCCTTGTCGCCAGCACCGCCTGGGCCGCGCACGCCGTCGGCTCTCGCCGCTCGTTGGGGTAACATTTTACCCCACCACAAAAGTACCGCTTTTCCTTGCCTTTTTCGCAGCCACCCATCATAGCGCGCGTCGCAGATCAAACATCAGGACGAACCCCATGCTCACCCGTTCCACCGCTTCGGCGAAACCCGCCGAGGTCGAGAATAAATGGATCCTGATCGACGCCGAAGGTCTCGTCGTCGGTCGGCTCGCCACCATCATCGCCAACCGCCTGCGCGGCAAGCACAAGACGATCTTCACCCCGCACGTCGATTGCGGCGACAATGTCATCGTCATCAATGCCGAGAAGGTCCGCTTCACCGGCAACAAGGCGACGCAGAAGATGTATTATCGCCACACCGGCTACATCGGCGGCATCAAGGAAGTCCGTGCCGACAAGGTGCTCGAAGGCCGCTTTCCCGAACGCGTTCTGGAAAAGGCCGTGGAGCGGATGATCCCGCGCGGTCCGCTCGGCCGCGCCCAGATGCGCCGCCTGCGCATCTTCAAGGGCGCCGAGCATGACCATGCCGCGCAGGCGCCCGAGCTGCTCGATGTCGCCGCCATGAACCGCAAGAATGTGGCCGTCGCTGCCGCGCAAACGAAGTAAGGGTCGCCAACCATGAGCGAACAACAAGCCGATACCCGCCAATCGCTGGCCGACCTGGCCCAGCTGAAGGCTGACGCCACCGTCGCCGCCGCCGCTGCCGCCGAGGCCGGCACCCCCGCCCCCGTCGCCGCCCCGGTCGCGCTCCGCGCCCAGGAAATCGACAAGCAGGGCCGCGCCTATGCCACCGGCCGCCGCAAGGATGCCGTCGCCCGCGTCTGGCTGAAGCCCGGCAGCGGCAAGATCGAGGTCAACGGCCGCGACCAGACCGTCTATTTCGCCCGCCCGACGCTGCGCCTGGTCATCAACCAGCCGTTCGACGTCGCCGGCCGGCGCGAGCAATATGATGTCGTCGCCACCGTCACCGGCGGCGGCCTCTCCGGCCAGGCCGGCGCGGTCAAGCACGGCATCGCCCAGGCGCTCAGCCGCTACGAACCCGCGCTGCGCGGTGCCGTCAAGGCCGCCGGCTTCCTCACCCGGGACAGCCGCGTCGTCGAGCGGAAGAAATACGGCAAGGCCAAGGCGCGCCGCAGCTTCCAGTTCAGCAAGCGCTGACCTCAACGCACCAAAAACGGATGGGGCGGCCCCCCATCCGTGGCGATCGACGAAAGGGGGTGGCCTGGCCGCCCCCTTTTTACGTCCGCCGCCACCGGCACGCCAAGCAACCCGACCCCATGGTCGGCAGATCATGGGGGATTTCTGCTCGCACCCTGTTAAAATCGATCCATCCATGCTACTGTTCCCACAGTCATGCAGGGGGGACAGTTCATGCGTCACATTTCCGCAATCCTGATTGGCATGGCCGCCGTGGTGATCGCGCCGGCGGCAACGGCAAATCCCAGCTTTGTTTACATGACGGGCAGCGAAAACCCCTGGGGCCTGACCGCTGCCGACGCCGGTTCTCCCGAAGCGGCGATGGTCACCCTCTACGGCGCCGGTAATTACACCCGCTATCAGGGTTTCGACGCGACCGCGTTCAACGCGTCCACCAGCAGCTTCATCTACATGGAAGGCAGCGAACGCGCCGGCGCGGAAATGATCTCTTTCCTCAACGCCAATCCCGGCCTGCTGGACAGCTATCTCATCGCCGGCGGTCGCCTCTATCTCAATGCCGCGCTCACGCAACAGCCGGCGGCCACGGTCTTCGTTGCCCTCGGGCTGTCGCTTTCGCCCGGCGCGTCGAACACCGGCACAAATCCCCGGGGCGCAATGGATCAGCTGGCGATCAACGGCGCCGGAACCAGCTGGAGCGGATTGGCCGGGCAGCCCTTTTCCACCCATGTCGTTTCCGGCACCGCGCCGCTCGGCACGTTCGAAGAAATCGAGGGAAGCGCGGGCCCGAACTGGCTCTGGACCTACGAGGGAGGCGGCGGCTACCTTTTTCTCGGCGCGCAGACCGCGCCCGCCTTTCATTCGAATGGCGGCGTCGGGCTCCGGGTCAATCTGTTGTGCAAGGCCAACGGCAGCGACAATGGCATTTGCGACGACATCGGCACCCCGGTGCCGGAGCCTGCCACCTGGGCCATGCTGATTGTCGGCTTCGGCCTCGTCGGGTCCGCCGTCCGCCGTCGCCGCACGATGGCAGCCTGACCGGGCATCGCGGCACGCCCGTTCCGTGGGCCGTCAACCACCACATCCCCTTCTCGTCCCTTGCCTTCCACCACCAGCAGCCTATGTGCCGCACATGCTTAAAGGACTGCTTCTCCTGCTGATGGCGCTCGCGCTTCCCGCCTATGCGCAACCGGTGTCGCAGCAGCCCCATACCAAAGTCGAACTGGTCGCCGAAACCCGCACCCCGGCGCCGGGCAAGCCCTTCACCGTCGCGGTCGTGATGACGCCGCAGCCCGGCTGGCACACCTATTGGAAAAACCCTGGGGACAGCGGCATCGAAACCCGCGCGAAATGGACCCTGCCGGCGGGCGCCACGGCAGGCGATTTCCGCTACCCCGTGCCGAAAACCTATCTCGTCTCCGGCATCATGAACCATGTCTATGGCACGAAGAATGCCCTGCTGGCGGACATCACCCTCCCCGCAGGCGCCCCCACCCCCTTCACGCTCGCGGTCAAGCTGGACTGGCTGGTCTGCGACGAATCGCTCTGCGTGCCCGAAAGCGCCACCCTCTCCCTGCCGCTCACCCCCGGCACCGGCGCGCCCGACCCCGCCGCCACCGCCACCTTCGCCGATGCCCGCGCCGCGCTTCCCCGCACGCTGGCCGAACCGGGCCACTTTGCCGTCGCCAACGGCAAACTCCGGCTCGCCATCCCCTTCGCCGCGCCGGACAAGGTCACCGCCGCGCACTTCTTCACGCTGGGCGAGGAAGTGCAATATGCCGCGCCGCAGCTCATTGGCCGGACCAACAACGCCCTCATCATCGAAACCGCCGCCAATCCGTCCGCCGGCGCCGCCCAGGCCATCGCCGGCGTCCTGCGCGTCGAACAGGGGGAGGAGGTCTTCGGCCTCGCGCTCACCGCCACCCCCGGCACCGTCCCCGCCGCCACGCCGCTCGCGCCAAAGGCCGCCGACAGCAGCGGTTTCGGCCTCGCCTTCGCGCTCGCGCTCGCCGGCGGGCTGTTGCTCAACGTCATGCCCTGCGTCTTCCCGATCCTCAGCCTGAAGGCGCTCAGCCTGGCGAAATCCGGCGCGTCTCCCGCGGCCGCACGGTCGGAGGCGCTGGCCTACACCGCCGGCGTCATCCTCATCTGCACCGCGCTCGGCGGCGTCGCCATCGCGCTCGCCCAGGCCGGCGCGGGCGCCGGCTGGGCGGTGCAGCTCCAGGACCCGCGCGTCATCCTGCTGCTCATGCTGCTGACGCTGGCCATCGGCCTCAATTTCGCCGGCCTGTTCGAGATCGACCTCGCCGGCAAGGGCGCCGGCCAGTCGCTCGCGGCAAAGCCTGGCGCCCAGGGCGCCTTCTGGACCGGGGTGCTGGCGGCGTTCGTGGCCACCCCCTGCACCGGCCCCTTCATGGCCGGCGCGCTCGGCGCCGCGCTGGTCCTGCCGCCCGCGCTCGGGCTCGCGGTCTTCGCCGGCCTCGGCCTCGGCCTCGCCCTCCCCTTCCTCGCCATCGGTTTCATTCCCTGGCTGCGCCGGCGCCTGCCCAAACCCGGCGCCTGGATGCTCACCTTCCGCCGCATCCTCGCCATCCCGATGCTGCTGACCGCGCTGGCGCTCGGCTGGGTGCTCGGCCGCCAGGCCGGCGTCGACGGCCTGGCGCTCGGCCTGCTCGCCGCGCTGCTGCTCGGCCTCGGCCTGTGGTGGCTCGGCCTGCGCCAGTCCGCCTTCCGCCCCGGCTGGCTGCCCGCCGGCCTCGCCGCGCTGGCGGTGGTCGCCGCGCCCGTCGCCCTCGCCCGCATCCCCGCGCCGGCGTCCGACAATGCCGCCGAAGGCCCCGGCACCCTGAAAGCCGAAGCCTTCAGCGCCGCCCGACTCGCCGAGCTTCAGGCCGCGAAAACCCCCATCTTCGTCTATTTCACCGCGGACTGGTGCCTGACCTGCAAGGTCAACGAGCGCGGCGCCCTCTCCCGCCCCGCCGTCGCCGACTATTTCGCCCGCGCCGGCATCAAGGTGCTGGTCGGCGACTGGACCCGGCCCGACGCGGAAATAGCAAAATTTCTCGAAAGCCGTGGCAGGGCGGGAATTCCTCTCTATCTCTTCTACCGGAGCGACGGCCGGGTGGAGGAACTGCCCCAATTGCTGACCGTCGACCATCTCACCGGCCTTTCGGCCTGACCAACGGAGCGTCACGATGTTCAAGACCCTGATGACCGCCGCGGCGATCGCGATCGCCGCCCCCGCCCTTGCCAACGCCGTCGTCGGCTCGCCCGCCCCGGCCTTCACCGCCACCGACAGCAACGGCAAGACGCACAATCTCGCCGATTTCCGCGGCAAGACGGTGGTCCTTGAATGGACCAACGCCGACTGCCCCTTCGTCAAGAAACATTACAGCGGCGGCGACATGCAGCGCCTGCAAGGCGAAGCCCGCAAGGATGGCGTCGTCTGGCTCACCATCAACAGCGGCGCGCCGGGCAAGCAGGGCCATGTCGACGGCGGCGCCGCCAACGCGCTGAAAAAGGCGCAAGGCTTCAACAGCACCGCCTATCTGCTCGATCCCGCGGGCACCATCGGCAAGGCCTATGGCGCGCGCACCACCCCGCACATGTTCGTGATCGATGGCAAGGGCACGCTGGTCTATGCCGGCGGCATCGACGACACCCCCACCGCCGACCCGGCCGACATCAAGGGCGCGAAGAATTTCGTCCGCGCCGCGCTCAACGACCTCGAGGCCGGCAAGCCGGTGCAGGTCGCCAGCAGCAAGCCCTACGGCTGCTCCGTCAAATACTGATCATCATTCTGCCGCTGCCGCGACCGGCTCCCACTCCGGTTGCGGCAACGTCACGCCGCCGGCGGGATTGCTGAAGATCATCGCCCCGTCCTCCAGCTTGCCGTACCGCAGCGCCAGCATGTCGACGGCATAATTCTGGTCCACCCGCCACGGCTTCTTGCTGCCCTGCCGCGGAAACTTGTGCATCGCGCGGGTCACATAACCGCTGCTGAAATCCAGGAACGGCACCTCGGTCACGCTGGCATCGGTCACGCGCGGCGTGCACTGGCGCATCCCCGTTTTATCCATGTGGTTGATCAGCCGGCAGACATATTCCGCCGTCAGGTCGGCCTTCAGCGTCCAGCTTGCGTTGGTATAGCCGAAGGTGTTCGCCAGGTTCGGCACATCCGAATACATCATCGCCTTATATTGCATCGAGGTCGTGATGTCGTGCGGCCGGCCATCGATCACCAGCTCGATGTCGCTCATCAGCTGCAAGTCCAGCCCCGTCGCCGTCACGATCAGGTCGGCCTCCAGCACCTTGCCAGACGAGAGCGCAATGCCCGTCTCGGTGAAGCGCTCGATCGTGTCCGTCACCACCGACGACGTCCCCGCCCGCAGCGATTCGAACAGGTCGGCATCAGGCACCAGGCACACCCGCTGGTCCCAAGGGTTGTAGCGCGGCGTGAAATGCGTCGCCACGTCATGGCCGGGCAGCTCCGCCCGCACCATCTCGATCATCTTCTCCTTCACCTTCGCCGGCCGGCTCCGCGCCAGCTTGAAGAAGAACAGCTGCGCCAGCACATTCTTCCAGCGCGTGATGGTATAGGCCGCCATTTCCGGCAGCACCCGGCGCAGCCCGTTGGCGATCCGGTCCGCCGCCGGCCGGCTCACCACATAGGTGGGCGACCGCTGCAACATCGTCACATGCGCCGCCGTCTTCGCCATCTCCGGCACCAGCGTCACCGCCGTCGCCCCGCTGCCGATCACCACCACCCGCTTGCCGGCATAATCGATGTCCGGCGTCCAAAACTGCGGATGCACGATGCGCCCGCGAAACGCCGTTTCACCAGGAAACTCGGGTCGATAGGGCTTGCTGTAGTTGTAATAACCGCTGCACATGCTGATGAAATTCGCCGCGATCTGCCGCGTGCCCTCGGGCGTCTCCACCGTCACCAGCCAGTGCGCGTCGGCGCTCGACCATTCCGCCTTCACCGCCTTGTGGCGGTATCGGATGCGGTCGCGGATGCCATAATCATCCACCGCCTCGTTCAGATATTCCATGATGCTGGGGCCATCGGCGATCGCCTTCGCCTTGGTCCAGGGTCGGAAGCGATAGCCCAGCGTGTGCATGTCGCTGTCCGACCGGATGCCCGGATAGCGGAACAGGTCCCAGGTGCCGCCGATGCTGTCGCGCATCTCCAGCAGCGCAAAGCGCTTGCCCGGGCAATATTTCTGCAAGTGCCACGCCGTCCCGATGCCCGAAATCCCGGCGCCCACGATCAGCACATCGAGCGTCTCAACCATGCGTATCTCCCGTCCGCAATTTCTGTGACACGGGAAAACGCCGCCGGTCAACCGCCCGAAAGCAGCAGGACGGTCAGCGTGAAGGCCAGCAGCAGCAGCGTCGCCGCCAGGATCGTCAGCACCGGCTTCGGCCCCACCTTCACCAGATCGCCCAGCGCGGTCTTCGCCCCCAGCGCCGCGATCGCCGCCACCAGGCACCAGCGGCTCGCGTCGGACAGCGTGCCCGTCACCACCCTGGGCACCAGCCCGGTCGAATTGACCGCCACCAGCAGCACGAAGCCGATCAGGAAGGTCGGCAGCAGCGGCGGCCGGCTCGTCCTCGGCCCTGCCGCCAATTGCGCCCGAAAGATCAGGGAGATCAGCAGCACCACCGGCAGCAGCAGCGCCACCCGGAACAGCTTGACGATGGTCGCGGTATCGCCCGCCTCCTTGCCGATGCCATAACCGGCGCCCACCACCTGCGCCACGTCATGGATCGTCGCCCCCATCAGGATGCCGGCCTGATGCTCGCTCAACCCGATCGCCGCGGCCAGCATCGGATAGAGGATCATTGCCACGGTCGACAGCGCCGTCACCCCCACCACCGTCAGCATCGTATCGCGCTCGCGCTCCGGCGTCGGCGGCAGCACGCTGGAAATCGCCAGCGCCGCCGAGGCACCACAGATGCCCACCGCGCCGCCCGCCAGCAGCCCGAAGTTCGGCGTCAGCTTCAGCACCCGCGCCGCCACCCAGCCCGCCCCCAGCGTCAGCGCCACGCCCACCGTCGCCATCGCCAGCGTCGGCCCCCCCAGCGCCGCCGCCTGCTCCAGCGTGATCCGCGCTCCCAGCAGCGCCACACCCAGCCGCAGCACCGTGCGCGCCATAAAATCGATGCCCGGCCGCATCCGCTTGTCCTGGCCCGCGAAGTTCACCGCCATCCCCAGCAGCAGCGCGAACAGCATCACCGGCGCGCCATAATGGTCGGACAGCCACGCCGCCGCCAGCGCCACCAGCACCGCGATCGAGGCACCCGGTGACACCCGCTGCACCGCGCTGCGCAACCGCTCCGGCCAGGATTTCGCCCGCGCCTCCGGCGCCACCGCCGGCAGCCCCTCCATCGAATCGAGCGAATCCGCCCAGCTGAAATCGGGCGCGGGCTTGGTTATCTCAAAGGCCATGCCGCATCGCTATCGCGCGCCCGCTCAGGCGGCAAGCGCGCGGCCCTCGAACGCCTCCGCCACCAGCGCATAGCTGCGCACCCGCGCGACATGGTCATACAGGATGTTCACCAGCATCACCTCGTCCGCGCCATAGTCCGCGGCCGCCGCCTCGATCCCCGCCCGGCACTGCGCCGGCGTCCCCACCACCACCCGCCGCCCCGGCCGGTCGGCCGCTGCCTGTGGGTTCGCCGCCAGCCAGGCCGCGGCAACATCTGGATGCGGCACCGCGATCAGCTGCCCCATCATCATGTGCGCGAACATCATCCGCGCGCTCCCCGCCAGCCAGCGCGCCTCCGCCTCGCTCGGCGCCGCGATGCACCATAGCGCCACCATCGCCTCCGCCGCCGACCGCCGCACCGATGGACGAAACGCATCCCGGTATTGCCCCGTCAGCTCCGGCTGCGCCCCGGCGATGAAATCGGCGAAGCAATAGGGCAACCCCAGCGCCGCCGCCAGCATCGCGCTGTCCGGGCTGCTCCCCAGCATCCACACATCCGGCGTCTCGGCCCCGCCGGGCAACGTCCGCGCCAGATGCGCGAACGGATGTCCCGCCGGCAAATCATCCTCGAAATAGGCGAGAAGCTCCGCCGCCGCCTGCGGAAAATCCTGCATCACCTGCCGGCCGCGGTCCTGTTGCAGGGCATAGGCCGTCAGCCCGTCGCTCCCAGGCGCCCGCCCCAGCCCCAGGTCGATCCGCCCCGGCGCAAGCCCCGCCAGCATCGAAAAGCTCTCCGCCACCTTGAACGGCGAATAATGCGGCAGCATCACGCCGCCCGTGCCCAGCCGGATGCGCGCCGTCTCCCGCGCCGCCGCCGCCAGCATCAACTCCGGCGAGGCACTCGCCAGCCCCGGCGTCGCATGATGCTCCGCCATCCAGAAACGGTGATAGCCCAGCACCTCGGCCTGCCGCGCCAGGTCCAGACTGTTGCGTAACGCCTGCCCGCCACTGCCCCCCTCGGCAATCGGCGACTGGTCAAGAACGGAAAGCCGCAGCGTCATCCCTGCAATGTGGCCGGTCCAAAGGCGGACTTCAACCGTCTCTGGCCCAGCGCAGCGGCGCCGGATCCAGCCGCTCCAGCACATAAAGGTTGCCAAAGCTCCCCCGGTTCAACCGGAACCCGTCATCCAGAAAGGTCACATCACTGTACAGCGGCGGGATCCGCGCATTGTCCAGCGGCAGCCGCACCGGCGCCCCCGGTCCCAGCACCAGCGCTTCGGTAAAGCGCACGTCCAGCCGATGGTCGTCGACCACCGCATATTCCCCCAGCGTCACCGACTCACCGGGAAACCCGTCCTCGCCATCGAACGTCACCACATTGTCGTAAAGGCCCGTCGCCGGGTCGATCTCCTGGAACAGCTCCTTCACCCGGATCGGGCTTTTCGGCAGCACGTTGAAGCTCAGCCGCGCCAGCGTCGTGTCGCGCTGCAAGCCGAAACTCGAATAGAGCAGCTTCCATCGCCCACGCAGCAGTGCCACCGCGCGGCTCGGCTCCGCCGTCGGGTTTAACCCCTCCAGCGCCGCCGCCAGCGCCTTGATGCGCTCCACATCGGCCCCGCCGGCGTCGAACCCCACCTCGGTCCGGGCACCCAGTTCGGCCAGCTCGACTTTCAGGGCGGAAATCTCAGGCATGGCAACAGGCTAATGCGGGTCCCCGCCGCCGGGAACCCGCATAAGTGACAAGCCCCGGCCCCGGCGTCAGAATTTGAAACCCCCGGTCACCCCGAAGGTCCGCCGCTCGCCCAGCACCGGCACATAGGAGGCCGAGAGCGCCCCGTTGGTGCCGATCAGGAACAGCGCGGTCGAGACATATTTCTTGTCGCCGATATTCTTCATCCAGAAGGTCACGTCGAACCCGCCCGCGGTGAACCCGGCACTGGCATTGAACAGGGTCCGGCCCGGCACGAAGCTCAGGTTCGCCTCGTCCATATATTGTTTCGACTTATAGGTCACGTCGCCGCGCAGGAACAGGCCGACGCCGTCACCCACGCTGGTATCCAGGCTGAACCCGCCCACCGCGTTGAAATCCGGCACCCGCTCCAGCTGGTTGCCGCTCACGCTCAGCACCGCGGTCGGCTGCCCGGCGACGGTCTGCGTGGCGCACACCGTCCCGTCGCAGTTGCCCGAGGCGCCGAAGCGCTGGCTGAAGCTGCCATCCTTGTAGCGCGAGCGGTTGTAGCTGGCGCTGGCGAACAGCCGCAGCGGCTCGGCGACCCGCCAGGACAGGTCGCCTTCCACGCCCCAGATGCTCACGCCCCCGATGTTCCCCACGGTCGACGGCACGATCGCGAAGAAGCTCGGCGCCGTGCCATTGGCCGCCAGCCGCACCACGCTGGTCTGCAAATTGCTCCAGTCGGTGTGGAAAGCCGCCAGGTTCAGCGTCAGCGCCCCGTCCATGAAGCTGTTCTTGGTGCCGATCTCATAGGTCCAGTTCTTCTCGGACCCATAGGCGCGCTGGCCCGCGAACGGCGTGTTGCCGTTCAGCCCGCCCGCCTTCACCCCCCGCGCCACCGAGGCGTAGATGTTGTTGTTGGAGGAGAATTTATAGGTCAGCGTGACCCGCGGCGTGAAATAGCTGATGGTCTGGGCAAAACGCGGCGGCAGCAGTGCCTGCACCGCCGCATTGGTCGGCTCGCGCGTCAGCAGGTCGAGCGCCTTCTGGTCCTCGTTGGTATAGCGCCCCTCGAACGTCGCCTCGAAATCGTCGGCCGGGCGCACCTTCAGGAAGAAATAGCCCGACAGGATATTCTCGTCGCGTTGCAGATAACCCGTCCGCTGGAACAGGTTCGACGGGAAGGGCAGGCCCGGCCCCACCGGGAACAGCAGCGCCGGGTTCGGCTCGATCATCGTGTTCGCCGGCGCGAAGCTGGTCGCGTTGGAGGCGATGTCCCGCGTCCGGCTGTAATTCACGCCGAAGAAACCATTCCACCAGTCATTGCCCGCCAGCGTGAATTTCAGATCGTGGCTGAAGCCCTTGAAGCTGGAATCCGTGCCCGATTCATCGAAGATGGTGCCGAAATTCACCGGGATGAACGCCGGCGGCAGCGCCACGATCACCGGCGACAGCGGGTTGGGCTGCGGCGATCCCCGGCCGAACACCTTCGCCCGCGAATAACCGAACTGATAGGCGACCGCCGAGAAAGGCCCGCTGTCCGGCGCCCATTCCAGCTTGGCGGAGGCGAGGTCGGTCGGCCCGCGCACCCCGAACGCGCGCGGATCGGTCAACAGCCCCGCCGGACGGGTGGTGTCCCCCGCCGCCACGATCGGCGTTGCCGGAAATTCGCCCACGAACAGCCGGTTCTGCACGGTGAAGGGCGGCGTCAGGCCAGGCCGCGGCGAGGCATTGAGCGTGTTGAACGGCGACAGCAGGGTGGAGGTGCCGACCGAATAGCCGGCCAGCGTTTCCTCGTCCCGCTGCGTGTGGATCCACAGGCCGGTGAAGGTCAGCGTGTCGGTCAGCTTCCACTTCACCTGGCCCTGCACGGCCCAATTGTCATAGCCGCCGATGCGCCCCTTGGTGCTCGCCGTATCGGAATTGGCCAGCGGATGGGCATTGGCCCAGCTGCCGTCGAACTTGGTGAAGCCGCCCGCCACCGACACCGCCAGTCGGCCCGCCATCAGCGGCACCGAAATCCGCCCGCGCGCCTCATAGCGGTCATAATTGCCGACCGTCCCCGAAACGCTGGCCTCGATCGCATCCAGCGACGGCTCGCGCGTCGTCATGTTGATCGCGCCGGCGAAGCTGTTGCGGCCATAAAGCGCCGATTGCGGCCCCTTGATCACCTCGATCCGCGACACGTCGATCAGCTTCTGGTCCACCAGATAGGCGCGCTGCAGATAGATGCCGTCCAGATAATAGGCGACATTCGTCACCGGCGAATCGGTGCGCAGGTTCACCTGGCCCCGGATCGAGCTTTGCGGGATCAGGGGCTGCAACGTTTCGAAACTGAACCCCGCCACCTTCGACGCGATGTCGCGGAAGCTGTTGATGCCCTGTTTCGACAGCTCCTCGGCGTTGACCGAGGTCACCGAGATCGGCACGTCCTGCAACCGTTCGCGCGTCAGCCGCGCCGTCACGATGATGTCATTGCCGTCGGCCGCCTCGGCGGTCGCCGGCGGCGTCTGGGCGTGGACGGACGTGGCCGCGCACACGGCAAGCAGGCTGAGCGACGACACGAGAAGCTGACGGCTGGTCATGGATTTTCCCTTTCCCTGAACCCCGATGCCGTCACCCGGGGGGAGGGTTTGTCATCGGATTGCCATGCGCCATGCCGCCGCCGCCCGACACACACGCAACAATCCACTGCGACTATCCGCCGCGCGGATATATTTCGCCGCCGAAACCCTGCTCCGCTTCGCGACGTGGCGTTTATGTCACAGCATCTGCAACACGATCTTGCCGATATGCTCGCCCGATTCCATGTGCCGGTGCGCCGCCGCCGCCTCGGCCAGCGGAAACACCCGGTCGATTCGCGGCGACAGGCTGCCGTCCTCGAACTTCGGCCACACCTTCGCCCGCAGCGCGTCCGCCACCGCCGCCTTGAACGCCACCGGCCGCGGCCGCAGCATCGACCCCGTCAGGTGCAGCCGCTTGCGCATCACCAGCGCCAGGTCGATGTCCACCCGCGCCCCCATCTGGAAGGCGATCGAGACATGCCGCCCCTCCTCCGCCAGGCAGGCGAGGTTGCGTGGGATATAGTCGCCGCCCACCATGTCGATCACGATGTCCACGCCCCGGCCCTTGGTGAAGGAGAGCACCTCCGGCGCGAAATCCCCGTCGCGATAGTTGATCGCATGCGCCGCCCCCAGCGTCACCGCCGCCGCGCATTTGGCATCGCTGCCGCAGGTCACGATCACCGTCACCCCGAACGCCTTGCACAGGTCGATCGCCGTCACCCCGATGCCCGACGTGCCGCCATGGACCAGCACCGTCTCCCCGACTTTCGCCCCCGCCCGGTCGAACAGGTTGGACCACACCGTGAAATAGGTCTCCGGCAGAGACGCCGCCTCCACGAAACTCATCCCCGCCGGCACCGGCAGGCACTGGCCCAGCGGCGCCGCGCAATAGCCGGCGTAGGCGCCGCCGCTCACCAGCGCGGTCACCGGATCGCCCAGGTGGGAGGGGTCGACGCCCTCCCCCACCGCCACCACTTCACCCGCGCACTCCAGCCCCATGATCGTCGGCGTTCCCGGCGGCATCGGATACAGCCCCAGCCGCTGCAGGATGTCCGGCCGGTTCACGCCCGCGGCATGCACGCGGATCAGCACCTCTCCCGGCCCCGCCACCGGCAGCGGCCGCTGCACCGGCAGCAGCAGCTCCGGCCCGCCGGGCTTCGCGGGATCGATGGCGGTCATCATGGTCGGCAGCTCGGTCACGCGCGCACCCCTCTGGCTTGTTCTGCAACGTCCCCCGTGCCACTTCACCCCCTGCCAGTTCAACGGCAGAAAGGATGCGCCATGGACCTCGACGAACTTTTCGCCAAACGCCCGGACGATCCGCTCGCCATCCTCACCCGCCAGGACCTCGACCGGCTCTCGCGCGACGAACTGCACGAACGCATCGCCGTCCTCGAAACCGAGATTGCCCGCGTCCGCAAGCGCCTCGACGGCACCGGCCAGGTCCGCCACGCCGCCGACGCCCTGTTCAGGAAATGATCCTCGCCCTCATCCGGCGGGATCTCACCCTCGCGCTCGGCCGCCCAGGACTGCTGCTGCTCCCCACCCTGTTCTTCGTCATGGTCGCCGTGCTGATGCCCTTCGCGCTCGGTCCCGACATCGGCCTGCTCGCCCGCCTCGCGCCGGGCATTCTCTGGATCGCGGCGCTGCTGGCCAGCCTGCTCCCCATCGCCGACCTTTACGCACAGGACGCGGCGGACGGCACGCTCGACCAGCTCGCCAGCCGCGGCATCGCGAACGAGAGCCTGGCCTTCGCCCGCATGCTGGCGCTCTGGCTCGCCTTCACCCTGCCGCTGCTCCTCGCCCTCCCCGTCGCCGCCACCCTCCTTGGCCTGCCGGCCGCGCAGTGGCCCTCGCTCGCCCTCGCCCTCGCCCTCGGCGGCCTCGGCCTCGCCGCGCTCGCCAACCTCGCCGCCGCCCTCACGCTCGGCGCCCGCGGCAGCATCGCCGCGCTCCTCGTCCTGCCGCTCGCCATTCCGATGCTGGTGTTCGGCAGCACGCCCGACGCCCCTTCCGCCGGCAGGCTTCTCGCCGCCGCCGCGCTGCTGCTCGCCGCCGTCTGCCCCTTCGGCACGGCACTGGCGCTCGGCGCCGCACGCACGTAACATCGCGCTGCTACAAAGCGCGTAAGGGAGAAGCATCATGGACCTGACCTCGATTCTCGGCCAGCTCGGCGGCGCCACCGCGCTTCAGGCGCAGGCGATGAAGCTGGCGCAAGACCATGGCGTCTCGCCAGAGATCGTCAGCCAGCTGCTCTCCCACCTCGGCGGCCAGGCGTCGGCCGGCGTCAGCGACCCCTCTGCACTCGCCCAGTCGGGCGCCGCCGCCACCGGCCTCGATGCCAGTGCCGTCATGGCGATGGTGCAGTCGCTGATGGCCAACAGCGGCGGCCTTACCGCCATGCTCGACGCCGACAAGGACGGCAGCATCGTCGACGATGTCATCGGCATGGCCGGCAAGCTCTTCACCAAGAGTTGATGCGACCGAAAAGCTGCTGACGGCGCCACGATGCCGTTGTAGAAGGCGTTGATGCACGCGCTCGCCAACCCCTTGCGCTTCCTGCGCTTCGCCCAGGTCGCGCTGCCCGTCTTCCTGCTCTCCGGCCTGCTGCTCACCGGCTGGGGCCTCTGGCTCGGCCTGTTCGCCTCCCCGCCGGACTATCTCCAGGGGGACAGCGTGCGCATCATGTATGTCCATGTTCCCGCCGCCTGGCTGGCGCTTGGCGGCTACACCGGCATCGCGCTCGCCGCCGCCGCCGCGCTCGTGTGGAAACACCCGCTCGCCGACCTCACCGTGCGCGCCATGGCCCCGGTCGGCGCGCTGTTCGCCGCGCTCTGCCTGCTCACCGGCTCGCTCTGGGGCCGCCCCACCTGGGGCACCTACTGGGCCTGGGACGGCCGTATGACCTCGATGCTGGTGCTCTTCCTGCTCTACCTCGGGGTCATGGCGCTCAGCAGCGCCTGGGACGACCGCGCCCGCGGCGCGAAGGCCGCCGGCATCCTCGCCATCGTCGGCACCATCAACCTCCCCATCATCAAATACAGCGTCGAATGGTGGAACACCCTGCACCAGCCCGCCAGCATCCGCATCACCGGCAGCAGCAGCATCCATCCCTCGATGCTCGAACCGCTGCTGCTTTCCGTGCTCGGCTTCAGCCTGCTGTTCGGCGCCACCGTCCTCATGCGCATGCGCGCCCTTATCGCCGAGCAGCGCATCGCTGCCCGCATGGCGCGTCGAGCCGAGGTGCTCGCATGACAAAGACTTGCGCGGAGGCACTCGCATGAACCAGGCCCCCTTCATCATCGCCTCCTACGCCCTCACCATCGGCGGCATGGCGGCCGTCCTCCTCTGGTCCTGGTGGCGCATGCGCCGCGCCGAAGCGAAAAGGGACCGGCTGTGAAAGCGAAACAGCAGCGTCTCGTCCTCGCGCTCGCCGCCCTCGGCGCGCTCGCCGGCGCTGGTATCCTCGCCACCTCGGCGCTGGGCGACACCGCCACCTATTTCTACGCCCCCTCGGACGTCGCCAAGGCCCCGCCCGAAACCGGCAAGACCATCCGCCTGGGCGGCCTCGTCAAGCCCGGCTCGGTCAGCCGCAGCGCCGATGGCCTGACGCTCGCCTTCACCGTCACCGACCGCGCCTTCGACACCCGCGTCCAGTATCGCGGCATCGTCCCCGACCTGTTCCGGGAGGATCAGGGCGTCATCGCCACCGGCCGCTTCGAATCGGGAACCTTCCGCGCCGAACAGATATTGGCCAAGCATGACGAAAACTACATGCCGCCCGAGGTCGCCGGCGCGCTGCACAAGGTCCAGGGCAAGGTCGAATAGCCCGCGATTGCAGCGCCTCCCAAGCAGTGCTAGCGCCGCGACACCGCGACTCCGGCTTCGGATCCGCACCTTTTGGACGTTCCCCTTGCACCATCCTCAACCGATTCTCGCACTCCCCACGGCGCGGCGCGGCCACTGATGGCAACCGCCGCCGACAGCGCCCATCCGCACAAGGACGGCATCGCCAAGATGGCGCTCGGTGCGCTCGGCGTCGTCTTCGGCGACATCGGCACCAGCCCGCTCTACGCGCTCCGCGAGACCTTCGTCGGCCACCACCCGCTGCCGGTCGATGCCTTCCACATCTACGGCATCATCTCCGTCATGTTCTGGACGATGATGCTCATCGTCACGCTCAAATATGTCACCATCATCATGCGCGCCGACAACCGCGGCGAAGGCGGCTCCATCGCGCTCCAGGCGCTGCTGCTGCGCCACGGCCACGGCCAGTGGTGGGCGCCGCTGGTGATCGTGCTCGGCGTGCTCGCCACCGCGCTCTTCTTCGGCGAGATCATCATCACGCCCGCCATGTCCGTGCTGTCCGCGGTCGAGGGCCTCAAGACCGTGGAGGCCAGCCTCTCCCCGCTCGTCCTGCCCATTTCCGTCGGCATCCTCATTGCCCTGTTCCTCATCCAGTCGAGCGGCACCCACAAGGTCGGCATCCTGTTCGGCCCGATCACGCTCCTCTATTTCATCGTGCTCGCCGTCCTCGGTGTCCTCAGCATCGCCAACAACCCGGACATCCTCGGCGCCCTCTCCCCGCACCACGCCATCGCCTTCTTCGCCACGGATGGCCTCCTCGCCTTCCTCGCCCTGTCCTCGGTCGTCCTCGCCGTCACCGGGGCGGAGGCGCTCTACGCCGACATGGGCCATTTCGGCCGCAACCCCATCCGGGTGTCCTGGCTCACCATCGTGCTGCCCGCGCTCATGCTCAACTATCTCGGCCAGGGCGCCATGCTGCTCGACAATCCGGCCGCCATCAAAAGCCCCTTCTTCCTGCTCGCGCCCGAGGAGCTGCGCCTGCCGCTGGTGATCCTCGCCACGCTCGCCACCATCATCGCCAGCCAGGCGGTGATCTCCGGCGCCTTCTCCGTCACCCGCCAGGCGGTGCAGCTCGGTTTCCTGCCCCGCCTGCGCATCATGCACACCTCCGAACGCTCGCTCGGGCAGATTTACGTCCCCGTGGTCAACTGGTCGCTGCTGGTGCTCGTCATCATCCTCGTGCTCAGCTTCCGCAGCTCCTCGAACCTCGCCGCCGCCTATGGTATTTCGGTCACCGGCGTCATGTTCATCTCCACCTGCATGCTCGCCATCCTCACCCTGTTCATCTGGAAATGGCCGAAATGGCTGGCGATCCCGCTCGTCGGCCTGTTCTTCGTGGTCGACGGCGCCTTCTTCACCGCGACCCTCACCAAAATCCCCGATGGCGGCTGGTTCCCGCTGATGATCGGCCTCATCGCCTTCACCATGCTCACCACCTGGGCGCGCGGCCGGCAGCTCATGCAGAAACGGCTGCTGGAAAGCGCCATGCCGATGGACGTGTTCATCAAATCCGCCAGCCGCGCCGCCACGCGCGTCCCCGGCACCGCCGTCTTCATGACCTCCACGCCCGAGGGCGTGCCGCACGCCCTCCTCCACAACCTCAAGCACAACAAGGTGCTGCACGACCGCATCCTGATCCTCACGGTCGTCATCGACGAAGTGCCCTATGTCGATCTGGAGGACCGGATCGACGTCATGCCGCTCGGCGAGAATTTCTACCGCATGATCGTCCGCTACGGTTTCATGCAGGAACCCGACATTCCCGCCGCGCTGAAGATCGTCGAAAATTGCGGTCCCAAGATCAAGATGATGGACACCAGCTTCTTCCTCGCCCGCCAGACCCTGCTCGCCAGCGAGCGCCCCGGCATGGCGCTGTGGCGGGAGAAGCTCTTCGCCTGGATGCTGCGCAACGCCGAAAGCGCGATGGAGTTCTTCCGCCTCCCCACCAACCGCGTCGTCGAACTCGGCAGCCAGGTGGAAATCTGACCGCCCCATTGGCACCGACAATGGCCTGAAAAAGCCCGACTTAAACCGTCACCTGCTATGCCATTGGATAAAAACGACAAAAATCGCCCGTAACATAAAGGTTAATTGTCGCTCGACGCGCTTTGCGCTATGGCTCTCATCACGACGGTCGCGTACCGCGGCAAGACGGGGTTCACCTCGCAAGACCGCTCTTCCTTGTTGGAGACGTCGTCATGCCCACCGTGAAAATTCCCGTGTCCCTCGTCGGCGCCGAGCCGAACGAAGCCACCCCCGATCTCGCGCTGTTCCGCCTTGTCGAAGGCAAGGCGCCCGAGCGCGTCGCCAAGGTCGATGGCGGCACCCTCACCCTCGATCCCGCCAGGCTGAAGGGCGCCACCCTCGCCATCGGCCCGGACAGCGACCCCGCCAGCCTCGACCTCGCGTCGCTGTCGCGCTTCCGCGCCGACCAGGTGCTGGCCGACTGGACCCGCGACGGCCTCCGCCTCCCGCGCGAACGCTGGTTCCCGTTCCTCACCGAAACCATCTGCGTCAGCGGCCATGTCCGCAAATGCCGCCCCTGGTATCTCACCCCGGCCTATCAAAGGGCCGCCCCGCGCCCGGCCAAGATCGGTGTCCAGCTGCGCGCCGAGCTGCCGCGCCTCGCCGACCTCAGCGAATCCGCCATCATCCTGCCGTGGCGCTGCCTGCCGCTGTGCGACGGCATCGTCGAAATCTATGAAAAGCACTGCTGCTGCACCACCTTCGTCTGGCAGGACCTGGTCGACCGCCTGCGCGACATCCTGAAGGATATCCCCATCCTCATCCGCTGGCCGGTGCCGCCGATCCCCGATCCCGGCCCGCTCGCCCGCATCCCCGGCGTCGGCCCGATCGCCACACTGCCCGGCGTCGGCCCGCTCACCCGCGTCACCGGCCTCGCCAACAGCATCCTGCCGATGCGTCAGCGCCCCACGGCGCCGATGCTGGCAAAGGCGCAGCCGCTGGAACGCACCATCCCGTCGGAACGCGTCTATGCCGATTACCAGGCCCTGCTGAAAACCCCGCCGGCGGAGGTCGAGGCCTTCATCACCAAACGCCCCTACCTCGCCAGCTACATCTGCCGCTGCACCCAGCGCAAGGTCGGCGAAGTCGCGATCCAGCCCGGCGGCGAATTCGATTTCTGCTACCGCCGCCCGCTGCGGCTCACCCTGATCCGCGAACGCTGCTTCACCAATTTCGCCTATCGCGTCCGCCAGCAGGTCGGCGGCGTCTGGATCACCGTCTATGACGGTCTCGCCGGCAACGACTGGTTCAGCGCCGGCGAAAGCGCCGAGCTGCGCACCTCCCACCCGGCGGCCAAGCCCTGCGGCGACGGCCCGACGCCACCCGACAGCGGCGACGGCACGCCCTTCGTCATGCTGGAACATGTCACCGGCGCCGGCACCCACCATTTCAACTTCCCGGCGCAGACCGGCCTCTCCAACATGGCGGCGCTCGATGCCAATGACGGCCTCATCGATTTCGCCGGCGTGCCGGATGCGCCCTGGGCCAGCGGGCTCGGTTTGCGCCTCTGGGTGTCGCCGACGCTCGAAGGCATCGTCGCCTTCTATCGCATGAAGGTGGTGGCGGTGAACGGCGCCGGCGACCCCGTCGGCACGGAGCGCACGCTCGACGCACCGGTGTCCTGGGCGCGCTACGTCACCATCGGCGGCGTGGTGCAGACCATCCCGGACGCGCTCGCCGCCAACCCGTCGACCGTCGGCGGCGAAACCGGCCTGTTCCGCGTGCCCTACTGGTCGGGTGGCATGGACTGGCTCTCCGGCCAATATCACCAGGTCTGGAACACCACCGATTTCGCGGACGGCAAGTATATGCTGGTCGTGGAGCTGTTCGGCCCCGGTGGCGCCCGCATCAAGCCCAACGGCGCCCCGGCGGGCGATCCCGGCACGGCGCGGCCCTTCCAGTTCCGCCGTTGGACGTCGCAGACGGTCACCGCCAACGTCCCCTTCGGCGATTGCGGCCATGTCTTCTGGATCAACAACCGCCCGGTCAACGGCGACATCGTCGACCTCCGCCGCAACGGCACGCCCAGCACCGATGAGTGCCAGTTCATGTCCGGTCCCGGCACCACCACCGTCTCGGTCGGCTTCCGTGCCTTCCACTATGACGGTGTCACCACCGGCGGCGGTGCGACCGACACGAACAGCTTCATGGCGGGCTACAGCCTGACCTGGCAGCGCGGCCTCAACGGACCGTCGGGCGGGATCGAGAACGGCACGGCCGACCAGGGCGAAACCCCGCTGATGTCGCCGCCGGTGCTGCCGCCCGAGGAGTCGAACACGCTCGACTTCGCGACGCTGCTCGGCGCCTTCCCGCCAACGCACGCGGCGCACACGCGCTGCACCTTCTCGGTGCACCTGCATGTCAACGCCAAGCACCACAATGGCGGCGGCTTCATCGACGCCTATGACTATAACGAGACCGCCTCGTTCGCGCTGGAACTGACCCCCAGCTGACCGAGGCCCCGGGGGACAGGGGAAGGGGGCAAAGGAAAGGGGCCGCGGTGTCATCCACCGCGGCCCCGATCTTTTCGATGAAACAAACTCTTGAGGGAAGAGCTTACTTCTTCATTTCCTCGGCCTTCGCCTTCATGGCGTCGCCGGCGGCGTCCATCGCGCCCGCGGCCTTGTCGGTCGCGGTCGCGGCGGCGTCACCAGCCGCGGTCGCGGCGGCATCGGCGGCACCGGTCGCGGCAGCGCCGGCGGCATCGGCCGAGGCGGCAGCGGCATCACCGGCCGACTGGGCGGCATCGGCGGCCGAGGCAGCAGCCTGATCCGCGGCAGCGGTCGCTTCGGCAGCCGGCGCAGCAGCGGCGTCTTCGGCCTTCTTCTCGCCGCAGGCGGCGACCAGCGCGAGGCTCGCAATCGCGGCGAGCGTGAGAGTCTTGGTCATGAACTTTCCTCCGAGTGGGGCAGATGCCCGTGATACATGCCCCTGCGCCTGCAACCCGCCGGCGCCCAAGCGCGCGGAAACTGCCGGAACCGCCGGCAAAATGCAAGCCGCTTCGATATCGCCACCACAAGCGGGCTTGGCGCCCGCCACCACCTGCGGCACAACGGCGCCATGCTGAATGGCCAACCCCTCCGCCTGGGCACCCGCGGTTCCCCCCTCGCCCTTGCCCAGACCCGCATGGTCGCCGCCGCGCTGACCGAGGCGCATGGCTGGCCAGCAGGAACGATCGAGACCGTCACCGTCAGCACGCTGGGCGACCGCGTGCAGGACCGCCCGCTCGCCGACATCGGCGGCAAGGCGCTCTGGACCAAGGAACTCGACGGCGCGCTCCTCGAAGGCCGCATCGACGCCGCCGTCCATTCGATGAAAGACGTCGAATCCCTGCTCGCGCCCGGCATCACCCTCGCCGCCTTCCTGCCCCGCGCCGACCCGCGCGACCGGCTGCTCGGCGCCGACAGCCTCGCCGCCCTCCCGCCCGGCGCCCGCGTCGGCACCAGCAGCCCGCGCCGCCGCGCGCAACTGCTGCACGCCCGGCCCGACCTCGACGTCGTCATCCTGCGCGGCAACGTCGCCACCCGCATGGCGAAGGTCGCCGGCGGGGAGATCCACGCCACCCTGCTCGCCGCCGCCGGCCTCGACCGCCTCGGCCACCCCGACGGCACCGCTTTGCCCCTCGACACCTGGCTCCCCGCCGTGGCCCAGGGCGCCATCGGCATCACCGCCCGCGCGGACGACACCGCCCTCCTCACCGCGCTCGCCGCCATCGACCACGCCGACACCCGCCGCGCGGTCGAGGCCGAACGCGCCTTCCTCGTCGCGCTCGACGGCAACTGCCACTCCCCCGTCGCCGTCCACGCCCACCAGCACAACGGCTGGGTGCTCGACGCCGAACTCTACGACACCGACGGCACCACCAGGGTCGCCGACCGCCTCGCCCTCACCCCACGGGCCGACATCGCCGCCTTCGCCCACGCCCTTCTCGCCCGCGCCCCCGCCAGCATCCGCACCCTCTTCGCCGCATGACGGCGCTGCTGATCACCCGCCCGCAACCCGAAGCCGACCTGACCGCCCGCGCCGCCCGAACCGCCGGCTTCACCCCCATCGTCGCGCCGCTGCTGCTGCCCGAACCCGTCCCCTGGACCCTTCCCGCCGACCCCTTCGACGCCCTCCTCCTCACCAGCCCGCAGGCCCCCGCCCTTGCCGGCGCGGCCCTGCCGCTCGCCGCCCCCGCCTGGTGCGTCGGCGCCCGCACCGCCCAGGCCGCCCGCGCCGCCGGCCTCACCCACCTCGTCACCGGCGACAGCAACGGCGCCGCCCTCCTCGCCCGCGCCGCCGCCGCCGGCCTCACCACCCTCCTCCACCTCGCCGGCGAAGACCGCACCCCCCTCGCCCCGCCCCCCGGCCTCACCCTTCTCATCCGCACCGTCTATCGCGCCCGCGCCGTCACCGCCCTCCCAAAGGCCGCCCTCGCCCACCTCACCGGCCCCGCCCCCCTGGTCGCACTCTTCTCCGCCCGCACCGCCACCCTGTTCGCCACCCTCGCCCACGCCCTCCCCCGCGCCCGCATCGCGCTCGCCACCCTCTCCCCCGCCATCGCCGCCGCCGCCGGCCCCGGCTGGCGCGCCGTCGCCATCGCCGCCCGCCCCACCACCGAATCCCTGCTGGCAGCCGCCCGCACCCTGTGCGACAACCCTCCCCATGACCGACCCTGACCTCGACCGTCTCGCCGCCCGCTCCATCCGGGCGCAATCCGCCCCGCCCACGCCACCGCGCCGCTCCGGCTTCAGCTGGCTCCTCGTCACCCTGTTCTTCGGCTTCAGCCTCGGCATCCTCGCCAACCCCTGGTTCGAGCGCACCATCCGCAGCCAGCTCCCCGCCGCCTTCCGCACCGCCGACGACCCGCGCCTCACCGCCCTCGCCAGCCGCGTCGCCGCGCTGGAAACCCTCCCCGCCGTCACCGCGGCCGCCACCCTCGACCCCGCGCTGGCGGACCGCCTCGCCGCCCTCGAGGCGCGCGCCACAGCCGCGCCCGACGACGGCTCCGCGCGCCGCCTGTTCCTGCTTACCATGGCCCGCCGCGCCGTCGACCAGGGGCGGCCCCTCGCACCCGTCGCCCCCGCGCTGCGCGCCACCTTCGCCGCCCAGGACGCCGCCGCGGTGGACAGCCTCGACGCGCTCGCCGCCTTCCCCACCAGCCTCGCCGGCCTGCGCCAGCGCCTCGCCACGCTCCGCGCCCCGGCCGCCGCCCCCTCCACCGCCCCAGCGCCCGCCGGCGGCGACCTGCTCGACCGTGTGCAGGACCGCCTCGGCACCCTCGTCCAGGAACGCAAGGCCCCACCCCCAACCGCCACCGCCGCCACCCGCGCCACCCTGCTGCTGCGCGCCGACGCCGCGCTCGCCGCCGCCCGGCCGGAGGACGCCGCCACGCTGCTTTCCGCCCTTCCCGCCGACCCGGCGCTCAGCCGCTGGATCGCCGACGCCCGGCGCCTCGCCGCCGCGCTTGCCGCGCTCGACCGGCTCGATCGCCTCGCGCTCGAAGCGCCGCCCGCGCCGCCGCCGCCGGCCCCGCTGCCCCCATTGCCGCCCGGAACCCCCCTGTCCTGACCTGCGTTAACCATTTGTCGGCAACAATGTCAGTGCTTTAACGCGCGCGAATCCCGTCTCGTCGCAATCCCGCGCGCCGCCGTCATGACAGTGTCACCCAGCTTGTGCTTCCTGCGCGGGCCGGTGGCTGCCCCGCAACCGGCTTGTAAGGAGTTGCGTATGCGTACCCCCCTTGTCGGGCTGTTGTTGCCTATTGCCCTCATCGTTGCCACCCCGGCCGCCGCCGTCGCCATCATCGGCGGCACCACCCGCGTCGCTGTCAATCCGCTGCCGCCCGGGCTCACCCCCGGCCTGCTCGGCACCGCCACGCTCGGGCCGGGGCCCGGCCTGTCGGTCGATTTCCCCATCACCGGCGGCCTGCTCGATGGCATCCGGACCCGCATTTTCCACGAAGGCTCGGGCGTCAGCCTCACCGGCGGCACCGATGTCCTCGCGCTGGAAAATTTCATCATCGCCCCCAACCTCAACCGCATCCTGGGCGATGTGACCCTGAACGGCACGCTCGTCGGGTCCGACGTGCCGCTGTTCCTGGCCAATTTCGCCAGCGTCAGCGCGGCGGCGCTCGCCGACCTCAGCAATCCCTCGCTCGTGCTGCGGCTTACCCCGCAGGCGATCGGCGCGCTGAACACGGCGTTCGGCGTCACACTGCCGGCCAACGCCCGCTTCGGCACTGCCGCCAGCGCGCCGTCGCTGGTGCCGGAGGCGTCGGTCTGGGCGACCATGATCCTCGGCTTCGGCCTCGTTGGCCTGTCGCTGCGCCGGCGGCCCTTCAAAGCCACCCTTTCCTGATCGACAGCCGCTTTTTGTTGCTTAACGGCGACACTTCCCCGCAAAGATGTGACTTCGAAGCCACCACACCCTTGCCGTTCCCGCGGCGACCGTGAAAAAGGGCCTCAAACAAACATCCTTGTGGGGAAGACAATCGATGACCAACCGTGCCCTTCTGCGCGCCCTGACTTCGCTCGGCGCCGTCGCCATCGCCATGCCGCTGTGGGCACAGACGCCCGCGACGCCGCCAGCGGCCGCCGCCGCCGCCGAGGATGTCCCCGCCGACATCGTCGTCACCGCGCAGAAACGCACTGAACGTCTCCAGGACGTGCCGGTCGCGGTCAGCGTCGTCAGCGGTGACACCATCGCCCGCCAGGGCGGCATCAGCATCGAAAGCGCGCAATATCTCGTCCCCGCGCTGAATTTCCGCAAGTCCGGCACCAGCCTCAACCAGTCGCTGTTCCTGCGCGGCGTCGGCACCATCAACTTCTCCATCGCCGCCGAACCCTCGGTTGCCACCGTGCTCGATGGCGTCGTCCTTGCCCGCGCCGGCGAAGCCTTCGGGGACCTCGTCGAGATCGAGCGTATCGAGGTGCTGCGCGGACCGCAGGGCACGCTGTTCGGCAAAAATGCGTCCGCCGGCGTCGTCAACATCGTGTCGAAACGCCCCACCGACAGGCTCGAGGGCTATGTCGAGCTCGGCTTCTTCACCAAGGCCGAATATCGGGCCCGCGCCACGCTGAACATCCCCTTCAGCCCCGCCGTCCGCGGCCGCTTCACCGGCTTCTGGAGCAAATATGACGGCAATTACCTGAACATCGCCCCCACGGTGAACGGGGTTGCCAATCCCAATGGCACCAGGGTCAACGGCTATGACCGCTACGGCTTCCGCGGCGTGATCGAGGCCGACGCCGGCGACGCCCTGAAACTCACCCTCATTGGAGACTGGCGCAAGGCCGATGACAATTGCTGCGCCGAATCGCTCGGCACCACGCCGTCGAACCTCGCTGCCGGCCTGTTCCCGTCCAGCAGCTTCGCCGGCAACAACAGCCGCCTGGTCAGCCAGGACCTGATCACCGCCACCAAGGAAAAGAGCTGGGGCCTCAGCCTGCAGGCCGACCTCGATGTCGGCGACGCCGGCACCGTCACCAGCATCACCAGCTACCGCAAGTGGGACAACCGCGAAATCCGCGACGGCGATTGGCTCCCCGCCGCCTACGTCGGCCTCAACCAGCTGCACGATGACGGCCCGCAGAAATCCAGCACCTTCAGCCAGGAACTCCGCCTCGCCTCGCCCGGGGGCCAGACGGTCGAATATGTCGTCGGCGGCTTCTACAGCCGCGCCAAGGCCGACCGCGTCTTCACCCGCAGTGCCATCGGCTGCTCGATCACGCCGGCGCCTTCGGTGCTCACGCCCTGCACGGCACCGGGCGTCACCGTCCGCACCGCGTCCGGCACCGCGACCTTCGGTTCGGTCTTCGAAAATGTCGCGGCCTTCGGCCAGGCCACCTGGAACGTCACCGATGCGCTGCGCATCATCGCCGGCCTGCGCTACACGCATGACAAGCTCAGCGTCTATCACAGCCGCACGACGACCGGGCTGCCCACGGATGCCAATGGCATTCCGCAGGCGTTCGGCGGCATCAATCCAAACTTTGACCAGGGCGTGTTCGCCACCGCCGTGCTGCCGGGCAACGGCAACCCGCTCGCCTCCAACGGCGTGCCCTTCCGCGCCAACACCTCGAACGACAATCTGTCCGGCCGCCTCGGCGCCCAGTTCGACCTGACCGAGGACAACACCGCCTACGCCACCTGGTCGCGCGGCTACAAGGGTCCCGCCTTCAACACATTCTTCGGCCTGAATGCCAACGGCACCAACGTCATCGAACCCGAAAGCGCCGACGCCTTCGAGGTTGGCCTGAAAAACACCCTGTTCGACGGCCGCCTCGTCCTCAACATCGCCGCCTTCTACGCCAAATACCGCAACTATCAGGCGAACAACCCCGATCTCGTCGCCGGCGTCGTCGTCACCCGCCTCACCAACGCCGGCACGGTCTCGACCCGCGGGGTGGAGGCCGACTTCATCGCCCGCTTCGGCGCCGACACCACCATCTCCGGCGGCCTCAGCTACGCCGACGCGCGCGTCGACCGGTTCAAGCTGCCGGTCGGCGGCAATGTCTCCGCCGTCATCCCCAATGGAACACCGCTCGCCAACGCGCCGAAGTTCAAGGGCAGCCTGTCCATCAACCACCGCGTCGTCACCGGCGGTCAGCTCGACCTCGAACTGGGCAGCAACCTCTCGGTGCAGTCGCAGCAGCTTTCACAGTTCAACGAAAACGCCCTTGTCCGGCAGATCACCACGATCAACCCCTATGCGCTGGTCGACCTCCAGGCCGGCCTCGTCGACCGGGACGATCGCTTCCGCCTGACCTTGTACGTCCGCAACCTGATGAACCAGAGCTTCGCCGCCGCCATCCAGAACGGCGGCCCCGGCGGCAGCTTCCGCTACATCGTCCCGCGCGAGGCCGAGCGCTATTTCGGCGCCACGCTGCGCGTCAACTTCGGCAAATAAGCGTGAACAACGCCGCCACGCGCCGCGCCATCCTCACCGGTGGCGCGGCGTTGGCGTTCCTCGCCGCCGCCACGAAAATGCCCAAGGGCACCGGGCTGAAACCCCCCGCCGCCCCTGCCGTCCAGACCCTCGACATCCGCGACGCCGACGGCCGCATTGTGCCGATCCGCGTCTGGCGCCCCGGCGGCAAGCCACTGGGCACGCTGCTGTTCAGCCACGGCGCCAACAGCAATGCCGCCAAATATGATGCGCTCACCGCCGCCTTCGCCGACGCCGGCTGGCTGACCGCCGCCATCCTGCACGCCGATTCGCCCGACCGCCCCGAACCCCGCCCCCAGGGCGCCGCCGGCCTCGCCCGCCGCCTGGTGGAGGCGCAGGCGACGCTCGACTGGCTCTCCGAACAGCATCGCGACCTTCCCATGGTCGCCGCCGGCCACAGCTTCGGCGCCCTCATCGCCCTCATCCTCGCCGGCGCCCGCACGCTGGCCTTCCCGACCGAGGCCGACCCGCGCGTCCGCGCGGCCCTCGCCTTTTCACCTCCCGGCGCCTTCCCCGGCTTCATCGACGCCAAAGGGATGGCAAAAATTGCCCGCCCGATCTGGGTGCAGACCGGCACCGCCGACGCCCTGCCACCGATGATCCCCGACTGGCAGTCGCACCGCCTCGCCTTCGACAACGCCACCGTCACGCCCCGCCTGCTCTGGATCGGCGACGGCGTGGACCATTATTTTGGCAACCGCATCGGCCGTCCGGAACGCCCGTTCAGCGAACCCCAGGCGCGCCTGTTCCAGGCCGCCACAGACAACGCCCTCGACTTCGCCGCCGCCACCGCGCTCGCAGACCCCGCCGCGCGCGCCCGCCTCGACACCGCGCCGGCAGGCGTCACCATCACACTGAAAACCTGAACCGCGCTACAGCGGACTGACCTGCCAGATCTGCCGGTCCACATTTACCGTCTTCAGATTGACGTCCGGCTTGGCATAGAAACATGTGGACAGCCCCAGCACCGCCCCTTCCGGCCTGCCGCCCAGGAAAAAGCCACCGTTCACGCCCTTCATGTTCACATTGCTGCCGGTTTCGTCGACATGCACGATGATGTCCGTCATCGCCCGGCTCAGGTTCAGTGCATAGGCGGCGTAGGCATCGGCATATTGCGCCACCAGCCAATCCTTCAACAGTTGCGGCCAGCCGCCACCTGCCCGAACCTTGGCAACCACCTGCGGCGCGTTCGCCGGCAACAGATGGTCGCTCAGCGTCGCGGGAAAATGCGCCCTCACCGCATTCCACAGCATCACCCCCAGGCCCGCCTGCGCGCGCTCGCCGGTCAGCCGGATGTTCAGCTCCCGCCACCACACGGCGGTCTCGTCCACCCACGGCAATTTCTGTTTGTCACCCAGCGGATGCGCATCCAGCACATGCTTCAGGAAATGGCACAGCTTGTTCTCCGCTATGCTGCCATGGTTGCCCGGCCCCCAATCGTCGAACCCGGCAAACGCCGTCAGCGGCGGCGCCAACAGCGACATGCGATAGATGTCCACCGCCGTCCCGACGTTCAGCCGTGTGATCGGCAGCACATTCTGCTGCAGGAAGTGCATCGTCGCATAGACGTTCAGCTTCGGCAGACCCGCATCGACAAAGGCCTTGCGGATATCGTAAATCTTCCGGTGCGGTTCCGTTACCGCCGCGCAGAAAGCCAGAAACCCGGCATCCGTGTCCCAGCCGCCATCGTTGATTTCATTGTAGATTTCCATCGCCATCGGCAACTGGATCGGTGCCGCCTTCAAATTCAGCTGCCGCTGCCGGAACCAGCTGTTCCACATGCACAGCCGATAAACCGCCTCGATGGGCGTCAGAGCGGCCCCGCTAACCGTGGCGGTCGTCGCAATCAACAGTGTGTTGGTCTCGATGAACCGCTCATTCTGGTTGCCCCCCGCGATACAGGGCAGCATTTCGGTCGCGAACAGCAGCACCGCGTCCGCCACATCATCCGTCCATTTGGCAAACGCCGCCAGGCAGCGGTCGCGGATCAGATTGTTGACCGGCTCACCCCGCTGGACGAATTTCACATACAGCTTGCCCGCCCGCTCCGCATCCATCGCCTGTCCCCCGAATCGCCCGCCACAAAGTTAACACACGCCGCGTCAACTGCGCCAGCGCACCGGAAACAACCCCTCCGGCGGCGCCTCCCCCACGCGCATGGCCGGATGGTCACTCAGCCGGGGAATGCTGGCAGACAGCGCATCGGGCGCCCACACCACATCGCTGCCGATCCAGCGCGTGGTGAACGCCACGCGCCGCCCCGGCAACCCGGCCTTGCGCGGCAGGCTGGCATGGATGGTCCTGGGATGGATCAGCAAAATATCACCCGCCTTCGCCTCCCACATCCGCACATCGGCATCCGGCGCCGCCACCCGCGCCAGCAGCTCGTCCCACGGCCGATAGCCCGGCAAAGTCATATCCTGCCGCGACAAGGGCGAGTGATAGCGCCAGGCATCGCGGTTGCTCCCCGCCAGCGTCAGCATCGGCGCATTGTCCGCATCCACATCGGTCAGCGCCACCCAGAAACTCGGCAGCTGCTCGCCGACAAACGGAAAGGTGCAGACATCATTGTGCCACGGCGTCGCCGCCTCGGGATCGGCGCCGGACTTCACGAAGGTCGCGTCCATCCAGAAGCGCACGCTGGACGCCCCCGTCAACCGCCCCACCACCGCGGCTGCCGGGCTGTCCGCCAGCCAGGCGACAAAATCCGCATGCGCCGGCACGCAGTTTCGCAGCTGAACCCCGCCTTCACCAGTGAAATGGATGCTCGGCGGGTTCTGCGTCCCGCCGTCCATCACCGCCGCCGGCACTTCTCCGCGCGCGAACACTGCCGCGCACGCGTCCACCGCCGCCAGCAACCGCGCCACCCACTCGGCCGAAAACACCCCCTCCACCCGCACGCAGCCCTCGGCGGCATATTGTGCGACATGCGCGTCCGAGATCATTGCGCCCCCTCCACGAACACGCGCGGATCCTTCAGCGCCGGAAAGGTCGCATCCGCCGGATGCGCATCCCAGCGCAACGTGTTGGGAATATTGCTGTAATGTACCCCGATGTTGACGATCCACAACCCCGCCAACCCCCACAGCGTCGCCACCGTCAGCGGCGCCTCCAGCCCCTGCACCGCATAAAATCCCATCCCCACCTGGAACAGCCGCCACGGCAGGAACAGGCACGGCACCAGCACCCACACCGGCGACCGCCAGCGCTTCCACACGAACAGCTCACATCCCACCTGCACCACGAACATCAGCAGATACCAGCCGAGCGCCAGCCGCACCGGCCGCATCTCACCCATGAAACCGTCGATCACCAGTGCAACCAGCGGCAGCAACAGGCCGACCCCCCAGATCACCACCAGCCAGGCCTTGAACAGCCGCCCCACCGGCCTTGGTCCCGGAAACGCCGGCCCCGGCCGCGTCCGCCACTGCGCCCACCCCAAGCAAAGCACGACGGCCAGCAAGAAGGCCCCATTCGCCAGCAGGAAAACCTCAGCGCTCATCATGCCGCCCTACTGCCTGTCCGCAAAGGCCGCGGCGACAGCGCCGCCGACATTATCCGTCCGGTGGTAAAGCAGCGCTTCACCCGTGCAACCGCCGCCCTGTTCCGCCACGCCAAGCGCATGCGCCGTCACCTCCTCCCCACCCCGCACGGCCATATCCACCTGCGGGACTGGGGCGAAGGCGGCACGCCGCTCATGCTGCTCCATTGGACCCCGCTCTCCAGCCGCATATATATGCAGGCCGCGCCATATCTCGCCCGAACCCGCCGCCTGCTCGCCCCCGACCTGCTCGGCTACGGCCAGTCAGACCCCCGCCCCGCCGACTGGAGCCTCGAAGCCTGGGCCGACAGCCTCCTCCCCCTCCTCGACCAGTTCGGCATCCCGCAAACCGACCTTCTCGGCGGGCATCTCGGCGCCAGCATCGCCACCGAATTCGCGCTCCGCCACCCGGCCCGCGTCCGCCGCCTCATCCTGGACGGCGTGCCGCTCCTCACCCCCGACCTCCGCGCCGCCTTCGCCGCCCTTGCCACCACCCCCCGCCCCGGCCCCGACAGCGCCACCCTCGCCTGGGACCGCACCATCGGCCTGCTCACCGAATACATCCCCGGTTTCACCGTCACCCCCGCCACCCTCGACATGGTTTGGGCCACCATGCGGGACTATCTCGCCACCGATTTCGTCACCTCCGGGCCCCTGGCAGCCCGCCACGACCTTGGCCAGCGCCTGCCCCTCCTCATCCACCCCATCCTGCTGCTCGGCGCCGAACAAGACAGCCTCGCCGGCACGTTCGCCCCCGCCCACGCCCTGCTGCCCCACGCCGAACGGCATTTCTTTCCCGGCCACCACCCCCTGCACATGCCCGATCGCGCCGCCGACTATGCCAACATCATCAACAGCTTCCTGGAACGCCCATGAAACGATTCTACCTCGATGGCCGCTGGGGCCAGGTGCACGGCCGCGAGGCCGGCGACGGCCCGTCGCTCCTCCTGCTGCACCAGTCCCCCCTCTCCGGCGCCATGTTCGATCCCGCGCTGCCGCTCCTCGCCGCCGCCGGCTTCCGCGCCATCGCCCTCGACACGCCGGGCTTCGGCCTCTCCGACCCGCCCCCCAACCCCGCCAGCATTCCGGACCATGCCGACGCGCTGCTCACCATCCTCGATGCGCTCGGCCTCACCGCACCGCACATCCTCGGCCATCACACCGGCGCCCTGATCGCCGCCAACCTCGCCGCGCGCCACCCCGCCCGTGTCGGCAAACTCATCCTCAACGGCGTCCCCTGGCTCACGCCGGACGAACGCGCCCACTTCGCCACCTTCCGCTTCGCCCCGCTCGACCCCGCGCCCGACGGCAGCCACCTCACCGCCGCCTGGGCCCAGCGCCTGCGCGCCTCCCCCGGCTGGAGCAACCTGCCCGCCATGCACAAGCATGTGACCGAAATGCTCCGCATTCCAGACCGTTACCACTGGGGCTTCATCATGGCGCTCAGCCACGACATGACCCCGGACCTCGCCGCCATCACCGCCCCCACCCTGGTCCTCAGCAACAGTGGCGAGGATCTCTACGCCGCCAGCCGGCGCGCCGCCGCGCACCGCGCGGACTGGGCCTTCACCGCGCTCGACAGCGGCACCCATGACATCGTCGACGAGCAGCCCGGGGCCTGGGCCGCCGCCGTCACGCGCTTTTTGAACAGCTAGCCGCCGCGGCGACACTGCCTAAATCTCCGCCAACCTCTGGGGAGAGCGCACATGGCCCTGCCGTTTCCGAACGATCCGTACCTCACCGGCTACTACCGCCCCTTCGGCGCCGAGATGGACGCCGCCGACCTGGTCGTCGAAGGCGCCATTCCCGAAGAGCTGAACGGCACCTTCTATCGCAACGGCCCCGACCCGGCGCACCCGCCGCACCCGGACAATAAATATCATGTCTTCGACGGCGACGGCATGATCTACGCCATCCGCCTTGCCGACGGCCGCGCCGCGATGCGCAACCGCTATGTGAAGACCCGCAAGTATGAGCTTGAAAAGGCAGCCGGACGCCGCCTGTTCGGCGTCTTCGGCAACCCCCGCTTCAACGATCCGTCGGTCAACATGATGGATTACAACACCGCCAACACCCACATCTGGCCGCACGCCGGCCGGCTCTACGCCCTGATGGAGGGCTGCCCGCCGGTGGCGCTCGACCCCGCCACGCTCGACACGCTGGGCAGCGAGCATTTCGACGGCACCGTCACCGGGCCTTTCACGGCCCACCCCAAGACCGACCCCGCGACCGGCGCGATGCACGCCTTCGGCTACAGCGCCAAGGGTCCGGGCAGTACCGCCATCCGCTACAACATCGTCGATGCCCAGGGCCGCGGCACCCACACGGCCTTCCTCGACCAACCCTATGCCAGCATGATGCACGACTTCGCGCTCACCGACCGTCACGTCGTCTTCCCCTGCCTCCCCGTCGTCATCGACCTGATGCGCGCGATGCAGGGCAAGCCGCTTGCTGCCTGGGAGTCCGACCGCGCCAGCCATTTCGGCATCATGGCCAAGGGCGGCGACGGCACCGGCGTCCGCTGGGTGGAAAGCGACCCGCTGTTCGCCTTCCACATCGCCAACAGCTTCGATGATGGCGAGGATCTCGTCATCGACGTGGCCGGCAGCCGCCGTGCCCCGCTGATGCCCGCCGCCGACGGCACCCCCGCCGATCCCGCCGCCAGCCGCTTCACCCTGAAACGCTGGCGCATCCGCGGCAATGCCGTGCACGAGGAACAGATCGACGGCATGGATCTGCAATTCCCGCGCATCGACGACCGCTGGCAGGGACGCCGCTACCGCAAGGCCTTCGTCAACGGCACGCCCCGGCCCTCGCCCGGCCGCGTCGACGGCTTCGACACCATCGCCACCATCGATACCGAAAGCGGCCACCGCGACGCCTTCAACGCCGGCGATGGCGCCTACACCGGCGAACCCGTCTTCGTCCCTCGCCCCGGCAGCAGTGCCGAGGGCGACGGCTGGCTGCTGGCGCTGCGCTGGGACTCACTAAAAAACGAAAGCGCCCTCCTCATCCTCGATGCGCAACATGTATCCGATGGCCCCGTCGCCACCATCCACATGCCCGCCCGCATCCCCGGCGGCTTCCATTGCAGCTGGATGCCGGCTTGATCCCTCCCCTCCCCTTCAGGGGAGGGGCAGGGGGTGGGGAAGCCCGGCTAAGCAAACACGACCCAGCGAAAGAACCCTAATGACCACCCAACCCGAATCCGTCGGCCGCGAAGTCCTCTACGACATCATCGACGGCCATATCGCCCTCGTCCGCCTGAACCGCCCCGACAAGCGCAATGCTGTCAACGGCGATGTCGCCGCGGCGATGGACTGGATCGTCAAGCAGACCGAGGCCGACGACGCCATCCGCGTCGCCATCCTCACCTCCTCCAGCCCGGATTTCTTCTGCGCCGGCGCCGATCTTTCCGAAATCAGCAAGGGCCGCGGCCATCTGCTCAGCACGCCCGACGGCGGCTTTGCCGGCTTCGTGACCCAGCCGCGCGAAAAGCCCTGGATCGCCGGCGTTGTCGGCGCCGGCCTCGCCGGCGGCTGCGAAATCGCCCTTACCTGCGACATGATTGTTGCCTCGGACAGCGCGCGCTTCGGCCTGCCTGAGGTCAAACGCGGCCTGTTCGCTGGTGCCGGCGGTGTCTTCCGCCTGCCACGCAAGCTGCCTGCCGCCATCGCGCTCGAACTGATTGCCACCGGGGACCCCATCGACGCTGCCCGCGCCTACGCGCTCGGCCTCGTCAACCGGCTGGTCAGCGCGGAAAAGGTGCAGGATGAAGCCATCGCGCTCGCCAAGGCCATCGCCGTTAACGCGCCGCTGTCGGTGCGCGAAAGCATGAAGGTCGCGCGTCTCGCTTTCGAAAAATCCGAAGCCGACCTCTGGCCGATCAGCCGCGCAACCTCAGCGAAGGTCTTCAGCAGCGAGGATGCCCGCGAAGGCCCGGTTGCCTTCCTGGAAAAGCGTGCGCCGGTGTGGAAGGGCCGCTGATTACTCGGGCGCGAACCCGAAATAGGCAGCCGCCAGCAACACCACCGCCAGCACGATCCCGATCCACAGCACCCAGCGCATCGGCTTGACCTCCACGGCGGCGCGCGCCTCGGTGCGGGTCAGAACGGCCGGGTGATCGTCGGTATGATGTTCGGTCATGCCAGTGAAACGCGCGGCCGCGCCGCTGGTTCCGCTGCAACACCGGGTCGCGCTGACCGTCAATGGGCCATGGACCTGTTCCAGTCACCACCCCCCGCACGCGAAGCCGCGCTCTGCCCCCGCCGCACCACCGGCACCGCGCTCGCCGTCGCCGCCCAGGCCGCGCTCGGCAGCGGCCGGATCGAGGCGGTGGACCTCCACCTGCTCGGCGGCCTGCAGGTCGCCGGCGTGCTGCTGCTGAAGCTGGATGGCCCCGTCGCCCACCTCGCCACCGCGCCCGATCGCTGGACGCACAGCATCGCGCTCGACCAGCTCATGATGGTCACCCATGTCCTGCGCGGCGGCATCCGTTGCTAACGGGCGAGGGCGCCCCTATCCGTCGCCCATGCTCCGCCTGCTGTTCCTGCTGCTTCTCGCCTCCCCCGCATCCGCCACCGGCAAGCTGCTGATCGTCGGCGGCGGGCTCGATCCCGGCAACCGCGCCATCCACCGCGCCTTCATCGATGCCGCGCTGCCCGGCGGCGACATCGTCATCGTCCCCAGCGCCTCCGCCAACCCCGCCGCCACCGGCTTCATTACCAGCCTGGTCCGCCATGGCGTCCCACCGGAACGCATCATCCTTGCCCATGTCGCGGAGGTGGACGATCCCGACACCAGGGCCACCGACGAATCGCGCTGGAAAAAAGGCGCCACCGATCCCGCCGAAATCGCCAAGCTCGCCAACGCCGGCGCCATCTGGTTCAGCGGCGGCGACCAGCTGCGCACCCTGCGCCTGCTCACCGATGCCGGCACCGACACGCCCTTCCTCGCCGCCGTCCGCGCGCGTCATCTCGCCGGCGCCGTCATCGGCGGCAGCAGCGCCGGCGCCGCCATCATGTCGCGCGCCATGATTTTGCGCGGCGAAAGCCTAGGTGCACTGTTGAAACGTCCTTCCACCAATGCAATGGAAGCGGCCCGCGAAGGCGAGGCGCTGGTGATGGGCCGCGGCCTCGGCTTCCTCACCACCGGCTTGGTCGACCAGCATTTCAGCCAGCGCGCCCGCCTGGGCCGTCTCGCCCGCGCGCTGATGACCCTCCCCGCCGCGGAACGCCTCGGGTATGGCATCGACGAGGACAGCGCGCTCCTCATCGACGGCACCGCCGCCACCGTGCTCGGCAGCGGCAGCGTCACCCTCCTCGACGCCCGCCGCGCCCAATTCGCACCCGCTGGCGGCATCAGCGGCCTGGGCCTTGCCATCGCCAGCCGCGGCGACCGCATCGATCTCGCCAGTGCCACCCTCACCCCCGCCCCCGGCCGCACCCCCCGCCCGATGGGCACCGCCTTCACCCCGGCCGACAGCGGCGGCATCGCCGCCGCGCCGCGCCCGCTCGCGGACATCCTGGTGCAGGACCTGCTCACCAACCCCGGCACCGGCAGCCTCAGCCGCCGCAGCTTCCTGAACGAAGACAGCCTGCGCTTCCGCTTCACCCGCCTGCCCGGTGCCGTGGCCCTGGCCTCGCCCGATGGCGCGTTCAGCCTCTCGGGTCTCCGGCTCGACATCCTGCGCGAAACCGCGCCAGCCCCTCGCCGATGACATCCGCCAGCGCCACCCGCTCCGGCGGCGAGAGAAAGGCGCCCACACTCACCCGCCGTTCCCGCGTGCGCAGCCACAGCCGGTTCTGCCGCTCGTCCAGCACCTCCAGCTCCACGCGCGTCCAGAACGGCTCCAGCTGCACCCGCCGTTCCCGCCCGGCCGCGCTCACCCGCCGCACCGTCAGCCGCTCGTCCGACAGCCGCACATATTCCACCGCCCGGCCGGAACGGTAAGAGGCGCGCATCGCCCAGGCCAGCAGCGCCACATCCGCCAGCAGGAAGGGCAGCACCGGCCAGGCCCCCAGCACCAGGAAGCGCAGCGCCATCAGCGCGAACAGCAGCCCCACGCCCAGCACCGTCCAGCGGAACAGGCGCGGTTCCATCGACCGGTTCGGCCGCAGCTCCAGATCGAAATAGGCCTTGCCGTCCGCCATCCGCCCGCCATAGCAGCCCCATGCCCACGCCGCCGCCTGTCAAATCGTCACCCCGCCGCAAACCCGTCCGCATCAGCCCGCAGAAACGCGCTCGCGCCAACGCCATCTTCGATACGCTCGGCGCGCTCCACGACGCGCCGAAGACCGAGCTCGAGTTCGTCAACCCCTATACGCTGCTCGTCGCCGTGGTGCTGTCGGCGCAGGCCACCGACGCCGGCGTCAACCGCGCCACCCGCGCCCTGTTCGCCACCGTGCAGACCCCGGCGCAGATGCTCGCCCTCGGTCTTGACGGCCTGAAATCCCACATCCGCACCATCGGCCTCTACAATGCCAAGGCCGCCAACGTGATCGCGCTCTCCGCCCTCCTCCTGGAACGCCATGGCGGAGAGGTCCCCGCCGACCGCGCCGCGCTGGAGGCGCTGCCCGGCGTCGGCCGCAAGACCGCCAGCGTCGTCCTGAACGAGGCCTTCGGCCATGCCACCTGCGCCGTCGACACCCATGTCTTCCGCGTCGCCCACCGCACCGGGCTCTCGACCGCGAAAACGCCCGATGGCGTGGAGGACGATCTTCTCCGCCTGATCCCGCCGCGCTGGGCGCGCCCGGCGCACCATCTGCTCATCCTGCACGGCCGCTACCTGTGCAAGGCGCGCACGCCGGAATGCTGGCGCTGCCCCATCGTCGCCCCCTGTGCCTTTGCGGACAAGCGGCTCAGCCCCCGTTAAGGCGCACTGTCATCCATCTGCCACTTTGGCATCGTCTTCTGGAGATCCACGATGAAAAATCCGCTGCTGCTGCTTGCCCCGCTCGCGCTCGCCGCCTGCGCCACCCCGCAACCCAAGGTCGCGGCACCGGCCTCCGCCACGCCCGTCCCCGCCGTCGCCACCGCCACGCCGGTCGATTGCGTCGATCTTGCCCGCATCCGCGAAGCCCGCGTCGTCGACGACCAGACCATCGATTTCATCCTCAGCGACGGTCGCACGCTGCGCAACACCCTGCCCTACCGCTGCTCCGGCCTGGGCTTCGAAAAGGCCTTCAGCTACGCCACCTCGCTCAGTCGCCTGTGCAAGGTCGACATCATCACCGTCATCCGCCAGGGCGGCGGTCCCAGCACCGGCGCCAGCTGCGGCCTGGGCATGTTCGTGCCGCAACCCGACAAGCCGCGCAGCTGACGATTGCCACCCGTTCGCGCCATCGCCATGGCTGATCCATGGCGATCGCCGATCATTTCCGCCGCAATGCCCCCTCGATCGCGGTCGATGTCGGCCTGCTGCTACTGTTTTACGCGCTCGCCAAGACCGCGGGCCTGATCCCGGCTGCCTTCGGCACCGCCGCCACCGGCCTGGCGCTGGCGCTGCTGCAACGGGTCGTCACGCCCCGCATCATGGGTGGCCTCGGCCTGTTCGCCATGGTCATGCTGCTGCTTTCCGGCCTCTACGCCGTCGCCTTCGACGCGGAGGACGCGATCAAGCTGCGCCCGATGCTCGTCGGCCTCGTCGCCAGTCTGCTTTTCCTGCTCGACGCGCGCTTCGCCGGGGGTCGCTGGCTGGCAGGGCGCCTCGCCACCTACCTGCCATTCGACGGTCTGAACCTGCCCCGCCTCGGCACCGCCTTCGGCCTTCTCGGCTTCCATCTCGCCGCGCTCAACGGCGCCATCGCGCTTGCCGCCTCCATCGACGTCTGGCTGCTCTACAACAGCTTCGGCGAGCTGTTGCTGACACTCGCCGGCCTGCGCCTGGTGATCCGCCACGCCCGGCAAAAAGGGGCGGTGTCAGGCTGACACCGCCCCTTCGCCCCCCTGTTACCCTCAGGCGCTGACGCTGGACATCCGTTCCCGCCGGCGCATCGCCATGCCGACCAGCCCGAAGCCGGCGATCAGCATCGCCCAGGTCGCCGGCTCCGGCACCACCACCGGCGCGTTCAGCGAACCGCCGATCCAGAAGGTGCCACCGGCATCCAGCGCGCTGACGATCGCGGCATTGCCCGCGGCGTTCAGCGTGATCGAAACGATGCTGCCGTTGCTGCTGATGTCCAGCACCTTCATGCCGAACATCGTGCCCGACCCCAGGTCGCTGTACAGCGCCGTGCCGCTGCCGGCGGGGTCGCTTAGCACATCATACAGCGAATAGGTGTGGTTGGGCAGATAGCTCAGGAAACCGTCCTGCCCGGCGCCGCCAAAGGAATCCTCCGGCTGCCCCAGCTTCAGCACGGCGGTCGAGAAATTCATGCTGGCGCCGGAAAGGTTGAACACGAAATAATTGTTCCGCTCCAGATCGTCGCCGTTGCAGGCGTCCGACGATCCGCACACGCCGACGATGTAGTTGCCGACGGCGCCGCCGCCATTGTTGTCACCATTCTGGGCCACCCAGCCACGGCTGAGCGCGGTATAGTCAACCCCGTCCAGGCTGAGCACCGCCGACCCCTGCGTGCTGCCGCCGGTCCAGGCGAAACTGTGATTGCTCGGCGCGGCGAACGCGCTGCTGCCGGCCAGCAAAGCCGCAGCGATCAAGGAAATGCGAAGCATGACACCCTCCTGTTGTGCTTCCGATGAAGCTGGCACAGACAATGGCATTGACCATGAGAGGTCAAGAACAGTTTTGGTTAACGACCCTTGCTACCTGTCCTTCGCCCGTACGTGCCCCGTCATGTCCCTTCCCGCCCCGATCTTCTCCCGGCCTTCCTGAACACAACAGCGGCCTCGCCACTGGCAACCGTCGCACTGCTGTGGCAGGGCACCGGCATGACCGCCCTCGCCCTCATCATCCTTGCCGCCGGCAAGGGGACCCGCATGAAATCCGCTCGCCACAAGGTGCTGCATCCCATCGGCGGCCGCCCGATGCTGCTGCACCTGCTCGACAGCCTCGCCAGCCTGGACCCCGCCGCCACCATCGTCGTCGCCGGCGACAAGCGGGAGCAGCTGGAAGCCGCGCTTGCCGACCACCCGGTCACCGTCGCCCTGCAGGAACCACAGCTTGGCACCGCCCACGCCGCGCTCCAGGCCCGCGCCGCCCTCACCGGCTTCGACGGCCTGATCCTGGTCACCTTCGGCGATTGCCCGCTGCTCTCCGCCGCCACCGTGCAGCGGCTGTGCAACATGCTCGATGACGATACCAGCGTCGCCGTCCTCGGCTTCCGCCCCGCCGACACCGCCGCCTACGGCCGCATCATCGCGAAGGATGGACGCGTTCAGAAAATGGTCGAGCACAAGGACGCGACCGAGGCCGAACGCGCCGTCACACTGTGCAACGCCGGCGTCCTCGTCGCCCACAGCCGCGATCTCTGGCGCCTGCTGGACGCGGTCGACAACCACAATGCCGCAGGCGAATATTATCTTCCCGATGTTGTCACCCACGCGCTCGCCGAAGGCCGGCAGGTCGCCGTCATCGAAACGTCGGAGGCCGAGGTCGCCGGCGTCAACAGCCGCGCCGAACTGGCGATGGCCGAGGCCCGCTTCCAGGCCGCCCGCCGCGCCGAACTGATGACCGCCGGCGTCACGCTCATCGCGCCCGAGACCGTCTTCCTCAGCCACGACACCGCCATCGAAGCCGATGTCACCATCGAGCCGTTCGTCGTGTTCGGCCCCGGCGTCCGCGTCGCCACCGGCACGACCATCCGCGCCCACAGCCATCTGGAGGGCGCCGACATCGCTGCCGATTGCGACATCGGCCCCTTCGCCCGCCTCCGCCCCGGCACCAGCCTCGCCCGCGGCGTCAAGATCGGCAATTTCGTCGAAACCAAGAAGGCCGTGATGGCCGAGGGCGCGAAGGCCAACCACCTCAGCTACCTGGGCGATGCGACCATCGGCGCCCACGCCAACATCGGCGCCGGCACCATCACCTGCAACTATGACGGCTATTTCAAATATCAGACCGTCATCGGCGCCGGCGCCTTCATCGGCAGCAACAGCGCGCTGATCGCCCCGGTCAAGATCGGCCGCGACGCCATCGTCGCCGCCGGCAGCGCCGTCAGCCGCGACGTCGCCGACGGCGAACTGCGCATGGTCCGCGCCGAACAACTGGTCAAACCCGGCTGGGCCGACCGGTTTCATGATGCGATGCGGAGGAAGAAAGCGGAAAAAAAGTGAAGCGGCATGCCAACATAGGTTGTGCGATGATGGTGAGCTTCGTTCTTGGAGCAATTTGCGCGCTCGTTTGGGGCTGGCAATTCATGGCTCAGGACGCGTGTTTGGATAGCGGCGGTGTGTGGCGATACGCTGGCGGTGTCTGCACTGGTATCGAAGTTGCTGATTGACATGATATCACGATATGATATCGCGATATCATGACTCGCATCCTCGCCGACCTGCCTGACGAAGACATTAAATGGCTCGATCAGCTCGCGGCCGAGCAGGGCAAATCGCGCGCGCAGGTGCTGCGTGAGGCGGTATCAGCCTATAAACCGGACACATCCAACAATAACGCAAGTTGGATCGATAAGGGATTTGGCCTCTGGGCCAGACATGGCGTCGAACATGACTCGCACGAATATGATCGTAAGCGTCGTGCCGAATGGACCCGCCCATGGGATGATGATTATGAAGAGGTGCGCGCAGAGTCCCCTGACATGTTCGACGAGGAAGATGATCGCCAGCGGCAAATCTATCTCGACATGATTGCAGGCAAATATCCCACGCCCAAGACCCCGGCGGGCAAGTGAGCGGCTTCGCTTTCGATGCCAACATCATGATCGACGCCCTGGCAGGCTTCCCGCCTGCCCGTGCCGAAATTCAGCGCGCCGTCGAATATGGTTCTAGGGCATGGATCAGCCGCATGGCGTGGATCGAAGTGTTGTCAAAAGGCAGTGATGCAATTGTCAGGGATGCTCTTGCGTTCCTCGATCGGTTCGGGCTCGATGAAATTGATGACGAGATATCGCTCAGGGCTGCTGCGCTGCGCCGCGACCGACCGCGATTGAAATCACCCGATGCCATCATTCTCGCCAGCGCCCAGATCCGCGGGCGCGTGTTGGTGACCCGGAATACTAGGGATTTTCCGGCAGAGATGCCCGGCATCCGCGTCCCCTACACTCTATAGAAAGCCCCCAGCCCCATGTGTGGAATCATCGGTATCGTCGGCACCGCCCCCGTCGCGGACCGTCTCGTGGACGGCCTCAAGCGCATGGAATATCGCGGCTATGATTCCGCCGGCGTCTGCACCGTCCATGATGGCGCGCTCGTCCGCCGCCGCGCCGAGGGCAAGCTCGGCAACCTGGTCCGCGAACTGGCGGCCAACCCCGCGCCCGGCCGTATCGGCATCGCCCACACCCGCTGGGCCACCCACGGCGCCCCCACCACCGCCAACGCCCACCCCCACGCCACGCCGCATGTCGCCCTGGTCCACAACGGCATCATTGAGAATTTCAAGCCACTGCGGGACGCCCTCATCGCCCGCGGCCGCCGCTTCGAAAGCGAGACCGATACCGAAGTCGTCGCCCACCTCATCTCCGAACAGGTGGAGGCCGGCGCCGCCCCCCAGGCCGCCGTGCAGGCCGTCCTGCCGCAACTGCGCGGTGCCTTCGCGCTGGCCATTACCTTCCGCGACCATCCCGACATGCTCATCGGCGCCCGCCTCGGATCGCCCCTGGTCGTCGGCTATGGCGACGGCGAAACCTACCTCGGCTCGGACGCGCTCGCCCTCGCCCCCCTCACCCAGCGCATCGCCTACCTGGACGAGGGCGACTGGGTCGTCATCACCCGCGGGGGCGCGACCATCTTCGACGTCGCCAACCAGCCCGCCACCCGTCAGATCACCAGCTCCGGCCTCACCGCCGCGGCCGTTGAAAAGGGCCGCTTCCGCCACTTCATGCAGAAGGAAATCTTCGAGCAGCCCACGGTCGTGGCCCAGACGCTCGGCAGCTACCTCCGCCGCGTCGAACAGCAGGTCGCCCTGCCCCAGATGGACTTCGCCCTGGCCGATGTCCGCCGCATCACCATCGTCGCCTGCGGCACCAGCTTCTACGCCGGCATGGTCGCCAAATACTGGTTCGAACAATTCGCCCGCGTCCCCGTCGATCTCGATGTCGCGTCCGAATTCCGCTACCGCAACCCGGTCCTCGAACCCGGCGGCCTCGCACTCTTCATCAGCCAGTCCGGAGAGACCGCCGACACGCTCGCCGCGCTCCGCCACAGCAAGGCGCACGGCCAGAAGATCGCCGTGGTCGTCAACGTCCCCACCAGCTCGATGGCGCGGGAGGCCGACCTGCTGCTGTCCACCCACGCCGGCCCGGAAATCGGCGTCGCTTCCACCAAGGCCTTCACCTGCCAACTCGCCGTCCTTGCCGCCGTCGCCGCCCACCTGGCCGTGGTGAAGGGAAAAATGACGCGAGAGGAGGAGCAGGACGCCGTCCGCCACCTGCTGGAAGCCCCCGCCGCGCTCAACGCCGCGCTCGCCCATGATGCCGACATCGCCGCCATGGCGCCGCTGATCGCGCCCGCGCGGGACGTGCTCTACCTCGGCCGCGGCCCCGATTACCCGCTCGCCCTTGAAGGCGCGCTGAAGCTCAAGGAAATCAGCTACATCCACGCCGAAGGTTATGCATCAGGTGAAATGAAACACGGCCCCATCGCCCTCATCGACGAGGCCGTGCCCGTCATCGTCCTCGCCCCCAGCGGGCCACTGTTTGAAAAAACCGTCAGCAACATGCAGGAAGTGCGCGCGCGAGGCGGCAAGGTCGTCCTCATCTCGGATGCCGCCGGCATCGCGGAGGCCGGTGAAGGCTGCCTCGCCACCATCGAGATGCCCACCGTCCACCCGCTCATCGCGCCGCTCGTCTATGCCGTCCCCGTCCAGCTTCTCGCCTACCACGTCGCCGTTGCCAAGGGCACCGACGTCGACCAACCCCGCAACCTCGCTAAATCCGTCACGGTGGAGTAGGGTCCAAATGCGTCGTTACCGAGGCAATAATGAAAACTGCTGACACGTTAAAAGAGGAAGTGGATTTCTTCGAACAGCGCGCCGCCCGCGCGAACCTGGATGCCTTCGACCGCTTAATGGCCCGTGACGGCGGCGAACCGCCCCGCCCTGGCGACGAGCTTCCCGAACCCGCTCGATAACCCTCATCGAACCCTTTCATTTGGCGCGCTGCCGACACCCCGCTAGGACGGGATCATGACCCATGATTTCGACTATTTCGTCATCGGCGCCGGCAGCGGCGGCGTCCGCTCCGCTCGCATCGCCGCCGCCCACGGCGCCCGCACCGCCATCGCCGAGGAATATCGCGTCGGCGGCACCTGCGTCATCCGCGGCTGCGTGCCCAAGAAGCTCCTCGTCATCGGCGCCCACTTCGCCGAGGACCTGGAGGACGCCGCCCGCTACGGCTGGACCGTCGGCGACAAATCCTTCGACTGGAACATCCTGCGCGACAATGTGCTCGCCGACGTCGACCGGCTCAACGCCGGCTACCAATCGACCCTGGACACGCACAAGGTCACCACCTTCCACGCCCGCGCCACCCTCACCGGCCCCAACCAGGTGCAGGTCGGCGACCAGAGCTTCACCGCGCAGCACATCCTGATCGCCACCGGCGCCCGTCCCTTCGTCCCCGCCCTCCCCGGCGCCGAGCATGGCATCACCTCGAACGAAATCTTCCACCTCCCCGCGCTGCCGAAACGCGCCGTCATCGCCGGCGGCGGCTACATCGCCAACGAATTCGCCGGCATCCTCCACCAGCTCGGCGTCGACGTGACGCTTGTCGTCCGCTCCGGCACGCTGCTGCGCGGCTGGGACGAAGCGCTTGCCGACCGGCTGCTGACGATCTCGATGCAGAAAGGCATCCAGTTCCGTTTCAACTACAAGTTCCAAAGCATTGATAAAACAGCCGACGGCCTGACCATCCACTTCGAAGGCGGCAAGACGATCGAAACCGACCTGCTGCTCTGGGCCGTCGGTCGCAATCCGAACAGCGCCGATCTCGGCCTCGAAACCGTCGGTATCCAGACCGCCGAAAACGGCGCCATCCCCGTCGATGCCGACAGCCACACCTCGCTGCCCTGGCTGCACGCCGTCGGCGACGTCACCGACCGCGTGCAGCTCACCCCCATCGCCATCCGGGAGGGCCATGCGCTCGCCGACCACCTGTTCGGCACTCGACGCTGGCAGACCAACTACGAGGACATCCCCAGCGCGGTCTTCAGTCACCCTCCCCTCGCCAGCGTCGGCCTGACCGAGGCACAGGCCCGCAAGACGCTCGGCACCGTCAAGGTTTACACCAGCGATTTCAGGCCGATGAAGCACGTCCTTGCCGGCCGCAACGAACGCTGCCTGTACAAGCTCGTCGTCGACGCCAGCACCGACACCGTCGTCGGCGCCCACATGATCGGCCCCGACGCCCCCGAAATCCTCCAGGCCCTCGCCATCGCCATCAAGGCCAAACTCACCAAGGCCCAGTTCGACGACACCATCGCCCTCCACCCCACCATGAGCGAAGAACTCGTCCTGATGAAATAACACACCCCTCCGGCGCTGCGAAGCAGACAGCGGGGAGTCGAAGACGACGCATAGCGTCAGCGGCGACTCGGCAAAGCCGAGCGGGGGTGGGTGCTTCTGCCACCCCCCTACCCCACCATCGTCTCAACCCCCTCCATCCGCGCCGCCCGCGCTTCGCGGATCATCCGCGCCTCCTCGAACCCCAGGCGCAGCTCCCCCGTCAGCACGCGCGCCGCGGTGCACAGCATCAGGCCGTCGCACCGTCCGGTCTCCGCCTTCATCGCCTCGGTCGGCTCCAGCCCCAACGGGCCGTCCTGCAGCCAGCCCATCGCCGCCATCTCCTTCACCAGGTCGATCACCTGGGTGCGCGGCAGGCCGTATCGCAGCGCGATCTCCCGCTTGGAAAAGCGTGTCGTCACGCTGCCCTCGGGCGCATGGCGGCGCCGGTCGAACTCCAGCATCACCACGAACCCGGCGCGCAACCCCAGCAGCCGCCGTACATTGGGCAGCACCGCCGCGGCTCTCGTGCCCACGCTGTGCCCCGCCAGCCAGTGCGTGAACCAGCGCACGCGCGCGTCCGGGTCGTCCAGGTCGGCCGGCGGCTCCTCCAGGAACGGCAGCGCCGGCAGCATCAGCGCATCGATCCAGCGGTCCACCAGCGCGCGGAACCCGTCGGCGAACATCCGCACCTTTGCCCGCCGGTCCGCCGCCGCCGGCCCCGGCACCAGCGCCCCCAGCCGCTCCAGCATCAGCAGCTGGTCGCTCACCCGGTTGCGCCCCGCCATGTCGGCCGGCATCCGCCGCTGCACCTCCGCCACCGTGATGTGCGGGTGCAGGCCATAGGCGACCCCGATGATATAGGTCTGCCCCAGGTCAGAGAGCAGCCGGCACAGCGGCGGGTTGGAGGCATAGCAGTCCAGCATCAGCCGCGCGCGATTGAACGCCGCCTCGCGAAACCGCGGGTCCGCCTCGAACCGCGCCCCCAGCGCCACATAGTCCATCCATGCCCCCTTCCGGCATCAACGTCCGCGCCTCCTGATTGGCAGGGAACCCGGCAGACCGCAATCTTGCCCCGCGCGCGCCATGCTGCCAAAGGGGTGTGTCATGCAACACTGGACCCCCTCCTCCTGGCGCGATGCCGAAGCCCGCCAGATGCCGACCTGGCCGGACGCCGCCGCCGCCGCCGCGGTGGAGGCTGAGCTGAAGAACTACCCGCCGCTGGTCTTCGCGGGCGAGGCGCGTTCCCTGCGCGAAAAGCTCGCCGACGTCGCCGAAGGAAAAGCCTTCCTGCTCCAGGGCGGGGACTGCGCCGAAAGCTTCGCGGAGTTCCACCCCAACAACATCCGAGACACCTTCCGCGTCATCCTCCAGATGGCCGTGGTCCTTACCTATGGCAGCCACATGCCGGTGGTGAAGGTCGGCCGCATGGCCGGCCAGTTCGCCAAGCCGCGCAGCGCCGATACCGAGGAAATCGCCGGCATCAGCCTGCCCAGCTATCGCGGCGACATCGTCAACGACATCGCTTTCGACGCCGCCGGCCGCACGCCCGATCCCGAACGGCAGAAACGCGCCTACATGCAGGCCGCCGCCACCCTCAACCTGCTGCGCGCCTTTGCCCAGGGGGGCTTCGCCAACCTGCAACAGGTCAACAAATGGACGCTCGATTTCGTCGGCCGCAGCGCGTGGGCGGAACGCTACGCCGACGTCGCCAACCGCATCGGGGAGGCGCTGGCCTTCATGGAAGCCTGCGGCATTACGCCCGAAAGCGTGCCGCAGTTGAAAGGCACCGATTTCTACACCAGCCACGAGGCGCTGCTGCTCGGTTACGAGCAGGCGATGACGCGGCAGGACAGCCTCACCGGCGACTGGGTCGACACCTCCGCCCACATGCTCTGGATCGGCGACCGCACCCGCTTCGACGGCAGCGCCCACATCGAGTTCCTGCGCGGCGTCCTCAACCCGCTCGGCCTGAAATGCGGGCCGACGACGCAGCCCGACGACCTGCTGCGCATGATCGACACGCTCAACCCCGGCAACGTCCCCGGCCGCCTCACCCTCATCACCCGCTTCGGGCACGACAAGGTGGAGGCGCACCTCCCCCGCCTGATCCGCGCCGTGCGCCGCGAAGGCCGGCATGTGGTGTGGAGCTGCGACCCGATGCACGGCAACACGGTGAAGGCGGCAAGCGGCTTCAAGACCCGGCCGTTCGACCGCATCCTCGGCGAAGTCCGCAACGTCTTCGCCGTCCACCGCGCGGAGGGCAGCTACGCCGGCGGCATCCACATCGAGATGACCGGGCAGAATGTCACCGAATGCACCGGCGGCGCCATCGCCGTCACCGACGAGGCGCTCGGCGACCGCTATCACACCCACTGCGACCCGCGCCTCAACGCCGGGCAATCATTGGAACTCGCCTTCCTCCTCAGCGAAGAACTCGCCGCCGAACGCACCCGCCTCAAAACCGCCGCATAGATCCTCCCCTGCAACCGGGGTCCCCATGAACTTGTTCATGGGGTGGCCAAGGGGAGGTGGCGCGAAGCGACGGAGGGGTGTCCCGGTCCGTCACTGCAGCATTTGTTACCCCAACGCCCCCCTTACCCGCGCGCTCAGCGCATCCACCGCGATCACCGCGCCCGCCAGCATCACCAATATCACCCCCACCACATGCCAGTTCGCCCAATCGACCGCGAGCTTCAGATCCTGTCCGATGCCCCCCGCCCCCACCAGCCCCAGCACGCTCGCCGCCCGCACATTATACTCCAACATGAACAGGCAACTGCCCACCAGCCCCGGCAGCGCCAGCGGCCACACCGCATGCACGAAGCGCTGCGCGCCCGAGGCCCCCAGCTCCGCCAGCGCCCCCGGCGCCGCGCCATCCACCCCCTCGAACGCCTCGTAAAAAAACTTGGTCAGATAGCCGATGCTATAGGCCGTCAGCGCCACCACGCCGGCCACCGCCCCCAGCCCCACCGCTGCCACGAACAGCAGCGCCCAGATGATCGACGGCACCGCCCGCCACAGGTTCAGCCCCGCGCGCAGCGGCAGCCGCACCCACCCCGGCATCAGGTTGCGCGCCGCCAGCGCCGCCAGCGGCAGCGCCAGCCCCACGGCCATCACCGTCCCCAGCACCGCCATCTGCACCGTCGCCAGCAGGGAACGCAGCAGCGCGCGCCACTCGATCGTCCACATTTCCTCCGCCGCCGGCCACAGCTGCGTCAGGAACCCCGCCGCCGCCGCGAACGCGCCCGTCAACCGCGTCTCCTGCTGCGCCAGCACCGGCAGGCTCGCCAGGATCAGCGCCACGAACACCCCCAGCGCCACCCAACGCCCGTCGCGGCGGCCCGCCTCCGCCGGCTCGACGGGCAGGGCAACAGGCCCCGCCCCCCGCGCGCCAGCATCGTCAACAGTTGCCGCGACATGCGCCCGCCCGGCCTCCAGCCGCACCACCCGGTCGCCATGCCGCCGCGCCAGCGCTGCATCGTGCAGCACCGTCAGCAGCGTCAGCCCCCGCTCGCGCTGCAATTCCCCCAGCAGCGTCATGATCGCCTCGGCATTGGCGGGGTCCAGCGCCGCCACCGGCTCATCCGCCAGCAGCACATCGGGTTCCTGCATCAGCGCCCGGGCAATCGCCACCCGCTGCGCCTCCCCGCCGGACAGTGTCCGCGCCGGCGCCGCCATGCGATGCCCCAGCCCCACGCGCGCCAGCAGCGCCTCCGCCCGCGCGCGCTCCACCGCCGGCCAGCGCAGCGACTGTGCGAAAGACAATCGCCCCAGCGCCCCGTGCAGCACATTCGCCAGTGCCGACGCCCGCCCCACCAGCCGGAGGTCCTGGTGGATGCGCGCCACCCGCCCCTCGATCAGCACCCGGCCGGCCGTCGGTTCCATCCCGCCCGCTAGCAGCCGCAGCAGAGTCGATTTCCCGCTGCCGGAAGGCCCCTCGATCACCACATGGGACCCTTGCGGCACGCACAGGTCGATGTCGCGCAGGGCCTCCCCGCCATCGGCCCAGCGATGGCACAGGCCCTCCACCCTGATCGCGCCGGTCTCCGGCATCGTGCCGCGATCCCGCGCCAACACCCCCTATTTCACCAGGCCGGCGATCGGCAGCCCGGTCAGCCGAATGGCCTCCACCGTCGCCGCCACATGCTTCGCCTCGTCCACCGCCACCAGCCCGCTGGCGCCATAAACGTCGGACAGCAGCGCCGGCGACGCCGCGGACAGCTCCAGCAGCGCCGCGCGAATCTCCCGCCGCAGCCCCGCCGCCATGCCGCCCCGCGCCGCCACCGGATGCGTCGGCACCCCCGGCGTCCGCGCGATCACCCGCAACCCCTTCTGCCGCGCCTCGTCAATATAGGTCCCGCGCTTCGGCCCCTCCACCGTATAGTCGCTCACCGCCGCCACATCGCCCCGCCCCGCCAGCAGCTGCTCCAGCGCCTGGGTATAGCCACCGCCATAGGAGACGCCGGCGAACAGCTGCTCCGGCGGCTGCCCTGGCTTCAGCATCCGCTCACGCACCAGCCGGGCATAGGGAAAGACGTAGCCCGACGTGCTGGTCGGGCTGGTGAAGACCATGCGCAGCCGCCGCGCCTCCCGCCGCAGGTCGGCGAAATCCCGCAGCGGGCTGTCGGCCCGCACCACGAACAGGCTGTCATAATCGGTCCGCGCCCGGCCGCTGGTATCCCGCCGCACCTCCGCCAGCAGCAGCCGCGCCCCGCCGTCGCGCCGCGCCAGCAGGAAGGGCAGGCTCGAAAGCCAGGCCACATCCGCCCGCCCGCTCACCAGCGCCTGCACCGTCGCCGCATAGGCCAGCGGCACCACCACATCCACCCGGCGCTTCAGCCGCGGTGCCAGCGCCGCCGCCACCTCGTCCGCGGCCTTGCGGATGCTGGCCGGGTCCTTCTGCGGCTGAAAGGCAAAGGCCAGCGCCGCCTCCCGCGCCAGCAGCGGCGCGGCGCCCGCCACCCACAGCGCCGCCCCCAGCACGCCCCGCCGCGACACCGCAGAAACCGAAACCATCGCCCACTCCCAATATGAGAACGGCTCGCATTAGCGCGGCCATTGTTGCTGTCAAGCAATACAGGCCCTAAACCGGTGAACAGCCATTGCGACATCGCACAGAACTGCGTATCCAAACTCCACAGTCCGGAGAGACAGCCATGAACGCGCCCGTGCCCGCATCCGAATTCCTGCTCGCCACCCTCCCCAACCCGACGCTGGCCGATCTCAGCCACATCCCCGGCCCGCCGCCCGCGAAAATCCGCGCCTTGCGCACCATCAAGTTCCTGAAGGACCCGCTCGGCACCATCCAGCTGATGGCGGACACCTATGGCCTCGTCTTCAAACGGCAGGATTTCGGCGGCTGGGGCGTCACCATGCTCGGCCCGGACGCCAACGAGCTGGTGATGTTCAACAAGGACAAGATCTTCTCCTCCGCCGGCGGCTGGAATCCCGTCCTCGACCAGGTCTTCCCCAAGGGCCTCATGCTGATGGATTTCGAAGAACATCGCATGCACCGAAAAACGCTCTCGGTCGCCTTCAAGCCCGCGCCGATGAAACATTATCTCGGCGAACTGAACGCCGGCATCGCCCGCCGCCTCGCCCGGTGGGAGGGACAGGGCGAGTTCAAATTCTACCCCGCGATCAAGGACCTCACCCTCGATCTCGCCGCCACCAGCTTCCTCGGCATCCCCTGGGGGCCGGAGGCGCGGCGCATCAACCAGGCCTTCGTCGACATGGTGCTGGCCAGCGTCGGCATCGCCCGCAAACCCTGGCCCTTCACCCAGATGCGCCGGGGGGTCGAAGGCCGCGCCTTCCTGTGCGACTATTTCGGCAAGCTCATCCCGCAGCGCCGCGGCCAGCAGGGCGACGACATCTTCACCCAGGTCTGCAACGCGCGCGACGAGAATGAGCAGCTGCTCAGCGACCAGGCGATCATCGACCACATGAACTTCCTGATGATGGCCGCGCACGACACCACCACTTCGTCGATCACCAGCCTCACCTGGTTTCTCGCCCGCCACCCGGAGTGGCAGGAACAGATCCGCGCCGAGATCGACGGCGTCCGCGCCCGCCACGGCGACACCCTCCCCTACGAGGCGCTCGGCGAGCTCGAGCTGCTGGAAATGGCCTTCAAGGAAGCGCTGCGGCTGATCCCGCCCGTCCCCGCCATGCCGCGCCGCGCGGTCAAGGCCTTCGATTTCCTGGGCTACCACATCCCCGCCGGCGCCCAGGTCGGCATCAACCCCATGTTCACCCACCGCATGCCCGAACATTGGCCCGATCCGGAAAAGTTCGATCCGATGCGCTTCACCACGCAGCTCAGCCGCGACCGGCACAAATATGCCTGGGTGCCGTTCGGCGGCGGCGCCCACATGTGCCTCGGCCTGCACTTCGCCTACATGCAGGTGAAGAGCTTCTTCTTCCAGCTGCTCTCCACCCGGCGCATCACCGTGCCCAGCGGCTATGAATGCCAGTTCAGCATGTTCCCCATCCCCAAGCCCAGGGACGGCCTGCCCATCCGCCTGCTGCCGCGATGAGCCGCCGCTGGATCGGCAGCGTCGCCCTCATCGCCGGCCTGCTCGTCGCGCTGTTCCTTGTCTTCCGCACGCCGGATACCGATGCCGCCGCCATGCGCGCCAAATATGGCGGCCCGGCGTCGCGCTTCATCGACATCAGCCCCGGCTTCACCGTCCATGTCCGCGACCAGGGCCGGCAGGACGCGCCCGCGCTGATCCTCATCCACGGCTCCAACGCCTCGCTCCACACCTGGGAACCCTGGGTCGCGCGCCTCAAAGACCGCTACCGCCTCATCAGCCTCGACCTCCAGGGCCACGGCCTCACCGGCCCCATCCCTTCCGGCTGCTACACGTCGGCCTGCATGGCCGAAACGGTGGAGGCCGTGCGCGCGAAGCTGGGCGTGGAGCGCGCCGCGATCGCCGGCAACAGCATGGGCGGCGGCGTCGCGCTCGCCTATGCGCTCGCCCACCCGGATCGCACCACCGCGCTCATCCTTGTCGATTCGGGCGGCGTCCCCCCGGTCGCCAACGCGCCGGAGCCCGACCTCCCCCTCGGCTTCCGCATCGCCCGCATGCCCATGCTGCGCGACCTCGCCGCCAGCATCACGCCGCGCGCCCTGGTGGAACGCAGCCTGCAGCAATCGGTCAGCGTGCAGTCCGTCGTCACGCCGGCCGCGGTCGACCGCTATTGGGACCTGCTGCGCTACCCCGGCAACCGCGCCGCCACCATGGTCCGCTTCAGCCAGCCCCGCACCACCATCACCGACGCCACCTATGCCCCGCTGAAAATGCCGGTCCTCATCCTGTGGGGGAAGGAAGACCGCCTGATCCCGGTCGCCAGCGTCGCCGCCTTCCAGCGCGCCCTGCCAGAGGCCAAAGCGATCATCTACAGTGGCATCGGCCACATCCCGCAGGAGGAAACGCCCGACCGCAGCGCCGCCGACGTCGACAGCTTCCTGCGCGGCAAACCCGCGCTCACCGCTCAGCCCGCGCCGGCGGCATAGCGCAGCCGGAATCCGTCGGCGAACGCCTTCAACCGGCCCTCCCGGATCGCCGCCCGCAGCGCCGCCATCAGCGCCTGATAGAAATGCAGGTTGTGCTGCGTCATCAGCATCGCCCCCAGCATCTCCCGGGACCGCACCAGATGATGCACATAGGCCCGGCTGTACTGCCCGCACACCGGGCAGCCGCAATCCGCGTCCAGCGGCCGCGCATCCTCGCCGAACCTGGCGTTGCGCAGGTTGATCGGCCCGTCCCAGGTGAAGGCCTGGCCGTTCCGCCCCGACCGCGTCGGCAGCACGCAATCGAACATGTCCACCCCCCGCTCCACCGCGCCGACGATATCGTCCGGCTTCCCCACCCCCATCAGGTATCGCGGCTTTGCCGGGTCCAGCTGCCCCGGCGCATAATCCAGGCAGCCGAACATCGCCGCCTGCCCCTCCCCCACCGCCAGGCCGCCGATGGCATAGCCCGGAAAGCCGATGTCCAGCAGCCCCGCCGCCGACTCCGCCCGCATCCCCTCGTCCAACCCCCCCTGCTGAATCCCGAACAACGCGGCATTCCTGCCACCACGCAGCACACCGTCCAAAGCCCCTCCCCCGCTTGCGGGGGAGGTGGCATCGCGAAGCGATGACGGAGGGGGCCTGTCCTCCCCCTCAGGGGGAGGTGGACGCGAAGCGGACGCAGCGGGCCTGTCCTGCAACGCCAAAAACGCCGCCTTGCTCCGCGCCGCCCACCGCAGAGACCGCTGCATCGCCGCCCGCACCACCTCCCGCTCCGCCGGCAACGCCACCAGCTCGTCGAACGCCATCACGATGTCGCTCCCCAGCAGCCACTGGATCTCCATGCTGCGCTCCGGAGACAGCATGTGCCGGCTGCCGTCCAGGTGGCTGGCAAACGCCACCCCCTCCTCGCTCACACGGCGCAGCGCCCCCAGGCTCATCACCTGATAACCGCCACTGTCGGTCAGGATCGGATGCGGCCAGTTCATGAAGGCGTGCAAGCCCCCCATCCGCGCCACGCGCTCCGCCCCCGGCCGCAGCATCAGGTGATAGGTATTGCCCAGCAGGATGTCGGCGCCACTGTCCCGAACCGCGCCGGGCATCATGCCCTTCACCGTCCCCGCCGTCCCCACCGGCATGAACGCCGGCGTCCGGATCTCCCCCCGCGGCAGGCGCACCACCCCCGTCCGCGCGCGCCCGTCGATTGCCTCGATCATGTACTGCATCGGCGCCGCCTATCGTGACGGCGCGCGCCTGTCCAATCAGGGCGCCGGCCTGAAGCGATATTCATGCTGCGCATCGCGCAGGATCAGGTCGGGCTTGCCACTGCTCCCCGCCGCCACCAGTTCCAGCCCCAGGATGACGGGATCATAGGTGGCGAAACTGATGCTGCCGTCGTCATTCCGGCGGCTCGCCAGCCGCCCCGCCCGCCCGGTCACGAAGGTCGCGCTCGCCTCCGCGCCGTTCCGGCTTATGCTCAGCCGCCCCAGTTCCGGGCTGTCATAGGCGCTGGCCAACAGCGCCAGATGCTCGGGCGCCGCCGGCACCGTCCAGCGCGCCCGCTCCGCTGCCAGCTGCGCCTTGAATGCCGCCGCCGCGGCGCGCACGTCCGCCGCCGCCTCCGGCCGGCCATCATACAATATCTCCAGCAGCCGCCGCATGAAGGGCCGCAGCAGCGGCCGCCCCTCCTCGCCGTTCATCAACAGCACCGCGCCGACATTCGCCGCCGGAATCGCCACCCAGTCGCTCTTGTAACCGAACATGCTGCCGCCATGGTGAATCAGGCTGACATCGGCCACGACATCCTCCTGCAACCCCATGCCATACCAGCGCCCCTCGCCGGCCGAGACCCCCCGCGCCCGCCGCTTCAGCAGATTCGCTTCCGACACCAGCCGGCGCCCATCGGGCAACAGCCCCTTCGACAATTCCAGCCGCACATAGTTCGCCATGTCCCGCGCCGTCGACCAGGCCGCCCCCGCCGGTCGCGCCGGATGGATGCTGTAATTGAAATCCTGCGGCAGCACCGCGACCTTGCCGTCCAGCCCCGTGCCATGCGGCGCCGCATGCTCCGCCGCCAGCGCCTGCGCCATCGAAAATCCCGTTGCGGTCATCCCCAATGGCCGGAAAATCCGCGCCTGCATCGCCCGGTCATAGGCAACGCCCATTTCCAGCCGCGGAAACGCCAGCATCCCGCCGACATACCCCGCCGCCGATGCCATCAGATTATTATACTGGAACAGCTCGCCGAACCCGCTCGTCGGCTGCGTCGCCGCCAGCTGCTTGAACGTGTCGGACGCCGGCGTATCGCGGCGCGTGTTCAGGATCCACTCCATGTCCTTGCGCGGCAGGCCCGTGCAGGCACACACCAGATGCTGCACCAGCACCGCCTTCGTCGTCCTGTCGTCCCCTAGCCGGAACGCCGGATACAGTTGCGTCACCGGCTGGTCCCAGCGCAGCCTGCCCTGGTCCGCCAGCATGGAGAGCAACAGCGTGCTCATCCCCTTGGTGTTCGACGCGATCATGAACCGCGTGTCCGCCGTCACCGGTCCCGGCTTGCCCAGCTCCCGCACCCCCAGCCCGCCGGCATAAATAACCCGGCCATTTTCGATCACCGCGATGCCCGCCCCCGGCACCCCCAGCTCCGCCATGCCCTGCGCGACAAAGTCGGTCAGCGCCTTGACCCGCTCCGGCGTCATCCGGTTCGCCGTTTTACCGGCGAAACTCTCTTTCACATATCCAGCGGGCCGCAGGCTGGACTGGATGAGGCTCGCCGCCGCGCCGCGCTTTTCGAAGGTCGGCTCGCTGCCGTCGGCGATCATCACCGTCCAGGCCGCGCCCTTGCGCAACGCCAGCGCCGCCACCACGGCGCGCTCGTTGGGCGCCGTCTCATAGGCCAGGCTGACCCGCTCGTCCCAGCCATCCTTCGCCGCGCCGGGGGTCGCCACCAGCATCTTGCGCTTCGCCTCCGGCCGATACAGCGCCCACGCCTTCGCCGCCGCATCGGTCGCATCGGCGGCCGCACCCACCTCCACGATGGCGATCCGCGTATCCGGCTCCGGCGGTGCCACCAGCGTGACCGCGCCCTTGCTGGTCAGCGTCCACCCCTCGGGGGTCGTGAATCCCACCTGCGCCGCCACCGGCGGGGCAAGCAGCAGGGCAGCAACCAGCATCGGCACCAGGCGCATCGGCAGACCTTTCGAAATCCCGCCGATGCTAGCGGACGCGAGTGGCCATGCAAGCCTTACAGCGCCCGCGCGAACACCGCCCGGTCGGCAATCGCACCATCGCGGATGATGGACACGCGCGTTCCCGGCTGTCTCGCGCTGATCTCGATCCGTGCGCCCAGCCGTTTCGCCAGTGCCTCCACGATCGTCGATCCCAGCCCGGCCGGAGTCGGCACACCGGCGGGGGGCATGCCAAGACCGGAGTCGGTGACGCGCAACCGCCACTGCTCACCCTCCGCCCGATAGCTCACCACGATGGCGCCACCGGCGCCGTCGGGAAAGCCATGTTTCAGCGCATTGATCACCAGCTCGGTGACGATCAGGCCCAACCCGACCGATTCGTCCGATCCCACGATCGTGTCATCGCATTTGACGGTCAGGGTCAGCTTGTCGCGGTCATGGATCATCGAGGCGCCGATGCTGTTGCACAGCTGGGCGAAATAGACGCGCAACGTCACGACATCCGCCGAGGAGGACGACAACTGCCGTTGCAGCGTCGCCACCGACATCAATCGGTGATGGGCATCGGTCAGGTGGCCGCGCGATTCGTCCGATTGTACCCGCCGCGCGCTCTGCATCAGCACGCTGGCGATGATCTGCAGGCTGTTTGCCACGCGATGCTGGATTTCCTGCATCAGCACCGCCTTTTCGCGGATCAGTTCCTCCTGCCGGGATGCCGCCCGTTTTTCCTCGGTGATGTCCACAATCGTCAGCAGCAAACGGGGTTCATCGGGATTGCCATGCTCCAGCCGGCGGGCGTGCAGCACCAGCGCGCGCGGATCGTCACCCTCCGCCCGCAGGCGCATTTCATAGGCGGCCACTTCGGCCCCGCCCGCGGCGGTCGCCTCCAGCAGGGCGTGCAGTTGCGGTGTGTCCCACTCTCCCTGCCCCAGCGCGAACATGGATTGCGCCACCACGCGCGCCGGATCGATGCCGAACCCCCGGCAGAAACTCTCGCTCGCCGCCACCACGCACAGCTCGCCGTCCAGCAGCAGCAAGGGCACGCTGGACGCCGTCACCATCGCCAGCGCCAGGTTCATCACCAGGTTCACCGGCGGCCTTGCGGGGGCGGCTTCGATCGCCGGGTCGGCATGAGGATAGGCAGATGTCATGGAGGCTCCAGCCCGTTCGGCGGGAGTGCGTGGTCCACCGACCATCCCTCTCAGCCACCGGCAGCCGGAACGCGCGCCAGTGATAGGCCCTGCATAACATGAGCGGACGAAATCGCAGCACGCCAAATGCAGCGGAGCGTTTACGGTTCAGGGCAACAGCAGCGAACTGTCGCCATAGCTGTAGAATCGATACCCCGCCGCGATGGCATGGGCATAGACCGCCTGCATCACCTCGCGCCCCATCAGCGCGCTCACCAGCATGAACAGCGTCGATTTCGGCAGGTGGAAATTGGTCATCAGCCCATCCACCCCCCTGAACCGATGGCCCGGCGTGATGAAGATGGCCGTTTCACCCATGAACGGTCGAATCACCCGTGCATCATCTGCCGCGCTCTCTAGCAACCGCAGGCTCGTCGTCCCCACTGCGATGATCCGCCGCCCCGCGGCCCGCGCCGCGTTCAGCCGCGCCGCCACGTCTGCCTCGATCCGCCCCCATTCGCTGTGCATCACATGCTCGCGCACATCCTCGGTCTTCACCGGCAGGAAGGTCCCCGCCCCGACATGCAGCGTCAGCGTCTCCCGCACCACCCCCGCCGCATCCAGCGCCGCCAGCAATTCACTGGTAAAATGCAATCCCGCTGTTGGAGCGGCCACGGCGCCATCTTCCTTCGCATAGACCGTCTGATAGTCCGCCCGGTCACGCGCATCGATGCCCCGCTTGCGCGCGATATAGGGCGGCAGCGGCATCGTCCCCGCCCGCTCCAGCGCGACCTCCAGCGGCACCTCCGCCTCGAACAGCCACCGCACCGCCCCGTCCGGCAGCTTCTCCGCCACCTCGCCCAGCAGCCCGCCGCCGAATTCCACGCGCGTGCCCACGCGCAGCCGCCGCGCATTGCGCACGAACGCCAGCCACTCCCACGGCCCCAGCCGCTGGTGCAGCGTCACATCCACGCGCGCCTCCCCCACCCGCGCGCTCAGCTGCGCCGGGATTACCCGCGTGTCGTTGAATACCAGCACATCGCCGGCCCGCAGCAGTCGCGGCAGATCGCGCACGACATGATCGGCAAAGTCACCACCCCGCGCCACCAGCATCCGCGCGCTGTCCCGCGGCTCCGCCGGCCGCAGGGCAATGGCCGTTTCCGGCAACTCGAAATCGAAATCAGACAGCTTCATTCCCGCCCGATAGCCTGCCGGGCCACTGGTGTCAGGCCGGGTTATGCTCTTTCAGGAACGCCTCCAGCGCCTCCAGAAACTGCAACCGATCCGCCTGCCGGCTGAAATGATGGTCGGCTTCCGGCTGCTCGATATAGGTCACCGCCTTGCCGGACTCCTTCAGCCGTGCCGCCATCTGCCGCGATTGCGCCACCGGCACGCGCACATCCTTCGCCCCGTGCACCAGCAGCAGGGGAATGGAAAAGGCCTCGGGGAAGTTCAGCGGCGACACGGCCTTCAGATCGGGCGCCTGCGTCCGCAGCCAGTCCTCGCCCGCGCCGCTGCCCAGGAACCGGCTGTTGTAGCGGATCATGCGATTGAGGTCGGACACACCGGCATAGCTGGCCGCGCAGCGATACAGCGCCCCGTCCCGCTGCGCCGCCCGCATCGCCGCATAGCCGCCATAAGAGGCCCCGACCATGCACACCCGCCTGGCATCGGCAACGCCCGTCGCCACCAGATGCCGCATCGCATCGTTCAGGTCATCCTGCATCGCCAGCCCCCACTGGCCCTCGCCCTTCCGCGCGAACGCGGTGCCATAGCCCGACGATCCGCGATAGTTCGGCTGCACCACGGCATAGCCACGATCCGCCAGGAACTGGGCGATCCAGTCCCATTCCTCCAGATCGCGCGCGAACGGCCCACCATGCGGCATCACGATCAGCGGCAGCGCTTTCGCCTCCCGCCCCGCCGGCAGCGTCAGGATCGCCTCGATCTCCAGCCCGTCGCGTGCCTTGTAACGGATGCTGCTCACCGGATGCAGCCCCTTGCGGATGGCCTCATTCACCCAGGCGAACTGCTTCAAGGTGCCCGATGCTGCATCGAACAGCATGTATCGCCCCGGTTCCGACGGCAGGCCCAAATGCACCAGCAGCAACCGGCGGTCGTCGCTCATCGAAATCACCCGCGCCCGGCGTGGCGCCACCGCCTTGTCGATCGCCGCCTGCGTTTCGGCCAGCGCCGGATCGACCCAGCGCGTCCAGCCATGCGTTTCCTCCAGCCGCACCCCCAGCAGCTTGCTGGCGCGATCGTCCACCCACAGCCCTGCCACATCGTAACCGGGCGACCGGTCGAGCGCCTTCCCCAGCGTCAAGTCTTTCAGATTCATCTCGAAAACGGTCGAAAAGCCCTTGTCGTCGTCAGCGATCGTCACCGCCTGCTCATCCGGCAGGAACAATAAAGGCACGGTCAGAGTCTCCCTCTCCCGCGATCGCGCCCGATCCACTGTCCGCAGGGTCTCATCCGCGGTTGCGCGATACATCATCCGCTGCACCCGCCCGTCCAGCGTTGCCCCGATGCCGATGCGCAAAACCCCGGCGGCATCAGCCCCCCATTCCCAAATCCCCTCGCGCGACCGCTGCCTCAACGTGCTGCGCCCGGTCGTCAGGTCATACTCCCGTACTTCCGGATAGAATCCCGCATCGCTCGACCAGATACTGGTCTGCATCGCGATCATCACCCGCGCGGACCCATCCCCTGCGCGCCATACCAGGTCGGCCCCGTTCTGCCCGCCCGAACGCCCATTCAGCCAGGCGATGGTCTTCATATCGGCGCTCACCCGCATCGCGCGCGAGACGCCAAAATCCTCTCCCATCACCTTGATCATGTCGGACGCGCCAAGAGCCAGCCACTCATTGTTGACCCATCGCCACCAATCGACACTGTAATCATTGATGCGTGCCTTGGCGATATTCTTGCCGCCCAGTTCAACAACGGCCAGATACTGTTCACCCTGAACGGCAATCTTCGCAGCCACCCGCTTGCCATCGGGCGACAACAACGGCCGCTCCATGAACGGCAGCGCGGCAAAGTCCAGAACCGGCCGTGGCGCCGCCACCAGCGGTGCCGCCAGCAACAGCATCAGCCAGAAAAACACCCCCCGTCGCATCGCCCCACCCCCGGTGGGGACACTATAAGCAACAGTTCCGCAAGAAAAAAAGCCCCCGACTGTCCATCATGACGGCGGGCAGCGACATATTTGGGGAATGAATAGGCAGCCGCGGCAACAACCGTTCCGGCTTATTGTTTCGGAGGCGCCGCCCCCAGCTTCGCCGCTTCCGCCGCCAGCGCATCCCTGGCCGCCGCATCATCCTTCGCCGCCGCGGCCGCGAAATCCGGCGGCGGCTTGCGGTCGGCCGCCACGCTCACCTGCAACATGCGGCTGGGGTTCGCCGGCGGCTCGCCGCGCGCGATGGCGTCCACCCACTGCATGCCGTCGATCACCCGGCCCCACACCGTATAGCTGCGGTCCAGCTTCAGCACCGGATCGAACACGATGAAGAACTGGCTGTTCGCGGTATCGGGCTTGTCCGTCCGCGCCATGCTCACCGCGCCGCGCACGTGCGGCAGCTCGTTGAACTCCGCCTTCAGGTCCGGCAGCTCGCTGCCGCCCTGCCCGGTGCCCTTCGGATCACCGGTCTGCGCCATGAACCCATCGATCACCCGGTGGAACAGCAGCCCATCATAAAATCCCCGCCGCGCCAGCAGCTTGATGCGCTCCACATGCTTCGGCGCGAAATCCGGCCGCATCAGGATCGTCACCCGTCCCCCGGTTGACAGGTCGATGTACAACAGATTCTCCGGGTCGGAGGGATTGAACTTCGCATCGCCGGACAGCACCTGCATCCCGGCATCGCGGGCCGTGGTGACCATGTCCTTCGGGCCCGCATCCTTCGCCGGCACGGCCTGCGGTGCCTGCGCCGCCTGTGCCCAGGCCGGCACGGCCAGCAGCAGCATCACCATCCACAACAGCTTTTTCAATTCAGCTTCCCTTCGGCGACCCGCGCCTTCACTTCCGCGGCGATCGTCGGGCTGACGAACTTGCCGATCTCCCCGCCATAGATCGCGATTTCCTTCACCAGCTTGCTGGCGATCGGCTGCAGGGAGACCGCCGCCATCAGGAAGACGGTCTCGATATCATCGTTCAGTTGCTGGTTCATCCCGGCCATCTGGAACTCATACTCGAAATCCGCCACCGCGCGCAGCCCGCGAATGATCACGCTCGCCCCCTGCGCCTCGGCGAAATGCATCAGCAGCGCGTCGAAACTCACCACCTCCACATTGCTCAGCCCCGCCGTCTCCCGCCGCACATGCGCCACCCGCTCCTCCAGCGTGAACAGCGGCGATTTCGACGGATTGGTCGCCACCCCGATGATCAACCGGTCCACCAGCTTCGCACCACGCGCGATGATGTCCAGATGCCCCAGCGTGACGGGGTCGAACGTGCCAGGATAGACGCCGATGCGGTTCACTTTCGCCGCTCCAGAATTGACCAGACCAATTCGCCATGCCCGGGCAGCTCGAAAAGGTCGTGCCGAAAACCTGTCATTGCAAAGGCAAGCTCGACAGGAACATCGAACGCATAATCTACGTCGCTATTCTCTCCGCCATCCGCGTCCTGTTCGGATCGCAGTTTACTGACGATTTCGGCATAATATGGTGGCGAACCTTGGCAATCGAGGTGAAAATAGCCTTGTGCGCAATCATGCGCAACGAACCAATGCACCACGCCGTTTTCGACGTATCCGACTTCCGAATACATGACGCCTTCATGCAGATTGACCCACAGACCTTCGTGGCTCGAGCATATCTTTGAAACCTCGGCTGCATCAATGGCGCCAAACTCATTGAACCAGACGACTACCCAACCATTCGAAAGCGCCGTCAGCCCATAACCATCTTCGACGATTTCACTCGTGACGCCAGTATCGCGCATACCCACAAGGTCGAGCCCTTCATCAACCGAGACGTCGCGAAGAGCCAACCAGCCGATCTTGAACCCCATCAGACCTCTCCCCAGCCACGGCTCACCGGTCGCGCTCGATGGCAAAACGCGCGATCGCCCGCAGCAAATCCGCCTCCGGTCCGAAACCGCTCAGATGGTGGATCGCCTGGTCGATCAGCATCGCGGCCTGCTGCCGCGCCCGCTCCACCCCCAGCAGGCTGACGAAGGTCGATTTCCCGGCCTCCGCATCCTTCTGCACCGCCTTCCCCGTGCGGCTGCTGTCGCCTTCCACATCCAGCAGGTCATCGGCGATCTGGAACGCCAGCCCCAGGTCGCGGGCATAGCCGCGCAGCTTCAGCCGCGTCGAATCCCCCACCTTCCCCATGATCGCCCCGGCTTCCACGGAAAAGCCGATCAGCGCCCCGGTCTTCAGCTGCTGCAGGCGCGTGGTGGCCGGCAGGTCGAACCCGCCCGCCTCCGCCGCCAGGTCCATCATCTGTCCGCCCGCCATGCCGCAGGGTCCGGACGCGCGCGCCAGCTCCCGCACCAGTTCCGCCCGCACGAACGGGTCCTCATGCGTTGCCTCGTCCGCCAGCCATTCGAACGCCAGCGCGAACAGGCTGTCGCCCGTCAGCACCGCGATCGCCTCATCGAACGCCACATGCACCGTCGGCTTGCCGCGCCGCAGATCGTCATCGTCCATGCACGGCAAATCGTCGTGCACCAGGCTATAAACATGCACCGCCTCGATCGCGAGCGCCACCCGCAGCGCCCGTTCGCGGTCGACATGGAACAGGTCGCACGCCGCCACCACCAGCAGCGGCCGCATCCGCTTGCCGCCGCCGATCACCGCATGCCGCATCGCCTTGTAGAGCGGCGCCCGCGCATCCTCCGGCACCGCCAGCAGCCGGTCGAAGCGCGCATCGATCGCCTGCCCGATGGCATCCAGCGCCGGTTTCAGGCTCAAGCTGGCCTGCATCAGAAGGGCGCGGCCCCGGTCGGCTTGCCGTCGGCGCCGATCTGCAACTGCTGGATGCGCGCCTCCGCGGTCGACAGCTTCGCCTCGCAATGCGCGCGCAGCGCCTGCCCCTCGGCATAAAGATCGATCGCCGATTCCAGCGGGGCGTCCCCCGATTCCAGCGCCGCGACAATCGTCTCCAGCCGCGCCAGCGCGGCCTCGAAACTCATGGCGGCAATGTCGGCGGCCTCACTCACCCTCGTCCTTTGGCCAAGGGCGCAAACGCGGTCAAGCCGGTAGGGTGAACGCAACAGGAGAACCGACACATGCGCATCACCGCCGCCGTCGCCACCGAACGCCGCAAACCCTTCACGCTGATGGCGGCGGACCTCCCCGCCCCCGGCCCGGGCCAACTGCTCGTCACCATCCACGCCGCCGGCATCTGCCATACCGACCTCGGCTTCCGCGACCTCGACATGCCCAATGCCATGCCCATCGTCCTGGGGCACGAAGGCGCCGGCACCGTCGCCGCGCTCGGCCCCGGCGTCACCGGCTTCGCCGTCGGCGACCGCGTCTGCCTTTCCTACGACAGCTGCGGGCACTGCGGCGCCTGCACTGGCCACGCCCCGCAATATTGCGACGAACTCGGCCTGCGCAACTTCGCCGGCGTCACGCCCGCCATGGCCCCACCGATGGCCTTCCCCGATGGCACGCCGCTGTTCGGCAATTTCTTCGGCCAGTCCAGCTTCGCCACCCACGCGCTCTCCACCGTTCGCAACACCGTGAAAATCCCCGACGCCCTGCCCTTCCACCTCGCCGCGCCGCTCGGCTGCGGCATGCAGACCGGGGCCGGCACCGTGGTGAACTCGCTCGCCGGCGCGCCCGGCAAGTCGCTCGTAGTGTTCGGCACCGGCTCGGTCGGCCTCGCCGCCATCATGGCGGCCGCCGCGCTCGGCATGGCCCCCATCGTCGCCGTTGATCGCGTCCAAAGCCGCCTCGCCCTCGCCCGCGCCCTCGGCGCGACCCACGGCCTGACCGCGGACGAAGCCAGCCTGGTAAGCCTCGCCGCCATCTCCCCCGGCTTCGATGGCAGCTTCGACACCACCGGCGTCCCCGGCGTCATCCAGCTCGCCATCGACTGCCTCGGCACCCGAGGCACCTGTGCCCTCGTCGGCATCACGCCCCCCGGCACGCTGGCCAGCTTCAGCCCCGCCGGCTTCCTGATGGGCAAAAAAATCATCGGCGTGATCGAGGGCGACGCTGACCCGCAGATCTTCGTCCCCTGGCTCGCCAAACAGCATCTCGCAGGCCGCTTCCCGCACGACCGCCTGGTCACCACCTTCCCCTTCGACCGCATCAACGATGCCGTTGACGCCATGCACCAGGGCGAGGTGGTCAAACCCGTCCTGCTGATGCCATGAAAAAAGGGCGGAAGGTTGCCCCTCCGCCATCTTCATCACTTCTTATCGATCACAAATAGGCTTCGTTGCCCACAAAGCCCATCTTGGTGATGCCCGCCTGCTGCGCCTGCGCCATCACCTTGACCGCAACGTCATATTTGGACATTGGCTCGGGCTTCAGCCGCAGTTCCGGCTGATCGTCCAGGGGCATCCGGCTGATGGTGTCGAGATAGCTGCGAAGCTGCTCCAGCGTCACTTCCTGGTTGTTCCAGTAGATCGCGTTCAGAAAATCGATGTTCACCTGGTTGAAATCCGACCTGATGGTATTCCCGTCCGATGGCAGATCCAACTTCACCGAATGCGTCTGCACGGGAATGGTGATGATGAACATGATCAGCAGCACCAGCATCACATCGATGAGCGGCGTGGTGTTCATGTCACCAATCGGAGAGTCATCGACCCTGTTGCCCAATGCCATCGCCATCACGCGCTTTCCCACCAGTTCCGATTCAGCCCTTCTTCACGTCAATACACTTACAATAGAGGCCCATCCAGCTGCTTAGTGGCCGGATGGTCCACAACTACGCGTAAGCTTCGTTGCCGACGAACCCCATTTTGGTAATGCCTGCCTGCTGCGCCTGCGCCATCACCTTCACGGTCACGTCATATTTCGACATCGCCTCGGGTTTCAACCGCAGCTCCGGCTGGTCGTCCAGCGGCATCCGGCCGATCGTGTCGAGGTAGCCGCGCAACTGCTCCAGCGTCACTTCCTGGTTGTTCCAGTAAATGGCGTTCAGGAAATCGATGTTCACCTGGTTGAAATCCGGCTTGATCGTATTGGGCAGGTTGGTCGGCGGCGGCAGGTCCAGCTTCACCGCGTGCGTCTGCACCGGAATGGTGATGATGAACATGATCAGCAGCACCAGCATCACGTCGATCAGCGGCGTGGTATTCATGTCCCCGATCGGGGCGTCTTCTGCTGCATTTCCAACGGCCATTGCCATCTTGCAAACTCCAAACTTTCATGTCCCCGCCGCCCACCGGGCAGCGGGGAACGTGCTTAACGGGTCACCGTGCCGATCGGCGGCTCGGAAATGAAGCCGATCTTCTGGTATCCCGCCCGCTGCATGGCAAATATCACCCCGCCGACGCAGCGATACTCGGTGTCCGAATCCGCCCGGATATGCACCTCGGGCAGTTCGATCTTCGCGCCCGCGGCCTTCAGCCGGTCGACCTCCTTCAACAGGTAAGCCGAGCCCTTCTCCCGCAGCGCGTCGTTGCTCTCCATCTTGCCCAGGCCCCAGAACACGTCGCAATTCTTGTCCACCGAAAGCGGCACATTCTCGGGCTTGGTGGTCGTCGGGATGTTGGTCACCACCGGCAGCTTCAGCGGCACCGTCTGGATGACGACCGGCACCGTGATCAGAAAGATGATCAGCAACACCAGCATGACGTCGACCAGCGGCGTCGTATTGATTTCCGACATGATGGCGCCATCGCTGTCGCCATCACTGCCTACACTCATGGCCATCAGGCTTACCCCTTCCGGTCGCCGACGTTACTTGGTGGCGGGCTTCGTCGCAGCCGGCGCCGCAGCAACCACCACCGGCGGTGCCATGCGCGCGCCCGACATCAGATAGCCGTGCACGTCGGCGGCAAAGCCGTTCAGCCGCTCCTGGATCGCCTTGTTGCGGCGGGTCAGCCAGTTGTAGCCCAGCACCGCCGGCACCGCGACCGCCAGACCGATGGCGGTCATGATCAGCGCTTCACCCACCGGGCCGGCGACCTTGTCGATCGAGGCCTGGCCGGCAAGGCCGATGTTGATCAGCGCGCGATAGATCCCGATGACGGTGCCAAGGAGACCGATGAACGGCGCCGTCGAACCCACCGAGGCGAGGAAGGACAGGCCCGATTGCAGCTTGGAGGAGATCGCGTTCGCCGAACGGTTGAGCGACATCGTCACCCACTCGTGGCGGTCGATCTTGTCGGTCAGCCGGCCGTCATGATGGTCGAAGGCGCGCAGGCCGTCATCGGCGATCTGGCGGAAGGCGCTGTTCTTGTCCAGCTTCGCCGCGCCATCCTTCAGGCTGGGGCTGGTCCACACCTTCGCCTCGGCTGCATCGGCTTCCGCCAGCAGCTTGCGCTGTTCCCACCACTTGGTCAGCATGATGTACCAGCTTACCGCCGACATCAGCACCATCACACCGAAGATGAATTGCGCGATCAGCCCGCCCTGCTCCAGCGCGGCGACCAAGCCATACGGATTCTCACCAGTTGCCATTTGAAATCGTCCTTTTTTAACTGTGTTTGTCGAAACAGCTGAATCCGGGGATCAGCGCACTTCCTTGATCTGCCAGCGATAATTGCGGCGTATCGTCGTCGTCACCGGCTGGCCGTTCTCGGTCGCCGGCTTGAACCGCCAGCGCCGCTCGGCGATCTGGCACGCCCGGGCATCCAGCCGCTCGAACCCGCTGGAGGTCACGATCTTGCAGGTGCCGGCGGCCACGCGGCCATCGGTCCCGATCGTCACCTGCACGCCGGTCACGCCTTCCTCACCCGCCCGTTGGGAGGCCGGCGGATAGTCATCGTCGGTCACCTCGAAACTGCGGGCGATCGGCACGGCCGGCGTCCCCGGCACGGCGGGCGGCGCCTGCACGACCGGCGCCGGCGTCGGCGCGACGTTCGGCTGCGGCACGGCCTGCTGCACGGTGATGGTGGGTGCCGGCGGCGCATCCTGCTGGATCACCACATCCGGCGGCGGCACATAAGGCGGAATCTCTTCCAGCTTCGGCGGCGGCGGCGGCGGCTCCTCGGGCGGCTTCACCTCTTCCACCACATTCTTGGTTTCGATATTCTCCAGGATCTTCTTCGTCACATCGACCGCCAGGCCGCTGATCAGCGCATAACCCAGGAAAATATGCAGAAGCACAACGATGCCGATGGCGACCGTATTGTTCTTGCTACGCTTCTGGCCGAGATAAGACATAGGTCGGCTGTCACTCCCTCTCACAGCGGCAACCTGCCCTCACCACACCCATCGAACCTGCGGACACGATCGTCCGTCCAGCCCTCCGCGCGCAACGCGGGCATTTGCCCGGCCGCAGTCACGGTATCACCCGCAAACTGCGCCCCTCCATCTCCGCCTCTACCGTGCACCCCTTTCTGCCGCAACCATTTTTCGCTACCGACATAAAAGTCATGAATATTCTGTTTCAACGCTGTCACATGCTGCTGCTGGCACCGCTGCTGCTCGCCGCCGCCCCCCCGCAATCGATCCCGCCAACGCCCGCGGGGCCCAGCTGGACCGACCTTGCCGACCTCACCCTCAGCAGCCCCGTCATCCTGCGCGCCACCGTCACGGACGTCACGCGCCTCGGCCGCAAGCAGGCGCCCGACGTGCCCCAGGACCAGGTGCGCGCCTTGCTCCAGGCGGATGTCCAGGCCGTCATCGCCGCCCCTGCCGTGCTGCCCGCCCGCATCGAGTGGTTGTGGCAGGCCGCGCCCGACCCGCGCGGCCGGCCCGCCATCGCAAGGAACAGCAGCGTCCTGATCTTCGCTGCCCCCGTCCCCGGCCGTGCCGAGCAACTCCGGCTGGTGGCCCCGAATGCGCAACTTCCCTGGACCCCGGAAAGCGATGCCGCCATCCGCGCCGTGCTCGCCGAAGCGCGCGATCCCGCCGTCGCCGGCCTGCGCGTCACCGGCATCAGCGATGCCTTCCACGCCGCCGGCACCGTCAATGGCGAGTCGGAAAGCCAGTTCTTCATCACCACCGGCGCCGCGCCGCTGACCCTGGTGCTGCTGCGCCGCGCCGGCGCCCAGCCCGCGCTGCGCGTCGCCACCGGCGAACTGGTCGATGACAGCGCCGCACCCGTCCGTCCGCGCACCCTGCTCTGGCGCGCGCTCGCCTGCGGGCTGCCAACGTCGCTGCCGGCCAGGCTGGCGAGCGAACCGGCGCTCGTCGCGGACTGGTCCGCCATCCGCGACAGCCTGGGGCCTTGCGGACGAACCTCCGTTCGCTGAACTCTCAGCCCTTCACGGCCGCCTTTAACCGCTCACCCGCGGCGGCACCCACGTCATGGGCGACATCCTTGGCCTTGGTCGCCAGCGCGTCCAGCTTGGCCCGCGCCGCTTCCGGCGTCACCCCGGCCTCTTCCAGCCGCGCCTTGCCGGCGTCGATCACCGCCATTGCCTGCCGCCGCGCGCCTTCCGCCAGCCGGTCCCGCGTCGCGCCCAGCGCCCGCGTCTCACCGGCGGTGCGCGGCAACAGCGCGCCCGCCACCGCGCCCAGCGCGAAGCCCAGGATCACCGCGGTCATCGGATTCTCCTCCGGCACCCGCCGGCCCCAGTCGCCGGCACGCCGCGCCGCGTCGCCGATGGCGGCGCGCGCCTCCCGTGTCGCCTCGCCCGCGCGGGCGCCCAGCGCCTCGGCTTCCTCGCGCACCCGGTCCCAGGTGCGCGCCGATTCGTCCGCTTCATGCATCGCCGGATCCTCCATCGAATAGGCATCATAGATGTTCACGGGCCGATCGCCACGCCCAGCCCGCCCAAAGCCGTTCCATGCCATCACCGCACCTCCCGCCGCCGCTGCCACCGTCAACAGCACGGCATTGTCCTTCACCCAGTCGAGGGCATTGTCGGCCGCTTCCGCAACCTCGCGTTTCGCCACCGCCCGCGCCTCGCTCAGGCTATCCGCCACCAGCCGCTTCGGCGCCAACCGCACCTGCAAACTGTCCACACGCGCCACGATGCGCTCCCGAACGGCGTCAATATCGGCCTGCAATTCATCCCGCTCGCTCACGCGCCCACCCTTTCGGCAATCCGCGCCACATCCTGTCGCGCCCGCGCGATGCTCACGCCCGGCACCAGCCGGGCACCGGCCAGCCGCGCCCGCCCGCTCGACAGCAGCGCGCCACCGATCAGGAACAGCAAGACGGCCACTGCCACCAGCGCTGGCAACAGCCCGATGAACTGCGCCAGCAACAGGATCGCCGCCACCATCAGCAGCACGCCGCCGAACGCCAACAGGCTTCCGCCCACCAGCATCCGTACGGCGCCGCCCCGAAACTTCGTCACATTGTCCGATACTTCCTGAACCGCCATCCGCGCTTCGGACCGGACCAGCAGCGCGACATCGGCCGCCAGGGCGCCGACCTCCGCTCCCAGTCCGGCCAAACCGACAGGCGGTTCAGGTTCAGTCACGCGTGCCGCCCGATTTCAGGAAGCGCGCCAGCACGAAGCCCACAACCGCCGCCACACCGATGGCGATCGCCGGCTTTTCCTTCACGAAACTGCGCACGTCGCCGGCCAGGTCATCCACCGACTTTTCCTTCAGCGTCGCCGACACGTCCTCCAGGCCGGCCGCCGCCTTGCGGGCGAAATCGGCCACCGGCGCCGCGCGGGTTTCCGCCAGCTTGTCGGCCACGCCGCGCGTTGCCTCGGCGGCACTGCCCAGCGCGTCCGCCGCCTTGCCCTTGCCGCTGTCGGCCCAGTCGCGTGCCTTTTCGCCCGCCTTCGAGGCCAGGTTGGACGCCTCGCTGCGCAGATCATCCACGGTCGAGCGTGCCTTGCTCGCCACATCATTCGCCACATCCGATGTGTGCGCACCCAGGGTGCCACCGGGGGTCAGGCTGCTGGTCGGGGTGTCGGTCATGTCGATATCTCCACAAAATGGCAGGTCTGACACCGAAACTAGGAAGCCGGGCGCTTGTTCCAACCCCCGACCGGCCAAAAACCGCCGAACCGGGCCTACAGCACCTCGAACAGGCCCGCCGCGCCCATGCCGCCGCCCACGCACATGGTGATCACCACATGCTTCACGCCGCGCCGCCTGCCCTCGATCAGCGCATGCCCCACCAGCCGCGCGCCACTCATGCCATAGGGGTGACCGATGGAGATCGCCCCGCCATTCACGTTCAGCCGGTCCATGGGAATGCCCAGCACGTCCGCCGAATGCAGCACCTGCACCGCGAACGCCTCGTTCAGCTCCCACAGCCCGATATCGTCCATGCCCAGCCCATTGGCCTTCAACAGCTTCGGCACCGCATGGATCGGCCCGATTCCCATCTCGTCCGGCTCCAGCCCGGCCACCGCCATCCCGACATAACGCCCCAGCGGCGCCAATCCGCGCCGCGCCGCCTCGGCCTCCTCCATCAACACGCTGGCGCTGGCGCCGTCGCTCAGCTGGCTGGCGTTGCCCGCGGTGATGTTCATCCCCGGCCCGCGCACCGGCGTCAGGCCCTTCAACCCCTCCAGCGTCGTCTCCGGCCGGTTGCCCTCATCCTTGCCCAGCGTCACCTCGTGGAAGGAGACTTCCTTCGTCTCCTTGTTCACCATCGCCATCTTTGACGCCAGCGGCACGATCTCGTCATCGAAGGCGCCGGCCCGCTGCGCCGCCGCCGTCCGCTGCTGCGATTGAAAGCTGTATTCGTCCTGCCGGTCACGGCTCACGCCATAGCGTTTGGCGACGATCTCCGCCGTGTCGATCATCGGCATGTAAACCCCCTGATGCATCGCCACCAGGCTCATGTCCGGCTCCACCCGGAACTTCTCGTTCTGCACCATGCTGATGCTGTCGACGCCGCCGCCCACCGTCACCGCCATGCCATCCACAATGATCTGCTTCGCCGCGGTGGCGATCGCCATCAGGCCCGACGCGCACTGCCGGTCGATGCTCTGGCCCGCCACCGTCACCGGCAGGCCGCCGCGCAGCGCCGCCAGCCGGGCGATGTTCGGCGCCTGCACACCCTGCTGCAGGGCGCAGCCCAGCACCACATCATCCACCTCCGCCGGATCGACCCCGGCGCGTGCCACCGCCGCGGCAATGGCGTGCCCGGCGAGCGTCGGGCTCGGCGTCGCGTTGAACGCCCCGCGAAAGGCCTTGCCGATGGGGGTCCGGGCGGTCGAAACGATCACGGCACTGCGCATGTCTGGTCTCCTGTGCTTTGTTGCCTGTTAGGCGCAATCAATCCGCCGGGGAAGCGCCCGCCATCAGCGGCCCGGCAAGAAAATCCGCCGCGCCGATGGCATAGATGCGATGGTCCACCATCACCCCGGCCATCTCCCACCGCTGCCGCCGGTCGGTCAGCACCGCGCCCACCTTCTCCAGCGCGCGGCAGGAACGCAGGTTGCCGTCACCCACCAGGAAGATCACCGTGTCGAAGCCCGCCTCGAACGCATGCGCCAGCATCAGCCGCTTCAGCCGACGGTTGACCCCGCCGCCCCAATGCGCGCGCGCCAGAAAGGTCCAGCCCACCTCCACCTCGCCCGGCCGGCACACCCTTATGTCATAGCGGGAGCTGCCGATGATCGTCCCGCTGGCCCGGTCGATCACCGCCAGTGCGCCGTTCGATGCCAGCCCCTCATCGAAAAAGGCGCGGAACACCGGCTCCCGCCAGCGGTCATGCGCGGGATGCAGCGCCCAGATCTCGGGATCGCGCGCCACCGCGAACAGCGGCGCGAAATCCGCCGCCGCCAGCGGCCGCAGCAGCAACCGCTCGTCCTCCAGAACCGGCTGCATCGGCGGCATCATCATGGCCGCAAGCCCTAGATATACGCCAGCGTCACCCACTCCGCCGCCAGCGCCGGCTTGTCCTCGCCCTCGATCTCCACGCTCACCTTCACGATGGACTGGATCACGCCCGGATTGCGCTCGTTCACCTCCACCATGCTGAACCGCCCGCGCACCTTCTTCCCGCTCTTCACCGGCGCCAGGAAACGCACGCTGTTCAGGCCATAGTTCACGCCCATCTTCGTGCCCTTGATCCCCGGCATCACGTCATAGGCCATGCGGGAGAGCAGGCTCAGCGTCAGATAGCCATGCGCGATCGTGGTCCCGAACGGCGTCTGCTTCGCCAGCTCCGGGTTGACGTGGATGAACTGATGGTCGCCGGTCGTCTCGGCAAAGGCATCGATCCGCGCCTGGTCCACCTCGATCCAGTCCGACACCCCCAGATCGCTCCCGGCGAGCGACTTGTAGGCATCCAGATCCAGCAGCTTGCTCATCACCAACCTCCCCGTCCTTGCATGTTCCCCACCCTTTGCCGCGCCCCGCCGCCCTTGCCAACCCCCAACCCCCAGCCGCGAATCCGCCGCCGCCATTGCGCCTTCCCCCCGTGCGCGATAGCCCTTCGCCCATGACCCCGCGCCACATCCTCCTCCTCGGCGCGACCGGCACCATCGGCCGCGCCGTCGCGGCAGAGCTTGCCGCGCGCGGTCACACCGTCACCGCCGTGCTGCGCGACCCCGCCGCCGCGCTTCCGCCCGCCGTCGCCCGCCGCATCGCCGACGTCACCATCCCCGGCGCGCTTGCCGCCACGCTCGGGGGCGAACGCTTCGACATCCTCATCTCCTGCCTCGCCTCCCGCAGCGGCTCGGCGGCGGAGTCCGCCGACATCGACCATCGCGCCAACAGCCTCGCCCTCGCCGCGGCCCCCGGCGCCGGTGTCGGCCAGTTCATCCTGCTGTCGGCGATCTGCGTGCAGAAGCCGCGCCTGCCCTTCCAGCATGCCAAGCTGGCGTTCGAAGCCGAACTCATCGCCAGTGGCATGCCCTACACCATCGTCCGACCGACCGCCTTCTTCAAATCGCTGTCCGGTCAATTGCGGCGCGTCACACAGGGGAAACGCATCCTCCTGTTCGGCAATGGCGACCTCACAGCCTGCAAGCCCATTTCGGACGGAGACCTCGCCCGCTTCATCGCCGGCTGCATCGATGATCCCGCGGCCGCAAACCGCACGCTGCCGATCGGTGGCCCCGGCCCCGCCCAAACGCCGCGCCAGCAATGGGAGGACCTGTTCCAGCGGCTCGGCCGCCCACCACGCTTCCGGCGCGTTCCCGTGGGCGTGATGGACGCGATCGTCACGCTGCTCGCCATCGGCGCCCCCTTCTCATCCAGAATGGCCGCCGCCGCCGACTATGCCCGCATCGGCCGCTATTATGCGACCGAATCCATGCTCCACTGGAACCCGGCCACCGGCCGGTACGATGCCGACGCCACGCCCGAAACCGGCACCGAGCGCCTGCTCGACCATCAGCTTGCGGTCATCGCGGCCTTGCGAGATGCAGCCCCGCCGCGCTGAACGCCGCCAGCGCCGCCAGCAGGATGCTCTGCCGCGCCGCCATCATGTTGGCATAGCCGGGGTCGGAGAGCGTGAAGGTCAGCTCAACCTCCAGGCCATTGAGGGTGGCATTGTGGATGTTCGCCCGCACGAACTCGGCGCCGTCCACCGCCTCCACCGCCGCCTTCAGCTCGTCCCGCACCGCCGTCAGCGCCGCGACGCTGCTGTCGCTGTCCAGCACCAGCGCCATCGTCACCGTCCGCGCCTCGATCCGCGCCACGTTGCGGATCTGATCGGCCAGCAGTTTCGTGTTCGAAACCACCACCTCCTCACCCGCCGCGCCGCGCAGCCGCGTCGTCTTCAACCCGATGCTTTCCACCGTCCCCGTCGTTGTCGCGTTCGGCGCGCCGAAACTGATCGTGTCGCCGCGCTTGAACGGCCGGTCGAGCAGGATCGACAGCGCCGCAAACAGGTCGGCGAAAATCCCCTGCGCCGCCAGGCCGATGGCGATGCCGCCGATCCCCAGCCCCGCCACCAGCGCGGTGACATTCACCCCCAGATTGTCCAGCAGCAGGATGAAGGCCACCACCCACACCGCGATCGTGATCAGCACCCGGATCACCCCCAGCGCGCTGAACAGGCCGCTGTCCTGCTCGTCCGCCTCCATGGCGCGCCGTTCCACCAGGCACACCAGCAGCTCGCGCAGCCAAAACGCCGCCTGCACCGCGCCGGCCACCGTGAACAGGAAGGTGATGATCGCCAGCCAGGCCCCCGGCGGCGCGGCGAGCGCGCTGACCGCCTGCGCGCTGCCCGTCGCCAAGAAGAAGCTCCGCGTCCGGCTGGTGACGCGCAGCGCCACCCAGCGCCAGCTGCCACGCGGCGCATCGCGCCCCAGCCAGCGCTTCAGCAGCTCGCGCACGCCCACCAGCGCGAAATAGAGCGCGGTGCCCACTGCCACCCCGATCAGCGCCTGCAACGAATCCGTCCGCAGCCACTGCACCAGCTGTTCGGACAGCGTCCGCGCCTGCTCGGGCAGCGCCAGCAGGTCGGCATTCATCTGGTCGAGCGTCAAATGATTGGGATTCGCGGTCATGGCCCGGCCCATAGCCAGCCTTTCCTGAACATGCGACGCCGTTTCGCTTTATCTGTCCATCACCTGCCTCTATGCGGCGGCCAGATGTTGTCCCCGCCCGAATTTCCCTTCCCCGCCACCGCGCTCGTCACCGGCGGCGCCAAACGCATCGGCGCCGCGCTCGCCCGCGCGCTCGCCGCGGACGGCTGGCACGTCGCCATCCACTGCCACCAGAGCCGGGCCGACGCCGACAGCCTCGCCGCCGAGCTCGGCGGCAGCGTCGTGCAGGGCGACCTCGCGCATCCCCGCATCGGCACCGACCTGTTCGCGCAGCTCGCCGGCGCGCCCCCCGTGCGCCTGCTCGTCAACAACGCCAGCCGTTTCGACCTCGACCATCTCGACGATTTCACGGCCGAGCAGTGGGACCGCCACATGGCCGTCAACCTGCGCGCGCCTGCCCTCCTCACCCAGGCCTTCGCCGCCCACCTTGGCAGCGGCAACGGCGCCGTCATCAACTTGACCGACGCCAAGCTCGCCGCGCTCAACCCGGACTTCCTCAGCTACACCGTCAGCAAGCTCGGCCTCGCCGGCTTCACCGAACTCGCCGCCCGCGCGCTCGCGCCGCGCATCCGCGTCAACGCCATCGCCCCCGCGGTCACGCTCGTCAGCGGCCCGCAGACCCGCGAGAATTTCGCCGCGGCGCACATCCTCAACCCGCTCCAGCGCGGCGTCACCGTCGATCACCTCGTCGCCGCACTCCGCTTCATCCTCGCCACGCCCACCCTCACCGGGCAGACCCTCACGCTCGACAGCGGCCAGCGCTTCCTTGGCCTGCCCCGCGATGTCGCCTACATGATTGATGAATAATGCTGCACGCCGAACCCCGCCGCCACCGTATCCTGCTGGAGGATTTCGCCTTCGACGCCGACATCGGCTTCCATGATTTCGAGATCGGCACGCCGCAGCGCCTGCTCGTTACCATCGATGTCGAGCTGGATTTCGCCCATTTCCCCGCCAGCGATCACCGCGAGCACGCCTGGGACTATGATTTCCTGCGCCAGGGCATCCTCGCCCTGGTCAAGGCCCGCCGCTACAACCTCCAGGAAACGCTGGCCCGCGAAATCTACGCCATGATCGCCGCCAAACCCGGCGTCACCCGCCTGAAGATCGTCACCCGCAAACCCGACGTCTACCCCGACTGCGCCGCCGTCGGCGTCATCCTGTCGAGCGACTGACACCGCCCGTCCACGCACCCCAAGCTCTCCCCCCTGCGAAGCGGGGGGAGCGACTCGCGGCGCAGCCGCGGCGGAGGGGGGGCCTCCCCCGGCACGGGGGAGCGACTCGCGAAGCGAGCGGAGGGGGCCAGCCCCGCCACAGCCCCCGCCGGAACTCACCCCGCTCATGATCCGTTCACACATTAACCGCCAATCGGCGCGCACCAAGCCAACAGGAACCCTCATGCGCCCTCTGCTTCTCGCCGCTGCCCTCACGCTCGCCATTCCCGCCTTCGCGCAAACCCCCGCGCCCGCCGGCCAGGCCAGCCCCGCCACCCAGGCCGCCGCCGGCGCTTTCGTCATCGCGCTGTCCAACGAGACCTTCGCCGTCCTGCGCGACAAGAGCCTGAGCAAGGACGCCGCGCGCGCCAAGTTCCGCAACCTGCTGCGCGCCAACTTCGCCATCCCCGACATCGGCAACCGCCTGATCCGCCGCTACCGCGCGCAGATCACCCCGGCCCAGCTCAGCGCCTACCAGGCCGCGCTTCCCGTCTTCATCGTCAATACCTATGCCGACCGGCTCTATGATTTCGCCGATGCCAGGGTCACGCTGGTCCGCACGGCGCCGCGCGGCAGCCGCGGCGATGTCGATGTGTTCACCCGCATCACCCGACCCAACGCGGGCAACCCGATCGAGGCGGTGTGGGCCGTCCGCCCCGGCAACCCGTCCCAGATCACCAACCTGACCGTCAACGGCGTCAACGTCGCCCTGACGCAGGAGGCGGATTTCAGCGCCTACATCCAGAAGAACGGCTTCGATGCGCTGGTGGACTTCATGAAAAAGGCCAAATAAAAGCCGGCGCATGACCGGCCCCCTCGTCGACCTCTCCGCCGCCGCCTTCGTCCATCCCAGCGCCGCCATTTATGGCAGGGTGCGGGCGGGCGAAGGCAGCAGCATCTGGGTGAACGCGGTCATCCGCAGCGAGGCGGCGCATGTCGAGATCGGCGCCTTCACCAACATCCAGGATTTCGTGATGATCCACACCGATCCCGGCCGGCCGGTCGTGATCGGCGACCATTGCTCGATCACCCACCACGCCACCATCCACGGCAGCACCATCGGCCACAATGTCCTCGTCGGCATCAACGCCACCATTTATGGCGGCAGCCACATCGGCGACAATTCGATCGTCGGCCAGCACGCCTATGTGAAGGATGGCACCATCGTGCCGCCGAACAGCATCGTCGTCGGCTCGCCGGCGAAGGTCATCCGCCAAGCCAACAGCTGGATCGCCAACCGCGTCAACGCCGCCTTTTACCACCGCAACGCGCTGGCCTACGCCGCCGGCGACCACCGCGCCTGGGACGGCGCCGATTTCGAAAGCTGGATGGCCGACACGGTGAAGCGCATCAGCGCCGAATTCGCAGCCCTGGAGATTACACAATGATTCCGGATAAAGACCCCCGGCCGCAGGCCGCAAGCGCGACCGCGCGCCGGTGCCAATGCGCCGCCCTCTCCGGCGCAGCCGGCCAAAAAAAATGAGTCTATTGCACCTCGTCTTCGGCGGCCGCGTGGTCGACCCGCGCGGCACGGAGTTCGAGGATCCGGCTGCGCTCGACATCGTCGGCATCTTCCCGGATTACGCCAGCGCGGAGGCCGCCTGGCGCAGCGCCGCCCAGCGCACGGTGGACGACGCCCAGATGAAATATGTCGTCGTCCACCTGCACCGCCTGCTCGACCCCAACCACACTTGACCCTCCACCCCCTTGCCGCTATGCGCGCGCCTCCCGTCGCACCCTGGAGGCGGCGGGGTTCAAAGGAGAATGACGATGTCTGACGTGCTCACCCTGAGCGCCGAGGCACGTGACCGCGCTGGCAAGGGAGCCTCGCGGGCGGTGCGTCGGGAAGGCCGGGTTCCGGCGGTGATCTATGGCAACAAGGAAGTGCCGGTCACCATCCATGTCGAGGAAAAGGCGCTGGTGAAGCTGCTGTCCTCGGGCCATTTCATGAACAGCATGGTCGAGCTCGAGCTCGACGGCGCGAAGCACCGCACCCTGCCGCGCGACGTGCAGTTCCATCCGGTCAGCGACCGGCCGATCCATGTCGATTTCCTCCGCGTCGCCGCCAACTCGCTGGTCACGGTCGAAGTGCCGGTGCAGTTCATCAATGAAACGGCGTCCCCAGGGATAAAACGCGGCGCGGTGCTCAACATCGTCCGCCACGAAGTGGAAATCCGCTGCCCCGCGGATGCCATCCCCGATGATTTGGTCGTCGACCTTACCGGCTATGACGTCGGTGCCTCGATCCACATCAGCGCGGTGAAACTGCCCGACGGCGTCAAGACGGTCATCGACCGCGACTTCACCCTCGCCACCATCGTCGCGCCGAGCGGCATGAAGAGCGACGACGCCGAAGCCGAAGCGACTGCATAAATATGCAACTCTTTGTGGGGCTGGGGAATCCTGGCCCCACTTATGCGCTTCACCGGCATAATGTCGGCTTCATGGCGCTGGACGCGATCCACAGCGTCCACGGCTTCGCCCCCTGGCGTGTGCGCTTTCAGGGCCTGGCGTCCGAAGGCAGCCTCGACGGCCACAAGGTCCTGCTGCTGAAACCCATGACCTTCATGAACGAGTGCGGTCGCAGCGTCGGCGAAGCCCTGCGCTTCTTCAAGCTCACCCCTGAAAACGTCACCGCCTTCTATGACGAACTCGACCTCGCGCCGATGAAGGTCCGTGTCCGCACCGGCGGCGGCGCCGCCGGCCACAACGGCATGCGCAGCCTCATCGCCCACCTTGGCCCGGACTTCCGGCGCGTTCGCATCGGCATCGGCCACCCCGGCCACAAGGACCGGGTCACCGGCCATGTCCTTGGCAACTATGCCAAATCCGAACTCCCCGCGCTCGAAACCCTGCTCGCCGCCATCGCCCGCCGCGCACCGCTTCTCGCCGGCAACGACCCCGAACGCTTCATGAGCGACGTCGCGCTCGACCAGCAGGCCGCCTGATGCTGCGCCTCGCCACGCCCGCCGACGCGCCCGCGCTCACCGCCCTCATCGCCCGCTCCGCGCACGACCTCCAGCTTGCCGACTATGGCGCAGAGGCGCTCGCGCTTGCCATCGGCACCGTCTTCGCCCTCGATCCGCAGCTGATCGCCGATGGCACCTATTTCCTGATCGAGCAGGAGGGCCACCCTGTCGCCTGCGGCGGCTGGAGCTTCCGCGGTCGCAGCCACGGCGGCGACGGTCACCGCCCGGACGCGCACGACATCATCGATCCCGCCACCGATCCCGCCCGCATCCGCGCCTTCTTCGTCCACCCCGACCATGCCCGCCAGGGCCACGGCAGCCGCATCCTCACCGCCTGCGAGGCCGCCGCCGCCGCGGCCGGCTTCACCCGCGGGCTTCTCGTCGCCACCCCGGCCGGCGAGCGCCTCTACGCCCGCCACGGCTGGCAGGTCGAACAACGCTATGATCACGTACTACCGGGCGGCATGAAGTTGCCCGTGATTTTGATGAAAAAGACTTTCGACAACTGACTCTAAAATCTACCTTTTTGAAAAATATTGAGAAACCGCCCCGGGCGTTATATCTAACATTTTGGCCACTACCGACTGCTTCATTCCGGCAAGCTTTGCTATTGTTATAAAATTTCTTCCAAATTCACTTAATCTGGAACCTGATTCTGTTTTGGCCAGTTCTCTGAATGACTCCAAAATATCACTAGATTGCTGCAATTTATCTAAAGCATTTGTAATTTCAACTATGGCGTTGTTGATCGCCTTGCGCTCAGGAGGCATATATTTTTCCTAAACATTTTTTTGCATAAATGTGTTGATTTTTTCTCACATGAAGGTTATATCAGGCCTCGTGGCGCCGAACAAGGAGACAGGACATGGAAGCCGAGAAGATTGGAAGCTGCAAAACTTTAACCATAAACATTGAGGAGCTTCGATGGATGCTTTACCGTCGTGGGCCTTGGAAGCGTAGTGTAGGGCTCCGGCAATATCACGATGAGTTGCTCTACGAGGTCGCAAATAGCAAACCAAAGCAATTGAGGTTGAAATAATGGGTTTCAAATGCGGCATCGTCGGACTTCCCAACGTCGGCAAGTCCACCCTTTTCAACGCCCTCACCCAAACCGCCGCCGCCCAGGCCGCCAACTATCCCTTCTGCACGATCGAGCCCAACATCGGCAATGTCGCCGTCCCCGACCCGCGCCTGCAAACCATCGCGAAGATCGGCCAGTCGGCAAAGATCATCGAAACGCAACTCGCCTTCGTCGATATCGCGGGCCTCGTCCGCGGTGCCAGCAAGGGCGAAGGCCTCGGCAACCAGTTCCTCGCCAACATCCGCGAATGCGACGCCATCGTCCATGTGCTGCGCTGTTTCGAGGATGACGACATCACCCATGTCGAGGGCCGCATCGACCCCATTGCCGACGCAGAGACCGTCGAGACCGAACTCATGCTCGCCGACCTCGAAAGCCTGGAAAAGCGCGTGCCCGCCCTGGCCAAGAAAGCCCAGGCCGGCGACAAGGACGCCAAATCCGCCGCCGCCGTCCTCGGCGCGGCCCTTGCCCTGCTGCGCGACGGCAGGCCGGCGCGCCTGACCGAGCCCAAGGACGAGGACGAAGCCCGCCACCTGAAACAGGCGCAGCTCCTCACCAGTAAACCGATACTTTACATATGCAACGTGGAGGAAGCCTCCGCCGCCAGCGGCAACGCCCAGTCCGCCCGCGTCGCCGCGCGCGCCAAGGCCGAAGGCGCCGTCAGCGTCGTCGTCTCCGCCGCGATCGAGGCCGAGATCGCCCAGATGGACGAGGCCGACCGCGCCGACTTCCTGGCCGAACTCGGGCTGCACGAGACCGGCCTCGCCCGCATCATCCGCGCCGGCTACGACCTCCTGCACCTCCTCACCTTCTTCACCGTCGGCCCCAAGGAAGCCCGCGCCTGGACCATCACGAAAGGCGCCACCGCCCCCAACGCCGCCGGCGTCATCCACAGCGATTTCGAGAAAGGCTTCATCCGCGCCGAAACCATCGCCTACGATGATTTCGTCACGCTCGGCGGCGAAGCCGCCGCCCGCGAAAAAGGCAAACTCCGCGCCGAGGGCAAGACCTACATCGTTCAGGACGGCGACGTGATGCATTTTCTGCATAGCGCGTAGGCGGCGGCATTTTGGAGGAGGATTGCACGGCAATCGTCCGAAAAATGCCGACTCGCCGCAGCGCCGGCCGGCGGGGCGTCGGCGAACGCCGGCGAACCCGTCCGACGAGTCGGCTTTGCCGACAATTTTCTTTTCTTTCTTCTTTCTTTTCTTTCTTCGAATTTGTTGTCGACAACAGGGCACAGCTTTTCGCGCGGCTTTGCCGCGCAGGAAACCAGCGTGTGGTCACCGCCATCCACCATCCATCGTAAATTCCTGTAGCACTCGCTACAAATCCATGCTTATCTCCCCGCGCCACCCCGCAGGAGACCCCGCATGACCGCCTTCCACCGCACCTGGCTCAACCTCTGGCTCCTCCTCGTCATCGGCTTCGGGCTCATTCTCGCCGGCGCCGCGCTGCCGGCCACCGAGGCACCGGTGCGCCTGTTCTACGCCCTCGTCGGCGCGCCCCTTCCCTCCCCGCTCGGCGCGGAGCTGCGCTTCACCCTCGCCCTCCTCGGCGCCGTCACGCTCGGCTGGGCGCTCACCATCCACGCCGCTTTCCAGGCCGCCTTTGCCCTTCGCACCGATGCCGCCGCCACCTGGCGCCGCATCACCTTCGCCATTCTCGCCTGGTATGTCATCGACAGCGCACTCTCGGTCGCCCTCGGCGTTCCGCTGAACGCTGTTTCCAACACCGTCCTGCTGGTCGCCTACCTCCTCCCCATCCTGCGCAGCCGCGCCCTGCAACGCTGACCACCACCGCTGACGGCCCTTGCCTCCGCCGGCCGCGCCGCCGATAACCGCGCCATCGTCCGCGTGAAAAGGCAGCGCCATGACCCTTCCCGAAAGTGAAAACTGGATCGCCACCCACGGCCTGTCCCGTCGCGCCGCGCTCGCCGGCGCGCTCGCCGCCAGCGCCTATGCCGCCGCCGCGCAGCCCGTCGCTTCCACCGCCATCACGACCCCATCGGACGGCCTCGACGCCGGCATGATCCGCTTTCCCGCCAGCGCCGGGCTGTTGATGAACGCCTACCGCGCCCGCCCCGCCGGCAAGCGCAATCTCGGCACCATCCTCGTCGTGCAGGAGGTGTTCGGCCTCCACGCCTGGATCCAGGACATCTGCCGCCGCCTCGCCCGCGCCGGCTATTACGCCATCGCCCCGGACCTCTACCAGCGCCAGGGTGACGCCACCAAGGCGCCGGACATGAAGACCCTGTTCACCACCATCGTCAGCCAGGTGCCCGATGCCCAGGTCATGGCCGACCTCGACGCCGCCGCCGCCTTCGCCGCCAGGGACGGCGGCAGCGACCGCCGCCTTGCCATCACCGGCTTCTGCTGGGGCGGCCGCATCACCTGGCTCTACGCCGCCCACAATCCAAAGCTGCGCGCCGGCGTTGCCTGGTACGGCCGCCTCACCGGCCAGGCCAATCCGCTGCAACCCGCGAACGCCATCGACCTCGTCGCCCGGATCGATGTTCCCGTGCTGGGCCTCTATGGCACCAGGGATCGCGGCATCCCCGTGGCGGACGTGGAGGCGATGAACACGGCGCTGAAAACCGCGGGCAAACCCTCCAGCATCCGGCTGTTCGAGGCCGACCACGGCTTCCTGGCCGACTACCGCCCCAGCTACAGCGAACCCGCCAGCCGGGAGGCCTGGGCCGCCGCCCTTGCCTGGTTCGCCACGCATCTGAAATAACGGCTTTCAGCTCGACCGGCGCACCACCAGCTCCGGCGTCATCACCACCGACTCCGTCTCCTCCCCGGCGATGCGCCGCAGCAGCAGGCTGACCAGCTGCGCGGCACCCGTGGCGAAATCCTGCCGCACCGTGGTCAGCGGCGGCAGCGCCTGCCGTGCCAGCGGCAGGTCGTCATGGCCCACCACCCGCACATCTTCCGGCACCGCCACGCCCGCCAGCGCGAGCGCCCGCAGCGTCGCCAGCGCCACCACGTCGGACGCCGCCACGATGCCGTCCGGCCGCGCGGATTCGCGGTGCAGGAAGGCGCTCACATCCGCATGCGCCTCCTCAGCCATCAGGTGTGCCGGAAAGACGATGACATCCTGCGCCATGCCGGCTGCCGCCAGCGCCGCCCGGCATCCCTCCAGCCGCTGCCTGAATTCCAGCGCGCGCGGGTCGCCGAAGAAAGCGATCCGCCGGCAACCACGTTCGATCAGGTGCGTCGCCGCCAGCGCCCCGCCATGCCGGTTGTCCGATCCCACCGAACAGTGCCGCTGGCCGGGCCGATGGCCGCCCCAGGCCACCAGCGGCCGATAGCGCGCCGCCACCCGGTCGAGGGCCTCCGCCTGGTCCGACTGGCCGATCACCAGCACGCCATCGACGCGACCGGAATCGACGATGCGGTCCAGCCAGCCATCATCCTTCGGGATCACGCGAGAGAGCAGCAGGTCATAGCCGCGCTCGGTCAGCGCATCGGCCAGCCCGCCCAGCATGGTCATGAAGAAGGGGTCGGACAGATGCTGTCCCACCTCGTGGCCCAGTGGGATCACCACCGCGATGGCGCCGGTGCGCCGGATGCGCAGGTTCCGGGCGAGTGCATTCGGCGTGAAATCATGCGCCGCCGCCAGCGCCCGGATGCGGTCGCGCGTTACCGGGCTGATCAGGCCGGTGCCGCTCAGCGCGCGCGACACCGTTCCCGCTGAGACCCCGGCGATCCGCGCCAGCTCGGCGATGTTGCGCAGCCGCCGCGGCGACGGATCGGATGCATCGGTCATGTCAGCCCCCGTGCCCCCGCCGGATCAGGCGGGACCATGCCCATCGGTCCACCCCGGGCCGATCACCAGCGACATTGCTGCCCCTTGTTTTCCTTGTCGAGCCAAGCCTGCAACGGCGCGAAATAGGCGAGCACCGCACGACCGTCCATCTCCCGGGTGCCGGTGAAGGCCTGCAACGCATCCGGCCACGGCTTTGACGCGCCCATTTCCAGCATGGCGTTCAGCTTTGCGCCCACATCCTTGTTGCCATAGAAGGAGCAGCGGTGCAGCGGCCCCTTCCACCCGGCCTGCCGGCACGCCGCCTCATAGAATTGGAACTGCAGGATGCGCGCCAGATAATAGCGCGCGTAGGGCGTATTGCCCGGGATGTGCGCCTTGGCGCCGGGATCGAAGGCATCGGCCCCGCGCGGCCCCGGCGGCACCACCCCCATGTAATCGCGCCGCAAATCGGTCCACGTCCTGTTGTAGTCCGCCGGCGGCGTCGAGCCGTCGAACACACCCCAGCGCCACTTGTCCACCAGCAGCGTCCAGGGCAGGCCCGGCACCTTCTCCATCGCCTGCCGCAGCAGCAGCCCGATATCCTTGTCGGCGCTCGGCACCTTCGCCGTGTCCAGCAGCCCGATCTTTACCAGATAGTCCGGCGTCACCGACAGCGCCACGAAATCGCCGATCGCCTCGTGGAAGCCATCGTTCGCCGAACCGAGGTAAAGGTAGGGCTGCTTGTTGTAGGCGCGCTGGTAATAATTATGGCCCAGCTCGTGGTGGATGGTCACGAAATCCGTGCCGTTCACCTTGATGCACATCTTGATGCGCACGTCATCCTTCTGGTCGATGTTCCAGGCGCTGGCATGGCACAGCACGTCGCGGTCCGCTGGCTTCACGAACATCGAGCGGGTCCAGAACGTCTCCGGCAGCGGTGCGAAGCCCAGCGAGGAATAGAAGCCCTCCCCCGCCTTCACCATTTTTACCGCGTCATAGCCCTTGGCCTTCAGCAGGTCGCCGACATCATAGCCGATGTCACCCGCCCCCTTCGGCGCCACCACGTCATAGATGCCGCTCCAGTCCTGCGCCCACATGTTTCCCAGCAGGTCGGCGCGAATGGGGCCGGTCTTCGGCTGCACGGCGTCGCCATATTTCTCGTTCAGCTTGCCGCGGGTGTAGCAGTGCAGCGCATTGTACAGCGGCTTCACCTGCAGCCAGGTGCGGTCGAGCATCGCCGAGAATGCTTTCGGATCCATGTCGTAACCGCCGCGCCACAGGGCGCCGGTGTCGGCAAAACCCAGCTCCTTCGCCCCTTCGTTGGCGATCGCCACCATGCGGGCGTAATCCGCCTTCATCGGCGCGCCGATGGCGTGCCAGCTTTCCCACATCTCCTTGGTCAGCGCCGGGTCACGGGTGGTGCGCATCAGCGCTTCCAGGTCGTTGCCGACGGTCGGCTTGCCCTGAAACGTTCCCTTGCCCTTGGCATAGGCGCTGTTCAGCCGCGTGGCGATGGTGCTCAGCTCGTCCGCCGCGCCCGGCCGGTCCGGCGCCGGCAGCACCAGCCCCAGCTTCAGCAGGTTGAGCTTGCGCCGCGTGTCATAGGACAGGCCGGGCACCGCATCATATTTCGCCGCCGCCTTCGCCAGCGCCACCGACATTTCCGTGCCCTCGGCACCCACTTTGGCGATCAGCGCGTCGGTATCATCGGTGATGTAGGTCTGGTTCACCCAGGCGACCCGGCTGCCATAAATGGAGAAGTCGAGCAGCTGCTGCTCCGCCTTCGCCACGAAGGCATCGGCCTCCGCCGCGGTCGGCGCGGCTTGCGCCCATGATGGCGACGCACCCGCCAGCAACAGAGCCATGGCGGACAGCATGATACGCATCAACAACCTCCCTTTATGATTTCACGATGGTTGAACGCCGGAAGGCGCCGCGCGTCAACCCCGCAGGCATTCCAGCATGGCGGTCGCCAGCTCGGGCCGGGCCACCGCGCTCATGTGGTTGCCGGGGATTTCGACATAGCGGGCGTCGGGCAGCGCCGCCGCCAGCTCGGGTGCCGAGCCATTGTCCCGGTCGTCCGCGCCGCACACCACGCCGACCGGCAGGGTGAATCGCGCCAGGGCGTCCGCCGGCGTGTTCAACTGCACCGGCAGCAGCAGCCGCATGGCATCCGGGTTCAGGCCATTCTGCGTCATGAAAGCTTCCGCCGCCCATTCCGCCGTGCCCTTGGGCCAGCTCCCGCGCCCCTCGATCATGCGCAGGAACCAGGCGATGCGCGCCGTGGCGCCGGTCAGCCCGCCCAGTCCCATGCCCGACAGGATGGCGCGGCGCGGGGTCATCCCGCGCAGCAGCAGCCGCGCCACCGTCCGCGCGCCCATCGAATAGCCACCTAGGTCGAAGTCCCCCAGCCCCAGATGCGAAACGAATGCCTCGATATCCATCGCCAGCACATCGTCGGGCCAGGCGGCCGGGTCGGTGGGCGCATCGCTGCCGCCGTGGCCACGGAAATCCGGCAGGATCACGCGGTAGCCGGCCTCCGCCAGTACGCCCGCCGTGCCATAGCGCACCCAATTGGTCGCGCCGCTGGAAAACAGCCCATGCAGCAGCAGCAGCGGGCGCCCTGTGCCCATTTCCTGCCAGGCCAGCGACACGCCATCGAAGCTGACGAAGCGGTTCATTCCGTCGAGACCTTCGCCCAGCGCTCGCACAGGGGCGCATAGTCGGTCGAGCGCATCTCCGGCAGGCCATCGGGCGGGATCCACCCCGGCACCCGGCTCTCGACGCCGAAATGCGGCGCGTTGGGCCTCAGTGCCGCCGGATCATCGAGCGACCCGACAGTGAGGTCGATGCGCGCGCTGTCCAAATAGTCGAAGGTCAGCGGCGTGCCGCACGCCGCGCAAAACCCCCGTCGCCCGAACGGCGAGGACATGAAATGCGTAATCGTGCCCGTGACGCTCAGCTCCGCCTTCGCCACATTGGCGAAGGCGGCTGCGACATTGCCCGTGGCCCGCTGGCACATGCGGCAATGGCACCAGTAAGCCTCCCGCACCGCCCCCGACAGGACGTAGCGCACCGCGCCGCACTGGCAGCCGCCTTCCATGCTCATGCTGTCGCCCCCAGTGTTCGCAGCCGCGCTGCAAAGGCCGTGTCCGCACATCGGCGAAGGAGTTTCCGGTCCGATGTCACCACGACATCATCCATCACCTCCGCCAGCGCGAGGTAAAAGCAGTCGTAAGCCGAATGCCGCAATTCGACGGCAATGGCCGTTGCGCGCTCAAGGCATGGCGCCGTCGGCTCGATCCGGTCGAGGATGGACCCGAGACGGCCCAGCGTGTCGGGCAGGCGCTGCAACTCGCCACGTTGCACCTTCTTCCACAAGCCATTGGCAACTTCGGGAAAGATGAGGTCAGGTGCCGTCAGCGGGCCTTCGTCCAGCAGCGCCAGCGCCGCGTCACTCCCATCCTCCTGCACAAGCCATTGCAGGGCAACGCTTGCATCAACGATCATCGGCGTCCCGTCCCTCGCGGATCAGTTCCCACGCCGGCGTCTGCCGCACGCCTTCGATCTTGAGCGCATCTGTTGCCGCCCACATCTCCGATACCAGCGCGCGCTTTTCCGTTGCCGTCAGCCGGGCCTCCCGCCGGATCGCCTCACGCGCCAGCGCCTCGACCGATGTCCGCTGCGCCTTCGCCCTCGTCCGCAGCCGGTCGAGGTCGGCATCATCGATCTGGCGAATGAGGATCTGACCCATTCGCAATTGATATCACGCCGCTATCACTGACACAAGGTCCGGTCGGCCGGCGTGAAAAGCGCCCCTCTCAAGCCGCCTTTTTCAGATGCCGCCGACCGAGCAGCTCGGCGATCTGCACCGCGTTCAAGGCCGCGCCCTTGCGCAGATTGTCGCTGACGCACCAGAAGGTGAGGCCGTTCGGCACGGTCGGATCGCGGCGCACCCGGCTGACGAAGGTGGCATAGTCACCGACGCACTCGACCGGCGTGACGTAACCGCCGTCCTCGCGCTTGTCGACCAGCATGATGCCCGGCGCCTCGCGCAGCAGGCTCATGGCCTTCGCCACGCTCAGCGGCTCCTCGAACTCCACGCTCACCGCCTCGCTGTGGCCGACGAACACCGGCACGCGGACGCACGTCGCACTGACCAGGATGTTGGGATCGAGGATCTTGTTGGTCTCGACCGCCATCTTCCATTCTTCCTTGGTATAGCCGTCATAGTCGCTGTCCGGCCCCATGAAACTGTCGATGTGCGGGATGACGTTGAAGGCGATCTGCTTGGTGAACTTCCGCGGCTCCTTGGGATCGCCCACGAACACCGCGCGGCTCTGCTCGAACAGCTCGTCCATGCCCTGCTTGCCGGCACCACTGACCGATTGGTAGGTGCTGACGACAACGCGCCTGATCGTGGCGGCATCGTGCAGCGGCTTCAGCGCCACCACCATCTGCGCCGTCGAGCAGTTGGGGTTGGCGATGATGTTGCGCTTCCTGTAAGCATCAATGGCGTGCGGGTTCACCTCCGGCACGATCAGCGGCACGTCCGGATCCATGCGGAACAGGCTGCTGTTGTCGATCACCGTGCAGCCCGCGGCTGCCGCCATCGGCGCGTAGATTTTCGCCGGGCCGCTGCCGGCGGCGAACAGCGCGATGTCCCAGCCGGCCCAGTCGAAATGCTCGATGTTGCGGACCTTCAGTTCCTGGCCGGTGTCGCCGAAATCGATGATGTCGCCGGTCGAGCGCGGGCTGGCGACCGCCGCCACTTCGCTGACCGGGAACTGCCGTTCGCCCAGGATGTTGAGCATTTCCCGCCCGACATTCCCCGTGGCTCCGACAACGACAACGCGATAGGCCATTTCTTCATTCCGTCCTGAACTTGGTGCGCTGCGGCATAAAGCATCGGACCCCGATTGCAAATGTTCAGCGCTGGCTCAGTCCTTCGGGCATCACCGTGCCCATGGTCACATACAGCTTTGCCAGATCCTCCACCTTCATGCCTGGTACCGGACGCACCGCGTCCACCGCCACGAACAGCAGCGCGCCACCGACCGGCACCGGCGCGGTCGGGATCAGGATCAGATGCCGCGGCCCCTGCCCCAAGTCATAGATCTGCGGCGTTGCCAGCAGCGCCAGCACTTCGGTGGTGTCGCCGAAGCGCACGCTGACCGGCGACATGCCCTTCAGCTCCCCCTTGCCGTCGCCCCCCATCATGCGGACGAACTGCGCCACGGGTTTGTACAGGCCGCCCAGCACCGGAATCCGGCCGAGCAGGCCGTCGACGGCACCCTCCAGCGCGTCCTTCGCCTTGGTCTGCACCACCACACCGATGGCCGTGATCGCCGCCAGCACCAGCGCGACGCCGATCCAGAAAGCCAGCGCCTCGTCGGCATCCGCACCAGTGAAAATCCGGCCACCGCCGGCGATCGCCCGGCCCATGAAACTTTCCGGGCCAAAGGCCGCCGCGACATAGCCGCCGAGCCAGCCGAGCAGCAGGAAGGTCAGGATCAGCGGCGACAGGAACAGCACGCCGGTAAGGAACGGCGCCAGCAGCCGGGTGACGAGGGTGGATTTCGGCGCGTCGTTCATACGCCCGCGAGGATGGCATCCCCCATCGCTTCGGTCGAGAGCGTCCCGCCGAGATCGCGGGTCCGGGCACCGGCGTCCAGTGCGGCTTCGACCGCCGCCTCCACCCGTGCTGCCGCCCCGGGTTCGCCGAGCGAATGCCGCAGCGCCATCGCCAGGCTGAGCACGCTGGCGCAGGGGTTGGCCAGCCCCAACCCGGCGATGTCCGGTGCGCTGCCGTGGATCGGTTCGTAGAGGCCGGGCGCGTCCGCCGCCCCCAGCGCCGCCGAGGGCAGCATGCCGAGCGATCCGGTCAGCATGCCGGCGAGGTCAGAGAGGATGTCCCCGAACAGGTTGTCGGTGAGGATGACATCGAACTGCGCCGGCCATTTCGCCAGCTGCATGGCGCAATTGTCGGCATACATGTGCGACAGCGCGACGTCGGGATAGTCCGCCGCGTGCAGCGCGCTCACCTCTTCCCGCCACAGCAGGCCGGATTCCATGACGTTTGCTTTCTCGACCGAACAGACCCGACCGCCGCGACCGCGCGCCAGCTCGAAGGCGACGCGTGCCACGCGCCGGATTTCGGAACTGGTATAGCTTTGCGTGTTGAAGCCGCGCCGTTCGCCGTTGGGCAGGGTTTCGATCCCCCGCGGCTGGCCGAAATAGACGCCGCCCACCAGTTCGCGGACGAACAGGATGTCCAGCCCGGCGACCAGTTCCGGCTTCAGGCTGGAGGCGTCCGCCAGCGCCGCGAAGCAGCGCGCCGGCCGCAGGTTGGCGAACACATCCATCGCCGCCCGCAATTGCAGCAGCCCGGCCTCGGGCCGCTTGTCATAATCTTGCGCCGCCCATTGCGGCCCGCCGACCGCGCCCATCAGCACTGCATCGCTGGCGAGCGCCTGCGCCTTCACCGCATCGGCCAGCGGCACGCCGTGCGCGTCGATGCTGGCCCCGCCGAACAGGCCCTCCGACACCTCGATGTCCAGCGCCAGCGCCGCCAGCAGCCGGCGCGACACCGCGGTCACCTCCGGCCCGATGCCGTCGCCCGGCAGCAACAGCAGCTTCTTCATGCCGCCACCGCCGCACCCGCGATCCAAGGACGGTCGGCAGCGATCCGCCTTTCGTGCCGGGCGATGTCGGCGTCCATCGCCGTCGTCAGCCCGATCTCGTCGAGGCCGTTCAGCAGGCAATGCTTGCGGAACGGGTCGATGTCGAAGGGGAATCGGTCCTGAAAGGGCGTGGTCACCACCTGGTTTTCCAGGTCGACGGTCACGGGCTGGCCCTCGTCTGCCACCGCCATCAGCCGGTCCACCGCCTGCTGCGACAGCTTCACCAGCAGCATGCCGTTCTTGAAGGCGTTGCCGCTGAAGATGTCGGCGAAGCTGGGGGCGATCACGACGCGGAAGCCCAGGTCGGCGAGTGCCCAGGGCGCATGTTCGCGGCTGGAGCCGCAGCCGAAATTGTCGCCGGCGATCAGGATCGGGGCGCCCGCATTTTCCGGCCGGTCGAACAAATTGTCGGGGTCTTCGCGCAGCGCCGCGAAGGCGCCCTTCCCCAGGCCGCTGCGGGTCACGGCTTTGAGGAAGCGCGCCGGAATGATGACATCGGTATCGACATTGGCCTGGCCGAACGGCACGGCCCGCCCGCTGAGGGTTTCGAAGGCTTGCATGGGCGAAGCCGATAGATGTCACCCGCGGCAAGGGGAAGCGGTTTTTGGAAGGCGGCGCGATTGGCTCTTGCCGGGGACGGTCAAGGGTGCACATTCTGGTGGCGGGTCGAGGGCAAATAAAGTCGAGGGGAGAGAAAGATGCGCAACCTGCTGCTTGCCGCCACCGCCATGCTGGCGACCCTGTCCTTGCCGGCGAAGGCCGAGCTGCCGGCGCCGCTGCTGGCGAAGGTGAATGCCGCGGTCGATGCCGACAGCGCGCGTCTGACCGCGATCTTCAAGGACCTGCACGCCAACCCGGAAATCGCCTTCACCGAGACCCGCACCGCGGCCATCGTGGCGAAGGAGCTGAAGGCGCTGGGCTTCACCGTCACCACCGGGATCGGCAAGACCGGCGTGGTCGGGGTGTTGAGGAACGGCCCCGGCAAGACGCTGTGGTATCGCGCCGACATGGACGCCAATGGCGTGAAGGAGGCAACCGGCCTACCCTATGCCGCGACCAAGCCGCAGAAGCTGGCGGATGGATCGGAGCAATGGGCGATGCATGCCTGCGGCCATGACGCCCATGTCACCTGGTTGCTGGGCACGGCCAAGGCGATGGTGGCGCTGAAGGATGCATGGTCCGGGACGCTGGTGGTCTATGGCCAGCCGGCGGAGGAGGTCGGCACCGGCGCGCAGGCGATGGTGCAGGACGGGCTGCTGGAGCGCGGTTTTCCCAAACCCGATTTCGGCATGGGCAGTCACACCGCGCCGGGCCCGGTCGGCTATGTCTCCAACACCGCCGGCGTGCGGATGGCCGGCACCGATCAGCTCGACGTGACCTTCACCGGGCTGGGCGGGCATGGCTCCACCCCGCAGATGACCATCGATCCGGTCGTCATGGCGGCGCAGGCGATCATGGGGTATCAGACGATCATCAGCCGCACCGTCGATCCGCAGACCTCGGCGGTGCTGACCGTGGGCGCGGTCGAGGCCGGGCGGGACAACAACGTCATCCCGGCAAGCGCGACGCTGAAGCTGAACCTGCGCTGGTTCGACGACGCGACGCGCAACACCTTGATCAAGCGCATCGACGAGGTGAGCAAGGGCGTGGCGATCGGCGCCGGCATTACCGACGAGGCGAAGATGCCCAAGCGGGTGATGAAGGGCAATGCCGGGCCGCTGAAGAATGACGCGGCGCTGGTGGACATCGTCAATCCCGGGCTGACGTCGCTGCTGGGGGACGGCAAGGTCATCGGCAACTTTCCCGCCGTGATGGGGTCGGAGGATTTCCAGGAGGTGATGAACGCGGCGAAAGTGCCCTATGTCTTCCTGCTGATCGGGGTGGCGCCGATGGACCGGGTGGTGGCGGCGCAGAAGGCCGGGCGGCCCTTCCCCTATTCCAACCACAATCCCGATTTTTTCGTCGATCTGGCCGCCGTGCCGCTGGGGGCGAAGATCAATACGGTGGCGGCGCTCAGCCTGCTGGCGAAGCCATGAGGCGTTCGGCATGCCAGTGCAGATGGTCGGGCATGAAGGTCTGGATGAAGTAGTAGCTGTGGTCGTAGCCGGGGTGGAGGCGCAGCGTGAGCGGGATGCCGGCGGCGGCGCAGGCGTCGGCCAGGCGGTGGGGTTGCAGCTGGCTTTCGAGGAAGCTGTCGGCCCCGCCCTGGTCGACGAGGATGTCCGGCACGCGGGCGCCGGCGTGGATCAGGGCGCAGGCGTCGTGCAGCGCCCAGTGCGAGGTGTCGTGCCCGAGGTAGGCGGTGAAGGCTTTCTCTCCCCAGGGCACCGCGGCGGGCGCCACGATGGGGGCGAAGGCGCTGACGCTGCGGAAGCGTTTGGGGTTGCGCAGCGCCAGCGTGAGCGCGCCATGGCCGCCCATGCTGTGGCCGGTGATGCCCTGCTGCCTGACGTCCGCCGGAAACTTCGCCGCGATCAGCGCCGGCAGTTCGCGTTCCACATAGGAGCGCATGCGGAAATGCGGGGACCAGGGGGCCTGTGTGGCATCGACGTAGAAGCCGGCGCCCTGCCCCAGGTCATAGGCCGGGTCGTCAGCGACGCCCTCCCCACGGGGTGAGGTGTCGGGGCAGACGATCATCAGGCCGAGTTCGGCGGCGAGGGCCTGGTAGCCGCCTTTCTCCATGACGTTGGCGTGGGTGCAGGTGAGGCCGGAGAGGAACCAGAGCACGGGAACGAAGCCGGCCTCATGCTGCGGGGGCACGAAGACGGCGAAGGTCATCGGCGTGCCGGTGCTGGTGGAATGGTGGCGATAGACGCCCTGGGTGCCGCCGTGGCAGCGCCACTGGCTGAGCGTTTCGATGTCGGTCACAGGCGGTGCAGCGCGCAGATCTTGTTGCCGGCGGGATCGCGGAGGTAGGCGAGGTAGAGCTTGCCGGCGCTGCCGTCGCGGACGCCCGGCGGATTTTCGCACGCGGTGCCGCCATGGGCGAGGCCGGCGGCGTGGAAGGCATCGACCGTGGCGGGGTCGGCGCAGGCGAAGCCCAGCGTGCTGCCGTTGCCGTGGGTCGCGGGCTCGCCATCGATGGGGATGGAGACGCCGAAGGTGGCGCCGTTGTGGCGCCAGAAATAGCGGTCGAGGTGGCGGGAGCCGGGGGACGCGCCGAGAACGGCGAGGACGCCATCGTAGAAGGCGCGCGATGCTTCGAGGTCCTTGGCGCCGAGCATGACGTGGCTGAACATGGGGGTTCCTTTCGAGTTTGCGTTACGGGGATGGGTGGGAGGCTGCAAGGGGGCGTACTGGCCCCCTCCGTCAGGCTTCGCCTGACACCTCCCCCGCAGGCGGGGGAGGGGCCTTGGCGCGTTTTGCGCTTCGACAGGCTGGGGGTGATCGGGGTTGGGGCGTTGCGAGCCGTTGGGTGCGGAATGGGCCCCGGATCAAGTCCGGGGTGACGGAATGGGTTGGGTTAGAAGATGACGACGCTGCGGATGCTTTTGCCTTCGTGCATCAGGTCGAAGGCTTCGTTGATGCGGTCCAGCGGGAGGGTGTGTGTGATCATCGGGTCGATGGCGATCTTGCCGTTCATGTACCAGTCGACGATCTTGGGCACGTCCGTGCGGCCCTTCGCGCCGCCGAAGGCGGTGCCTTTCCAGACGCGGCCGGTGACGAGCTGGAACGGGCGGGTGGCGATTTCCTTGCCCGACTCCGCGACGCCGATGATGATCGATTCGCCCCAGCCGCGGTGGCAGCATTCGAGCGCCTGGCGCATCACATTGGTGTTGCCGGTGCAATCGAAGCTGTAGTCCGCGCCGCCGCCGGTCAGCTCGACGAGGTGGGCGACGAGGTCGCCCTCCACACGGGTGGGATTGACGAAATGGGTCATGCCGAACTGGCGGCCCCAGGGTTCCTTGCTGTCGTTGATGTCGACGCCGACGATGATGTCGGCGCCGACCATCCGGAGGCCCTGGATGACGTTGAGGCCGATGCCGCCCAAACCGAAGACGACGGCGTTGGCGCCGGGTTCGACCTTCGCCGTGTTGACGACGGCGCCGACGCCGGTGGTGACACCGCAGCCGATGTAGCAGGCCTTGTCGAACGGCGCGTCGGTGCGGACCTTGGCGACCGCGATTTCGGGCAGGACGGTAAAATTGCTGAAGGTGGAGCAGCCCATGTAATGGAAGACGGTCTGGCCGCGGTGGCTGAAGCGGCTGGTGCCGTCGGGCATCAGGCCCTTCCCCTGCGTGGCGCGGATGGCGGTGCAGAGGTTGGTCTTGCCGGAGAGGCAGCTTTTGCACTGCCGGCATTCCGGCGTGTAGAGCGGGATGACATGGTCGCCGGGCTTCACGCTGGTGACGCCGGGGCCGACCTCCCGGACGATGCCGGCGCCTTCGTGGCCGAGCACGCTGGGGAAGAGGCCTTCGCTGTCGAGGCCGTCCAGCGTGTAGGCGTCGGTGTGGCAGATGCCGGTGGCCATGATCTCGACAAGGACCTCGCCGGCCTTTGGCCCTTCGAGGTCGAGTTCGACGATTTCGAGCGGCTGTTTGGCGGCAAAGGCGACGGCGGCGCGGGTTTTCATGGGCGGCTTTCTGCGGATGATGCGCAGGGTCTAGCCGGGGAAATTGTGGGGGAAAAGGGCTGTCAAATGTTTCAGCGGTGAATTCTGGAAGGTTGCGCGAAAAAAGTGACACCCTGATTCAATGACTTAGCCGTTTTGCAGCTATTTTGCGGTTATTCCGCGTCGGCTTCGGGGAAGCCGGCTGGGTTTTCACTGGCCAGCATGTTGGTGGCCCAGGCCCAGAGCAGGCCGGGATCGAGCGTGCGACCGTAGGTGTCGCCCTGATTGGTCATGCTGTAGCCTTCCGTGGTCAGGCGGAAGGCACGCGCATCGGGTGCCTTGTCGAGATGGACGATCAGCTTCATCAAAAGCGCGTTGTCCGGCCGACGGAAGTGCCCGATCACCTTGCCGTGGCGCGTAATCGGCTTGGGCGTGCCCTGCACGGCGCGTTCAAATGCGGTTTCCAAAAGGTGGCGACGGGAGAGCGCGATGGCAGCATCCCAAGCGGTCGCGAAAATACGGGCGCGAGGGTCGCTGCGCAAGGCATAAGCACTGCTGACACTGCGTCCCAGTTTGCGACAGGCGCTGACGATGCTGCCGGTTTCATAGACGGCGGCAAGGAAGGCAAGCTGCGTTGCCCGGTCCCAACCGTTTGGATGGAAGCGGGGTTCGAAATCGAGGACACCGGCCCAACTGCGCGTGTCCTGCGTCAGTTCGTAGGTGTCGAGGGCATCGCGTGCCTCTTCCTGCGTGGTGGCCAGCGGCACCGGGAAGTCCGGCGACTGGAGGACGAGATCGCGCGAGGGCGCGGGCGGCGGGGTGGGATCGGATTGGGTCATGGGCGCACATATGCCATAATGGTTTGTTTTTGTCAAGATGGCATCGCATATGGTATTTGCTGAGGGTTCGGACGTGCATGGTGGCTGCGGGGCGGTCGCCTCAACTCGCCGCAGCAGGCGCACCCGTCGTCGGCGTGGCACGGGGGACCGGACGGCTCGTTCATCTGGCGGAAAGGTGGGGATGAACAGCTTTTTCCCGGGGGCGCAGGGGGCATTGTGACGGAGGAGCCTCTTGATGCCGATGATTTCCACCCCTCGCGCCGCGTGCGCGTTGATCGCCCTGATGGCGGTGCCCTTTTCCGCGAGCCTGGCCGCGCCGCAGCAGGAACCGCCGCAGCAGACGGGCAGCCCCGCCATTGTGGTGCAGGGCGAGGCGCTGCCCGACACCAGTGCGATGACCAAGGGGCCGGAGATCAAGGGCATCATCAGCGCGCGCCAGGCCGACCGGATCAAGGTGGTGACGCCGGACGGCCAATCGACCGTGGTGTTCATCAACGAGGCGACCGAGGTGAAGACCGGCGGGCTGTTCGCCAGCCGCAACAAGCAGGGCACCGCAGCGCTGCTGAGCGGCCTGCCAGTGTCGGTGAAAACGATGCAGGCGGGTTCAGTGCTGCTGGCTTCGCAGGTGACGTTCCGGAACAACGACCTGAAGACCGCGACCATGATCCGGACGGGAACGGCCGAGCGTTTTGCCGAGCAGGCGGCGGCGACGGAAGCGCTGCGCGGACGGATGGGCGATATCGACAAATATAATATCAAGAGCACGACCAACGTGAATTTCGACACGGGCAAGGCGGTGCTGTCCGAAGAGGCGCGCGCCAGCCTGTGCGCGGCGGCGAGCCAGGCGGAGAGCGTGGACAATGCGCTGATGCTGGTGGTGGGCTATACCGATTCGGTCGGTGACGAGGCGTATAACCAGCGGCTGAGCGAGAAGCGGGCGGCGAGCGTGATCAATTATCTGCAGCAGGTGTGCCGGTGGAAGCCGTATCGGATGCTGACGCCGACCGGGATGGCGGAGGCGGACCCGCTGGCGAGCAACGACACGCCGGAGGGCAAGGCGCAGAATCGGCGGGTGTCGGTGAATGTGCTGGTGAGCAAGAGCGTGGACGGGATGTAGGGGGAGACTGCTCGATAAATCGCCCATGCCGGGCTGCAAATGGCGATTTGCTGTGCTCCGATGCTCACGACCATCAAGGTCGCTGCGCTTCGGGGACACGCAAATCACCATTTTGCCCTTCGGTCGTCTTCGGCACGCCGACGGCCTGAACGATTTCTCAAGCAGTCTCTCGGCCGGTGGGAATGCGTGGCGAGGGATCGTCAACCATGTCATCCCGCGCCATCTCCTCGTCAACGATTTCGTCAAAGCTTTTGGGGGACTGCTTGCCCGCCAAGCCATCGGCGATTCGGCGACCGAGCAAGCCCTGAGTTCGTCCCAGGCTTCGTCATCTTGGGGTTGGGCGGGGACCAGGCGTTCAACCGTCTATTGCCGGATCGACTTGCCCTGCAGGGCAGCGAGGGCTTTCAGGCTTTGATGCTGCTGGTCGGTAATGTCGATGATCAGGCGGCTCATAGGGGTTCTCGTGCGGCTGCGGAATGTGGGCAGCACAAATGTGGGTTTGTGCATAAAGAGTTGGGTTGGACATCGGCTGCGACTTTGGGTCGGTTCGCTGGTTCAGATGTCAATTTCCGCCAATATGGCGGCTCTTAGGCGGGGTCGGCACGGAGAATGACCGTAGGTAGCGGATCGTCACGTTTCCCGCGTTTATGACGCATTCGATATTGGCTCTGATACTGACGTCGCTGCTTGGCAATTTCGTAAAGAACGATGCCCGAACTTGTCCCAAGGTTAAGACTTTCGATCATCCCAAACATCGGAATGGAAATGCATCTTTCACTGCGCTCGACCGCGAGGTCGCTGATACCGCGCGCCTCGTTTCCGAACCAGACAGCCAGTTTGGCATGTATGGTATAATCGCCTTCGTGCAGAAGCGTGTTGATCCTGCCCCTCACGTGGGGTGAGGTTACAATCGACACAAAGCGATTAGTTTCGAGATGAGCGAGGCACTCTTCGGTGCTAGTGAAACGTTTCACGAACGTCCATTTTACTGCGGAAACCGATAACTTTGATAGTTTCCGTTCCTCACGCATCTCGTCCCAGCTGTCCGGAAGTATGCCTCGTGAATCGACCACATAGACTTTTTCCGCACCAAGGGCATTCACGTTGCGAATGACAGTGCCGATGTTGCGGGGATTTTCCGGGTCCTCAATGACCACGATCAAATTCTTGCAGCGAAAATCCCGGATTGCATCGGCTCGCTTGCGCGCCGCGCTCTTGGTATTCGGCTCGCCCGCCGGATTTTCAAAGTTCATATCCATCGCCGTAGGATAACGTCCCTTGCGTGATCGCGCTATGAGTTGCGCAAGGATCGCGTTCCACGACTAAGCAGTCATCCGCAAGCCCACTGACGAACGACCAGCTCTGTGTCGAAAGCCTCAGGTTCCAGCCTTCTGCATGGGGTGTCCGGTTCCTAGACTTTCCCAGCCGAAACCGGACGTTCGGCTCTCCCCGACAGAGCAGTCAGCCCACCGGCGCGGCCTTCTGCGACGCGATCCACGCCTTCATGTGCGCCTCCAGCACGTCGAGCGGGATGCTGCCGTTTTCCAGGAGGGCGTCGTGGAAGGCGCGGAGGTTGAAGCGGGGGCCGAGGGTGGTTTCGGCTTCGGTGCGGAGTTCGCGGATTTTCAGTTCGCCGACCTTGTAGGCCAGCGCCTGCGCCGGCCAGCTGATGTAGCGGTTGACTTCGGCGTCGATGTTGGCGGCGCTGAGCGCGGTGTTGTCGGTCATGAACTTGACCGCCTGTTCCTTGCTCCAGCCCTTGGCGTGGAGGCCGGTGTCCACCACCAGGCGGCAGGCGCGCCACATCTCGTAGCTGAGGCGGCCCATGTCCTTGGCCGGCGTGTCGTACATGCCCATCTCGATGCCGAGGCGCTCCGAATAGAGCCCCCAGCCTTCGACGAAGGCGGTGAAGAAGGCGGCGTGCTGGCGGAAGGGCGGCAGGTCGAGCTCCTGGGTCAGCGCGATCTGGTGGTGGTGGCCGGGCACCGCCTCGTGGATGGTGAGGGCGGGGAGTTCGTAGAGCGGCCGCTCGTTCAGTTTGGAGGTGTTGACATAATAGGTGCCGGCGATGCCGGACGGCGGCGAGCCGGGGACATAATAGGCCGTCGTGGTGCCGGCGGCGGTTTCGGCGGGGATTTCACGCAGGCCGTAGGGCAGGCGCGGCAGCTTGCCGAACAGGCGGGGCATCCAGCCGTCGGCGATCTTGGCCTGGCGGCTGGCGGCGGCCATCAGCTCCTCAGGGGTTTTCGCATAATGGATGGGGTTGGTGCGCAGGTCGGCGATGAAGGCCTCGCGGGTGGGGAAGCCGGCTTTCCTGGCGACGGCCTCCATCTCGGCGCGGATGCGGGCGACTTCGGACAGGCCGAGCTTGTGGATCTCGTCCGCGGTCATGGCGGTGGTGGTTTCCTGGGCGATGCGGAGCGCATAGTAGCGGGCGCCGTCCGGCAGCGCCGAGACGCCGACGGTCTTCGTGCAGCGGGGCAGGTATTCGCGGGCGATGAAGTCCGCGAAGCGGGTGTAGGCGGGGTTGACGCCGCCGCTGATGAGGGTGCGGGCGCGGGCCTGCATGGCGGTCCAGTCACCCTCCGCAATGGTCGCGGGGCGTTTGGCGAAGGGGCTGTAAAGCCGCGATTTTTCGGGCGTGACGGCGACGGCGCGGATCGACTGGTCGAAGCCGGCGAGCACGGTGCAGGGGAGGACATAGCCGGCTTGAATCGCGGCGCGGGTGGTCTCGGTCGCCTGGGTGAAGAGGGTGGAGACGAGGGCGAGGCGGGCGAGGTAGCTGTTGTAGTCGGCGGCGGTGTCGAACGGCAGGTTCAGCGCCATGCCGGCGATGCCGGTGTGGAAGCCTTCGCGGTTGGTGAAGAGCATGGCGCGGGCGGGGAAGGCGTTGCTGTCGATCTGCTGGGTGAGCAGGCGGGTGAGGATGTCCGCGGTGACGGCGTCGGCCGGGGTGAGCGAGGCTTTGGGAAGGGCGGCGAGGCGGGCGCGGAAGGCGGCGGCCTTCGCGGCGCTGCGGTCCATGGCGGCGAGCGTCAGGTCGCCGAGCTCGCTGTCATATCTGCGTTCCCCGAGCGCGGTGGCCATGACGGGGTTTTCCGAGAGATACCAGGCCCAATGGTCGGCGAGGATGGTTTTCAAATCGTCGGCGGCGGCGGGGGTGGCGAGCGCGAGCGCGATTGCGGTGAGAAATTTCATGGTCGGGCCTTCCCCTGCTGGGCATTGTCGGGCGAGGATAGGGCGGGAGGCACGACGATGGCAATTGCGGTTGAGCGGCGGGGGATGAACGCGGTGCTGGCGGGCTTTTCGGCGCTGCTGCTGGCGCTGGTGCTGCTGGCGGTGGCGCGGGGCCAGGCGCAATGGGGGCGGTTGCCGCCGCTGGTGTGGGTGCACCTGCTGACGATGCTGGGGGCGCTGGCGCTGACGCCGGCGATGCTGCTGCGGGCGAAGGGCACACGCGGGCACCGGCGGCTGGGCTGGCTGTGGGTGGCGCTGATGCTGGTGACGGCGGGGGTGAGCCTGTTCTTCAAGGTGGGGAGCAGCGGGTACGGGGTGTTCAGCGGGGATTTTTCGGTGATCCATGCGCTGAGCCTGCTGGTGCTGGTGCAGGTGCCGCGGCTGGTGCTGGCGGCGCGGCGGCACGATGCGGCGGGCCATCAGCGCGCGGTGCAGGCGCTGGTGATCGGCGCGCTGCTGCTGGCGGGGTTCTTCACCCTGCCCTTCGGGCGGCTGCTGGGGACGTGGTTGACGGGGTGAAGAAGAGAACATATAAGGAACGAATGGCGCGATTGGACTTGAAGGAAAAGCTGGCGATCCTGGCGGATGCGGCGAAATATGATGCTTCGTGCGCGTCCAGTGGCACCTCGAAGCGGAATAGCGTGGGCGGGAAGGGGATGGGATCCACCGAGGGGATGGGGATCTGCCATGCCTATGCGCCGGACGGGCGCTGCATCAGCCTGCTGAAGATCCTGCTGACCAATGTCTGCGTGTTCGATTGCGCCTATTGCATCAACCGGCGGTCATCGAATGTGCGGCGCGCGCGCTTCACGGTGGAGGAGGTGGTGCGGCTGACACTGGGCTTTTATGCGCGCAACTATATCGAGGGGTTGTTCCTGTCCTCGGGGATCATCCGCTCGTCCAACTATACGATGGAGAGCCTGATCCGGGTGGCGCGGACATTGCGCGAGGAGCATGATTTTCGCGGCTACATCCATCTGAAGACCATTCCCGATGCCGATCCGGCGCTGGTGGAAGAGGCGGGGCGCTGGGCCGACCGATTGTCGATCAACATCGAGCTGCCGACCGATGCGGGGCTGGCGGCGCTGGCGCCGGAGAAGGCGCCGCGACGGATCGAGGGGGCGATGGGGACGCTGAAGACGGCGATCCTGGACGCCCGTGACGCAACGCGGCGATACCGGCACGCGCCCGGCTATGCGCCGGCGGGGCAATCGACGCAGATGATCGTGGGGGCGGACGCGGCAGACGACCGGGCGATCATCGGCCGGGCGAAGGGGCTGTATGACGCATACGGGATGCGGCGCGTCTATTATTCGGCGTTCAGCCCGATCCCGGATGCCAGCACCGTGTTGCCGCTGAAATCGCCGCCGCTGCTGCGCGAGCATCGGCTGTACCAAGCGGACTGGATGATGCGCTTCTATGGCTTTGCCGTGGGGGAGGTGCAGGCGGCGGCGCCGGCGGGCTTCCTGCCGCTGGACATGGACCCGAAGCTGGCCTGGGCGCTGGCGAACCGGGGGCGGTTCCCGCTGGATGTCAATCGTGCCGCGAAGGCGGAGCTGCTGCGTGTGCCGGGGTTGGGGCCGAAGGTGGTGGGGCGCATCCTGAGCGCGCGCCGCTGGCGGCGGTTGCGGCTGGAGGATGTCGGCCGGCTGGTGGCGAGCATATCGAAGGTACGGCCATGGATCGTGGCGGAGGGGTGGCAGCCGGGGGGTTTGCTGGACGGCGCGGGGCTGGCGGTGCGGCCGGCCGGGCCGCAGTTGGAGTTATTTTAAGTGCATCGCGGAAATGGGGGAACCGGTTTTCCGCATAGAGATGCACGACGACAAAAACCTGACCATGCATTTTGGGCCCGCCAAAATGCATGGTCAGGGCGTGGCGCGGACGAAGGTGACCCGCATGCACAGGCCGGGGTCGAAATCCGGGTTGGGGCCGGGACCGGTGGCGCTGTCGTACAGGCTGAGCGCCAGGACGGCGCGATCGGTGCGCGGGTCGAGGCGCAGGGTGGCGGCGCGGGGGGGTGCCTTGCCGCAGAAATCGGCGATGGCCGCCTTGCCGCCGGCGGTGCCCAGGAGGAGGTGCGTGGGGGTGGGCGTGACGGGGAAGCTGAAGCCGTTGGCGAAGCGGAGGCCGGTGGGGGTGACGGTGAGTTCGCCCATCGCCTGGCTGCCGGGGGAATAGGGTTGCCATGCGCCGAGCAGCGCCGGATCGATCGCGGCGGGCGCCTGTGAGGGGGCGGGGGCGACGGGGGCGGTCGGCGGGGTGGTGGCTTTGGCCGGTTCGGCCGGTGACACCGGTTGGGCCGGCGTGTCGGGCTTGCAGGCGGCGAGCAGCAGCGCCAGCGCGATCAGCGCGTGCGTTCTGGCGGCCGTCATGGCAGGCGGGGCGGCGTGCTGGTGGCGGGAGGGGGCCGCAGCGACTGGCCGGTGGGGCTTTTGGCGGCGGCGCGGGCGGCCTTATCGGCGGCGAGGAACAGGTTGCGGGTTTCCTTGTTGCGTTCGGCGCTGAGCTGCGGGCGGTTCGACTGTTTCGCGGCTTCCGCCCAGTCCGGCGGGGATTTCTGCACGGCTTTCACCAGCGACGGGAATTTCTTTTTCAGGTTGCCGAGGTTGTAGGTCATGTCGATGATCGCGACCTGCCCGTCGGCGGGAAAATCATGGAATTTCGGAAACCAGCCGAGGATCATGGTCATGAAGCCATCGAGTTTCAGGTCGAGCAGGCGGTTGCCTTCGGTTTCGGAGATGAACAGCGTGGCGGCGTCGCGGTAGCTGCTGGCCTTGAAGTTGCGCGGGGTGCCGGCGGGCGAGATGTCCTGCACGCGTTTCCATTCGGCGCGCACCTGGGCATCGGTGGCGGGCTTGCCGGTCTTGTCCGCCATGTTGACCGTCGCGGCCTCGGCCGCGCTGGGCAGCATGGTGCCGACGCCAACCGTCACCTTGCTGACGGAATCGAGGTACATGTAGTTGATGAAATCCTCGTGGCTGCGGATCATGTCGCGGGCGCGCTGGCGGACGGCGTTGCGGGCGGCGAGGACGGCGGGCGGGATCGAGGCCATGGACGTTTCCCTTCGCGGCGCATGGTAGCGCCTGTTGCCGGCAAATCCAGTGTGGCGCGCCGATGCCCACGGTCCTGCTGAACCATCCGGCCGATTTCGACGGCTGGCGCGCCGCGGCGCGGCGGTTGACGGGCGAGAGCGTTCCGCCCGGCGATGTCGACTGGCAGGTGGCGGGGGTGACGACGCCCGACCTGTTCGGAACCGAGCCGGAGCGGGACGCGGCGCCAGCGGCGGCGTTGCGGGTGCCGCGCGGGTTCATCGAGCTGGCGCAGCGCGTGGTCTGCCACCGCGACGGCGAGCGGTTCCGGCTGCTGCACCAGGCGCTGGTGCGGTTGCAGGCGGCGCCGAAGCTGTTGCAGGACCGGGCCGATCCGCTGGTGGACCGGCTGGAGGCGATGGCCAAAAGAGTGGGGCGGGACGTGCACAAGATGCGGGCGTTCGTGCGGTTCCGCGAGGTGGCGGATGACGCGGGCGGGCATTTCATCGCCTGGTTCGAGCCGGAGCATCACATCCTGCGGTTCAATGCCGGGTTCTTCGTTCGGCGCTTCGCCAACCAGCGCTGGACCATCCTGACACCCGACGCCAGCGCGCACTGGGACGGGGCCGGGCTGTCCTTCCTGCCGGGCGCGGCGCGGGGGGATGCGCCGGCGGAAGACCCGGTGGAGGCGATCTGGCAGACCTATTTCAGCAGCATCTTCAATCCGGCGCGGTTGAAGGTGAAGGCGATGACCAGCGAGATGCCGAAGAAATATTGGAAGAACATGCCGGAGGCGGCGCTGATCCCCGGGATGATCGCCGGCGCGCAGGCGCGGACGGTGGCGATGCTGGAACGGGCAATGCCGGAAGGCGATCAGGAGGAGGGCGCGGCCGCCGCCCTGACCGGGTTGCGGGCGGAGGCGGCGCGGTGCAAGCGCTGCCCCTTGTTCGGCCCGGCGACGCAGACGGTGTTCGGCGAGGGGCCGGCGGATGCCCGGCTGATGCTGGTGGGGGAACAGCCGGGCGACCAGGAGGATGTGGCGGGCCGGGTGTTCGTGGGGCCGGCGGGGCAGTTGCTGGACCAGGCGCTGGCGGCGGCCGGGGTGGATCGGGCGCGGCTTTATGTGACCAATGCCGTCAAGCATTTCAAATTCGAGCAGCGCGGCCCGCGGCGCATCCACGACAAGGCGGATGTGAGCGAGATCGAGGCGTGCCGCTGGTGGCTGAATGCGGAACGCAAGGCGGTGGCGCCGACGCTGACGGTGATGCTGGGCGCGGTGGCGGCGCGCAGCCTGACCGGCCGTGCGGTGGCGATCGGGAAGGAACGCGGGCGGGTGTTCGCGCTGCCGGACGGGACCGCGGGGCTGATCACGGCGCACCCGAGCGCGGTGCTGCGGGTGCCGGATGCGGCGGCGCGGGATGCGGCGTTGGCGGCGCTGGTCAGCGACCTGCGCGCGGCGGCGGCGTTTGTGGAGGGGGAAAATGGCGCGAGTGACGGGACTTGAACCCGCGACCCTCGGCGTGACAGGCCGATACTCTAACCAACTGAGCTACACCCGCGCACTGGGTAGGCGGCGCGTTTATGGGGCGCGGGCGCGGGTGTCAAGAAGCCTCTTTCAGCGAGAGGTTGTTGCCCTCCGGATCGGCGAACCAGATGATTTTCGCCCGGCCGTCGCTCCACACGCCGTCGGCATCCTGGCCGAAGCCCTCGTAGATGATCGGTTCCACGCCTTTTGCCCGCAGTTGCGCCACGGCGGCGCGGATGTCGGGGACTTCCCACCCCAACACGGTATGCGGCGACGGCGTGTGATCGGGCAGGCTGGTGAGCCGCAGGATCGTGCCGGCCAGATCGAAGGTGGCGGCGAACGGGTCCTCCCCCACCAGCGTCAGGCCGAGGACGTCGCGGTAGAAGGGCAGCGACAGCGCGCGGTCGCGGGTGAGGACGAAGGTCATGGCCTGGGCATTGGTGAGCATGGAGGCCTCCTGTACCGAAGCGTCGCAGCATCGACGGCGGGCGTCAACGGGGTCTGATCCTAGACCGCAATCCAGGCGATCACTGCGTCGGCCAGTTCCTCGCCGGCGTCTTCCTGGCTGAAATGGCCGGCGCGGGCGATGGTGCGGTGGGGCTGGCCCTTCGCGCCGGGGATGCGGGATTGCAGCACCCGGTCGGCGCCGGCGGTGACGGGATCGGAATCGCCGAACAGGGTGAGGAAAGGTTTGTCGAAGGTCTCGAGGGTCTTCCAGGCCTCGCGGTTTTCCGCGGCGCCGGGCGTGTCGGGCGCGGTGGGGACCAGCAGGGGGAAACGGCGGGCGCCGGCCTTGTGCGCGTCCGTCGGGAAGGGGGCGCGGTAGGCGGCCTTTGCGCCATCGCTGATGCCGCGCGCGGTACCGCCGTTCAGGATCCAGCCGCAGTCGAAATCCTCGACCCGCTGGCTGTAGGCCTGCCAGGCGAGGAAGGCCTCGCTCGGCTTGCCCTCGCCGGTCGGCAGGAAGCTGTTGCTGACGGCGACGCGGGCGAAAAGATGCGGCCGGGCGGCGACGAGGCGCAGGCCGATGAGGCCGCCCCAATCCTGGCAGAACAGCGTGATGTTGCTGAGCTGCTGCCGGTCGAGCCAGTCCAGCATCCAGCCGACATGGCCGTTGTAGCTGTAGGCCGCCTGGTCGGCGGGCTTGTCGCTGCGGCCGAAGCCGATCAGGTCGGGCGCCAGCGCGAAGTGGCCGGCGGCAGCAAAGCGGGGGAGCATCTTGCGGTAGAGGTAGCTCCAGCTGGGTTCGCCGTGCAGGCAGAGAATGGGCTGGCCGCCGGCGGGGCCGTCCGCATGGTGGGCGAGGCGCAGGGGGCCGAGGGCGCCGCCGTCGATCATGGTGTAGTGCGGGGTGTAGGGCCAGGCTTCGAGGGCTTCGAAAGCGGCATCTGCTGTGCGAAGGACGGTCATCACGAATCTCCCTTGCGGCGAGGTTCGCGCGAATTTCACGGAGTTTCAATACGCATTATGCGGATGGCGCTGTTTCAGCCGGACCAAGCGGGCAATGTGGGGACGATCATCCGGCTGTGCGCGGCGCTGGGGGTGGCGCTGGACGTGATCGAGCCGTGCGGCTTTCCGTTCAGCCTGCACGCGGTGCGGCGGTCGGCGATGGATTATGCCGGGCTGGCGGACGTGACGCGGCATGCGGACTGGGCGGCGTTCGTGGCGGCGACGCCGGGCCGGCTGGTGCTGCTGAGCACGCGCGGCGCGGGGCGCCATGTGGATTTCAGCTGGCGGGCGGACGACGTGCTGCTGCTGGGGCGGGAATCGGCGGGGGCACCGGCGTTCGTGCATGAAGCGGCCGCTGCGTCGGTGCGAATTCCGCTTGTGCCGCCGGCGCGCTCGGTGAATGTTGCGGTGGCAGCGGCGATGGTGCTGGGCGAGGCTTTGCGGGCAACGGGCGGATTTCATGACTGATTTTGTGCTGGATGAGCAGCAGGCGGCAGCGGAGGCCTGGTTCCGGAGCCTGCGGGACCGCATCTGCGCCGCGTTCGAGGCGATCGAGGATGACGCGGGCGAGGATGAAGCGCATGCCGTGCCGCTGCTGCCGAACGCGCCGGCGGCGCCCGGGCGGTTCGTGCGGACGGCGTGGGACCGGGCGAACCCCGATGGCTCGCCGGGCGGCGGCGGCGTGATGGGGGTGATGAAGGGGCGGGTGTTCGAGAAGGTGGGCGTGAACATCTCGACCGTGCATGGCGAGTTCTCGCCGGAATTCGCGAAGAACATGAATGGCGCGGAGGAGGATCCGCGCTTTTTCGCGACCGGCATCAGCCTGGTGGCGCACATGGCGAACCCGCATGTGCCGGCGGTGCACATGAACACGCGGTTCCTGAACACCACGCGGCGCTGGTTCGGGGGCGGCGCGGACCTGAACCCCGCCCTTCCCCGCGACGACGACACCGCGGCGTTCAAGGCCGAGCTGAAGGTGGCCTGCGACGCGCATGACCCGGAGCATTGGGAGCGGTTCAGCAAATGGTGCGACGAGTATTTCTGGGTGCCGCACCGCAACCGGCATCGCGGGGTGGGCGGCATTTTCTATGACCATCTGGAGGGCGATTTCGACTCCAATTTCGCCTTCACACGGGACGTGGGGGAGGCGTTCCTGCGGGCGTTTCCGGCGATTGTGCGGGCACGGATGGGGATGCCGTGGAGCGAGGACGAACGCGATGTGCTGTTGCGCTATCGCGGGGTCTATGCCGAGTTCAACCTGGTGCACGACCGGGGGACGCTGTTCGGGCTGAAGACCGGGGGCAACATCGACGCGATCCTGATGAGCCTGCCGCCCGAGGCAAGGTGGGCTTAGACCGCCATTTTGATCGGATCAAAATGGCGGTCTAATCTTTTGTTGTCGTGCATCTTTTGCGAAAAACCGGTTTCCACTTTTCCGCGATGCACTCTAGCGCAGCTGCGGGTTGTGGCGCGGGAGTGAGCCGTCGAGCTGCGCGAGGCGGCGGTACATCAGGGCGAACAGGATGTAGAAGAAGAGGCCGAACAGCGCGCTGAAGCCCGAGTTGACGAGCTGGAACAACAGGAGCCCGATGCTGGCGCCGCCCGCCGTCTGCCCCACGACGCCGACCGCCGAACCGAGCGCGAAGAACAGCGCCGACACCAGTATCGCGGCGAATGTCAGCGCCAGCAGGATGAGCAGGATGCGCGAGGCCTGACCGCGCGTGAGCGACCAGGCGCGGCGGACGGTGGCGCGGGCGCCGAGGTTTTCCGCGATCAGGACCGGGAACCAGACCGCGACGCGGGCGCCGAGGTAGAGGAGGACGGCAAGCATGGCGGCGATCAGCACCACCGTGACCGGCCCGCCGGTGGTGGTGACGGCCTTCGGCGCGGCCATCGCGACGACGGTGAGGATGATGGCGAAGGGGATCGACAGCAGCAGCGTGACGCCGAGGTAGAGCAGGACCAGCCAGAGCCCGGCGAGGATCATGCGCGGCAGGCGGGAAAGCGTGTCCAGCAGCATCGCGCCGACCGTCTCCTGCGGCGCGACGAGGCCGAGGACGACACGGGTGATGGGCACGATGGCCAGCAGGTTGATGAGGAGGATGACCGCGATCATCGGGAACAGCCAGGGGGGGGCGCCCTCCGTCATCATCTTCTGCACCGACGCGGTGTCGCCGAGCGACGGCATGAGCAGCGCCAGCGCCATCTGCGGCAGGAAGATGAACGCGGCCGCCAGCGTGATGAAGATGGTGCGGTGGGCGTTGAAACTTTCCAGCGTTTCCAGCCAGAGCGCCGAGAGGCTGAGCCGACCCTCAGGCAAGGCCGGCGTCCGCCACCAGCGCCTGGAGCTCGCCGGCCTCGTACATCTCCATCATGATGTCGCTGCCGCCGACGAACTCGCCCTTGATGTAGAGCTGCGGCACGGTCGGCCAGTCGCTATATTCCTTGATGCCGCTGCGGATTTCCGGATCCTGCAGGACGTCGACGGTGAAGGGTTCCACGCCGACATGTTCCAGGATGGCGATGGCGCGGCTGCTGAAGCCGCACTGCGGGAACAGCGCGGTGCCCTTCATGAACAGCACCACAGGATGTTCGTTGAGGAGGGCGGTGATGCGGGCTTGCACGTCGCTCATGGGCGTTTCCTTCAATTCTGGGCAGCGGTATCGGGAACCGCGGTGGTGAGTTGCAGGGCGTGGAGCACGCCGCCCATGCGGCCGCCAAGCGCGTTGTAGACCATCTGGTGCTGCTTGACGCGCGGCAGGCCGGCGAAGGCGGGGGACACGACACGGGCGGCCCAGTGATCATTGTCGCCGGCAAGGTCGGTCATCGTCACCTCGGCGTCGGGCACGCCGGCGCGGATCATCGCGGCGATGTCTGCGCCCGCCATCGGCATCAGGCGGCCTCGATCTGGGCGCGGGCTTCGGCGGTCTTGACGGCGAGCATGTTGCGCACCTCCAGGTCGGAGATGTTGTGGCCACCGCGCACCAGGTCGCCCAGCAGCTTGCGGATGACATCCTCGTCGCCGGCTTCCTCGAAATCGGCCTGCACGACGGACTTGGCGTAGCTGTCGGTTTCAGCCGGTGTCAGGCCGAGCAGGCCGGCGGCCCACTGACCCAGCAGCCGGTTGCGGCGCGCGGTGACGCGGAACTCCACCTCGGCATCATGCGCGAACTTGTTTTCGAATGCCGTCTCACGGTCATGCAGGTCGGTCATCACGGCCCCTTCGATTCTGTGGTCCGGACATAGGCCGGGCGGGCGGGGCTTTCAACCGCGCCTGTCGGCGTTGCCGGGGCAAAGCGCGGGACAGCGCCGCTATTTGATCACCGGCGGCCCGGACTTGGTGGCGACTTCGGCGGCGAGCGCTTCCAGCGAGGCGCGCAGCCCCTCGTTGCGGATCGGCCGCAGGCCGCCGGGCATGGCGACGGGGGGCGTCTGCGCCACGGGCGCCGGGGGGATTTCGGGCTGCGCGACGCTGCCCTGCACCAGGCGCAACCGTGCCACCGCGGCATAGCCGAAGATGCGGTTGCAGCGTTCGATGATCGCGGGGGCGACATGCTGCAACTGCGGCGCAAAGGGGCCATCGACACGGATGGTCAGCGTCCCGCCGCTCTTCTGGCCGGTCGGGAAGCGCAGCCCCTCCGGCAGGGTCCAGCGGGCATAGACCGGGCCGACCACCTCCCGCCAGCGGCCGATCAGCTGCGCCTGGGCGAAACCGAAGCGCCGGAACGCGACGCCGCCGACGGCGCCCACCATCTCGCCCACGGCGCGGGCGCGGTTGGCGCGGGGCTCGGCGGGTTTCGGGGGTTTTGCCATCGCCGGCGTCATGCCATGGCGGGCGCGTGACTGTCCATGCCGCCACATTGCTCGCCTGGTACGACGTCCATGCGCGCGTGCTGCCCTGGCGCAGTCCGCCGGGGACGCCGCCGCCCGAACCCTATCGCGTCTGGCTGAGCGAGGTGATGTTGCAGCAGACGACGGTGGCGACGGTGGCGCCGCGCTTTGCCGCCTTCCTGGCGCGCTGGCCGACGGTGGAGGCGCTGGCGGCGGCCGACGATGCCGATGTGATGCGGGAATGGGCGGGGCTGGGTTATTATGCGCGCGCCCGCAACATGCTGGCGGCGGCGCGGGCGGTGGTGGCGGCGGGCGGGTTTCCGCGCGAGGCGGCGGGGTTGCGGGCGCTGCCGGGCGTGGGCGACTATACCGCGGCGGCGGTGGCGGCGATCGCGTTCGGGGAACGGGCGCTGGTGCTGGACGGCAATGTGGAGCGGGTGGTGGCGCGGCTGGCCGCGGTGGATGCGCCCCTGCCGGCGGCGAGGACGCGGTTGCGCGCGGCGCTCGACCCGCAGACGCCGGCGGATCGGCCGGGGGATTTCGCGCAGGCGATGATGGACCTGGGCGCGACCGTCTGCACGCCGCGTGCCCCACGCTGCGATCTCTGCCCGCTGGCGCAGGGGTGCGTGGCGCATGCATTGGGACGGGAGACGGATTTTCCGGTGAAGGCGGCGAAGCGCGAACGGCCGGTGCGCGACGGCCTCGCCTGGTGGCTGGAGGTGGACGGGGCGGTGCTGCTGGTGCGGCGCCCGGCGAAGGGCCTGCTGGGGGGCATGCCGGCGCTGCCCTCCGACGGCTGGCGCGGCGAACCGGGGGAGCCGCCCTGCCCTGCCCCGTGGCGGGAGGCGGCGCGGGTGACGCATGGCTTCACCCATTTCGAACTGCGGCTGCGGGTGCTGGCGGCGACGCTGCCGGTGCGGCCGGCACTGGCGGGCGAATGGTGGCCGGTGGCGCGGCTGGCCGACGCTGGCCTGCCGACGCTTTTTGCGAGGGCGGCGGACGCGGTGCTTGCGGCGCGGCGGGCGCCATGCTTGGGGCTGGAGCCATGACAGTGATGATGGGGTTCACCGGGTCGCCGCTCGACCGCGCCGACCATATCCGCCGCGATGCCGAGGCGGTCGCCGTGGCGCGCATGCACCCGGCGGCGCGCTGGCTGGTGCTCGACGAGCTGCGGCCGGTGATCGACGTGAGCCGCGCCGGGTTCGACCTGTTCTGGGCGCGGCGCAGCGAGATTCCGGACGGGCCGGGCGTGTTCCTGGGGCTGGACGCGGACGGCGCGCCGCGTTTCGCGGTTTCCGGCCCGGCGAAGGAGATCATCGAGGATTTCGACGCCGAGCTGGTGGATGCGCGGGCGGTGGCCATGCGGCTGGCGGACGGGCGGGCGGCGATCGTGGCGCAGGCGCGCTCGCTGCTCGACTGGCATGCGCGGCACCGCTTTTGCGCCAATTGCGGCGCGGAGACGAAGCCGGCGAAGGCCGGCTATTCGCGGGAATGCGGCGGCTGCGGCGCCGAGCATTTTCCGCGCACCGATCCGGTCGCCATCATGCTGGCGCTGCGCGAGGACCTGGCGCTGGTGGGCCGGCAGCCGCGCTTCCCCAAGGGCTTTTTCTCGGCGCTGGCGGGGTTTGTGGAGCCGGGCGAATCGCTGGAGGAGGCGGTGATGCGCGAGCTGCACGAGGAGGCGGGCATCCGCACCTCCAACGTGCGCTATGTCGGCAGCCAGCCCTGGCCTTTTCCGTCGAGCCTGATGATCGGCGCCTTCGCCGATGCCGACGGTTTCGAGCTGGCGATCGACGGCGAGGAGATCGAGGAGGCGCGCTGGGTCAGCCGGGCTGAAGTTGCCGCTGCCTTGGCGGGAACGGGAAGCTGGATGGCACCGCCGCCGATGGCGATTGCCCATCACCTGCTGGCGGCGTGGGTGGCGGAAGGGCTGCCCACGCGGGCCGCGAACGACTGAGCGGCAGCGTGCCCCCGGCAAGCGCGGCGGCATCCGTGGCGGACATCGGCCGGCCGAACAGATAGCCCTGCATGTGGCCGCAGCCGAGCGCCCGCATCGCCTCATATTCGTCGCGGGTCTCGGTGCCCTCGGCGGTGGTGTCCATGCCGAGCCGGTTGGCGAGCGCGACGATGGCCTGGACGATGGCGACGCTCTCGCCACGGTCATGTGCGCAGCCGGCGACGAAGCTGCGGTCGATCTTGATGCGGTTGAAGGCGAGCGTCTGGAGGTAGCCGAGCGAGGAGTAGCCGGTGCCGAAATCGTCGAGCGCGAAGCCGACGCCAAGCGCCTGAAGCTCCGCCAGCATGGCGAGCGTGGGGGCGCGGTCCGCGAGGAAAAGGCCTTCGGTCACCTCCAGTTCGAGCCGCGACGGCGTCAGGCCGGAGACATCGAGCGCATTGCGGACGATCGTCGGCAGCTGCGGATTGTCAAACTGGCGGGGTGACAGGTTGACGGAGAGCGTCAGCGGCGTGGCCCAACCCGCGGCTGTGACACAGGCCTCATGCAGCACCCATTGGCCGATGCGGTCGATGAGGCCGGTTTCCTCAGCCAGCGGCACGAACACGCCAGGGGGGATGTTGCCACGCTGGGGGTGGGTCCAGCGCAATAGCGCTTCGAAGCCTGTGAGATGCTCGTCATGCGCGTCCACGATCGGTTGAAAAGCCAGCCACAGTTCGCCACGGTCGAGCGCCTGGCGTAGGTCAAGTTCGAGCGATCGGCGCTCCTCGGCGGCTTGGTGCATGGCGCGATCATAGCTGCGGACCTGGCCGCGGCCATGGGCCTTCGCTTCGTAGAGGGCGAGGTCGGCGGCGCGGAGCAGGTCCTCGACCGTGGCGCCATCATGCGGGCCGACTGCAAGCCCGACGCTGGCACCGATAATGGCGGGGGTAACATCGCCCAGTTGGTAGGGCTGCGAAAGGCTGGCGATGATGGTTTCGGCGATGCGCACGGCCGGCAGCGCATCGATGCCGGTCAGAACGACGGCGAACTCATCGCCACCGAGACGGCCGACGGTCGCCTTCGGCCCCGCCGCGACGCGCAGCCTCGTCGCGACCTCCACCAGCAGTGCGTCGCCGGCGCCATGGCCCAGGCTGTCGTTGACGGCCTTGAAACGATCGAGATCGACGAAAAGCAAGGCGACATGGGCGGCGCGAGCGAGCGAATCACCGAGCCGGGCATGGACCAGGCGGCGGTTGACGAGGCCGGTCAGCGGATCGAACGTAGCCAGTTGGTTGATGCGTTCCGCGCTGCGATATTGTTGTGTGACGTCTCGGCCGACACCGCGATAGCCACCGTTGCGATCGCGCTTGGGGGTAGCAGAGAGCGACCACCAATGGGTTTCGTCGCCGATTCGCACGGGGACCTGTACATCGCGGAAAGATTGGCCCGCGGCCAAGTGAGCAGCGAGAGCCTTCGCGGCCCCTTGTTCGGCGAGGAGATCGGGGAGCGTACGGCCGAGCAGCGCTGCTTCATCCTGACCAGCGGCCTGCGCAAGACGCGTGGAGACGAATGTAAGCGCGCCGTTGCGATCCAGTTCGAACAGCCAGTCGCTGCCGTTGGTCTCATACTCGTTAAGCAGGAGGCGGATCACCTCTTCACGCTCGGCCAGGTCATTGGCTGTCTTCAGCCTGGCGATAAAGGCAAAGCTGGTGAGAAGGACACCACGTGTGATGACCGCGGCAAAGCTGGCGAGGATGATTTCCAGGCCGAACTGGACATTGTCGTTGCGGCCTACCAGCGCAATGAAGGTCATGCCGAAGATCGGTAGCCCCAGCGCCAGCGCGCCGAGTGGCATGATGGCGGTGGTGAAGGCGCAGACGCCCAGTGCGCAGAACATGAGTGCGATGAGCATGGCCTTGTGCGCGCCTTCGACGAACGGCATGAAGTGCAGTGCAAGGCTGCCCCAGAGCACCCCCATCAACAACAGTTCGATGGAGATTTTGGCGAGCTCCCGGCGTGGGACATCGGTTGGCAGGCCGGATTGCTGCATTTTCCAAAGGCCGCGTAGCCACCAAAGCGCCAGCAGTCCGACCGATATGGTCCACCCCGTCACGAACCGCGGATCGCCGAGCGGCCCGAGCAGCAGCAGTACCATCGCACCGTTGGCCAGCATGATGACAAGATTCATGGGGAAGTAGCGGGTGAGGAAGTTCACCTGCTGCGCGCGGACGCGGTCCCAGAAGGCTGGGTTGTCGTTGGCAAGACCAAACATTTCGCGCCAGTGCACATTCTGTTCGGTGGCGACGGGGGGTTTGAACAGGGCTGACATGCGGTTCCTTCCGACAGGAAGAAACGGCCGGGTCGATTAACCCTTTAGCGCCCAGCTGCCGAGCAGCCGCACCCATTTGGAATGGAAGGCGAGTTCCTCCAGCGCGCGGGCGACGGCGGGGTCGCGCGGGTGACCCTCTATATCGAGCAGGAACGCGGCGCCGCTGAAATTGCCGACCAGGTGGCTTTCCAGCCGGCTGATGTTGACGCCGTTGGTGGCGAAGCCGCCCAGCGCCTTGAACAGCGCGGCGGGGATATGCTTCACCTCGAACACCAGCATGGTCTTGACGGGGGCGTCCGCCGCGGGTTCGACGGCAGTGGGTTGCAGCAGCAGGAAGCGGGTGGTGTTGCTGTCCTGGTCCTGGATGTTCTCGAGGAGGATGGTGCAGCCGTAAAGCTCGGCGGCGAGGCGGCTGGCGATGGCGGCAACGGTGGGATCGCCCGCCTCCACGATGGCGGCGGCGCTGGCGGCGGTGTCGGCGGCGCTCTGCTGGCGCAGGCCCAGGCGCTTGCAGGTCTTGCGGGTCTGGCCGAGCGCCTGTGGGTGGCTCATGGCGGTGCGGATGCCGGCGATCGTGGTGCCGGGCAGGCCGAGCAGGCAATGTTCGACCTTGACGCTGTGCTCGCCGACGACGGCGAGGCCGGATTCGGGCAGCAGCACATGCACGTCGGCGACGCGGCCGTGAAGGTTGTTCTCAACCGGCAGCATGGCACGGGCGGCGCGGCCCTCGATGACGGCGTCGACCGCTTCCTCGAAGCTGAAGCAGGGCAGCGGCAGTGCGTCCGGCAGGGCCTCGCGCACGGCCTGGTGCGAATAGGCGCCGGGCGCGCCCTGGAAGGCGACGGCGCGCGCCGGTTCGGCGGCGGCGGCGGCGGTCATGGCGTCCACAAGCGCGCGGGCGGGGGCGGGATAGCTGCTCATCGCGGCGCTTGTGGCGCGGCTTGACGCGGACGGCAAGCGTGGCTGCGACCTTTTGCAGACACCGCTTGCCTTGCCAAGGCGGGCGGCCTTTCCTAAAGCGGCTCGCGTTTCGAACAGGGCAGATTTTCCGGAGGCCATCAGTGGACAGTTACGAGTGGAACAAGATCGCCGGTTGGGTGCTGGCTGCGGCGGTTGCGATCCTGGGGCTGTCGATCCTGACGGGCTATGTGTTCAACCCGAAACCGCTGGCGAAGCCCGCCTATGTGGTGGAGGGCGTGGAGGTCGAGGCGAGCGCCGAGGCGCCGGCGGCGGAAGCGGAAAAGCCGATCGCCTTCTATCTGGCGACCGCGGACGCGGCGCGGGGCGAGGCGCAGTTCAAGAAGTGCGCCGCCTGCCACACCATCGAAAAGGGCGGCAAGAACGGCATCGGCCCCAACCTGTGGGGGGTGAAGGGCCTGTCGCACGCGCACATGGCGGGCTTCGGCTACTCCGACGCGATGCTGGCCACCAAGGGCAAGATCTGGGACTGGGACAGCATGAACCAGTGGATCAAGGCGCCCAAGGCCTATATCCCGGGCAACAAGATGAGCTTCGCCGGGCTTTCCAAGCCGCAGGATCGCGCCGACATCCTGGTGTACATGAACAAGATGAGCGACAACCCGCAGCCGCTGCCCCCGGTGCCGGCCGAGGCCGCGGCCCCGGCAGAGGCGGCACCCGCCGAAGCGGCGGCAGCGGACGCGGCGCCCGCGGCGGAAGCAGCCCCCGCGGAAGCAGCCGCGAAATAGTCTTCGCGGCGGCTGGCGGTCAGCTGCCGTCCGCCACCGGCGCCGGATCATCGGCGGGTGGCACGATCGCGGGCGCCGAGGCGGAGCGCACGATCTCCCAGCCTTCCTCCGCGGTTTCGACGATGCGGAACAGCTCGAGGTCGGCGGGGGAGATCACCCCCTCCTCCGCCAGGGCCCGGAAATTCACCACCCGGTTCCAGAAGTCGCGGCCATAGAGCAGGATCGGCACCGCCTTCATCTTGCCGGTCTGCACCAGCGTCAGCAGCTCGAACAGTTCGTCGAAGGTGCCGAAACCGCCGGGGAAAACGGCGACGGCGCGGGCGCGCATCAGAAAGTGCATCTTCCTGAGCGCGAAATAGTGGAACTGCACGCTGAGGCCGGGCGTGACATAGGGGTTCGGCAGCTGCTCGAACGGCAGCACGATGTTGAGGCCGATGGAGGGCGCCTGCGCCTCCCAGGCGCCGCGGTTCGCCGCCTCCATGATGCTGGGGCCGCCGCCGGAGCAGACGACGAAGTCGCGCGTGCCGTCGGCGCGCGGCGGCTGCGTGCTGGCAAGATGGGCGAGTTCGCGGGCGATGCCATAGTAGCGCGACTTGGCGACCAGGCTTTCGGCGATGGCGCGGGTTTCGGGCGTCGCGGCGGCGAGCAGAGCGTCGGCTTCCTCGGGAGACGGAATGCGGGCGGAGCCGTAGAAGACGAAGGTGGAATTGATCCGCGCCTCCTGCAGCAGCAGCTCGGGCTTCATCAGCTCGAGCTGGAAGCGTACCGGGCGCAGGTCATCCCGCAGCAGGAAATCATGGTCCTGGAAGGCCAGGCGATAGGCCGGATGTTCGGTCTGCGCGGTGGGGGTGGGGTTGGCGGCGATGGGCGCCTCGGCCTTGGCCGGGGCGAACGGGCGGTGCGTGCTCTGGGTCATTGCGCGCCCACATAGGGACGCGGAGGGCATTTGTCAGCGCAAAGCGAGCAGATCGAGCGTTTGCGCGACCGATTCCGCGCGGGCGCGCATGTCGTCGGCGAGATGCGGGTGGGTGGGAATGTGGAAACGATCGGCATCGATTCCCGCCAGCGCGATGTCGGCGCAGCGTTCCGGCGTGATGATGCCCATGTGCGGCGGCCATTGTGCGGGGTCGGCGGGCAGGCCGTCTCTGGTCATGCCGGTATAGACCCCGCCGGGCAGCAGCATGTGCAGCGTCAGCGGCGCGCCGTTGGCCTCCAGCTCCTCGCGCAGCCATTCGGCGAGGATGAGGACGCTGTGTTTCGACGCGGCGTAGAGACCGAGCCAGAAGCGGCGGACGGCGTCGGGCACCGACAGGCTGTTCTCGCTGCCGGTGATCAGCAGGCGGCCGTGCTGCCCGGCGGATTCGAGGCGCGGCAGCCAGGCCTGGGCGAAGCGGAAGGCAGCGAAGCTGTTGATCTCGAACAGGCGGGCGATGGCGGGGTCGCTGAAATCCGCCTTCAACAGCCGCTTGCGATAGCCAACGCCGGCGTTCGAGGCGATGAGGTCCAGCCGGCCCTCGGTTGCGTAGATGTCGGCGACGAGCCGTTCGGCAGTGGCGGGATCGGCGAGGTCGGCGTGGACGGCGCGCATGCCAGCCGCGACCGCATCCAGTTCAGGGGCGATATCCGCCAGCACCACGCGCGCACCCCTTGCGCAAAGTGCCCGCCCGAGCGCCAGGCCGATGCCCGACGCACCGCCGGTCACCAGCGCAACCTGCCCGCTGTAGTCGATCATTTCAGCCTCCGAACAATTGGCGACCGGCCAGGTCGAGCATGATTTCCTCGCTGCCGCCGCCGATGGCGTTCACCCGCACCTCGCGGTAGATGCGCTCCACCTTGCTGCCGGTGATGTAGCTGGCGCCGCCCAGCACCTGGGCGGCATCGCGCGCCACCGCCTCCAGCATGCGGGTCGCCTGCACCTTCAGCATGGCATAGTCGGCGGGCTGGCCCCTGCCCTCGCGGTGCTGCCAGGCGAGCTGGTCGGTCCAGGCCTGGGTGGCATCGATCTGCCGCGCCATGTCGGCGAGCTTGATGCGGATCGACTGGTGCTTCACAAGCGGCTTGCCGAAGGTCTCGCGCTGCTGTGCCCACAAAACGGCCTCCTCCAGGCACACCCGCGCCATGGCGCAGCAGCCCATCGCCATGCCCAGCCGCTCGCTGTTGAAGTTTCGCATGATGCCCAGGAAGCCGGCATTTTCCGGCCCGATCATGTTTTCCGGCGGCAGTTCGACATCGTCGAAATGAATGGCGGCGGTGTCGGAGCAGCGCCAGCCCATCTTGTCGAGGCGGGTGCGGCTGACGCCCGGCCGGTCGGCCTCGATCAGGAACAGGCTGATGCCGCCCATCCCGGGGCCGCCGGTGCGCACCGCCACAGTCAGCCAGTCCGCGCGCATGCCGCTGGTGATGAACATTTTCGAACCGTTCACCACCCAGTGGTTGCCGCGTTTTTCGGCCCGGGTCTTCAGCGCGGCGACGTCGCTGCCGCCGCTCGGTTCGGTGATGCACAGGCTGATGATCTTTTCGCCCGCCAGCACGGCGGGGGCGACGCGGCGTTTCAGCTCGTCGCTGCCCATGGCGAGGATGGGCGGCAGGCCGATGCCGTGGGTCATCAGGCTGGCTGTCAGCCCGCCGGCACCCGGGCGCGCCAGTTCCTCCGACTGGGTGAAATTGTGGAAGATGTCGAAGCCCTGGGCATGGCCGCCCCATTCCTCCGGGTAGCCGAGGCCGAGGATGCCGGCGGCGGCGGCCTTCACATGCAACTCGCGCGGCAGCTCGCCGTCGGCTTCCCAACGGTCGATGTGCGGTGCGATTTCCCGCTCCACGAAACGGCGGACGGACTGGGCGACGGCCTCGTGGCTCTCGTCGTAGAAGGGCGAACGGGCGCGCCAGCGGTCGAATGCGGTCTGCAAGAAAAAGGCCTCCCCCGGGATGATGCGGGGGAGGCTAGTGGGGATCACAGAAAAAGTCGCCTGCGCTTGCCAACAGGTCGCCATTGCCACGGCGCGGACGACGCGGCATGACTAAGGCCTTGTGAACAATCGCGGCGTGACGGCGATCACGCGGGAAAAAAGGGGGCAGGCATGCGGTTTCTGACGGGTGTGGCGCTGTTGCTGGCGGCGGGGGGCGTGCAGGCGGCGAGCGCCTATGAGCCGGCCGACCTGTACCGACTTGCCATGGTGACCGACCCCGTGGTGGCGCCCGATGGCCGGCGGGTGCTGTACACCCGCGCCAGTTTCGACATCAGCAGCGACCGGCGGCAGAACGAGCTGTGGCTGGCGACACTCGACGCCGAAGGCCGGCTGCTCGACCAGCGCCTGCTGGTGCCGGCGGCGACGTCCGCCGGCGGCGCGGTGTTCAGCCCTGATGGCAGCCGCATCGCCTTTGTCGGCGCGGTCGCGGGCAAGCCGCAGCTGTTCATTCTGGCGCTGGCGGACGGTATTGCGCGGCCGCTCGGCACGCAGAAAACCGCGCCGCAGAGCCTAGCCTGGTCGCCGGACGGCAGCCGCATCGCCTTTGGCGCGCAGGTCGATGCCAAGCCGCTGGAGATCGGCGGCATGCCGGCGAAACCTGAAGGCGCCACCTGGGCGCCGGCGCCGCGCATCACCGAGGAGCTGGTCTATCGCCGCGACGGCGCCGGCTGGGTGACGCCGGGCGCCGCGCAGCTGTTTGTCATCGAGGTGGCAACGGCCAAGACCACGCAGCTGACCAGCGGCGACACGGACCAGATCAACGCCGGCGACCGCATCGAATGGACGCGCGACGGCCGCAGCCTGCTGTTCAGCGCCTATCGCGGTGCCGACGCCGACCTGCGCGCCAATGACGCCGACCTGTGGCTGGTGCCGGCGGCGGGTGGCGCGGCGACCCAGCTGACCTCCGCGCCGGGCATCGAGGCGTCGGCCGCGCTCTCCCCCGATGGCCGGCGCATCGCCTATATCGGCGGGCCGGACGCACCGAAATTCTACGCCATGCCGGAACTGTGGCTGATGGATGCAAAGCCCGGCGCCGGCGCGGTGAAACTGTCCGCCGCGCTCGACCGGCCCATCCTGGCCGCGGAGTGGGCGGAGGACGGGCGCAGCGTCCTTGCCTTCTACAATGACGAGGGCGTCACGCGCGTCGCGCGCATCGGGCTGGATGGCAGGGTGCAGCGGGTGGAGGTGCCGCGCATCGGCGGCACGCGGCTCTACCTGCCGTCGTCGGGCGGCGGCTTCGGCTATGCCCGTGGCACCTTCGCCTACACCAGCGCCTTCACCGACCGTCCGGCCGGGCTGGGCGTGGCACGCGGCGGGCGGCAGACCGCGGCCATCGATGTCAACGCCGGCTGGGCGGCGGGCAAGCGCGCCGGTCGGCTTGAAGAAATCAATGTCAAAAGCCGCGCCGACGGCAGGCGGGTGCAGGGCTGGCTGCTCTATCCGCCGGATTTCGATCCGGCCAAGAAATATCCGCTGATCCTGGACATCCATGGCGGGCCGAACACCGATTATGGCCCCTTCTTCAGCGTGACGCACGCGCTCTATGCGGCGCGTGGGTTTGTGGTGCTGTTCACCAACCCGCGCGGCTCGATCGGCTATGGCGAGGCCTTTGCCAACGCCATCACCGGCGCCTATCCGGGGCAGGATCATGACGACCTGATGAGCGCGGTGGACGAGGTGGCGAAGCGACCGTTCGTGGACGGGCGCAACCTGTTCATCACCGGCGGCAGCGGCGGCGGCGTGCTGACCCTGTGGGGCATCGGCAAGGAACCCGACAAGTTCCGCGCCGCCGCGGCGCTGCGGCCGGTCACCGACTGGGCGTTGCAGACCTATATCAGCGACATCGGCGCGGTGACCTGGAAATACTGGCTCGACGGCAAGGCGCCATGGGATGATCCGGTGCATTATTACAACCGCTCGCCCGTCAGCCTGGCGGCGAAGTGGAAGACGCCGACGCTGCTGGTCACCGGGGAGAGCGATTTCCGCACGCCGATCGCGCAGACCGAGCAGGTCTATGGCGCACTGAAGCTGCGCGGCGTGCCGGCGCGGATGGTGCGGCTGCCGGAGGCGCCACACGGCATGGGGCGGCCCAGCCAGTGGCTGCAAAGCAACCTGGCGGTCATCGACTGGTTCGAGAAGTGGCGGGTGAAATAGCGTGGAGGCGTGACACCAGCACGAAGGAGATGATCATCAGAAGGTACCAGGCGCCGAGCTTCGCCAGCGGCACCATCGTCCAGGCGGCGGACTGGAGCGGATAGCGCCAGGCATTGGCGAAGGTGGCGAGATTTTCCGCGAACCAGATGAAGAGCGCCACCAGCAGGAAGCCGACGAGCAGCGGCATGGCGCGCTCAGTGCGGAACACGGTGAAGCGCACCATCGTGCGGCGGAAGATCCAGCCGCAGGCGGCGAACAGCAGCCAGCGCGCGTCTGCCACGAAATGGTGGGTGAAGAAATTGACATAGATGGCGACCGCCAGCACCGTCGGTTGCCAGGCCGGCGGATATCCCGTGAAGCGGAAGCCGAAGATGCGCCAGATGCGGGCGATGTAGCTGCCGACCGCGGCGTACATGAAGCCCGAGAACAGGGGCACGTCGCCGATGCGCAGCAGGCCGGGTTCGGGATAGACCCAACTGCCCATGCTGGTCTTGAACAGCTCCATCGCCGTGCCGACCAGGTGGAAGGCCAGGATGACGCGCGCCTCCGCCAGCGTTTCCAGGCGCAGCGCCAGCAGCGCAACCTGGATGGCGAGCACCACCAGCGTCAGGAAATCATAGCGCGCCAGCGCGGCATCGGCCGGATAGAAAAAATGCGTCAGCAGCAGCAGCGCCAGGATCAGCCCGCCGAACAGGCAGGCCCAGGCCTGCTTGAAGCCGAACAGCAGGAATTCGAACAGACCGGCATGAAGCGGCGAGGCGAAGCGCAGCCCCTCCAGCCGGTCGCGGACGCCCGCGAAGCGCGTGCGGCGCTCAGCCAAGGCTGGGCTTTACATGCTCGCCATGCGTTTTCAGGAACTTGCGCACTTTCGGTCCGACGACATAGGCGCAATAGGGGTTGGCGTCGCCGACGCGGGCGTAATAGTCGTGGTGCTCGACCTCGGCCGGATACCAGGGCGCCGCGGGTTCGATGCGGGTGACGATCGGTGCCGGCCAGTCGGCCTGGGCGCGGGCGATCGCAGCCCTTGCTTCGGCTTCCTGCGCCGGGGATTGCGGGAAGATGGCGCTGCGATACTGGGGGCCGACATCATTGCCCTGGCGGTTCAGCGTGGTCGGATCGTGCGTGGCGAAGAAGATGTCGAGCAGTTGGGCATAGCTGATGACGTCGGGGTCGAAGGTAACGCGCACCGCTTCGGCATGGCCGGTGTCGCCGCCGCACACCGCCTTGTAACGGGGGTTCTCGACATGGCCGCCGGTATAGCCGCTCTCCACCGAATGGACGCCGCGCACCCGGTCGAAGATCGCCTCGGTGCACCAGAAGCAGCCGTTGGCGAAGATGGCGGTTTCGGTCATGCGAAATCCTTTACGAAAATTGTCACATTCATGCCGATATTCGGCATGGTGCGGGGGGGAGACTGTGATATAGCATCGCAATGCAGCGGTGGGAGTCCTGGAGGAACGCCGGTGCTGAGTAGGCGGACAGGAGCATCGCCTGTCCGGGACCGGTGTTAGGGTTGCGACAATCGGATGGGCCAACCATCCGGGAAAAGGAGATGCAAAGGGTGACGGCTTTCGCCACCGTTCAGGCTTTTGTGGAGGATGTGAAGCAGGCAGACAGCCTTGGTGAAATCGCCGAGCAGTTGTCCTGCGCGACGCGCGCCTTTTCCTTTGACCATTATGCGCTGACCCAACGTTATGGCCTGCGGATCGACGAGGCCCCGGTGCAGATGACCGACTATCCACCGGAGTGGATCGGCATGCTGGCCAAGAATGATTATTGGGTGAATGATCCCGTGCTGGCCGCCTGCCAGCGCAGCGTGGCGCCCTTCAACTGGGACGACCTGCCGGACATCATCCCGATGAACAGCAAGCAGCAGGGCTATATGCGCGCCGCCGCCAATCGCGGGCTGGCGAAGGGCTATACCGTGCCGATCCACATCCCGGGCGAGGCGACGGCGCTCTGTTCCTTCGTGCTGACGCAGGATCGCGCGCTGCCGCGGGAAAGCCTGCCGGCGGCGCAGTATCTGGCCTGCTTCGCGTTCGAGGCGGCGCGGAAGCTGGCCGGCAAGGGCGGGCCCGAGGGGCCGAAGCTGACCAAGCGGCAGCTGGAATGCGTGGTGCTGGCGGCGCGCGGCAAGAGCGACTGGGTGGCGGCGCAGATCCTGGGGCTGGCGCCCGACACGGTGCACAAATATATCGAGAGCGCGAAGGCGCGCTATGGCGTCTCCTCCCGCACCGAGCTGGTGGTGCGGGCGCTGTATGACGGGCAGCTGGGCTTCGGCGATCTGTTGAGCTGAGCCGTGCCGGGCGACGGTGTGTTGCAGAACTGTCGCATTCCAGCCGCTTATGGCGATAGCGATGCCGAATTTCGCGCGAGTTCCACTCGAGGCATTTGACACTGTTTTGCATTTATGGTTTCCATGACGCAATCCCATCGGATGGTGGGGTTTCGGGGGGTGGCAAGTCGCGCACAGGGGGGGTCGTATCCTGCACCGCAACCAGCCAGCTGTTCCTGATGCCCTGATACAGCCGCTGGGGTCCCGCCACTTCCGGCACGCAAGACTGCAATAGGGGATCAAGATGAAAGCATTTCTGACAGCAACCGGCGCCGCGATGGGCCTGGCTGCGGCGCTTGCCGCCCCGGCCAGCGCGAACACGCAAACGGGCATCTTCAATGGCATGGCCTATGAGGCGCGCAACATGATCGTGGGCATGACGCCGACGGCCAGCAACCCGCAGCCGGGCACCGGCGGCGGCGATCCGCTGTTCTTCCCGAGCTCCAACAAAAGCGGCGTCGCGGCGCTGATCATGGACTATGGCGCGCAAGGCCGCTTCATCTGCACCGGCAGCCTGCTGAGCGATCGCGTGACCGTTCTGACCGCGGCGCACTGCGTCAACCCGCGCGCCGGCATCACGCCGACGACGACCGCCTATTTCTTCACCAACAACCCGAACGAGCGTACGCCGTTCAGCGTCAACGCCCGCGCGGTGGTGGCGCAGCAGCAGTCGATCAACGCCGGCTACACCGGCCAGGTGATCGACCATAACGACATCGCGATGCTGCGCCTGTCCCAAGGCGTGTATAATGTGATCGACGCCGATGGCACGAAGCGCGCGATCGACGCCTACAACCTCTATGCCGGCAACGACCTGACCGGTCTCGGCTTCAACGTCGCCGGCTATGGCGGGCGTTCCACCATCGGTGGTGCGTTTGGCAGCAATGCGCAGACCGGCTGGCTGCGCGAGGGCGACAACACCTATGATTACCGCATGGGCGACCCGCTGTTCAGCGCGATCCCGGGCAATGGCTGGCAGACGGTGTTCCCGAGCAACCCGAACATCGCGCACAGCTGGCTGTCCGACTTCGACAATGGCCGTGCCGCCAACGACATGGCGTGCCGCATCGCGCAGGCGTCCAACCTGGCGGGCGCGGCCGGCGTGGTGTTCTGCAACACCGGCGTCGGCGCACGCGAAGTCGGCGTTGCCGGCGGCGACTCGGGTGGTCCGCAGTTCATCGGTGGCGCGATCTCGTCGGTCACCAGCTATGGCCTCAGCTTCGGCACCGCCTGGGGCGATTGCCGCGCCGGCCTGAACAGCAGCTGCGGTGAGTTCAGCGGCTATGTGCCGACCTATCTGCACCGCGACTATATCGCCGCCTTCCAGGCCGTGCCCGAGCCGGCCACCTGGGCGATGATGATCATCGGCTTCGGCATGGTGGGCAGCGCGCTGCGCCGCCGCGCCGCCGTCGCCGCCTGAGGCAGCGGACAGACATCAGGGCCGGGGGTGCGAACCCCCGGCCCTTTTTCTTTGCTCGTTTCACGTCGCCTCGTCCTGTCACTCCTGATGGTATCAGGATCGGGGACTAATCTCCTGTTATAGAGCATTTTTTCGGAAAATCGGTTCCCACTTTTCCGCAACGCACCCTAAAAGGCGAACTGCGCCCCGCCCTGGAACAGGCGCGGTGTGCCCGGCAGGATACCGCGCGCCCGGTCGACGATGGTCAGGCGGTTGCCGATGTTCTTGACGGTGGCGAACAGCGTCACCCGCTCGCCGGGCAACACCCAGTTGACCGCGGCGTTGAACAGCACCCAGCCGGGAACCACCCCGCGCTGCCCGTCGGGTGTGACCGGCACAAGGTTGATATCGTCGGCAAACAGGCGGGACTGGCCCTGCGCCTCCACCTGCACGGTGACCGGCCCGTGCGTCACCCCGACCGCCAGGCTGCCCAGCCATTCCGGGCTGTACGGCAGGCGATTGCCGCGGACATCGGTTGCTACACCGCACGCCACCGTCCCGCGACCGGTCTCGACCGCCGTGCCGGGGCTGGCGCCATCGAAGCAGGGCACGCTTGCGATCCGCGTCGAGCTGAAGCGGGCGCGTTCCACCCAGGTCAGCTGGCCGCGGGCGAAGATGTCGGTGTCGGCCGTCCAGCCGGCGTCGCGGCTGGACAGTTTCAGCGCCAGTTCGGCCCCGCGATGCTGCGTGCGCCCCGCCGACGTCAGTGTGGTGCCCACGCCGCCGGCAACCGAGGCGGCGATGATCTGATTCTCGAAATCCATGGCGAACAGCGTCAGTTCACCGCTGATGCCGCGGCGTGAAAATCGCGCGCCCGCCTCGTAATTCCAGCTTTTCTCGGCCTCCAGGTCGACCGAACCGCCGCCGGCGGTGATGATGTCCTCCACGCGCGGCGGGGCAAAACCGCGATGCACGCCGGCGAACAGCTGGACATCGTCGGTGATCCGCCACACCGCCCCCAGGCCCGGCACGATCGCCTCGACAAAGGCCCTGCCGCTGGTGACGCCGGTTTTCGCCCCCGTCGGCCGGCCACCCGCCAGCACGTCGATCGGATTGGACCGGCGGTCATAGCGGACGAGCTCCGCGCGAACGCCGGGTTGCAGCGTCACCGCACCCAGATCGACAGTGGACTGCGCAAAGGCTGCGAAGGCTTCCACCTTGCGGACATTGTCTTCCCGCACGCCGCCGTTGACCCCGGTGCCGGGCGTGCGCGCCGTGGGCGTGTCGCCATTCCACTGCAACCGGCGCTGAAGCTCGCGATGATAGCGCACGCCCACCTCGCTGTCGCCCTGCCCCAGGCCCAGCGCATCATGATCCAGCGTCAGCCGTGTTTCCACGCCGGCAGTGTGGTAGCGGCGCAAACGCCCTTCATTGCCGCAGGCCGTCAGAAGATTGGCCATGCCGCCGCAGGCGGGATCGCTGGCATCGTTCGGGCGCTGGCCGCTGTTCGAACTCTGCCGCCACCAGTCCCGGTCGAAATAATGGTAGTAAGCCGTGGTTTTCAGCCGTGCGGCGGCGCCCAGCGTGATGCCATGCGCCAGGCTGGCGCTCAGCCGCTCGGTATCGAAGCGGTCATTGGGAAAGGGATTGCCACGCGGGTCGGCGGCGAACTCGGCCCGGGTCAGGCCGGAATAGCTGACCTGGCTGCGCTCCGCGAAACGCGACGCGCGCAGCGTCAGCGTCTGGGTCTCCCCAAGGTCCCATTCGCCCTTCAGATAGAGGTCGGAAAAGCGCAGCCGGTGGTTGGCGCGGAAGCCATCGGATTCGCGCACCGTGCCGTGCAGCAGCAGCCGGCCGCCCAGCGCCGGGCCGCCGATCATGGCATCGCCCGAGACATTGCCCCGGTTGCCGCCCGTCACCGTTCCCCGCGCCATCCATTCGGCGGGCGCGGCGGGCGTGATGTAATTCACCACGCCGCCGATGGTCTGCGGCCCGAACCGCACCTGCGCCGCGCCTTTCAGCACCTCGATGCGGCTGAAGCGTTCCACCGGCGGATGATAGTAGCTGGCATTGTCGCCATAGGGCGCGAAGGCGAGCGGGATGCCGTCCTCCAGCAGCAGCACCTTGGTGGAGCGGACGGGATTGAGGCCGCGAATGCCGATATTGGGCCGCAACCCCAGCCCCTCCTCGTCCCGCGGGAACAGGCCGGGAACCGTGCGCAGCGCCTCGTTCACATTGAAGATCCGGGCGCGGCGCATGTCCTCGTCGCTGATAACCGCCGCACTTCCCGGCAGGCGCAGCAGCGCCGCGCGTTCGCCGACCACCACGATGTCGGGCGTCGGTGCCGACTCCGCCGGATCGGCTTCGCCGGCGGCTACCTCGGGAACCACGCCGGTCATGGCGGCAAGAACCATCAGGGCGCGGGCGGGCATCGGGCGTCTCCAGTCGCTTAATTGCGAATGGTTTGCGTTTGCAAGACGAGAGGCCAGACGTCAAGCAGGCTGATGCGCCCACGCCTCGCGGGCATGGGCGTCCATGACCGCCCGGGCGCTATTCCGCGGCGGCCGCCGGCGCCGGTTCCCGCCAGCTGAGCACCGGCTTGCGTGCCGCCAGCGTCTCGTCCAGCCGGGCGCGCGGCGCGTGATAGGGCGCGGCGGCAAACCGCGCGCTGTCCCCTGCCTTCGCCGCCAGGGCGAGCCCGCGCAGCACCTCGATCAGCTGGTCCAGATTAGCCCGGCTCTCGGTCTCGGTCGGCTCGATCAGCATCGCGCCATGCACCACCAGCGGGAAATACATGGTCATCGGGTGGAAGCCCTCGTCGATCATCGCCTTGGCGAAATCCAGCGTGCTCACCCCCGTGCCTTCCAGGAAGTCGTCGCTGAACAGCGCCTCGTGCATGCAGGGGCCGCTGTCGCCGAACGGCGCCGACATCACATCCTTGCAGCGGGCCAGGATGTAATTGGCGTTCAGCACCGCATCCTCCGCCACCTGCCGCAGCCCGTCGGCGCCATGGCTCATGATATAGGCGAGCGCGCGGACATACATGCCCATCTGGCCATGAAAGGCCACCATCCGCCCGAAGCTGTGGTCATGCGCGGCGCTGGCATGCGCCTGCTCCTCCTCGATCAGCTCGAAGCGGCCATGCTGGTGCTCCACGAAGGGCAGCGGTGCGAAGGGCGCGAGCGCCGCGCTGAACACCACCGGGCCGCTGCCAGGCCCGCCGCCGCCATGCGGCGTGCTGAAGGTCTTGTGCAGGTTGATGTGCATGGCATCGATGCCCAGGTCGCCGGGGCGCACCTTCCCGACGATGGCGTTGAAATTGGCCCCGTCGCAATAGACGAAGGCGCCGGCGGCGTGCACCGCGGCGCAGATGTCGATCATGTCGGGCTCGAACAGGCCGCAGGTGTTGGGGTTGGTGATCATCACCGCGGCGACGTCAGGCCCCAGCCGCGCCTTCAGAGCCGCCAGATCGACCCGCCCGGCGGCGTTGGCGGGAATATCCTCCACGCGATAACCGCAGAAGGCCGCGGTTGCGGGATTGGTCCCGTGCGCGCTTTCCGGCACCAGCACCACCGAGCGCGCGTCGCCCTTCGCCTCCTGCGCGGCGCGGATCGCCAGCATGCCGCACAGCTCGCCATGCGCGCCGGCCTTGGGCGACATGCTCACCGCCGGCATGTTGGTCAGCTTGCACAGCCAGTCCGCCAGCCGGTGGATCAGCTCCAGCGCGCCCTGCACTGTGTCCTGCGGTTGCAACGGATGGATGTCGCCGAAGCCCGGCAGCCGCGCCATCTTCTCGTTGAGGCGCGGATTGTGCTTCATGGTGCAGCTGCCCAGCGGGAAGATGCCCATGTCGATGGCATAATTCTGCCGGCTGAGGCGGGTGAAATGGCGCACCACCTCCCCTTCCGCCAGACCGGCCAGCCCGATCGGGCGATGCCGGTCCAGCCCGCCAAGCCGCGACGCGACCGCGGGAACCGGCGGCAGGTCCACCCCGCAGCGATCCGGCGAGCCCTTCTCGAACAGCAGCGGCTCTTCCAGCATCAGCGCGCGGTTGCCGGTGATGCCGGCGGGGGCGTCGGCATTGGCTGCCACCGGCGCCGTCGGGCGTCCCTGTGCGTTCATCATTTCACCAGCTCCCGCAAGGCCTTGTCCAGCTTGTCAATGTCATCGTCCGAAACGGTCTCGGTGACCGCGATCACCATGCCATGGTCCAGATCGGCGCGGGCGGGGTAGAGCCGGCCGAGCGACACGCCGCCCAGCACGCCCATTTCCGCCATCGCGCGCAACGCCGGCCGGCCGCTGATCGGCAGCATGACCGTAAATTCATTGAAGAAATGATCGTTCATCAGTGAAACGCCGGGAATGGCCGCCAACCGCTCCGCCACCTGCACCGCGCGGGCATGGTTCAGCTCGGCGAGATGGCGCAGGCCCTTCTCCCCCAGAAGGCTCATGTGAATGGTGAAGGCCAGCGCGCAAAGACCTGAATTGGTACAGATGTTGCTGGTCGCCTTTTCGCGCCGGATATGCTGTTCGCGAGTGGAAAGCGTCAGCACGAAACCGCGCTTGCCATTGGCGTCCACCGTCTCGCCGCACAGCCGGCCGGGCATCTGCCGCATATATTTCTCGCGCGTGGCGAACAGGCCCAGGTAAGGCCCGCCAAAGTTCAGGCCGTTGCCGATGCTCTGACCCTCACCCACCACGATATCCGCGCCCATCTCGCCCGGCGCGCGGATCGCGCCCAGGCTGACCACCTCGGTCACCACCGCGATCAGCAGCGCGCCCTTGGCATGCGCCGCGGCCGCCAGTTCCGACAGGTCGGCGACATGGCCGAACAGATTGGGGTTCTGCACCACCACCGCCGCCGTCTCGCCATCGATCGCCTCGATCAGCGCCGCCAGGTCGTCGCCGGGCGCACCGGGGGTCAGCGCGGGCTCGAAGCTGACCACCTCGTCGTCGGTAAAGCGCGTCAGCGTCTCGGCGACCGAGACATAATGCGGGTGGGTGCCGCCGCTCAGCAGATACTTCTTCCGCCGAGTCACCCGCCGGCCCATGAACAGGGCCTCGGTCATCGCGGTCGAACCGTCATACATGCTGGCGTTCGCCACCTCCATCGCCAACAGGCGCGCCACCTGCGTCTGGAACTCGAACAGATATTGCAGCGTGCCCTGGGCGATTTCCGGCTGATAGGGGGTGTAGCTGGTCAGGAACTCCCCGCGCTGGATCAGGTGATCCACCGAGGCCGGCACATGATGCTTGTACGCGCCGCAGCCGACGAAGAAGGGCCCCGCGCCCGCCGGCACATTCTTCGCGGCGAGCGCGCCGAGCTCGCGCTCCACCAGCATTTCCGGCATGTGGTGCGGCAGGCCGGCAATGGGGCCGGGCAGGCGCGCGGCCTCCGGCACATCGCGGAACAGCGCGTCGATATCGCTCGCGCCGATCACGCGCAGCATGTCGCGCCGGTCATCAGGTGTCAGCGGAAGATAACGCATTTTCAGTCCTTTGGCTTTCGGGCCTGCCAGCGCAGGCGAACATAATCGGCGGTCCATTTGCCGTCCGCGTCGCACAGCGCCGGCTTCAGCAGCGCCTCGACATCGGCCACGGCGGCGTCGCGATCCGCGGCATGCCGCACGAACCCGGCGCGGAAGGTGTTCAGCCAGGCGACCATGCCGGTCGGCAGCGGGGTCGGGCGCGGGATGATCTCGGCCTGGATGTCGGTGAAGCCGGCGGCCGCCAGCCGCGCCGCATGGGCGCTGGCGGTGGGATAGTTCTGCTCCTCATCGGCCGCCTCGCCCCGCGCCATGCTGACGGCGCGGATGGCGGTGCGGATCGCGGCGATGTTGCCGTGCCCGCCGCATTCGCCCACGAAGCGCCCGCCAGGCTTCAGCGCGGCGAACACACCGGCCAGCACGGCGTCATGATCGGGCATCCAGTGCAGCGCGGCGTTGCTGAACACCGCATCGAACTCGGCTTCGAACGCCAGCGCCTGGCCATCACCCTGATGCACGGTCAGCCCCAGCGCCCGCGCCGCCGCCAGCATCGAGGGATCGGGATCGAGGCCCAGCACCTCGGCCCCCGCCTCCACCAGCTGCGCCGTCAGCACCCCATCACCGCAGCCCAGATCCAGGATGCGCTCGCCGGGCCGCGGCGCCAGCAGCGCCAGCACCGGCGCCCCCAGCGCCGGCACGAAGGCGGCATGCGTGCCATAGTCCGCGGCGTTCCAGGCCATCAGAGCGTCGCCACGAAAGCCTGGTAGGCGGCCGCGTCCATCAGCCCCTCCAGCTGCGCGGGATTGCCCAGCGTCATGCGGAAAAACCAGCCCTCCGCCTCCGGCGCGCTGTTCACCAGGCCCGGCTCGCTTTCCAGCGCGGGGTTGCCTTCGGTCACGCGGCCATCGATCGGCGCATAGACATCGGACGCTGCCTTCACCGATTCCACCACCGCCGCCTCGCCGCCGGCGGTCAGCTCACGACCGGGTTCGGGCAGGTCCACGAACACCACATCGCCCAGCTGACCCTGCGCATAATCGGTGATGCCCACGGTCGCGGTGTCGCCGTCAACCTCGATCCATTCATGTTCCTTGGTGAAATAGCGCATCTTTTCCTCCGCTTATCGAACATAGTTCTTTTGCCAGAACGGCATGGGCGCGGCTGTCGCCGGCAGCCGCCGGCCACGCACCTCCACCGCCAGCGCCGTGCCGTCGGCGGCGTGGGCCGACTCCACATAACCCATGGCCACCGGCGCGCCGACGCTGGGCGCGAAACCGCCGCTGGTCACCACGCCGACCGGGGCGTCGCCCGCGAAAATGGCTGCACCCTCGCGCACCGGCTGCTTGCCCTCGAACCGCAGGCCGATCCGCTTGCGCGGCGCGCCGTTGAACAGCTGGTCGAGCACAGGGGCGGCACCGGGAAAACCGCCTTCCGCCTTGCGCCGCTTGGAGATCGCGAAAGACAGCCCGGCCTCGACCGGCGTCGTCTCCGGCGACAGGTCATGGCCATAAAGCGGCAGCCCCGCCTCCAGCCGCAGCGAATCGCGTGCCCCCAGACCAATCGGCTTCACCTCGGAATGGGCCAGCAGCGCCTGCGCCAGCGCCTCGACGCTACCGGCCGGCACGCTGATTTCAAACCCGTCCTCGCCGGTATAGCCCGACCGGCTGACCCACAGCGGCACGCCGCGCCAGTCGAACCCGCCCGAACGCATGAACTTCAGCGCCGCCACCCCCGGCAGCATCGCCTCCAGCACGGCTGCCGCCGCCGGCCCCTGCAAGGCGAGAAGCGCCAGGTCCGGGCGCGGCGTCAGCGTCACACCGGCCGGCAGCCGCGCCTGCATGTGCGCGATATCGCCGGCCTTCGTGGCGCCGTTCACCACCAGGTAAAAATCGTCGGCCCGCCGCGTCACCATCAGGTCGTCGATGATGCCGCCGGCGTCGGTCAGCAGCAGTGAATAGCGCAGCGCATTTTCCGCAAGACCCAGGAAATCACCCGGCATCAGGCTTTCCAGCCAGGCCGCCGCCCCTTCGCCCGCGACGGTCAGCTGGCCCATGTGGCTGACGTCGAACAGCCCGGCATGTTCGCGGGTCCACAGATGTTCGGCCATCACGCCTTCGGCAAACTGCACCGGCATGGCGTAACCGGCGAACGGCACCATGCGGCCGCCCAGCGCACGGTGCAGGCCATCGAGCGGCAGGGTCAAAAGATCGGCGTCGGCCATGGTTCACCCGCAACAGCATGCCCGCCCGATTGCGGCCATGGCGCCCCCTCTGTCACGGAACCTGAGAGCTTTGGTGCAACGCCTTGCGAAGTCGCTGCATTTACCCCTTCGGTGGCCAGCCTTCGCCGGCGCTTTCCAGAGTGTCGGTGGTGCGAGCGCTGCGGTCCCGTTGCCTGAGAGATTCCGGGGGCGGTTGCTCCTTCGGCGGCCCCGGACCTGGATCCGGTGCACTCTCCCGCAGCGCCGCCGGGGTTGCCCCCGCCGACGCCGCTCGCATGACGGGTTATGGCGATTCGGTCAACCGATCAGCGCCGAAAGCGCCGGCCAGTCGTCCGCCACCGCCTTGCGCCCGGCGGCGATGCCGGCGCGGATTTTCGCCGGATCGAACTCCAGCGTGTCGGAAATCTCCGCCGCCGGCGCGATGATGTGGATGGGCGCGAAGCGATAGGTCGACAGTTGCGCATCGAGGGGGGCCAGGATCGCCGCCGCCGCTGTACCGGTGATTCCGGATTTCGCCAGTGCAGCGGCCTGTTTCCCGCGTGCCGCGATCAGCGCGTTGATCAGCGCCGCCTGGCCGATGTCGTTCGCCACCACTTCCGACGTCAGGATGCCGACCGAGCGCAAAGCGATCGACACCAGGCTGTCATATTGCCGTGTGACGGGCGCGGCGGCCGCCAGCGGGGAGGCCATCACCACGATCACCGCGCGCGGGTTCCAGTCCAGCGCCGCCGACAGCGGCGTGACGTTGCGCACGCCACCATCGACCCATTGTTCCTGCGCGCCGGCGGCGTCACGGGTGGTCAGCGGCGGAAAAAAGGGCGGCTGCGCCGAACTGGCATAGACCCAGTCGGCGATGTTGGGGGTGTTTTCGTGGATGCTGCGAAAGGCGCCGCTTTGCAGGTTGACGACGCCCAGCAGCAGTTTCTTGCCCGTGGCCGCCAGTTTCGCCGGATCGGCGAAGCGCCGGATGCGGGCACGGATCGGCGCCGGATCATAGAGCGAGCTGGCCCCCAGCAGCCCGCCGATGATGCCGAGCGGCTTCGGCCGATAGACATCCTCGTTGCCGCGCAGCCCCAGCCATGCGTCGAGCAGGCCCGGCATGTCGTCCTGCGCACCCCCCAGTGCCTGGATGGCGCCGGTGGAGACGCCGGCGAAAATGTCGATCGCGACTTTCCGCGCGCTGATCAGCTCATCGAGCACGCCCACCTGGAACGCGCCCTTCGCGCCACCGCCGCTCAAGACGACTGCAATGCCAGCTGCCATGGCGCACGGCATAGCAAAGAAAGCAGGCGATGTCTCGTTGGTTTCCTTTCGCCAAAATCGGTGCTAAGAATAGCTGAAGATATGGCGTGCGCCGCCGGGGGACTTGTAATGGCAAGCGTGGCTCGGACTGCAATATCCACAGCGGTGATCGATCGGCTTGCCGGATCACCTCGGACCCATGCGTTTGACCGCTGGATCTTTGTTTTTACCGCGGCGACCTTTGTTGTCATTACACTTGCCGGATTCGTCCCCGATTCTCTTAACAAAATGGCGGCGGTCGCGGCGGGAAAGCGGCCACCTTTTCCAATGGTCATGCACGCGCACGCCGTTCTGATGGGAAGCTTTCTCCTGCTGCTATTGGCGCAAACCTATCTTGCGGCGACCGACAGGGTCGGCTGGCACAAGAGGCTGGGCATCTCAACGGTGGTGATCGTGCCTGCGCTGGTGATCGTGGGATTCATGCTCGCCCCGGCCATCTATCATGAAACCGTGCAAGCCGCGCAGGCCGCCCCGCCTGAAGCCCGCCCCCAGCTGGAGGCGGTGGTCGCGCGCAAGGAAAACATCCTGTTGAACCAGATGCGGATGGGCATCCTGTGTCCGTTGTTCATTGCTATTGGTTTGAAGGCCCGCCGCCAAGATGCCGGGCTGCACAAGCGCATGATGATCCTTGCGACGGCCGTGGTTCTCGGGCCGGCGATCGTCCGCATTCCCGGATTGCCGACGAGTTTCCCGACCTCGCCGGTTGCGACGGACCTTTACATGTTGTTGGCAATCGCGCCGATGGTCATGTGGGATATATACCGCAACGGCTATGTTCATCGGGCTTATCTGATCTGGCTCGGCATCGGCGTGCCCTTTTATGCGATCACTTATGCGTTGTGGGACACGCCCTGGTGGCACATGACCAGTCGCGCCATCCTGCAATCCTGAGGCAGGACGGAACTGTTCAGGTCGAACATCCGGTCGCAACCGTTCATGCAAGGCAAGACATCAGGCTGCCGTGCCATTCGCCCGGTTTGACTATTTCTTCGCATCCTGTGCGGTCTTTTCGATCGCGCCACCGGCGGACTTGATGTCCTTGCCGACGCCTTCGGTGGTGTTGCAGGCGGCAAGCGTCAGCGTGGCGAGGAAGACAGTGAGGGCGAGGGTGGGGCGCATGGTGGTTCCTTTCAGGAATATTGCCGGTCCAACCCCCGCCACGCCCGCGGGTTCCCGCGTCAGCCGATGCTGACCACCGCTTTTCCGATCAGGTCACCCGCCGCCATCGCCGCGAACGCGCGTGGCGCCTCCGCCAGCGGCACCGACAGGCCGATGTGCGGGTGCAGTTTCCCGGCGTTGGCCAGCGCGTCGATGGCATGGATGTGGCGCCGGCCAGCCGCCGGGTCCTGCCGCCCCGCCTCGCCTGCCCGCACGCCGATCGCCTCGATACCCTTCAGCAGGAAGCGGTTCAGCGGCACCGGTTCCGCCTGGCCGCCGACAAAGCCGATCACCAGATAGCGCCCGCCCCAGCGCAGCGCTTTCAGCGCCGGCGGCACCAGCGCGCCGCCGACGGGATCGAACACCAGGTCCAGCGCGCCTGCATCCGCGAAATCCGGTGCGGCACGATCAATCAGCAGCGTCGCATCCGCGCCCGCCGCCCGCGCCGCCGCCAGTTTCGCCGCGCTGCCCGCCGCCGCGATCACCTCTGCTCCCAGCGCCTTGGCCACCGCCACCGCCGACAGCCCCATGCCGCCCCCGGCCCCCGTCACCAGCACCCGCTCGCCCGCCGCCAGCCGCCCGCGCTCGAACGCCACCCACGCCGTCAGCGCGCCGACGCCGAACGCCGCGGCCTCAGCATCGTTCAGGGCCTCCGGCGCGGGCCGCACGCCACGCAACGGCAGGGTCAGCCGCTCGCATAGCGTGCCCGCGCGGCTGCCCACGACCATGCGCTGCCCCAGCAGGTCGGCCGAAACCCCCTCCCCCACCGCGATCACGCGGCCGCAGGCCTCCATGCCCGGCGTGAACGGCAGCGGCGGTTTGTACTGATAGCCCCCGGACAGCATCAGCAGGTCGGGATAGTTGAGCGCGGCGGCCGTCAGCGCGACCGAAATCTCGCCTTCCCCCGGTGGTGGCGGCTCGGGCGCGTCGGGCACAAGGGTCAGCGCCTCGATCCCGCGCAGTTCGGACACCCGCCAGGCCTGCATCCCACTCTCCTTTTGGCGCGGTTGCTGCGGTCAGGCGGCGCTGTCAATGCCGCGGTGACAGATTGCAGCGGTGCAACAGAGGAGCGAGCGACCATGCTGAGTTTCGGTGCCATCCTTGAACGGTTGGGGGGAAGCCTGGGCGAGGCTCCGGCGCTGATCCACGGGGACATGGTCGTCAGCTGGGCCGATTATGCCCGCCGCACCGCGGCGCTGGCCGCGGCCTTCGTGGCGGCGGGCGCGGGGCCCGGAGACAAGGTGGCGCATCTGATGCGCAACTCGCCCGCCTATCTGGAAACCACCGGCGCGGCGTTCCGGGCGCGGATGGTGCATGTCAACGTCAACTACCGCTACACCGCCGAAGAGCTGTGCTACATCCTGGACAACAGCGACGCCGCGGTGGTGGTGTTCGATGCCGAGTTCGCCGACGCGATGGACAGCATTCGCGCCCGGCTGCCGCTGGTGAAGCTGTGGTTGCAGGTCGGCGGCACGCCCACCGGCTGGGCGCAATCTTATGACGCGGTGGCGGACAGCGGCGCCACCCTGCCGCCGCAGGCGCATCGCTTCGGCGACCAGCTGTTCATCTACACCGGCGGCACCACCGGCTATCCCAAGGGTGTGATGTGGGAACACGGCGCACTGTGGACGCTGCTGGGCGGCGGTGCGCCGCTGCCGGGCATGCCGCCGGCCGAGAGCCTGGACGCGCATGTCGCCACCACCCTCGCCCTGCCGCAGCGGCGCAAGCTGCTCGCCATGCCGCCGCTGATGCACGGGTCCGCCTTCCTGCTGTCGATCTATGTGCTGGCCTGCGGCGGCGCGGTCATCACCTCGCCGGCGAAGAGTTTCGAGGCGGCGGACGCGCTGGCGCTGGCGGCACGGCACAACCCCGATACCGCAGTCATCGTGGGCGACGCCTTTGCCCGGCCGATCCTGCGCGCGCTGGACGCGGGCGAAGGGTCGCTGGGGGCGATGATGATGATGATCTCGTCCGGCACCATGTGGTCGCCGGAGGTCAAGGCCGGGCTGATCCGCCACAATCCCGGCCTGATGTGCCTCGACGCCTTCGGCTCGTCCGAAGGGCTGGGCTATGGCGCCAGCATCTCGACCGCGGCGGCGCCGGATGCGCCCACCCGCTTCATGCACGACCCGAACACGCTGGTGCTGGACGAAGACAACCGGCCCATCGAACCCGGCAGCGGCAGGTCGGGCCGCGTCGCGCGCACCGGCCTGATCCCGCTCGGATACTATAAGGATCCGGCGAAGAGCGCCGCCACCTTCGTGGAGATCGACGGCCGCCGCTTCACCATTCCCGGCGACTGGGCGACGGTGGACCCCGACGGCGCCATCATCCTGCTGGGGCGCGGCAGCCAGTGCATCAATTCGGGCGGCGAGAAGATCTTTCCCGAGGAAGTGGAGGAAGCGCTGAAGACCCATGCCGCCGTGGAGGATGCGCTGGTGTTCGGGGTCGCCGACGAGAAATGGGGCCAGGCCGTGACCGCCGTCGTCGAGCTGACGGCGCCGGCGGAGGAAGCCGCGCTGATCGCGCATGTCAAGACCGCGCTTGCTGCCTACAAGGCGCCGAAGCGGGTGCATGTCGTGGCGAAGGTGCCGCGCGCGCCGAACGGCAAGGCCGACTATGCGGCTGCAAGGGCGCTTGCCGCCTAAAACAGCAGCGCCCGCATCGCCCAGGCGATGGCGCCCACCACGGCGGCGCCCAGCGGCCACAGCAGCGCGAACCAGGCGAGCCGCTCCCGCAGCGGCGCCGGCGGCGCGTCGCCCTCCGGCGGAGGCTCAATGATAGGCATCGCCCACCCGCACCTTGCCGCGGAACACCCAATAGACATAGCCGGTATAGCCCAGGATCACCGGCAGCATCACTGCCACCCCCACCAGCATCAGCGCCAGCGCATTGTCGGCGGCGGCCGCCTGCCAGATCGTCACGCTGAACGGCACCGCATAGGGAAAGATGCTGATGGCAAGGCCGGCGAACGCCGCCAGGAAGGCGACGCAGGCGGCAAGATAGGGGCCGTAAAGGCTGCCCTCCTCCCCCGAGCGGCGCCAGACATAGAGCAGCGCCAGCAGCGCAATGAGCGGTGCCGGCGCCACCGGCAGGAACATCGGCCAGTCGACGGCGCGCATGGTCACGCCCCAGCGCGCGACGATGTCCGGGCTGAGCGACAGGGTCGCCAGGCTGACCGCGCCCATTGCCATCGCGACGGTCGGCGCCAGCGCCTGCGCCCAGCGCCGGGCATGGGCCAGCAATTCCCCTTCCGCCTTGATGATCAGCCAGCAGGCCCCCAGCAGCGCATAGCCCGCGACCAGGCTGGCGGCGACCAGCAGGCTGAACGGGGAGAGCCAGTCCCAGGTGCCGCCGGCAAAGGCCCGGCCCTCCACCGCGATGCCCTTCAGGAACCCGCCCAGCACCAGCCCCTGTGATGCCGCCGCCAGCATCGACCCGCCGGAAAAGGCCGCGCTCCACACCCGATGGTCGCGGCCCTGGGCCTTGGCGCGGAACTCGAACGCCACCCCGCGGAAGATCAGCGCCAGCAGCATCAGGATGACCGGCAGATACATCGCCGGCATCACCAGCGCATAGGCCAGCGGAAAGGCCGCGAACAGCCCGCCGCCGCCAAGCACCAGCCAGGTCTCGTTGCCGTCCCACACCGGCGCGATGCTGGCGGTCATCACATCCTGTTCCGCACGGGTGCGGGCGAAGGGAAACAGGATGCCGACGCCCAGGTCGAAGCCGTCCAACAGCACATAAAGCACCACCGCGGTGCCGATGATGACGGCCCAGATCAGCGGCAGGTCAAGGCCGCTCATGCCGTCGCTCCCGCCGTCTCGGGCGCGGTTTCGGTCACCATGGCAAGCGCGCTCCCCGGCGCCTCGTTCGGCGGCGTCGGCGCCGTTTCGCCGACTTCCGGCCCCTTGTCCGCCAACCGGAAAATATACCAGACGCCAGCGGCGAACACGATGGCATAGACGATCAGGAAAGCGATCAGCGAGGACGCGACCGCGCCGACCGAGACCGGCGACACAGCATCGGCCGTGCGCACCACGCCGTAAACCACCCAGGGCTGCCGGCCGACCTCCGCCGCGAACCAGCCGGCCACGACCGCGACGAATCCCGAGGCCCCCATCGGCACCGCCAGCCAGTGGAAGGCCCGGGCATTGTCCAGCCGGCCGGTCGCCCACAAAAGCGCGCCCAGCAGGCCCAGCCCGATCATCGCGATGCCCAGCCCCACCATCACCCGGAAAGACCAGAACACGATGCCCACGGGCGGGCGATCCGCCGGCGCCACCGTCTTCAAGCCGGGCAGCACGGCGTCGGCGTCCCCTGTCACCACCCAGCTGCCGATGCCGTCGGGCAGCGCCAGCCAGACATCGGTGGTCTGCCGCACCGGGTCCGGCCAGCCGAGCAGGATCGCTGGCTGGCGTGCGGTCTCGTACCAGCCCTCCATCGCCATCACTTTCGCGGGCTGATGCGCGTGCGCCACCTTCCCCGACTCATGCCCGGCGATCAGCTGCAACGGCGCCAGCACGGCCACCAGCGCGATCGCCATGCGCTGCATGATGCGCGTTTCGGCATTGATCCTGCCGCGCAGCTTCAGCCAGGCCGCCGTCGCCAGCACGAACAGCCCGGTCGTGAGATAGGCCGCCAGCACCATATGGGCGAGCCGCACCGGCATCGATGGGTTGAAGATCACCGCCCAATAATTGGTCGCCACCATCCGCGGTCCGTCCCAGGCGAAGCCCACGGGCGTCTGCATCCAGCTGTTCGCCGCGATGATCCAGAAGGCCGAGAACAGCGTGCCGACGGCGACCGCGCAGGTGGCGACGAAATGCAGCGTCGGCCCCACGCGTTTCCAGCCGAACAGCATGATGCCCAGGAAGGACGCCTCCAGGAAGAAGGCGGTCAGCACTTCATAGCCGAGCAGCGGCCCGATCACGCTGCCCCCCTTGTCGGCAAAGCCGCTCCAGTTGGTGCCGAACTGATAGGACATGACCACGCCGGAGACGACGCCCATGCCGAACGCGATGGCGAAGATCTTCAGCCAGAAGAGATAGAGGTTGCGGAACGCCGGGTTCTTGGTGACCAGCCAGCTGCCTTCCAGCACGGCGAGATAGCTGGCAAGCCCGATGGTGAAGCTGGGGAAGATGATGTGAAACGCCACCGTCCAGGCAAACTGGATGCGGGCGAGGATGAGCGCGTCCCATTCCACGGCTGACCACTCCTGCGGTTGGCGCAAGAGTGACTCAATAGGGCGTAGCCGTCAAATGTCGGATTGACGCGGGCGCATGGCCCGCGCCGGCTTACTTCTTGCCGAGACCGCCCAGGCCGGCGAACTTCTTGTTGAACTTCGCCACCTTGCCGGCGGTGTCGAGCATGCGCCCGCCGCTGCCGGTCCAGGCGGGGTGCGCCAGAGGATCGATGTCCAGCAGCATCAGGTCGCCTTCCTTGCCCCAGGTGCTGCGGGTTTCGTAAACCGTGCCATCGGTCATCTGCACCTTGATGGTGTGATAATCGGGGTGGATGCCTGCCTTCATGATCGCGATTCCTTTGTTTGGCTGGTTTCCGACCAGCCGGGAAAGTCGCGCCCCATAGCGGCGGAGCTTCCGCTTGGCAAGCAGCACGGCATGCGGCATCCTCTTGCCCATGGCCCTGCCCCCACCTTTGTCCGTCCTGCGTTCGCCCGCCGCCGCGCTGGCGGCCGCGCTGGCCGCCATCGGCCTTGCCGCCTGGCTGCGTCGCCGGCGCCCTCCCCTGCTGCTGCGCCCCGCGGGCACTGTCGCCATTGTCACGGCGGACGGGAAGCTGTGGCGCTTCATCGTCGCCGCGGTGCCGACGCTCCCCGACCGTCGGCTCGCCGGGGGCGCGGTCATTGCCCAGACCGGCCTCGATGGGAATGCCCATGTCGGTCGTGGCCTGGGTTTCTCCCCGGACCGCTCGCTGATCCGTCACGACAGCGTCGAATATTTCGCCGGCGGCTTCGACGAGCGGGTCACCCTCTATCGGGTCAGCGACGGTGCCGCGCTGTTCTCCCGCACCGACGTCAGCTTTCCGACCACCTCCCTGCTGTCCACCGACCCCGGCGCGCCGGCATGGCTGCTCGCCGAACAGGCATGGTGGGACGAGAATTGGGCGTTCGAGCAGCAGAGCAACCCCGCCGCCGAACGCACCATCGCCGCCGCCACCTTCTTCGACGACAATGAATCGAGCCTCAGCACCGCCGGCTGGACCGCGGCGGGCCAACTCGTCATCACCGGCCTGGCGCGGATGCAGACGCAGCTCGGCGTCAGCAGCGCGCAGGAACCCTGGTTCGGCATCGTCGGCGCCGACCCAGCGGGGAACTGGACCTGGCTGCAGCAGGGCCATGGCCCGTGCCCCGTGCCGCTGCTGCCATCACCACCGGCCATCGCCGTCGCCGACCTCGGCGGACCGCAGGGCGCGGGGTCCAGCTTTCGGCTCGACGGTGTCGTTCAGTCCAACACCCTGTTGGCCAATGGCGTGCTGGATTGCAGCCCTGCGCTGGCCGGCTAGCCCGCTTCCCCCCACGCCCGAACAGGGTTAGAGCAAGGGGATGACCCAGATCGGCAACCCGCTGAGCAACGACAGTGAATCGGCGGCAAATCGCAGCGCCATGGCCGCCCTGGTGGGCGATCTGCGCGCGAAAGCGGCACAAATCGCCCTTGGAGGCCCTGAAAATGCCCGCAACCGCCACGAGGCGCGCGGCAAGCTGCTGCCCCGCGAGCGCGTCGAGCGGCTGCTCGATCCCGGCAGCGCCTTCCTGGAGATCGGCCAGTTCGCCGCTACGCAAGTCTATGACGAGGAGGTCCCCGCCGCCGGGCTGATCGCCGGTGTCGGCCAGGTCGAAGGGCGGCTGTGCATGATCGTCGCCAACGACGCGACGGTGAAGGGCGGCAGCTATTACCCGCTCACCGTGAAGAAGCATCTGCGCGCGCAGGAAATCGCCGCGCAGAACGCGCTGCCCTGCATCTATCTGGTGGACAGCGGCGGCGCCAACCTGCCGCGACAGGACGAGGTGTTTCCGGATCGCGACCATTTCGGCCGCATCTTCTTCAACCAGGCGACCCTATCCGCGCGCGGCATCGCGCAGATCGCCGCGGTGATGGGCAGTTGCACCGCCGGCGGGGCCTATGTGCCCGCGATGGCCGATCAATCGATCATCGTGCGCAACCAGGGCACCATCTTCCTGGGCGGTCCGCCGCTGGTGAAGGCCGCGACCGGCGAGGAGGTCAGCGCAGAAGACCTTGGCGGCGGCGATGTCCATGCCCGGCTGTCCGGCGTGGTCGACCATCTGGCGGAGGACGATGCCGACGCGCTGCGCCTCGCCCGCGCCGCCATCGCCACCCTTCCCAAGCCCGCTCAACCAGAGCCCGTCGAAGGCCCGCGCCCGCCCCGCTTTGACCCGCTCGATCTGCACGCCTTGGTGCCGGTCGACACCCGCCATCCGGTGGATGTGCACGAGATCATCGCCCGCATCGTGGACGACAGCGCCTTCGAGGCGTTCAAGCCGCTCTATGGTGCCACCCTCGTCTGCGGCTTCGCCCATATCGAGGGGATGCCGGTCGCCATCCTCGCCAACAACGGCATCCTGTTTTCGGAGAGTGCGCAGAAGGGCGCGCATTTCATCCAGCTCGCCTGCGCGCGCGGCATCCCGCTGCTGTTCCTGCAGAATATCAGCGGCTTCATGGTCGGCCGCGCTTACGAAAACGAAGGCATCGCCAAGCATGGCGCGAAGTTGGTCACTGCCGTCGCCTGCGCCGCCGTGCCCAAGATCACCGTGGTGATCGGCGGCAGCTTCGGCGCCGGCAACTATGGCATGTGCGGCCGCGCCTACTCCCCGCGCTTCCTGTGGATGTGGCCCAATGCCCGCATCAGCGTGATGGGCGGCGAACAGGCCGCGAGCGTGCTGGCCACGGTGAAAAGCGGCGGCTTCGCCGGCAAGGCCGAGGAAGAAGCCTTCAAGGCCCCCATCCGCGCCCAATATGAGGCGCAAGGCAACCCCTATTATGCCAGCGCCCGCCTGTGGGATGACGGCATCATCGCGCCCGAGGATACCCGCGCCGTCGTCGCCCTCAGCCTGGCCGCCAGCTTGCAAGCGCCCATCCCGGAAACCCGCTTCGGCACGTTCAGGATGTGATGCGATGACCCTCCTCTACCAGCACGACGCCCGCGGCATCGCGCATGTCACCCTCGACCGGCCCGACGTGCACAACGCTTTCGACGAGGTCCTGATCGAGGAACTGACCGATGCCTTCCGGGACGCCGGCAGCCATGCCCATGTCCGCGCGGTCGTGCTCCAGGGGAACGGCCCCAGCCTGTGCGCCGGCGCTGACGTAGCCTGGATGAAGCGCGCCGCGGACTGGAGCGAGGCGCACAACCGCAGCGATGCCCTGCTGCTCTCCACCCTGTTTGCCACCATCGATGCCTGCCCGAAACCGGTGATCGCCGTGGCGCACGGCAATGTCTTCGGCGGCGGCGTGGGTCTGGTGGCGTGCGCCGATATGGCGGTCGCCGTCGGCACCGCCAAATTCGCGCTGAGCGAGGTGCGGCTCGGCCTGACGCCCGCCACCATCAGTCCCTTCGTGCTGCGCGCCATCGGGCCGCGGGCGGCGCGCCGCTGGTTCCTCACCGGCGAGCGGTTCGGCGCCGCCGATGCGCTCGCCATGGGCCTGGTCAACGCCGTCGCCGAGGGCGATGGCGAGGCGCGCGCCACCATCGAAGGCTGGATCGCCACCTTGCTGCAATGCGCCCCCGGTGCGGTCGCCGACGCCAAGGCACTGATCCGCGACTTCGCGCACCAGCCCATCACCGACGAGCTGCGCGCCGACAGCGCCGCCCGCATCGCCGCCCGCCGCGTCAGCGCCGAAGGCAGGGAAGGACTTTCCGCCTTCCTCCACAAGCGCAAGCCCGACTGGGCACGTTGATGTCAGCTCATCGCACTGCGCAATCCCAGATGCTCGACAAAGGGCTGGAAATCCCGGTCGCTGAACAACAACGCATGCCCGTCCAATATGCAGCGCGTCGCGATCAGGCAATCGATGGTCTTGCGGACAGTAATGCCGCGCGCGCGAAGTTGGTTGTAATGTTCGGCAGACTGCACAGCGACGAGTCTGCCAACGGTCGAAATCAGCGGAAACCGCCGCACAGTGGCAAGATAGCGTTGGCGTCCACCAAGCGACCGGATGCCCTGCAAGACCTCGGTCAAGGTCAGATCACAGATCGCCAGGCCATCCCGATGCATCAGGGGACGGAGTCGTCCGACCTCGGCCGTGTCGACACCCCGCAGATAGTCAATCCAGACGCTCGCGTCCGCAACGATCAACGCGCATCCCAGTCCAGATACTTGGACGTCCGCATCTCATCCAGATCGCCATCCCAGCCGATCCCTTTCAGCGAATCGAACAGGCGGAGCGTCTCGGCGCGATCCTGGTCGTCGATCAGCCGCTTAAGGCCGGCCTCAACCGCCGCGCGCTTGGTTTTGGCCCCGCTCGCCACCATTGCCGCTTTCATGAGCGTGTCATCGATCTCGATATTCGTCCGCATGTGTATGCTCCACCATTTCCCTACACATAGCGCATCCCGCCGCCAGCCGCTACCCCGCCCCCATGCATAAGCTCCTGATCGCCAACCGCGGCGAAATTGCCTGCCGCATCATCCGCACCGCTCGCGCCATGGGCATTGCCACGGTCGCCGTCCACAGCGACGCCGATGGCACCGCGCCCCACGTCCGGCTCGCCGACGAGGCGATCGCCATCGGCCCCGCGCCGGCGCGCGACAGCTACCTCGTCGCCGAAAAGATCATCGCCGCCGCCCGCGCAACCGGTGCCGATGCCATCCACCCCGGCTATGGCTTCCTCTCCGAAAACGCCGATTTCGCCGACGCCGTGCGCGGTGCCGGCCTGATCTTCGTCGGCCCCTCGGGCGAGGCGATCCGCGTCATGGGCCTGAAGGACACCGCCAAGGCGAAGATGAAAGGCGCCGGCGTGCCGATCACCCCCGGCTATCAGGGCGCCGACCAGTCGCTGCCCCGCCTCGAGCGCGCCGCCGCGATGGTCGGCTATCCGCTCCTTATCAAGGCGGTCGCCGGCGGCGGCGGCAAGGGGATGCGCGCCGTCCAGGGCAAGGCCGAGTTCACCGAGGCACTGCTGTCCGCCAAGCGCGAGGCGCAGGCCTCCTTCGGCAACGACCATGTGCTGCTGGAAAAGCTCATCACCCGCCCCCGCCATGTCGAGGTGCAGATTTTCGGCGACCGCCACGGCAATGTCGTCCACCTGTTCGAGCGCGATTGCAGTCTGCAACGCCGCCACCAGAAGGTGCTGGAGGAAGCCCCCGCCCCCGGCCTTTCCGACCGGCTGCGCGAAACATTGGGCATCGCCGCCGTCACCGCCGGCATGGCGATCGCCTATGAAGGCGCGGGCACCATCGAATTCATCCTCGATTGCGACGACCTGGACGAAGCCGGCGACCCGAAATTCTACTTCATGGAAATGAACACCCGCCTCCAGGTCGAACATCCCGTCACCGAGCTGATCACCGGGCAGGACCTGGTCGAATGGCAGTTGCGCATCGCGCGTGGCGAAATGCTGCCGCTGTCGCAGACAGGCCTCGAAGCCAGCGACCACGCCGTCGAAGCCCGCCTCTACGCCGAAAACCCCGACACGGGCTTCCTGCCCGCCATCGGCAAGCTGCAAACGCTGCGCTTTCCGACCGGCCCCGGCATCCGCATCGATGCCGGCGTCGAAGAAGGCGGCGAGGTCACGCCCTTCTATGATCCGATGATCGCCAAGGTCATCGGCCACGGCCCCACCCGCGCAGCCGCGATCGACAATCTGGTCGCCGCGCTCGACGCCACCATCGTCGAAGGCGTCACCACCAACCGCGGCTTCCTCGCGCGCCTTGCCGACCATGCGGACTTCCGCGCCGGCGACATCGACACCGGCTTCATCGGCCGGCACCTCGACGGCCTGCTTGCCCGACCCGAACCCGACGAGCGCCTCGTCGCCATCGCCGCCGCGCTGCTCGCCGCCGAAACCAGCCCCGGCGCCGGCCCCTTCGCCCGCCACGCCGGCTTCCGCCTCAACCTGCCCCGCCGGGCCTTCGCCGACCTGTTCACGGTGGACGGTGGCCGCATCCACACCATCGCCGAGACGACCGGCGAGGGCTGGACCATCCATGGCCAGACCACCGCCCACCATGTCATCATCCGCGCCCGCGCCGGCAACCGCGTCGACGCGCTCGTCGATGGGCAGCCGCTTGGCGCCATCGTCCTGCTCCACCCCGGCCACATCGAAATCCGCCTCGCCGGCGTCACCCATCGCTTCAACCGCACCGCACCGCGAAAGGCCGCCGCCGGCCCCGCCGACGGCTGCATCCTCGCCCCCATGCCGGGCCGCGTGCTCAGCCTCCACGTCGCCGCCGGAGACCGGGTCCAGGCCGGCGACCGGCTTCTGGTCCTCGAAGCCATGAAGATGGAACACCGGCTGACCGCTCCCTTCGACGGCACCGTCGCCGCCCTTACCGCCAGCGTGAATGCCCAGGTCAGCGAGGGCACGCTGCTCATCACCATCGAGAAAGCCGCCTGATGCAAACGCTCCAGTTCGACCATGGCGAAGAGCTGACCATGCTGCGCGACAGCGTCCGCGCCTTCGCCGCCGCCGAGATCGCCCCGCGCGCCGCGGAGATCGACGCCACCAACAGCTTCCCGCGCGACCTGTGGCCGAAACTCGGCGCGCTCGGCCTCCATGGCATCACCGTCGCCGAGGCCGACGGCGGCGCCGGCCTCGGTTATCTCGCCCATGTCATCGCCGTCGAGGAAATCAGCCGCGCCTCCGCGTCGGTTGCGCTGTCCTATGGCGCCCATTCCAACCTGTGCATCAACCAGATCGCCCGCTGGGGCACCGCGGAGCAGAAAGCCCGCACCCTCCCTAAACTCATCAGCGGCGAGCATGTCGGCAGCCTCGCCATGTCCGAACCCGGCAGCGGCTCGGACGTCGTCTCGATGCGGCTGCGCGCCGAAAAGCGCAACGATCGCTACATCCTCAACGGCAACAAGTTCTGGATCACCAACGGCCCGCACGCCGACACGCTCGTCGTCTATGGCAAGACCGACCCCGACGCCGGCTCACGCGGCATCACCGCCTTCCTGATCGAAAAGGGCATGGCCGGGTTCAGCACCGCGCAGAAGCTCGACAAGCTGGGCATGCGCGGCAGCGACACTTGCGAGCTGATCTTCGAGGATGTCGAGGTGCCGTTCGGCAATGTGCTGGGCGAGGAAGGCCGCGGCGTCCAGGTACTGATGTCCGGGCTCGACTATGAACGCGTTGTGCTCTGCGGCGGCCCGCTGGGCATCATGGCCGCCTGCCTCGATGTCGTCGTCCCCTATGTCCATGACCGCAAGCAGTTCGGCCAGCCGATCGGCGAGTTCCAGCTGATGCAGGGCAAGCTCGCCGACATGTATGTCGCCCACTCCACCGCCCGCGCCTATGTCTATGCCGTGGCCCAGGCCTGCGACCGGGGGGAGACCGCCCGCAAGGACGCCGCCGGCGCCATCCTGTACAGCGCGGAGCGCGCCACCTGGATGGCCCTCGAATCGATCCAGGCGCTCGGCGGCAATGGCTATATCAATGATTACCCCACCGGGCGCCTGCTGCGCGACGCCAAGCTCTACGAGATCGGCGCCGGCACGTCCGAAATCCGCCGCTTCCTGATCGGCCGGGAGCTGTTCGCCGAAACCGCCTGATGCGCATCCTGGGTGCGATCTTCGCCGGTGGGCAATCGTCCCGCTTCGGCAGCGACAAGGCGGTGGCACTGCTCGACGGCAAGCCGCTGCTGCAACATGTCGTCGATGCGCTGGCGCCGCAGGTGGCGGTGGTGGGGGTCGTCGGCCGGGGCTGGCCGGATTGCACGCGGATCGAGGATTGGCCGGAACCCGGCCTCGGCCCGCTCGGCGCGCTGTGCGGTGCCCTGCGCTTCGCCGCGGCCCACGGTTTTGACGCCGTGCTCAGCGCCGGCTGCGACCAGCCGGACCTGCCGCCGACACTCGCCGCGCTGTTGCGCCCCGGCCCTGCGGTGATCGCGAATCACTGGCTCGTTGGCCTCTGGCCCTCAAGCCTCGCGTCGCTTGCGGAACAACAGCTTTCCCGGGATCAGCGCGCCATGCGACGCTGGGCGGCCGTCTGCGGCGCCCGACCGGTGGCCGCTGCCATCGGTCGTAACATTAACGATTATGACCAGGTCACACATCCGCATTGATTCTGTCGATTTTGTCCAATACCGTCGTCACATTCCGCGGGCATAGGAAATGGGTAACGGACACAAGAGACGGGGCCATAGACGATGATCGGATTCGACCTTTCCGCGGCGGACGCCGCGCTGGCAGCGGTCGCGCTGCTCGGTTTCGTGATTTGCAGTTTCGGCTTTTCCAAAGGCAGGGGAAAGCGCAGCGGACGCCGTGTGATCGAATAGGGGTGATCGAATAGGGATCAGGCCTTGGGCGGATCGGCGATCATCGCCGTGAACCGGGCTTCCGCCGCCAATTTGCCATTGACGCTTGCCCGCCCGGCGAATTTGCACACCGTCGCCCGCCGCTGCACGAATTCCACATCCAGATGCAGCAGGCACCCGGGCTCCACCGGCGCGCGGAACTTCGCCTCCTCGATCGCCATGAAATAAACCAGCTTGCCGCTGCCCACCAGGTCCATGGACTGGATGGAGAGCACGCCGGCGGTCTGCGCCAGCGCCTCCACGATCAGCACGCCAGGCATGATCGGCCGGCCGGGGAAATGCCCCTGGAAAAACGGCTCGTTGATCGTCACCGCCTTGATGCCGCGCGCGCTGACACCCGGCACCAGCGCTTCGACCCGGTCGACCAGCAGCATCGGATAGCGATGCGGCAGCATCGCCATCACGCCCGCGAAGTCGACCGAGCCCCCTTCGCTCATTACTGGCGCGGCGCCGTGGTCGGCGGTGCCGGCGGGGTGGCCGGCGGCGGCGTGGTGCTCACCCGCGGCAGGCTGGTGTTCAGCCGGGCGATGATGTCGCTCGTCACGTCCAGGCTGCCGCTGTTCTGCAGGGTCGCGCCCTGCGCCAGCGCGATCGAGGCGCCGCGTTCCCGCATCACCTGCGTGATGATCGGCTGCGCCGCGTCATTGATCTGCTTGATGATGAACTGGCGCGCGCGCTGGATTTCCTGGTCACCGCGGCCCAGCTCCTGCTGCGCCGCCTGCTGCCGCTCGCCGAACGCCCGCGCCCGCGTTTCCAGCGCGGCGCCGGCCAGCGTCTTGTTCGCCTGCCCCGCCTGGATCGCCTGCGCTTCGGTCTGAAGCTGCGTCTGCAAGGTATTGGCGCGGTTCTGCAGCGCCTGGATGCGGCCCTGCAATTCGGTGGCGGCGGTCTTGCCGGCGGCGCTGGTGTTCACGATCTCATCGAGGTCGACGATCACGATCACCGGCGGCGCCAGCGTCTGCGCCACCACCGGCGCACCCGCCAGCAGCAGCGCGGCGGCGGTCATTTTCAGCATGCTCTTCATCAGAATTGGGTCCCTACGTTGAATTGAAAGATCTGCGTGGTGTCGCCTTCCACTTTTTTGATCGCTTTGGAAAGGTCGAAGCGGAACGGCCCGAACGGCGAATTCCACGACACGCCGGCACCGATGGAAATCCGCGGCGTGGGCGTGTCGCCGAAGAAGAACTCCTTGAAGCCGGGGGTCGTCACGGTGCTCGTGGTCCCGTCGGGGTTGGTGATGACGGTGCTCGTGGTCGGCTGATCGATCAACACCGGGCGCCGGATGCTCCAGACCGAACCGACATCGACAAATACCGACGGCCGCAGGCCCAGCTCCGCCGTCCCCGATCCCAGCGGAATGAACATTTCCAGCCGGCCGTTGTACATGTTCTTCCCGCCCAGCGCGTCATCCACCCAGCTGTTGCGATCTTCCGAGACCAGGTCCTGCGCACCGCCCAGCCGCGGCTTGCGGATCACCCGCGGGCCAAGGCCCCGGATCCCGAACCCGCGCATCCGCGGCTCGCCCAGGAAGAAGCGGTCGGTCAGGCGGATGTCCTCGCCACCGAAGCCGAAGATGTTGCCCGCCTCGATCCCGGCGTTCAGGATGAAGCCGCTGCCCAGGTTCCAATACTGGTCGAAATTCACCCGGCTGCGCACATATTTCACGCTGCCGCCCAGGCCGGCAATGTCCTGATTGAAGATGAAGCGCTGCCCGCGCGACGGCCGCACCCGGTTGTCCAGATTGTCATAGATCACGCTGTAACCCACGGACGAGGTCGTCCGCTTGCCCAGCGCCTCGCACAGGTAGCGCCCAGCCTTCAGCGGATCGCAGACGCCGTTGGTGAAGAACAGGTTCCGGTCCAGCGTCACATCATCCAGAGACAGGCCATAGCGCGTGCTCATCGACCAATATTCGGTGATCGGGAAGCCGGCCCGCACCTGGAAACCGGTGGTGATCTGCTTGTAGGTGGTCTGCCGGTCGTTGTTCAGCCCAAAGCGGAAGCTGTTGAAATCGCGCCGGAACACGTCGAACCCCAGCGCCACGTTGCGGTCGAACAGATAAGGGTCGGTGAAACCCACCTCGACCGACTTCGAATAGCTCGAAACGTTCGCGCTCAGCCGCAGCTGCTGCGCCATGCCGCGGAAGTTGCGCTGCTCGATGCTGAAGGACAGGATGAAGCGTTCCAGGCTGCTGAAGCCGGCGCTGATCTGCAGGCTGCCGGTCGGCTTCTCTTCCACGTCCACGCCCAGCGTCACCTTGTCCGGGCCGCTGCCGGGGTTCTGCTTCACCTCCAGTTTCTCCTGGAAGAAGCCCAGGCTCTGGATGCGGTCGCGCGAGCGCTTCACCTTGAAGCTGTTGAAGGCATCGCCCTCCGCCAGCCGGAATTCGCGCCGGATCACCTTGTCCCGCGTCACCGTGTTGCCGTTGATGTTGACCGCCTCGACATAGGTGCGCGGAACCTCGTTGACCACGAAGGTCAGGTTCATCTCGCGCTTGTCCTTGTCGCGGCTGAAATTCGGCCGCACATCGCCAAAGGCATAGCCCAGCAGGCCGACCGTCTCGGTCAGGCCATCGATGGTGTCCTCCACCTTCTTCGCATCATACCAGTCGCCCTTGTTGATGCGGATCAGCTTCCTGAACTCCTCGCCCTTCATGTCGCGGATCTGGCTGGTCACCTCGATGTCGCCGAATTTATAGCGCTCGCCTTCCTCCACCACATAGGTGACGATGAAGTCGCGCCGGTCGGGCGTCAGCTCGGCAACCGCGCTGACCACGCGGAAATCGGCATAGCCGTTGGTCAGATAGAATTGCCGCATCTTCTGCTGGTCGAACGCCAGCCGGTCGGGGTCATAGGTGTCGTTGGAACTGAACAGCCGGTACCAGCGCGCCTGCCGCGTCGCCATCGCGGCACGCAGGTCGCCGTCGCTGAACTTGGTGTTGCCCAGGATGTTGATCTGCCGCACATTGGACTTGGCGCCCTCGAAAATCTCGAACACCACGTCCACGCGGTTCTGGTCGAGCTGCACGATCTTCGGCTCGACGCTGGCGGCAAAACGCCCGGAACGGCGATACAGCTCCAGGATGCGCCCCACGTCCGTCCGCGCCTTCGAGCGGGTGAAGATCTGCCGCGGCGCGATCTTGATCTCCTCGCGGATCTTCTCGTCCTTGATCCGCTTCGCACCCTCGATGATGATCCGGTTGATCACCGGATTTTCCTTCACCTGGATGGTCAGCCCACCCTCGCCGTCGTCGCGGATCTGCACGTCGGCGAACAGCTCGCTGGCGAACAGGTCCTTCAGCGCCCGGTCCAGCCGCTCCCGGTCGTAACGCTCGCCCGGCTTGACGTCGATGTAGCTGCGGACGGTGTCCGGCTCCAGCCGCTCGTTGCCGGTGACCGTGATCGAACGCACGATGCGCGGCGGCGCGGGGGCGGCGGCGGGCGCCGCAGGCGCGGCGGCGGACCCTGCCCCCGCCGGCGGCGCGACCACCTGCGCCTGCAATGGCGCCATCGGCAGCGCCACCCCTGCCAGCAACAGGGCGATACCGCCTGCCCGGGTTCGTCCGTCGTTCAACCGCACACCCTTCAATTCAGCCTGCCAGCCCGGCCAGATGTTTCCACACCCCGGCAGACGCCAGATCATTCCATGTGAGAACCAGCATCAGGGTCAGCAGCAGTGCAAACCCCGACATGAACGCCCATTCCTGGATTTTGGGATTGAGCGGACGCCGTCTAACTCCCTCCACCGCGTAGAGCAACAAATGGCCCCCGTCCAGCATCGGGATTGGCAGCAGGTTCATGAATCCGAGGTTAATCGAGATCAGCGCGATGAAGGTGACGAACGCCTGCAACCCCAGCGCGGCACTCTGCCCGCTGAACTGCGCGATCTTGATCGGCCCGCCCAATTCCGTCAGGTCGCGCCGCCCGGTCACCACCTGGTGCAGCCCCTCCGCCATCGCCACGGTGATGTTCCGCACTTCCTTCACGGCATGCACCGTCGCGTCCACCGGCCAGCGCCGCACCACCACCGGCCTGCCCGATGCCATCCCCAGCATGCCCACCGAGTAATGGCTGCCGAACCGGTCCTTGCCGCTGATGATGCGCGGCGTCGCCCGCAGCGTCAGCCTGTCCGTGCCGCGCTCAACGGTCAGGCTCAGCGGCGTGCCGGTGTTCATCCGCACCACGCGCACCAGATCCTCGAACCGCTCGACATCATCGCCATCCACCGCCACGATCCGGTCACCGGCGCGCAGACCCGCCTTCGCCGCCGGCGATTCCGCCGCCACGCCGCCCACCACCGGTGGCGTATATTCATGCCCCCAGGTCATGAAGAAGACCGTGAACAGCAGGATCGCGAACAGGAAATTGATGGCCGGCCCGGCCGCCACCACCGCCGCCCGCTGCCACAGCGGCCGGAACTGGAACAACGCCGCGCGCTCATCTTCGGGCAGCGCCGCCAGCGCCGGGTCGGGCTGGCTCGCCGCATTCATGTCGCCGGCGAACTTGGCATAACCACCCAGCGGCAGCCACCCCAGCTTCCAGCGCGTGCCGGCCCTGTCGGTCCAGCCGAGCACCTCCCGCCCGAACCCCACCGCGAAGGTATCCACCTTGATGCCGAACAGCCGCGCCACGCCATAATGGCCGAACTCATGCACGAACACCAACACGCCGATGACCACGGCGAAGGCGGCAAGCGAGAACAGCAGCCCGGGGTTGTCCATGTCTCCCCCTACGCCGCCGCGCGCTGAACGACAAATGAAGCCGCGCGGGCACGCGCCGCCGCATCCGCCGCATCCACATCATCCAGGCTGCCCAGCGGCACCGCCGGCATCGCCGCCAGCGTGTCCGCCACGACGCCAGCGATGTCCAGGAAGCCGATGCGCCCGGCCAGGAACGCCGCCACCGCCACCTCGTTCGCGGCGTTCAGCACACAGGGCCGGCACGCGCCCTCCGCCAGCGCCGCCTCCGCCAGTGCCAGCGCCGGAAAGCGCGTGCGGTCGGCTTCGGCAAAATCCAGCCGCCCCAGCGCCGCCAGGTCCAGGCGCGTAACCGGCGTTTCGATCCGCTCCGGCCAGGCCAGCGCATGGGCGATCGGCACCCGCATGTCCGCCGGGCCCAGCTGCGCCAGCACCGAACCGTCGATGAACTCGATCAGGCCATGCACCACCGACTGCGGGTGAATCAGCACATCCAGCTGGTCCGGTCGCACGCCGAACAGGTGGAACGCCTCGATCAGCTCCAGCCCCTTGTTCATCAGCGTCGCCGAATCGACCGAAATCTTCGCCCCCATCGACCAGGTCGGATGCTTCACCGCCGCCGCCGGCGTGGCGCCGCGCATCGTTTCCAGGCACGCTTCCCGGAACGGCCCGCCGCTCGCCGTCAGTGTGATGCGCGCGATTCGCTCCTTCGCCTCCAGCACCTGGAAGATGGCGTTGTGCTCGCTGTCCACCGGCAGCAGGGCCGCGCCGCTCGCCGCCGCCGCCGCGGTCATCAGCGTGCCGGCGCACACCAGCGCCTCCTTGTTGGCGAGCGCCACCGCCGTGCCGCGCCGCACCGCCGCCAGCGTCGGCTCCAGCCCGGCGGCGCCGACGATCGCCGCCAGCACGATGTCCACCTCCGCCGCCGCCGCCGCGCACACCGCCGCCCTGCCCGCCGCCGCCTCGATGCCCGTCCCCGCCAGGGCCGCTTTCAACGCCGGCCAGGCGCCCTCGTCCGCCACCACCGCCAGCGCCGCGCCGCACGCCTTGGCCGCCTCCGCCAAAGCGGCTGCATCGGTATTCGCCGTCAGCGCGTGCACCCGGAAGCGCTCCGGATTGCGCGCCACCAGGTCCAGCGTCGAACGCCCCACCGACCCGGTCGCACCCAGGATGCTCAGCCGCTTCATGCCGCCGCCCAAACCGCCACCAGGCACGCTACCGGCACCAGCCCGTCCACCCGGTCCATGATGCCGCCGTGCCGGCCCAGGATCCTGCCCGAATCCTTCACGCCCGCCCGCCGCTTCAGCCAGCTTTCAAAGAAATCCCCCGCCTGCGACACCAGCGCCAGCCCCGCCCCCAGCAGCAGCATCACCAGCCATCCCGGCCCCCAGTCCGCATAATGGCCATAAAGCGCGCTGAACAGCGCCGCCGCGCTCATCCCCCCCAGCAGCCCCGCCCAGGTCTTGTTCGGGCTGACCGCCGGCCACAGCTTCGGCCCGCCGATGCTTCGCCCGGCGAAAAAGGCGAAGATGTCGGTCGCCCACACCAGCGCCATCGTCCACATCACCAGATGAAACCCGTCCGGCTGCCCGCGCATCCAGATCAGCGCCACGCACGGCAGCCCGGCATAGGCGAGGCCCGTGGAAATCCAGCGCTTGCCCGCCGTGCGCACCATGATCGACAGCGCCAGCAGCACCAGGATCGCCGTCCCCAGCAGCAGCAGCGCCATCGGCGCCTCGCCAAAGAAGGTCAGCAGCGTCACCGTCGCCAGCACGCCCAGCGCGGCAAAGCGCCAGCGCCGCGGCGTGCGGTGCATCGCCGCCCATTCCCAGAAGATCAGCATCACCCCCAGCCCCACCATGACGGCAAAAGCGGGCCCGCCGGCGATGATGTCCGCCAGCGCCACGACGCCCAGGAACACGCCCACCACCAGCCGCGACCCCAGCCGGGTGCGCAGCGACGGCGGCGTCAGCAGCTCGGCCATCACAGCCCGCCGAACCGCCGCTGTCGCCCGGCGAAATCCAGGCACGCCGCCCGCAGCGCCGCGGCGTCGAAATCCGGCCACAGCATGTCGGTGAAATGCAGCTCGGCATAGGCCGCCTGCCACAGCAGGAAGTTCGACAGCCGCTTCTCGCCCGAGGTGCGCACGATCAGGTCCACCGGCGGCAGCTCCGCCGTGTCCAGCCGCGCCTCCACCGCCGCCAGCGTCAGCGTCGCCGGGTCGACCGCGCCCGAGGCCACATCCAGCCCCAGCCGCCGCACCGCGCGCAGCAGTTCATCCTGCCCGCCATAGTTCAGCGCCACCACCAGCTGCATCCGGCTGTTGTGCGCCGTCCGCGCCATCGCGCCTTCCAGCCGCTCCACCACGTCGGGCTTGAACGCCCGCCAGTCCCCGATCAGCCGCAGCCGCGCGCCATTGCTGTCCAGCTCGTCGATCTCCGCCAGCAGATGGTGGCGCAAAAGACCCATCAGGTCATTGACCTCCTCCACCGGCCGGCGGCTGTTCTCGGTGGAGAAGGCGTAGAGTGTCAGCGTCTCGATCCCCAGCGGCGGCGCCGCCCGCACCACGCGCCGCACCGCCTCCACGCCGGCCTTGTGCCCCGCCAGCCGCGGCAGGTGCCGCGCCTTCGCCCAGCGGCCGTTGCCGTCCATGATGATCGCCACATGGCGCGGCCCCCCCGGCACCGGGGTCAGGGTGTCGGGCAAGGGGTCCACGCGCCGCCCCCACTTCACCGGCTGAGAATCTCTTTCTCCTTGGCGGCAACGCTTGTATCGCAGTCGGCGATATGGCGGTCGGTCAGCTTCTGCACCTCGCCCTCGTGCCGCTTCTGCTCATCCTGGCTCAGCTTGCCCTTCTTCTCCGCCGCCTTCAGCGTCTCCATCCCGTCGCGCCGCACGTTGCGCACCGCGATCCGTGCCTTTTCGGCATATTGCGTCGCCAGCTTCGCCAGCTCCTTGCGCCGGTCCTCGGTCAGGTCGGGGATCGGCAGCCGCAGCGTCTGCCCCTCCGAAATCGGGTTCAGCCCCAGCCCCGATGCGCGGATGGCCTTCTCCACCGGCTGCACATTGCTGCGGTCCCACACCTGCACGCTCAGCATGCGCGGCTCCGGCGCCGTCACCGTCGCCACCTGCGACAGCGGCATGTTCGCGCCATAGACCTCCACCTGGATCGGATCGAGCAGGCTGGTGTTCGCCCGCCCGGTGCGCAGGCCGCCAAGGTCATGCTTCAGCGTGTCCACCGCGCCCTTCATCCGGCGCTCGATGTCCGCCTTGAACGCGGCTGGATCAAAATCGGCCATATGCTGTTCCCTATATCCTATCCGCCCACCATGGTGGAGACGCCCTCGCCCGCCAGAACGCGCGCCAGATTGCCCTCCTCGCGGATGTTGAACACCACGATCGGAATGTTGTTTTCGCGGCAGACGGCGACCGCGGCCGCGTCCATCACCTTCAGATTGTCGGCAAGCACCCGGTCGAAACCGACCTGGTCGTATCGCACCGCGTTCGCATCCTTCTTCGGATCGGCGTTATAAACACCGTCCACGCTGGTGCCCTTGAACAGCGCATCGCATTTCATCTCCGCCGCCCGCAGCGCCGCGCCGCTGTCGGTCGTGAAATAGGGCGCGCCAACCCCGGCGGCGAAAATCACCACCCGACCCTTTTCCAGATGCCGCTTCGCCCGCCGCAGGATCACCGGCTCGCACACCTGGTTCATCACCAGCGCGGACTGCACCCGCGTCTCCACGCCCAGCTGCTCCAGCGCGTCCTGCATGGCGAGCGCGTTCATGACGGTCGCCAGCATGCCCATATAGTCGGCCGCCGTCCGGTCCATGCCCTTCGCCGCGCCGGCCATGCCGCGGAAGATGTTGCCGCCGCCGATCACCAGGCACAGCTCGAATCCGGCGTCCTTTGCCGCCTTCACCTCACCGGCGACGCGCGCCACCGTCGCGGGATCGATGCCAAAAGACTGGTCGCCCATCGCCGCCTCGCCCGACAGTTTCAGCAGGATGCGCTTGAACCGGCGGCCCGACATGTCCCTCACCCATTTCTTGTCTTGTGGCATTCAGCCTTACCCGCCCGGCGCAAGGCTGTGAACCCTGCCCGGACGGGAAATGCGGTACCGGTCTTTACACGCCGGCGGCGGCGGCCACTTCGGCGGCGAAATCGCTCTCCGCCTTCTCGATGCCCTCGCCCAGCTGGAAGCGGACAAACTTGGTCACCTTGATGTCGGCGCCCAGCCGCTTCGCCTCGGCGGCGACGAACTCGCTCACCTTGGCCTTGCCGTCGCGCACATAGACCTGACCCATCAGGCTGTTTTCGATGGCATATTTGCGCACCGCGCCGTCCACCATCTTGGCGGTGATGTCGGCCGGCTTGCCCTGCGCCTTGGCCTTTTCCTCGGCAATCGCCCGCTCGCGCTCCAGCTGCGCCGGATCGGCATCGTCGGCCGTCAGCGACAGCGGATTCATCGCCGCGATATGCATGGCGATGCCGCGCCCCAGCTCGACCAGCGCCGAAGCATCGGCCGAGGATTGCAGCCCGACCAGCACGCCGATCTTGCCCATGTCGGGCGCCGCCGCATTGTGGATATAGCTGGCGACCGCGCCCTCGCTCACCTCCACGATCGCCGCCCGGCGATAGGCCTGCTGCTCGCCGATGGTGGCGATATTGTGCGTCAGCACATCCTGCACGCTGCCGCCACCGCCCGGGAAGGCGGCCGACAGGATCGTGTCGCGGTCATCGCCGACGTTCAGCGCCACCTGGCTCACGCCGGCTACAAAGGCCTGGAACTGCTCATTCTTGGCAACAAAGTCCGTCTCGCTGTTGATTTCCACCACAGCGGCGCGCGTGCCCGACCCGGCCACGCCGACCAGCCCCTCGGCCGCCGTGCGGCTCGCCTTCTTCGCCGCGGCGGCAAGCCCTTTGGCGCGCAACCAGTCGGTCGCCTTCTCATAATCGCCGCCGGTCTCCACCAGCGCCTTCTTGCAATCCATCATGCCGGCGCCGGTGCGCTCGCGCAGTTCCTTGACAATGCTCGCAGAAATCTCGGCCATCTCACGGCTCCTCGTCTAGAGGCGGGTGCGCTGGACTGCACCCGCCATATGTCAACTCCATGAAAGCTTCAGCGATGGGGCGGAAATCGTTCAGGCCGTCGGCGAAAATGGTGATTTGGGAGCACCGAAGCGCAGCGCACTCAAGGTGCGTGAGCATCGGAGCACAGCAAATCGACATTTGCAGCCCCGGCATGGGCGATTTACGGCCCTTCGCTCAGGCCAGTGCGGGCTCGGCCTCCGGCTCCGCCATCGCGCCCAGATCGACGCCTTCGTCGCGCGCACGCCCGGTCTTGCCGGCCAGCACCGCGTCGGCGATGGCGTTGCAATAGAGTTGCAGCGCCCGCGCCGCATCGTCATTGCCCGGCACCGGGAAGGCGATGTTGGACGGATCGGTGTTCGAATCCAGGATCGCGATCACCGGAATGCCCAGCACATTGGCTTCCTTGATCGCCAGGTCCTCCTTGTTCACGTCGATCACGAACATCACGTCGGGCAGCCCGCCCATGTCGCGGATACCGCCCAGCGAGGCCTCGAACTTGTCGCGCTCGCGCGTCATCTTCAGCACTTCCTTCTTGGTCAGGCCGTGCGTGTCGCCGGAAAGCTGCTCTTCCAGCGTCTTGAACTTGCGGATGCTGGCGCTGATCGTCTTCCAGTTGGTCAGCATGCCGCCCAGCCAGCGATGGTTGACATAATGCTGGCCGCTGCGCCGCGCCGCCTCGGCAACGGGGTCCTGCGCCTGGCGCTTGGTGCCCACGAACAGCACCTTGCCGCCGTGCGCCGCGGTCTGCCGCACGAAATCCAGCGCGCGCGCGAACAGCGGCACCGATTGCGACAGGTCAAGAATATGGATGCCGTTGCGCTCGCCGAAGATGTACGGCTTCATGCGCGGGTTCCAGCGATGGGTCTGGTGACCGAAATGGGCGCCTGCCTCAAGCAGCTGCGCCATGGTCACGACGGGCGTGCTCATGCGTTTCTCCTAACCGGTTATACCTCTGCGGGGGTGAGCGCTGATGCGTCAGCGCACCGGAAGGTTTCCCCCCGCATGTGGAATGCGGTGCGCCCTAGTCGCTCAACGCCGCGCCGTCAACCCGACCAGCTCGCCCCATCCCGCGGCAGCCTCCCTTCCGGGTCTTCCACCATCACCCCGGGCGCACCATCCCGGTTCCAGCGCCACAACACCGCCGTCTTTCCGCCTGGCGCCATGAAGCTCGGCGCCAGCAGCCCGTCATAACCCGCCGCCATCATCCGCAGCGCGGCCGCCTGCGTGGGTGCCACGCCTGCCGCCGTCATCGCCGCGCGCCAGCTGTCGCCCCCCAGATCATCGGGCACGCCATGCGCCACCCGCAGATCCGCGTCGCGAACATCGGCCAGCCGCGCCCCCCTGACATGCAGCCGCGCCACCAGGCCCGGATGCTGCGACAACCCCTGATTATATTCCGACCAGGCCGTCGCCAGCTCCAGCGCGCCATAGATCGCCGCCTGCCCGCGCGCATTCCACCGCCCGCCGAACCGCGCCGCGCCCTCGCCCGACAAGGGCGCCCAGCTCCACGCCGGCACCCACACACGCCACAGGATCAGGTCGCTCCGCCCGCTCAGGCGTGAACCCCGGCGCGCACCGCTTCCAGATAGTCCATGACGTCCTGTGCACGACCTTCGGCGATCAGGTCGCGCGCGGTCTTGCCGGCCCAGCCCGGCAGCGGCTGATGCTTGAACCACAGCGCGGCCCGCTCGGGCGAGCCGCTCATGTCGGCGGCCATCGCCAGCACCCGCGCAATGGGCGACAGCGCGCGGTCGGCGGATGGAGTCGTCGGCTTGCGCGACAGCGTGGCCCGCGAGACCCCGGCGAGCGAGGCAAGCTCAACCATGCCGATCTTGAGCATGTCGGCAAGCCGCGCGGCGGACAATACAACTTGCGACGAATTGGCGACAGAATTTGACAGGGTACTGCTCAACATGGGCGTAATCTATGCGGCTACGCCTATTTTGCAAGCCCCCGCCACAGCCCGAACGCGATCATCAACACGCCGCCGAAATACAGCCACCAGATCGCATACCCCAGCCACGGCGCCGGTTCCGGCATCGCCGTGCGGGCGAAAATCATCAGGTCCGACACCGTGAACAGCAGCGCCCCCCACCCCGCCCAGCGGAACCGCGATTGCCGCGCACTCGCCAGCATCCACCCCAGCACCAGGGCATAAAGGCTTGCCGGCCCCTTCAGCGCCGGCGCCGACAGCAGCATCGCCAGCGCCGCCACCGCCACCACCGTGAACAGGGTCATCCCCAGCTGCGCGACATCCGGCAGCTCCGCCCGCTGCCGCCGGAACAGCAGGATCGCCACGCCATGCCCCGCCGCGAACAGCGCGGCGCCGGCCATGAACGCCACCTCCAGCACCATGTCCGCCGTCGCCCACAGCGCCAGCACCGCCGTCAGCAGCCAGCCGTCCCGGTCGCGCGCGTTGAACCCGGCCCACAGCGCCAGCAACCCCACCCCCAGCCCCTTCCAGACGATCGCCTGCGCCGGCGCCCAATCGCCACCAAAGCTCAGCGGATAGGACAGCCCCGCCACCACCGCCATCGCCAGCACGCCCGGCAGCCGGCTGGCGCGCAGCGCCGCGATCACGCCGTCGGCACCGGTTTCGGCCGCACCGGCCCCAGCAGCGGATCGACCAGCTGCGCCGGCAGGGAGGAAGCCACCTCGCCATCGATGCCATAAACCGTCGGAAAGCCCTTCGGCAGGTACAGCGTGCCGAACAGCCGGTCGATGAAGGGGAAGATCGCCGCGAAATTGCGGTCACGGTTCTCATCATTGCTGTGATGCCAATGATGGAACGCCGGCGTCGAAATCAGCTGCTCCAGCGGCCCGAACCGCCAGCGGACATTGGCATGGATCAGGAAACTCCAGAAGGTGCCCCACACCGTCACGGCGAACAGCATCGGATCAACCCCGCCACCGCTCCCCGAAACGCTCGCCAGCCCCAGCAGATACACCAGCAGCAGCCCGGAAAAGCGCGTCACGACCATGTCAACGGGGTGCGCCCGCGTGTTGACCAGCCAGTCCACTGTCTCCGCGCTGTGATGCACCGCATGGAAGCGCCACAGAAAGGCGTTGCGGTGGCTCCAGCGATGCGCCCAATAGCTGCCGATATCGTTCACCAGAAATGCCAGCGGCAGCTTGGCCCACAGCGGCAGCGCCGCCACCATCGCATACCAGCCCGCCAGCCCGTCGATCCGCTGCGTCAGCGAGGCAAGCGTCGCCAGTGGCACTGCAAGGACCAGCGCCGGCACGATCGCGTTGATGAAATACCAGCCCAGATCCGTCAGCCACTGCGCCCGGAACACCCGCGCCGGCCGCACCGCGAACAGGCGCTCCAGCGGAATGAACACCGCCGCGAAGATCACCAGCCACGCCGCCAGCGACAGGATTTGCATCAGCAACGCCCGCATTGTTCCGAACACCCCTCAAGCTGCGCTCGTCGATGGCACAATCGCGCCGCAACTTCCATGCTTCCGGGAGTCGCGGGGCTGTGCCGCCCTCACGCCCGGCTCAGGCCACCAGGCGCAACGGCGGATCGACGGGGACCGATTCGACCGAAAGGACGCCCGGCGTCGCCCCCAGCGCCACGATGATATCCTCGCCAAAGGCGAAATCGCGGCCCAGCCGCACCACCGCATCCCCACAGGGCAGGGGCAGCCGAAGCATCAGCTCGCCTCGTCCGCCCCTCGGCAGGCACGCGGCCAGGTCCGCCACAGCCAGCGCCGCCGTGGCGCTCACGATCAGCCGCGTCCGCACCGTCCGCGCCAACCCGTCGAGCGGCGTCGCCCCCCGGATCGCCACCCGCGGCGTCTCCTCCCCCGGCCGCCACGACAGCTCGACGCTGAACAGCAGGGCCGTCCCCGCCGCCGCCGCGGCTTCCAGCACCGGCTGCACCTCGGCCTCGAAACAGCTCGCCTGCCATGCCCCCCCGGCATCGGTCAGGTCCACCACCAGATAGCGCTTGTCCGCGCCCTTGCCGTTCGGCACCCGCCAGCGCACCGCCTCGATCAGCCCGGCCATCGTCGCCCCGGTCCGCATCTGCCCGCGCTCGTCCGGCACCGGCGGCGGACGCAGCGACACCTCCGCCCAGCGCTCCGCCCCGCGCGCCGCCAGCACCGCGCCATGCGCCTCCACCGGATGCCCGCTGAAATAGAATCCGAACGCCGCCCGCTCCTGCGCCAGCCGCTCGCTCGCCTTCCACGGCGCCGCGCCCGGCAGCGGGAACGCCTCGGGCTCGCTCGGCCCGCCGAACAACCCGCCCTGCCCGCTTGCCCGCGCGTCCGCCGCCCGCGCCGCCGCCGCCAGCATCGCTTCCGCCGCCGCGAACACGCGCGCCCGGTCGGGCTCCAGCGCATCGAACGCCCCGCCCCCCGCCAGCGCCTCCAGTTGCCGCCGGTTCAGCGCCCGCGCATCGATCCGCGCCACGAAATCGGCGATGTCGCGGAACGGCCCGTTCGCCTCCCGCTCCGCGACCAGCGCCGCCATCGCCGCCTCGCCGACACCCTTCAACGCCCCCAGCGCATAGCGAACCGCGTCCCCCTCCACGGTGAAATCACTGCCGGAACGGTTGAGGCACGGCGGCAGCACCCGCACCTTCATCCGCCGCGCATCGTCCATCAGCACGGCGAGCTTGTCGGTCACGCTGATGTCATAGGCCATCGAGGCCGCGAAGAAGGCCGCCGGATGATAGACCTTCAGCCACGCCGTCTGCCACGCCACCAGCGCATAGGCCGCCGCATGGCTCTTGTTGAAACCATAGCCGGCGAACTTGTCCACCAGGTTGAAGATGAAGGTCGCACGGTCCGCCGCCACGCCATTCTTCACCGCCCCGTCCACGAACCGCGCCCGCTGCGCGTCCATTTCCGCCTGGATCTTCTTCCCCATCGCCCGGCGCAACAGGTCCGCCTCGCCCAGCGAGTATCCCGCCAGCACCTGCGCGATCTGCATCACCTGTTCCTGGTAGATGATGACGCCATAGGTCGGCTTCAGGATCGGCTCCAGCATCGGGTGCAGGCAATCCGGCTCCTCCCGCCCCCATTTGCGCGCGGCGAAGCTCGGGATATTGTCCATCGGCCCCGGCCGATAGAGCGCGCCCAGCGCGATGATGTCCTCGAAACAGGTCGGCCGCACCTGGTTGAGCGCGCGCCGCATCCCCTCGCTTTCGAACTGGAACACCCCCACCGTGTCGCCCCGCGTCATCAGCGCGAACACCCCGTCATCCGCCCAGGGCAGCCGGTCGAGATCGGGCGCCGCCGCCCCCAGCAACAGCTTCGCCCGCGCCAGCACCGACAGCGTCTTCAGGCCCAGGAAGTCGAACTTCACCAGCCCCGCCTTCTCCACCCATTTCAGGTCGAACTGGCTCACCGGCATGTCGGACCGCGGGTCGCGATACAGCGGCACCAGCTGGTCGAGCGGCCGGTCGCCGATCACCACGCCCGCCGCATGCGTGCTGCTGTGTCGCGGCAACCCTTCCAAAGACCGCGCCAGCTCCACCAGCCGCGCCACCTTGGCATCGGCGCGCATCTCGGCGCGCAGCTCCGGCACGCCCGCCAGCGTCCGGTCCAGACTCCACGGGTCCGCCGGCACGTTCGGCACCAGCTTCGCCAGCCGGTCCACCTGGCCATAGGGCAGCTGCATCACCCGCCCCACATCCTTCAGCACCGCGCGCGCCTTCAGCTTCCCGAAGGTGATGATCTGCGCCACATGATCCCGGCCATAGCGCGCCTGGACATAATCGATCACCTCACCGCGGCGCGTTTCGCAGAAATCGATGTCGAAATCCGGCATCGACACGCGCTCCGGATTCAGGAACCGCTCGAAGATCAGGCCATGTTCCAGCGGGTCCAGGTCGGTGATCAGCAGCGCCCAGGCGACCACGCTGCCCGCGCCCGAACCCCGCCCCGGCCCCACCGGAATCCCCCTGGCTTTCGCCCAGCCGATGAAGTCCGCCACGATCAGGAAATAGCCGGAAAAGCCCATCCCCGCGATCACGCCCAGCTCGAACGCCAGCCGCTCCTCATAGGGTGCCGCATCCGCCGGCCGCACCACCGCCAGCCGCGCCGCCAGCCCGGCGCGCGCCTCCTCCGCCAGCCGCGCATCCTCGGCGGCGCGATCCGGCACCAGCCGCGGCAGGATCGGTTTCCGCTCCGGCGCCGCCACCGCGCAGCGCCGCGCCACCACCAGCGTGTTCGCCAGCGCCTCGGGCAGGTCGGCGAACAGCCGGGCCATCACATCCGCCGGCTTCAACCAATGCTCGGGGTTGGACCGCCGCCGCTCGTCGCTCTCCACATAGGCGCCGTCGGCGATGCACAGCATCACATCATGCGCCTCATGCCCCGCCGGCTCCAGGAACCGCGCCACATTGCTGGCCACCAGCGGCAGGTCGCGGGCATAGGCCAGGTCGAGCAACCCCGCCTCGCTCGCGGACTCCAACGCCTCCCCGCTGCGGCTGATCTCCACATACAGCCGCCCCGGAAAAAGCCGCTCCAGTGCATCGGCATAATCAGCCGCCGCCGCGTCCTGCCCCTCCGCCAGCAACCGCGCCAGCGCCCCGTCGGCACCCCCGGTCAGCGCGATCAACCCCGCCGTCCGCCCCTCCAGCGCCCCCAGCGGCAGCGCCACCTCGCCCTCGCCCGCCAGATGCGCGGCGCTCACCAGCGCCAGCAGGTTGGCATAGCCCGCCTCGTCCTGCGCCAGCAGCGGCAGCCAGTCGATGACCGCCCGCGCCCCCGGCCGCGCCTCGCCACCCCGCAACAGCGGCAGCGCCACCCCGATGATCGGCTGTACCCCCTCCTTCAAACAGGCGTCGGAAAACTCCATCGCCGCGAACAGATTGGCACGGTCGCACAGCGCCACCGCCGGCATGCCCATTTTCGCGCACGCCTTCGCCAGCGCCTTCGGCTCGATCGTCGAATCGAGCATCGAATAACAACTCTGCGCGCGCAGCGGGACAAAGGCAGCCATCGCCCCGTCTAACCGCAGCGGTGCCCTCGCCTCAAGCGGCGTGCATCCGCCGGCTCACTCCCTTGTGGATAACCGGCCCAACGCGGGGCAGCCCGATCAGGCCAGCCGCCCCTCATGCAGCCGAACCACCCGGTCCATGCGGCTGGCGAGCGCCTCATTGTGCGTCGCCACCAGCGCCGCCGCGCCTTCGCCCCGCACCTGCGCCAGAAAGGCGTCCAGCACCAGCGAGGCGGTCCCCTCGTCCAGGTTGCCGGTCGGTTCGTCCGCCAGCACCAGCACCGGCCGCGTCGCCAGCGCGCGCGCCACCGCCACCCGCTGCTGCTCGCCGCCCGAAAGCTGGCTCGGCCGGTGCGTCAACCGGTGCCCCAGCCCCAGCGCCTCCAGCAGGTCCGCCGCCCGCGCCCGCGCCGCGTCGGTCCGCGCCCCCGCCACCAGCTGCGGCAGCACCACATTCTCCAGCGCCGAAAAATCCGGCAGCAGATGGTGAAACTGGTACACGAACCCCAGCCTGTCCCGCCGCAGCGCCGTCCGCCCGCTGTCGTCCAGGCCCGCCGCTTCCACGCCGTCGATGCGGATGTGCCCGCCGAACCCCCCCTCCAGCAACCCCGCCGCCTGCAACAGCGTCGATTTCCCACTCCCCGACGGCCCCAGCAACGCCACGATCTCGCCGCGCGCCAGCGTCAGGTCCACTCCCCGCAAGACCTCGATCGCCTCTCCCCCCTGCGCGAACCGCCGCGTCAGCCCGACCAGCGCCAGCGCCTCTCCCCCGGCACGGGGAAGCGATCCGGCGTCAGCCGAGCGGAGGGAGCCGGCAACGCCTGCCTCACTCATAACGCAGCACGCTCACCGGGTCCGTGCTCGCCGCCTTCCACGCGGGGTAAATCGTCGCCAGGAAACTCAACCCCACCGCCAGCAGCACGATCCCCACCACCTCGCCCGGATCGGTCTTGCTCGGCAATTCGGTCAGGTAGCGGATCGACGGGTCCCACAATTCCGTCCCCGTCAGCCGGCTGAACCCGCTGACGATGCCCTGCCGGAACGCCAGCACCGTGAACCCCAGCACCAGCCCCAGCGCCACGCCCGCCACCCCGATCAGCGTCCCCACCGTCATGAACACCCGCATCAGCGCGGCGCGCCCGGCCCCCATCGTCCGCAGGATCGCGATGTCCCGCGTCTTCGCCCGCACCAGCATGATCAGCGAGGACAGGATGTTGAACACCGCCACCAGGATGATGATCGACAGCACCCAGAACATCACCGTCCGTTCGACCACCAGCGCCTCGAACAGCGCGCTGTTCATCTGCCGCCAGTCGGTCAGCACGCCCTTCCCCAGAAGCTCCCGCCCCAGCGGCGCCAGGATGCTCGCGACACGATCGGCATCCTCTGTCTTGATCTCCACCATGCCCACGGCATCGCCCAGGTTGAACAGCGTCTGCGCCGTCGGCATCGCCATCAGCACGAACGCCTTGTCATAATCGAAGATGCCCACCTCGAAGATCGCGCCCACACGATAGCTGACGATGCGCGGCACCGTGCCGAACGGCGTCACCTCGCCGGCCGGGCTGATGAGCGACAGGCTGTCCCCCACCTGCACCCCCAGGCTCTGCGCCAGTTGCGCCCCCACCGCCACCGTGTCCGGCTCCGCCAGGGCCTTCAGGCTGCCCGCCTTCACATTGTCGGCGATCACCGGCGTCCGCGCGATGTCGGCCATCGTCATGCCGCGCACCAGCGCGCCTTCCACCCGCGTGCCGAAACTCGCCATCAGCGGCGCCTCAATGAGCGGCGTGGCGCTCACCACGCCCGGCAGCGCCGTCGCCCGCGCCGCCACCCCGCGCCAATCCTCCAGCCGGCCGCCAAAGCCCTGCGCCACCGCATGGCCGTTCAGCCCCTGGATGCGGTCGAACAGCTCGGCGCGAAAGCCGTTCATCACGCTCATCACCGCGATCAGCGCCGCCACCCCCAGCGCCACCGCCAGCAAGCTCACGCCGGCCACCAGGAAGATGAACCGTTCCCCCTCCCCCGGCCGAAGGTAGCGCGCCGCGATCATCCGCTCCCACCGAAGAATCATCCCCCTCTCCCTTGATCCGGGGTCCCCGCGAACTTGTTCGCGGGGTGGTCTGGGGAGAGGGCGACTCGGCGAAGCCGAGCGGGGTGAGGGTGGGGCCGCGCAGGCGCCATCAGCCGGCAATCCGCGCCAGCGCACTCTCCAAACTCAGCTCCGCCTTCTCCCCCGTCGCCCGCCGCTTCAGCTCCACCGTGCCCGCGGCCACCCCCTTCGGCCCCACCGTCACCTGCCAGGGCAGTCCGATCAGGTCCATCGTCGCGAACTTCTCGCCCGGCCGCGCATCGCGCTCATCGTGCAGCACGCTCTTCCCCGCTGCCTCCAGCCGCCCCTGCACATCATCCGCCGCCGCGCGCACGCCGGCATCATCGGGCCGCAAATTCACCAGCCCGACATCATAAGGCGCCACGCTCTCCGGCCAGATGATGCCGTTCGCGTCATGGCTCGCCTCGATGATCGCCCCCATCAACCGGCTCACGCCGATGCCATAGCTCCCCATCAAGGGCACCACCGGCGCGCCGTCACGGCCCTGCACGCTCAGCCCCATCGCGTCCGAATATTTGGTGCCGAAGAAAAAGATATGCCCCACCTCGATGCCGCGCCGCTTCGCCAGCCGTTCCGCCGGCACCGGGCAGCCCGCCCCCGCCAGCACCTTCTCATGCTCCTCCGCCTCCATGGCATAGAGCCGCCGCAACGTCGCCGGCGCGTCCGGATCGCTGAGGTCAACGGCATCCAGCGCAGCGTCATAATAGACTTCGCTCTCCCCGGTATCCGCCAGGATATGGAACTCGTGGCTCAGGTCGCCACCGATCGGCCCGGTCGGCGCCCGCACCGGCACCGCCCGCAGCCCCAGCACCGCGAAGGTCTTCAGATAGGACGTGAACATCGCATCATAACTCGCCCGCCCGCCGGCCTCGTCCAGGTCGAAGCTATAGGCATCCTTCATCAGGAACTCGCGCCCGCGCATCACCCCGAACCGCGGCCGCACCTCATCGCGGAACTTCCACTGGATATGATAGAGCGTGCGCGGCAGGTCGCGGTAGCTGCGCACCCCGTCGCGGAACAGCGCCGTGATCATCTCCTCGTTGGTCGGGCCGAACAGCATGTCGCGCCCGTGCCGGTCGGCAAAGCGCAGCATCTCCGGCCCATAGGCGTCATAGCGGCCCGACTGCCGCCACAGGTCCGCCGACTGCACCACCGGCATCAGCATCTCGATCGCGCCGGCGCGGTCCTGCTCGCGCCGCACCACCGCCTCGATCCGCCGCAGCACGCGCAGACCCAGCGGCAGCCAGGCATAGATCCCCGCCGCGGTCTGGCGGATAAGGCCGGCGCGCAGCATCAACTGGTGGCTGACGATCTGCGCGTCGCTGGGCGTTTCGCGCATCACGGGAAGAAAAGTGCGGGACATCAACATGGCACCGTCCCTAGGCGATAGCGCCCTGCCTGCAAACCGCTTTCCGCGACCAACCCCACCACCCCCCTGTGGCAAGCCTGCAACAGCCGCGCCATTTGTCATGAACGGGTCATATTGCCCGATGACAGATGCCCCACCCCGTCCTAGCGTCCAGTGACCGAGAGCGGCGCAAAGCGGCCAGGGTTCAGGGTTTAGCCGGGGTAGGGCCGGCTCATGACTTTCGTCACGAAGGCGGCCGGGAAGCACCCCTTCCCGGCCGTTTTGTTGGTGAAGCGCCGTTTCGCCCATGTGCTGTTCATGGGTGAAACGCCATTTTGCCGGTGCTACACCAACCGGCTCTGCTTCAGCGCCGCCGCCACGAAGCTGGCGAACAGCGGATGCGGCTCGAACGGCCGGCTCTTCAGCTCGGGATGGAACTGCACCCCCACGAACCAGGGATGGTCCGGCCGCTCGACGATCTCGGGCAGCTGCCCGTCGGGCGACATGCCGCTGAACAGCAGCCCCTGCGCCTCCAGCCGCTCCCGCCACGCCAGGTTCACCTCATAGCGGTGCCGGTGCCGCTCGCTGATGCTGGTCGCGCCATAGATGCCCGCGACATGGCTGTTGCCGCCCAGCTCGGCCTCATAGGCGCCCAGCCGCATCGTGCCGCCCAGATCGCCGCCCTCGGCGCGTCGCTGCAACCCTTCCGCGCTCATCCACTCGCTGATCATCCCCACCACCGGGTCGGCGACCGGCGGATCATCCTTCTCGCGGAATTCGGTCGAGGTCGCCGCCGCCTCCCCCACCAGATTGCGCGCCGCCTCGACGCACGCCATCTGCATGCCGAAACAGATGCCGAAAAACGGCACCCGCCGCTCGCGGGCAAAGCGGATGCTGGCGATCTTGCCCTCCGCGCCGCGCTCGCCAAAGGCGCCGGGCACCAGGATGCCGTGCATCGGCTCCAGGCGCGCCGCCACATCGCCGTCCGGCGCCTCGAACAGCTCGGCATCGATCCACTGCACCTTCACCTTCACCCGGTTGGCGATGCCGCCATGCACCAGGGCCTCGTTCAAGGACTTGTAGGCGTCCGGCAGGCCGACATATTTGCCCACCACGCCGATCGTCACCTCGCCCTCCGGGTTCGCCAGCCGCTCCTGCACGTCGCTCCAGCGCCGCAGGTCGGGCGTCGCCGCCGGCTCGATATCGAACGCCCGCAGCACCTCGTCGTCCAGTCCCTCGGCATGATATTGCAGTGGCACGGCATAGATGCTGGGCGCGTCCAGCGCCGCGATCACCGCCTCCCGCCGCACGTTGCAGAACAGCGCGATCTTCGCCTTTTCGCCATCGGGCAGCGGCCGTTCGCACCGGCACACCAGCACGTCGGGCTGCACCCCCAGCGCCGCCAGCTCGCGCACGCTGTGCTGCGTCGGCTTGGTCTTCAGCTCGCCCGCCGCCGCGATGAACGGCACCAGCGTGACATGGACGGACACGCTCTGACCGCGCCCCAGGTCGTTGCGCAGCTGCCGGATCGCCTCGATGAACGGCAGCGATTCGATGTCTCCCACCGTGCCGCCGATCTCGCACAGCACGAAATCCAGGTCGTCGGTTTCCGCCCGCGCGAACGCCTTGATCGCATCGGTCACATGCGGGATCACCTGCACCGTCGCGCCCAGATAGTCGCCGCGCCGTTCCCGCGCGATGATCTGCTGGTAAATCCGTCCCGACGTCACATTGTCGGACTGCCGCGCCGACACGCCGGTGAAGCGCTCATAATGGCCGAGGTCGAGGTCGGTCTCGGCGCCGTCGTCGGTCACATAGACCTCGCCGTGCTGGTAGGGGCTCATCGTCCCCGGATCGACGTTCAGATAGGGATCGAACTTGCGGATGCGCACACGATATCCCCGCGCCTGCAACAGCGCCGCCAGCGACGCTGCCATCAGACCTTTGCCAAGCGAGGATACCACGCCGCCGGTGATGAAAATGAACCGGGTCATGGGAGAACAGGCTTAGCCGTGCCCCGCCGCCTTGTCACCCGTTCGCACCGCAAAAAACTGGGGACGAATCGCCGCCCTATTTCTGCAGCGGCACCGAATCCGCAGGGGCCGGGGCCGCCGGCGCGGGAGTCGCGGGCACCGCGGGGGCACCAGGAAGCGGCCCGATCGGTGACGCCGGCGCGGTCTGCCGCGCGAGCGACGTATCGATCGTCGTCGCCTTCTTGCCCTGCCCCGCCGCCAGGAAGGCAAGCAGCAGGCTGGTGACGATGAACAGCGTCGCCAGCGCGGTGGTGGAGCGTGTCAGCAGATCCGCCGCGCCCCGCGCCGACACCAGGCCACCCGTCGAGCCGCCGCCGATTCCCAGCCCGCCGCCCTCGGACTTCTGGATCAGGATCACCCCCACCAGCGCCAGCGCCAGCAGCGTGTGAACGACGAGCAGAAAGGTCATCAGCATGGATCGGGTCTCGGACGGAAAATCGGAAGCGCCGCACATAGGCGCGCGCCGGCGAAAAGGCAATGTGAAGCTAATCGCGCAGCATCGTCTCCCGCACCCGCCGCAGCGCCAGCCACGCCACCCCCAGCACCAGCGGCACCGACAGCGCCGTCGCCACCGCCGGATCGAGCTGCGGCACCCGGTCATGCAGCGCCTTGAACACATAGCCCAGCAGCCCGACCGCATAATAGGTCATCGCCACCACCGACAGGCCCTCGACCGTGCGCTGCAACCGCAGCTGCTGGTCGGACCGCCGGTCCATCGAGGCGAGCAGCGCCGCGCTCGTCGCCTCCGCCGCCACCTCCACCCGGGTGTTCAGCATCTGCTCGGTGCGGGCGATCCGCGCGATCACGTCGCGCTCCCGCTCCGCCACCGTGTCGCAGGTGCGCATCGCCGGCCCCAGCCGCCGCTCCATGAACTCGCCCAGCGTCTGCAACCCCTCGATCCGCACCTCCCGCAATCCGGCGATCCGGTCGAGCACGATCCGGTAATAGGCGGTCGCGGCGTTGAAGCGGAAACTCGTCCGCGCGTTCAGCTGTTCCGCCTCGCCCGCCAGCTCCGCCAGGCGCGCCAGCAGCCGCCGGTCGGCGTCGGCATCCGCCTCCTGCGCCAGCTGCGCCGCCAGCTCCGCCGCCTCGCGCTCGATCAACGCCACCTCGCCCGTCGCCTCGCCGGCAAGCGGGAAGGCCAGCAGCGCCATCATGCGATAGGTCTCGATCTCCAGCAGGCTGCGCGCCACCCGTCCGCACAACCCCGGATCATTGCTCGAATCCAGGCCCAGGAAGCGGGTCATCCCCAGCGCGTCCGGCCGGCAATCGGTGTAGATCGTCACCGCCCCGTCCAGCAGCTGCGCGCCGATCGCATCGCCCCCCAGCATCCCCAGCGGGGACGGCGCGCCCTCCCGGCTGCGGATTTCCAGCGTCGTCGCCACCAGCACCTCACCCGGCAGCCCTGCCAGCCAGTCCGCCGGCACCTGCTCGGTCGCGGTCTCCAGGAAGGGATGCGCGCGCTGCGCCGAGCGGAAGAAGGTCCAGGTCGAAAATTCGGTATGCCGCTCCCAGCGCAGCTGCCAGACGCCGGCGTCCAGCGCGCACCATTTGGCATCATCCGCCGGCACCGCGGCGCCATATTTCCGGCACAGCGCCGCCATGTGCGCCCGGTCGTCCGCCGCTGCATCCTGCCCCGACAGTGTCGCAATGCGCGTCGCGATCGCGGGCACCGGCATCGGGGTATAGGGGCGGGCATGCGCCTCGGCGATCAGCCGGTCGCGATCGGGATGGAAACGCCACCCCGGGGCCCGCGGAAATGACAAATCATTCATAAACTTCCCTCATCTCCACACGCCCCTGTGAAGAATGAGAGAGACTAGCCTATCGGCATGGAAACGTCTTGCGAAACCTTCACGCACTGTTAAGCCCCATGGTGCAGTATAAGCTGTCATCATGGGAGTGCCGCATGAAGCTGAATACCGTCCATCTCGCGCTGATCGCCACCGCGCTCGCTACTCCCGTTTCCGCGCAGACCTACGCCAGCATGAAAGGCAACGCGGCAAACGGCGCCAAGCTCTTCCTGCAATGCAAGGCATGCCACACGCTCACGCCGGGCAAGAACATGGTCGGCCCTTCGCTCGCCAAGGTCATCGGCCGCACCGCCGGCAGCGTCCCGGGCTATAATTATTCCGCCGCCAACAAGAAGAGCGGCATCGTCTGGACCGAGGCGAAGCTGTTCGAATATCTCGCCGGACCCAAGAAGACCGTCCCGGGGACGAAGATGGCATTCGCCGGCTTCCCTGATCCGCAGAAACGCGCCGACGTCATCGCCTACATCAAGGCCAATGGCGGCGCCTGACCCCTTGCGGCACCACGCCGCTGTCCCCGATTGCCAAAATCCTTGACAGCGGCACCGTCCTGCCCTTTGGCAAGGCCAAGACTTTGTTGCAAAGGAGCAAATATGCGCGTCCTCCCCCTGCTTTTCGCCCTCGCCGCCGCCCCCGTCTCGGCGCAGGCGATGCCAAAGGGCGATGCCGCCGCCGGCAAGGCGGTGTTCGTGCAATGCTCCGCCTGCCACTCGCTGAAACCCGGCCAGAACAAGATCGGCCCCTCGCTCGCCCGCATCATCGGCCGCAAATCCGGGTCGGTTCCGAACTTCAAATATTCCAAGGCCAATGCCAGCAGCGGTATCGTCTGGACCGAAGCCAATCTCTTCAAATATCTGGAAAACCCGCGCCGCACCATCCCCGGCACCACCATGGCGTTCGCCGGCATCAAGGATCCGCAGCGCCGCGCCAACCTGATCGCCTTCCTGAAGGCGAACGGCGGCTAAACGCTTGTTAACGCCGCGGCTTTTTCAGCCAGCCGCGGCGGTATAAATCCCATGCATGGATAAGGCCGGAAACCGCCAGCCAAATCATGGCGGCGCCCGTTCCCTGCCCTGACAGCACCGCCCGCAGCGCCAGCAGCATCGCCGCGCCCGGCAGCAGCGCCGCCAGCACGTCCGCCAGCGCCACCCGTCGCGCCAGCAGCACGCCCGCCTCCACCAGCAACACAGCCAGCACGATATCGACCGGCAGCGTCGTCAATCAGCGCACCGCACTGGCGATCAGGTGCCCCATGTCCTTGAAGAAGATGCGCGCATGCGCCGCCGGCCGGGCCTTCACCAGCTTCTTGTGCATATAGGCCTGCCAGGTCAGCGCCTGCACATCCTTGTCGGCGCACATGTGCACGAAGCGTTCGCGCCGCTTGTCGCTGCTGTACCAGAAATACTGCATCATCCGCAGCACCCAGAACACGCGGCCATGCGCCGCCATGAATTGCTTGCGCACCTGCCGCAGCAGCCGCGCGTCGCCCGTCGCCAGGAATCGGACGGCCACGTCCGCCGCCATCCGGCCCGAGGTCATGGCATAGAAAATCCCCTCGCCCGATGCCGGCGCCACCACCCCGGCGGCGTCACCCACCACCACCACATCGCGGCCATTGTCCCATCGGTCCAAAGGCTTCAATGGAATCGGCGCGCCCTCGCCGCGGACGGTTTCGGCATCGGTCAGCCCGCTCGCCGCGCGCAGCGCGCCCACCGCGTTGCGCAGGGCAAAACCCTTGTTGGCGCTGCCCACGCCGACGCTCGTGGTCTCGCCATGCGGGAACACCCAGCCATAAAAGTCCGGCGACACATGCCCCTGGTACCAGACGTCGCAGCGGCTGCCGTCGAAGTCGTTCGCCGGCGTCTCGATGATCTCGTGATAGGCGAACACGCATGGCATCCGGTCCGCGCCGGCGATCTCCGCGCACGCCACCGCCGATCGCGCGCCGTCGGCGCCGATCACCAGCTTCGTCTCCACCCGCGCCTGCGGGCCACCGCGGCCGACACGATACTCCACGAAGGTGCGCACGTCCTCGCGCACGATACGCTCGAAACCGCCGGTCCGCCGTTCCGCCCCCGCCAGCGCCGCCCGTGCCCGCAGCCACTCGTCATAATGTTCGCGGTCCACCATGCCCACGAACCCGTCGCCCACCGGCATGTCCACCGTCCGAGACGACGGCGCGACCATCCGGGCGGAGGTCGCCCGCGCCACCAGCATGTGCGGCGGAATGTCGAAATCCTCGATCGCCTTGGGCGGGATTGCCCCGCCGCAGGGTTTCACCCGGCCGGCGCGATCCAGCAGCAAGACATGCACGCCCGCCCGCGCCAGGTCGGTCGCCGCGGTCGCGCCCGCTGGCCCGCCGCCCACCACCACCACATCGAACCGCTCAGCCATATGCCAGCTCCTCTTTCCGTGCCTCGGCGTTCCCCGCCATGTCGATCCGCCGCGCCAGCATCGCCGCGCCCAGGAACATCAATGCCTCCGCTGAAAACACCAGCAGGAATGCCTCCGGCGTCGACCCCAGCAGCTGCCGGCCCATGTCCACGCCCACCGCGCCCAGCAGGCCGCCGGCGCCGAACGCCACCGCCTGGGCCGCGCCCCAGATGCCCATGCGCATCCCCTCCCGCCCTGGCGTTCCCATGCCGGCCAGGTCCATCATCGCCGCGATGGCGGAGACCGCGAAAACCCCGTTGCCGAACCCCAGCAGGAAGACATTCGCCTTCAACGGCCACCCAGGCCCCGCCAGCGCTCCCAGCCCCAGCCCGGTCAGCGCCAGCGCCGATCCCAGGCAGCCCAGCATCACCCAGCGCTTCAGCCCCGCGCCGCCCCGCCGGGTGAAGGCACGACCCCCCACCCCCACCAGGATCATGCCCAGCAGCACGCCCATATGCTGCACCGACGACAGCTTGGTCGAAGCCCCCGGGGTGAAGTTGAACACCAGCCCCGCGAACGGCTCCAGGATCATGTCCTGCGTGCTGTAGGCAAGCATCGACAGGAACACGAAGATGGCGAACCGCCGCGCCTGCGCGTCCTGCCACACCTCGGCCGCCGCTTCCCGGAACGGCGGCGGCGGCGCCTTGTCCGCCGCGGGAACCGCCCGCGGCTTCTCCACGCCCCACACCGCCAGCAGCGTCAGCAGGAACGCCGCCAGCGGCACCGTGCCCGCCACATTGGCCAGCCGCTGTGGCGTGAAGGGATCCAGGAAACTGCCCGACACCGCCGCCGTCACCACGATGCCGGCCACCATCATGATCCAGGTCAGCGCCGCCGCCGCCGGCCGCCGCGCCGGTGCCGTCTGCGTCGCCAGCAGCGCCAACAGCGACGTCCCCGCCGCCGCCACCCCCGCGCCGATCATGGTGTAACCCACGAACGCCATCACCGCCGCCCACAGCGGCATCTCGCGCATCATCAGTGTGGCGTTCGCCGCCAGCAGCCCGCCCATGCACAGCACGCCCATGCCGCCGATGATCCACGTCGTCCGCCGCCCGCCCACGTCCGAGCCATAGCCCCAGCGCGGCCGCGACAGCTGCACCACGAAATGCCAGGCGATCAGGCCCGCAGGCACCGCCGCGAACAGCGCATATTCCACCACCATGATGCGGTTCAGGATGGAGGTCGCCAGCATCACGATCCCGCCCAGCGCGCTCTGCACCAGCCCCAGCCGCACGATTCCCGGCCAGCCCAGCATGCCATCCCCGCTCATGCCCCACTCCCCAGCAACGATCCGATCCCGAAGGCCGACACCAGCATCCCCAGCACATAGGGCCCGACGCCCGCCCCGCCGTACCAGGGCGCGAACCGGGCCGGGTCGCGCAGCAGCCGCCGCATCGCCAGCACTTGGCACCCGATCAGCAGCGCCACCGCGCCGCCATGCCATGGCAGGCCCCAGCGCAGCAGCAGCGCCACCACCGCCAGCTGCGGCAACAGCATCACCGCGCATGCCAGCCGCGCCGCCCGCCCCTCGCCCAATATCACCGGCAGCGACCGGATGCCCATCGCCGCATCGCCGGCCACCGCCTTGAAATCATTCAGCGTCATGATGCCATGCGCACCGGCGCTATAGAGCAGCAGCAGCGCCAGGATGCGGCCATCGGGCAGCCCGCCCGCCATCACCGCGGCACCCGTGAACCAGGTCAGCCCCTCATAGGACAGCGCCACCGCACCCGGCCCCCACCAGCCGCTCATCTTCAGCCGCAGCGGCGGCGCGCTATAGGCCCAGGCGAAGAACAACCCCAGCAGGGTCGCCGCGAACACCCAGGGTCCGATCACCCATGCCACCAGCGCCGACAGCAGCGAGCCGGTAACCGCGATCCACAATCCCCATTGCCCGCCGACGCGGCCCGAGGGAATCGGCCGGTCGGGCTCGTTGATGGCGTCGACATGCCGATCATACCAGTCGTTCACCGCCTGGCTGGTGCCGCACACCAGCGGCCCCGCCAGCAGCACGCCGGCGAGCAGGAAACCCCAGCGACTCGACAGCGGCACGCCCGACGACACCACGCCGCACAGGAAGGCCCACATCGGCGGAAACCAGGTGATCGGCTTCAGCAGCGCCAGCACATCGCGCGGATGCGGTGCGGCGGGGGCGGGCAGCGTCAGCCAGGACATGCCGCATGCTATGCCTGACAGTTTCAACCGTCAATCAGGCTTGACACTCAATCCTCATCACCGCCCAGATTGCCCAGGCCGTGCCGATGCAGCTTGCTGTACAGGCTCTGCCGGCTCAGCCCCAATATTTCCGCGGCGCCCGCCCGGTTGTCACCGCTGTGCCGCAGCGCCGCTTCGATGCACAGGCGCTCGATCAGGTCGCTGCTCTCCCGCACGATGTCCTTCAACGGCACGCGCCCGACCAGCCCGGTCAACTGCTCGACCGAGCGCGACAGCGCCGTATCCCCCGCCGGCGTCTCATCCACCCGCGCCCGCACCGTCCGCAGCGCAAAGCCCATGCAGGCCACCGGCGACTCCACCGCCACCGCCGACACTTCGACCTCATGACTCTCGCCGGCGATGCTGCGCAGCACGGTTGCAAAGCCCTTCACCACGCCATGGTCGCGCACCTCGCTCGTCAACAGCCCCAGATCGATTCCCGGACGCCCCAGGAACCGTCCGAGTGGCGCCCCCAATACATCCTCCCGGCGCGCGACCGCGACCAGGTCCAGAAAGGCGCTGTTCGCGGTGGCGATCTCCATCCCCTCCCCCGCCACCACAAAGGCGTCGGGCATCCGCTCCAGCAGTGCCAGCAGCCCCGCGCCATCATCGCCGCGCGGCCGAATCTCCGCGGCATGCATCTGGATCAGCACGAAATTGCCCCGCTCCTGCCGGAACAGGCTCGCCGCCAGCTGCACATCGCCCCCGGCGGGCAGATGCAGCGTCAACGGCGCGCTGCTGCCGGCCTGCACCGCCCCCAGCCAGGTCAGCAGCGTGTCACGCGCACTGTCCCCGAACAGCGCCGGCAGGGAATTGCCGGTCAGGGCGGCGCCGCCCGGCGCCAGCAGCCGCTGCGCCGCGGGATTCGCCTCCATCACCCGCCGACTCGCCGCATCGATGATCAACACCGCCTCGCCGGCACGTTCGAACAACAGGCGATAGCGCAGCTCGCTGTGGCGCAGGCGAACATAGTCGCGCTCCATCGCCTGCTGCACGCGCAGCAGGCGCTGCTGGATCGCCGCCTCGGCGCGCATGTCCCGGCCGATCGCGATCACCCGCCCGTCATGCCCCGCCCCCGTTGCCAGATAGCGCATCGGCAATTCGCCGTTGGCGTCCGACCGGTGCGTGATCTGCCGCCAGCGTGGGCTGATTTCCGCCTGCGCGTCGCGCAGCATCTCGCTGATCTTCACCCGGCTCTCGACCGTCACCGTCTCCGTCCAGGGGCGGTCCATCCACTCCTCGGCCCAGGCCGCCGGCATGCCGCTCGCGCCCAGCGCCACGTCGCGGATCACACCGTCCTGATCGATCACCAGCGTCATGTCCCCGGCGGCGGCCAAAACCGTCGCCGCCGCCTCCGTGCCCAGCACGCCAAGCGTTTCATGCAGCGCCCGGAATGGAACCGGCGCGTCTCCGGGCAAGGGAGCATTCATTCCGTTCGCGGCCTGCCTGTCGGCAAGGCCACCCGTTCCGTCTCAGGCCCGGCCTGCCACCGCGCCATCCTCCGCCAGCAACCGTTGCGCCAATGCCACCGCGTCGCGCGCGTCGCCCGACATGCCGTCGGCACCGACGGCATGGACCAGTGCGGGATCGCGTTGAAACAGCGGGCCACCAACAATCACCTTCAATCCCGGCACCTGCGATGCATGCCGCACCGCAGCAATCAGGGATGTGGCGGCGGCGATATGGCCATCGCAGCTCACCGTCAATCCCACCACGTCAAAGGCCCGCTCGCGCACCATGTGCGCCGCGTCCATGTCCGACGCCGCCAGTGCGAGGCTGACATCCCAACCGGCGCGGCCGAAGATGTCGGCCACAATCGTTGTTCCCAACCGATGCGTATCGCAAGCCAGCGAGACGAAAAGCGCCCGCCGGCCGCCCGACGGCACGGCCGGGCAACGCGACTCGAGCAGTTGCACCACCTCCTGCAAACGCCACAGGCCGATGGTCACATCCACGAAATCCAGGCTGTCCTCTTCCCAGCGGGTGCCCAGCACGCGCGCGGCTGGCGCCACCAGATCGATCAGCAGCGCTTCGGGCGTCACGCCGCCGTCCAGCAGCCGTTGCATCAGCGCCGACACCCCGCGTCCCTCCGCACTGACCGAGGCCTCCGCCAGCGCCATCACATCCTGCGCCTCGATCTCGACATGCGTATCGGCCAGCGCCGCCCCGACACGATGCGCCATCAGCAACCGCGGGATGATCTGATTCTCGATCACCCGGGACAGCGCGCCCTGCCCCATCGCCATCACCTCATGACCCAGGCTGCCGCCGGTTTCCACTTCGCTGCGCCCGCTCGACCACATCGGTGGTTCTCCCCGCAAGGGCGGCGGCCCATACCACCACCATCGCAATCGCCCCGCGGTCTTTCGCCGCTTGTCCGCCGCCGAAGCTATGCTGCTTTCGCAACCTTGGCAACAGCATCTCGCAACAAAGGACGAATATGTCCAACTTTCCTGACGTAAAGTCAGATTGACAGCCCAGCCCACCAGACTTAGGGTTCCGGCAGGGCCAGGGCGGGAGATGCAGGACGCCGATGCACGGGCATGACACAGCCGACCGGCCAGCAGCCAGCCACCGCGCCACCGCGCGCAAGCCGCTCTACACGCCCGAGGAACGCCGCCGCCGCGACAGCAGCCGCTGGACGCTGGTGCAGGGCATCCTTGCGCCGCTTCAGTTTCTGGCCTTCCTCATCAGCCTCGGACTGGTGTTGCGAACCCTGCTGACCGGCGAAGGCGCCGCGGCGGCGGACCTGTCGATCCTGGTGAAGGTGGTCCTGCTCTACACCATCATGATCACCGGCTCGATCTGGGAAAAGGTGGTGTTCGACAAATGGCTGTTTGCCCCCGCCTTTTATTGGGAGGACGTCTTCTCGATGCTGGTGCTGGCACTGCACAGCGCCTGGCTGGTGGCGCATTTCGGCGGCTATGGCTCCCCCCAGCAGCAGCTCTGGCTCGCGCTCGCCGCCTATGCCGCCTATGCCGTCAACGCCATGCAATTCCTGTTGAAGCTGCGCGCCGCCCGGCTCGACCATGCCGCCGGGCTCACCGCATGAGCACGCCTTTCTCCAAACGCTGGTCCCGCATCCCGCGCGAGTTCCTGCCGTTCGCCGATGTCGCCTCCCCCGACCTGCCCTGGTCGCGCCTCATCCGCCTGTCGCTGTTCCAGGTTACCGTCGGCATGGCGGCGGTGCTCCTCGTCGGCACCCTCAACCGGGTCATGATCGTCGAACTCGGCCTGCCCGCCTGGCTGGTTTCGCTCATGGTCGCGCTGCCGCTGCTGCTCGCCCCGCTGCGCGCGCTCGTCGGCTTCCGGTCCGACCATCATCGCGCCGTCCTCGGCTGGAAGCGCGTGCCCTATCTCTGGTTCGGCACCATCCTGCAATTCGGCGGCTTCGCCATCATGCCCTTCGCCCTCCTGATCATGTCCGGCGACAATACCGGCGCCACCTGGGTCGGCGAGGTCGGCGCCGCCCTCGCCTTCCTGCTGGTCGGTGCCGGCATGCACACGGTTCAGACGGCGGGCCTTGCACTGGCCACGGACCTCGCTCCCGAGGACCGGCGGCCCGGCGTGGTCGCCCTGCTCTATGTCATGCTGCTCGTCGGCATGATGTTCAGCGGACTGCTGCTCGGCGCGCTGCTGTCGGACTTCAGCGCGATCCGCCTGATCCAGGTCATCCAGGGCGCCGCCGTCCTCACCCTGTTCCTCAATGTCGTCGCGCTGTGGAAACAGGAGGGGCGGAACCCGAACGCCACCCGCGTCGACACGCCGCGCCCGCGCTTTGCCGATGCCTGGTCGCAATTTCTCAGCGGCGGTCGCGCTGCCCGCCTGCTCGTCACCGTCGGCCTGGGGGCGGCCGCCTTCCAGATGCAGGATGTGCTCGTCGAACCTTATGGCGGTCAGGTGCTCGGCATGTCCGTCGGCCAGACCACCGCGCTTACCGCGCTCTGGTCGTTGGGGGCGCTGTTCGGTTTCGCGTTCGCCGCCCTGCAACTCGGCCGCGGTGCCGAACCGCACATCCTCGCCGCCCATGGCTGCCTGGTCGGCATCGGCGCCTTCGCACTCGTCATCTTCTCCTCCCCGCTGCAATCGCCGTCGCTGCTCGGCATCGGTGTTCTCTTCGTCGGCTTCGGCGGCGGGCTGTTCTCGGTCGGCACGCTCACCGCCGCCATGGCGCTGGCGAACAGCGGCCTGTCCGGCCTGGCGCTCGGCGCCTGGGGCGCGGTGCAGGCCAGCGCGGCCGGGATCGGGATTGCGCTCGCCGGGCTGCTGCGCGACGTCATCGGCCACGCCGCCAGCCGTGGCCTGCTGGGGGAGGCGCTGAACGGCCCCGCCACCGGCTACATGATGGTCTGGCACCTGGAAATCGGCCTGCTGTTCGCCACGCTGGTGGCCATCGGGCCGCTCGTGAAACGCAGCACCAACCGCTCGGGGGATCGCTTCGGGCTCAGTGAATTCCCAACCTAGGAAGATGAGGGAGAGCAACCATGGACAATGTGCATCTGGTAGGCGGGCTCGATGTTGCCGAGCTGACAGTCTATGCCTTCTTCGCCTTCTTCCTGGGCCTTGTCATCTACCTCCGCCGCGAAGACCGGCGCGAGGGCTATCCGCTCGAGGATGATCTCAGCGGCCGGCTCTATCCCGTCGACAGCCCGATCCAGGTCGCCACGCCGAAGACCTTCCGCATGCCGCACGGCCTGCCCGACGTCACCACCCCCACCCGCGACCGCGAGGCGCCGGTGCCCGCCAACGCCGCGCGCACCTCGCCCTTCTCCGGTTCGCCGCTGGTGCCCATTGGCGATCCGCTCGCCGCCGGTGTCGGACCGGGCGCCTGGGCCGCCCGCGCCGACCGTCCGGACCTCGACTTCGAAGGCCATCCCCGCATCGTGCCGATCGGCAGCACGCATGGGGTCACCATCCTTGCCGGAGACCGCGATCCGCGCGGCCTCGCCGTGGTGGGGGCGGACGGTTCCACCGCCGGCACCGTCAGCGACCTGTGGGTGGACAAGGCCGACCACCTCATCCGCTACCTGGCGGTCAGCCTCGCCAATGGCGCTGGCACCGTGCTGGTGCCGATGACCATGGCCAAGGTGCAGCCGGGGCGCAACCGCGTCGTGGTCAGCGCTGTCACCGCCGCGCAGTTCGCCGGCGCGCCGCGCCTCGCCGCCGACCAGCAGATCACCCTGCTGGAGGAAGAGAAGATCGTCGCCTATTTCGGTGCCGGCTATCTCTACGCCACCCCGGACCGTGCCGAACCGCTGATCTAGGACAGGAATGATGGCCAATTTCGACCATGAACCCATCCGCGGCCTGCCCGGCCCGCTCCCTGCCGGAGAGCATATTCTCTGGCAGGGATCGCCCGACTGGCGCCGGCTGGCGCGCGATGCCTTCCATGTCCGGCTGATCCTCGCCTATTTCGCCCTGATCCTGCTCGCCGCGCTTGCCTCCGGGGCCAGTGCCCCCGGCCTGCTGCTCACCGCGCTCGCCGCCGCGCTCTGCCTCGGCCTGCTCCATGGCCTGGCGCTGCTGTCGGCGCGCACCAGCATCTACACCCTCACCAACCGCCGCATCGTCCTACGCATCGGCATGGCACTGCCCACGGCGATCAACATCCCGCTGCTCCGGATCAACATCGCCGGCCTGCGCCTGAATGCCGACGGCAGCGGCGACATCCCGCTCGCGCTCACCACGCGCAGCGGCCTCGGCTGGTTCCACCTCTGGCCGCATGCCCGCCCCTGGGCGCTGTCCCGCCCGGAACCGATGCTGCGCGCCATCCCCGATGCCGCCGGTGTCGCCACGCTGATCGCCGGCGCCCTCGCAGAGGTCGTCCCGACCGGCCAGCGCCTGCCCATCACCCTTCCCGAAGGCCCCGTCACGCACGGCGGCCTGGCGCAGCCGGCATGAGCCACGACCACCACGCCGAGCCCTTTCCCCGCGCCATGCTGCTGCTGGCCGGCGGCCTGATCGCCACCACCCTGCTGCTGACCACGGCCGTCCGCCTCGGCTGGGTCGCACAATCCGCCGATCCGGTCGCGCTGCGCGCCGCCGCGCAGACCAAGGCGCTCGCCAGCCGTGACCTGCGCTTCCTCGACGCGCCAGGCGGCGGCGTGCAGATCCTCGACGCCAAAACCGGCGCCGTTGCCGGCAGCGTCCAGGCGGGCAGCACCAACGGTTTCATCCGTGGCGTGATGCGCGGCCTCGCCCGCGAACGGCGGCTCGCCGGCAAAAGCCCTGAAACCCCCTTCCGCCTCACCGCCTGGGCCAATGGCGAGCTGTCGCTGACCGACCTCGCCACCGGTCGCGTGATCGAGGTCGGCTCCTTCGGCGCCACCAACCGCAACGCCTTCGCCGCCCTGCTTCCGGGCATCGCGCCGCTGCCCACGCCGCCCTCCCCATGAGCGCTCGGGCGCGACCACGATCATGATCGCGGCCTTCTGGCCCGCGCTGCCGATCGTGATGCTCGGCTGGTTCGTCGGCACCGGCGCCATCCTCTGGCTGGACCGGCGCCCGCGCAGCACCCACGGCGGCAGCCTGCTCGCCCTCACCTTCCTCGCTGGCTTCGCCACGTTCGCCGTCCTGTGGAGCACCGCGGTCACCGACGGCGCCGGCGCCATCGTCGCCTTTCTGGCCGCGCTCACCCTCTGGGGCTGGCATGAGACCGCCTTCCTGATGGGCTTCGTTACCGGACCCAATCGCGGCCACGCCGCCCCCGACCTCCGCGGCTTCGCCCGCTTCCGCGCCGCCGCAGCCACCCTCATCCATCATGAACTGGCGCTCGCCGCCACGCTTGTCGCGCTCTACGCCGTCAGCTGGAACGCCGCCAACATGCTCGCCGCGCACAGCTTCGCGCTGCTGTTCGCGCTCAGACTGTCGTCCAAGCTCAACATCCATCTCGGCGTCGCCAACCTCTCGGCCGAGATGCTGCCCGACCATCTCGCCTACCTCGGCAGCTATTTCCGCCGCCGCGCCATGAACCCGCTGTTCCCGCTTTCGATCATGGGCTGCGCCGCCCTGGTCTGGCATTTCGCAACCGCGGCCCTCGCCTTGCCGCCGGGCAGCGGCGGCCAGACTGCCGCGGCCATCCTCGCCACGCTTTCCGCGCTCGGCCTGATCGAACATCTGTTCCTGATGCTTCCCATCAAGGACAGCGCCCTGTGGCGCTGGGCCATGCCCCGCTCCGCCCGCTCAAAGACATAGCGGCACACGTCGACCTCCCGTACCAAAAAAGAAACCCTCCCCCCGAAGGGAGAGGGTCATGGGTGTCAGCGAAGCGCCTGCTCAGGCGGCGGGTGCAGCCGCAGCCGCGGCAACCGGCGTTGCCGGCGCGGCCGGCGTCGCCACCACGGGCGCAGCGACCGGTGCCACCGGCATCCGCGGGCCCGCCAGCGCCGGATGATCGGGCAGCATGCTCACGCCGTTCAATGGCTTGTTCACGCCCTGGTGGCAGGTCGCGCAGTTCACCTTATAGGCATCGCCCGCCGGCCCCAGCCGTTTCGCCGGCATCACGTTCGCCACCGTGTCGATATAGTTGTTGTTGATATCGCGCGCCATCCGGATGCCGTACCAGGCGGTCACCCGCTGCGGCGTGCTGCCCGTCCACTTCCCGAAATTGTTGCTGTTGTGGCAGTAGGTGCAATTGACCCCCAGCGCGGTCGAAAAGCGCATCATCAAGCCATAGGTGCGCTCGGTCGAGTGGATCGAGGCATAATGGTCCGAAGGCAACGCCTTCTGGCTGTTCACCCGGATCTCCTGCGATCCCCACAGATAGGGCGCGAAGATGTCGTTCGGCAGCGAGCTGTATCCCACGGCCACCACCGGGCTGTTCTGCCCCCGCTTGTTGCCGCGGATGGTCATCGGATTGCCCGGCACCTGCATCGCCCATTTGTTGTCGGGCACATTCTTGCCGCGGTGACAGGTCCAGCAGGTGACGCCCGTGCCCTGCACATGGCTTTTCCAGTTGCTGTTGATCTGCCGGGTCATGGCGATCATCTTGCGCGCCACCACCTTGGTATAGACCTCGTCGGACGCCAGGTTCTCCGGATTGTGGCAGTAGTTGCAGCCACCCCCCGGCGAGCCGTCCGGCGACACCCATTCCGTGATCGAGATCATCAGCCGGTTGAATTCCTCGCTGCTGATGTCGCCCAGCACCTGGACATTCTCGTAGGTGTCCTTCGCCAGTTCGCCGTCGCGGCTTTCCAGCGGATAGGGCGGCGGCGGCACGACATTGTCGGCCTTCGCCTTCGTCAGCGAGGATTTGGTGACGATCTGGTCCATCCCCGTGCCGCGATAGCCGTTCTGGCTCACGACCTTGGTGCCCAGCTCGCACCCGGTCAGCGCCAGCGACATGCCCAGCAGGGCAGCGGTTGTGCGTCCCGTCATCATTGCGCGGCTCCCGACAGAAGGGGATCGACGACCCCGGTGGGGGGATAGGCCGGCGCATAATGATGCTGCACCGCCCACAGATACCAGTTGTCCACGACCGTGCCGGTCAGCAGGATGCCGATGCCCCCGGTCAGCGTGGTCAGCACCGCGAACCACCAGGACCAGCGATGGATCGATTCCATCGTGGCGTTCCAGCCCATCGTCCAGCGCCAGAACAGCGCCGCGCGCTCGGATGCCGTGCCGCGGTCGGTGATCTGCTCCAGCTCACGCTCGCCGCCATAGCGCCCCACCGCCAGGATGGTGGCGCCGTGCATCGCGAACAGCAGCGTCGACCCGTAAAGGAAGGCGATCGAGAGCGCGTGGAACGGATTGTAGAACAGGTTGCCGTATCGGATGCTGAACGCCGCGGTCCAATCCAGGTGCGGGAAGATGCCGAACGGCACCGCCTCGCTCCAGCTGCCCATCATCACCGGCCGGATGAAGCCCAGCACCAGATAGAGCCAGATGGCGCTGGCGAATGCCCAGGCAACATGCGTGCCCATGCCCAGCGCCTTCGCCCGGCGATAGGTGCGCAACCACCAGGTCAGCACCGAAACCGTCAGGAAGAAGCCGGCGATCAGCCACCACCCCCCCTGCGCCAGCGGCGGGATCACCTTCAATCCCCATTCCGGCCCCGGCGGCTCCAGCGCCAGCCACGGCAGTTGCCGCACGAACTGCACCGGATCCCAGTTGACCGACGCCCACATGTTCAGCCCGATGATCTCGAACGCGATGAACCCGGTGAACAAAGAGATGAGGCCCAGCTTGCCCAGATAGATCGGGCCGATCTGCGCGCCGCCCAGCCGCCCCATCAGGGCGGAAAAGCCCGGGGTGCCGGTGCGCGGTTCGCTGTCCTTCGCCACCGGTCCATATTCGGCCGGTCCGCGCAGCTGCACCTGGGTGAAGAAATTCTGATAGGTCGCCATGATCGCTCCCCTTTATCCGTTACGACCAGATCGGCAGGTTAAGCCACCAGGTCCACCATTCCGGCCAGCCGCGCGTCCAGAAGGGACCGCTGATGACGATGCACACCGCGCTCCAGAAGCCGGCGTTCAGCGCCAGGAACAGCCCCAGCCGGTGAATGCCCAGCTCCCCCACGGAATAGCCGACGAGATCGCGGAAGAAGGTGTCCTCATATTCCGGCGACTTCACCGTCTCGCCCTTCGCCGGATTGACCGACGACAGGATCAGCGAGCCATGCAGCGCCAGCGCCAGCGTCGTGGTGAAGAAGAAACTCACCGCCAGCATGTGCGCCGGGTTATAATGGAAGTGCAGATACTGGTATCCGGTGTTCGACACCCAATCCAGGTGGCTGAAGATGCCATAGGGGAAACCGAACCCCCATGCCCCCAGCAGCAGCGGCCGGATCACCACCAGCGTCACATAGGCGAAGATCGCCACGCCAAACGCGATCGGCACATGGTAACCAATGCCCAGCTTGCGGCAGATTTCCACTTCCCGCAGCGCCCAGCTGCCAAAGGCACCGATCGCGCAGATCGTGATGATCTGCCAGAGCCCGCCTTCCCGCAGCGGCGCCAGCGCCAGGCCATAGCTGATGTCCGGCGGCGCGATGCTGATCAGCCACGGGTTCCATGTCGGCCCGATGGCCGCGCCGTACAGGATCAGCGCCGTTCCCAGCGCCGCGAAAAAGGCCGTGGTGATGCCGAAGAAACCGACATAGAAAGGCCCTACCCAATAGTCGAACAGGTCACCGCCGATCAGCGTGCCTCCTCGAACACGGTATTTCCGTTCAAAGCTGAGCAGTGCCATCTCGGGTCCTTCCGTCCCATGCCTCTCTCGGCCAGCGCAGCACCGCCGGCGGGTATTCTGTTGAAAGCGGGCGGACGCAATCCGTCGCGGGTTGCATCCGTCGCGCCTTCTTTCGTCAACGCGACGTCGGCAGGATGGTGATCCTACGGCGCCGCCGTTGCCGCCGCCGCGGGCATCGCTGCCTTCGGCGCCGGGCCATCCAGCCAGTTGAAGCGATCCGTGCTCAACAGGATGAAATGGATCAGGATTGCCAGCGTGAACAGGAAGATCGCCAGCGCGGTCAGCGTCCGACGAGGTTCAAATGTTTGCCAGATTCTCCACATGGTCGTCTCTCCTCAGGAAGCAGCAGGCGTTTGCATCGTCGAAGATGCGGCAGCCGGCGTTGCATAACCAGTCGGCCCCGGCAGCCAAGGCCGCCAGTTCCACACGAGGAAGTGGGCGATGATCGCCACGATCGTGAACACGATGAAGCTCATCATGAACAGGCCGTGGAATTCCTTCGCCTCTGCATCGCTGAGATGCCTGTTATTATCGCTCATAGTCTCTTCTCCATGTCTGGCCGACGGCTGAGAACGGCGACGTTGCCCTCCTCCGGCGGATCTTCGCTGCACAACGGTGCAACGGAGATGGGGGGAAGCCGGCGGCTCATGCCGCCAGACTTTCAAACTGGGCCTGCGCGGCGGCCAGCCGCTCGGGCGTCACCTTCGCCTCGCCGGCGGCGCGCGCATGGCGCTCGGCGGCATCGCGCAGGCGCTTCGCGGTCGAAATCCTGACCAGCACCGGCTGCCGCTCCACCAGCGCGTCCAGCTCGGCCTTGGCCTCATCGTCCCACAGCAGCTCGCGCAGACCGCGCGCCGGCGTCGCCTCCACGGCATCCATCTGCGTCGACAGCGGGATGATATTGAACAGCGCGTCGAACAGCGCGTTGCACACTTCCTGCATCACCCAGGTCGCGCCGGCATAGCCCATGAAGGGCGTTCCCGTCGCCCGCCGGATCGCGATTCCCGGAAAGGACGCCGCCACATACATCGACCGGCTGCCGGTCTCGGCGATATACATCCGCTCGTTGAAACTGCCGAACACCACCAGCGGAGACGTGGTCCGCACCGCTTCCTTCACCGCCGCATTGTCCGGCTTCACCCCGGCACTGCGGCTGAAGGAGAAGGCGCAGGGCAGCCCCATGTCCACTTCCAGGAAGTTGCGCAAACCCCGGGCATAGGTCTCGGTCGCGACCACGGCGAAACTCGCGGTGGCATAGAAATCCTGCGTCACGCTGCGCCACAGGTCCCACAAAGGCTTCAGCGTCGTGTGCTTTTCGCTTTCGATGAACGGCTCCGGGTCCAGCCCGGTCAACTCGCCCAGCGTCCGCAGGAAGGCCGTCGTGCTCTCCAGCCCGATCGGCGCCTGCAAATAGGGCCGCTCCAGCGTCTCGCACAGCCCGCGCCCGAACTCGCGATACAGGCAGACGTTCACGCTGGCATCCGCCAGCTTCTTCACGTCCGCCAGATGGCTGCCCAGCGGGAAGGTCATGTTCACCTCGGCGCCGATCCCCTCGATCAACCGCCGGATTTCGGCGAGGTCCGACACCATGTTGAACATGCCATAGGTCGGCCCGATGATGTTGACCTTCGGCTTCTGCCCTTCCTTCAGCACCCGGGCCGCGGGCACCTTCTTCACCCCGAACTGCGTCCACAGCCAGGTCAGCGCGCGGTCGGCGGATTGCCATTGGTCCTCGTCGATGGTGCGCGGCAGGAAGCGCTGGATGTTCGTCCCCTCCGGCGTCACCCCGCCGCCGATCATCTCGGCGATCGATCCGGTGACGACGACGGCGGGCAGATCGGGATCGAGCGTCTTCCACGCGCGCTTCATCGCCGCCTCGGTGCCGTCGCGCCCCAGTTCCTGCTCGCCCAGCCCGGTGACCACGATCGGCAATTCATGCGGCGGCAGCCCGTCGGTATAATGCAGCACCGACGTCACCGGCAGGTTCTCGCACCCCACCGGACCATCGATGATCACCTGCAATCCCTTGATCGCTGTAAAGGCGTAAACCGCCCCCCAGTATCCGCCGGCCCGGTCATGATCGAGGATCAGCGTCATACGCCTACCGCCTCCTCGGCCTTTGCCGCCGCGATCCGCCGGGCCGCGAACTTCGCCCGGAACTCCGGCCGATCGACCGGCTTGCCCTGCCAGATGCCGGCGTTCGGCCCCTCCGCCACGCCTTCGAAGAAGCCGCGCATCTTCACCATGCGATCCCGGTTCGCCATCGCACCGTTCACTACCGTGGCCAGCGAACCCGCCCCCGCCGGCCCCATCAGCGGCCGGGCAGAAATCAGGTTGGTGAAATACAGCGCCGGCAGCCCCTTTGCCTTGGCATGCTGCACTACCGGCGTCGTCCCGATCGCCAGATCAGGGCCATACTCCGCAATCGCCGCCAGATCCTGCTCCAGGCTGGCGCGATACTGCACCCGGCAACCCTTCGCTTCCAGCCACGCCCGGTCCGGCTCGCTCCATCGCGTCTTCGGGCAGGCCGTGCCGACATAGGGCACGTCGGCGCCGCTCTCGATCAGCAGCCGCGCCACCAGCAGCTCGCTGCCCTCATAACCGCTCACCGTCACCCGACCCCTGATCGGCATCGCCGCCAGCGCGCCAGCGATCGCCGGCAGGAAGCGGTTCTTCGCCGCATCCACCGCGCCTTTCGCAATCCCGCAGGCCTCGCCCACCGCGTCCAGCCAGGCGGCCGTGCCATCGCGCCCCACCGGTGCCGAGCCCAACACCTTGCGGCCGGCGCCCTCGAACTCCCGCACGCTCGCGGTATAGAAGGGATGGATCGCCGCCACCGCCGCGCAGTCGAGCGCCGCATACAGCTCCCGCCACTCCCGCGTCGGCACCACCGGCCCCGCCGCCAGCCCCAATGGCGCCAGCAACTGCCCGATCACCATCGGATCGGCCGGGAACAGCTCGCCCAGCAGCGTGATCGTCGGCTTGTCCGACCGCTCCCGCGGCGCCGCCACCGGGCCTGCCTCCGCCTCGCCGCGCGCGTAGGCCAGCATCGCGCCGGCCAGCACATCCTTCGCCTCGGCATGGGTCGGCACGCCGAACCCCGGCACGTCTATACCCACGATGCGCACGCCATTGATGCTCTTGGGCAGCAGTTGCAGCGGCACGCCGGACGCCGTCGGCACGCACAAATTGGTCACGATGATGCTGTCATACAGCGCCGGATCAGCGAGGCCGTGCACCGCGTCGCGGATGTCCTCGAACAGCTTGCCCGTCACCAGCGTCTCGGAGCTGAACGGCACATAGCCGACGCTGCGCTTCGCCCCATAGAAATGGCTGGTGAAGGTCAGGCCATAGACACAGCAGGCCGAGCCTGACAGCACCGACGCCGTCCGCCGCATCCTGAGCCCCACCCGCAACGACCCGAACGCCGGACACATCGACTGCGGCTGGTCATGCGGACCGCGCGCCGCGTCCACCGGATAGTCCGCCGCATAGCGCGCCAGCACCTCGGACTTGCCCGCCTTCGCCGCCGCTTCCTTCATCGTTGCCGCCGACGAGCAACTCCCCGCCCCCTCAGGGGAGGGGCCGGGGGTGGGGACGGCCCCCACACTCAGCACGTCGCGCTCCCGCGGGAAGGGCAGCACCTCGCTCATACCGCGTCGTACACCACTTCCAGGCTCGGCTTCGCCACATAGGCGGCGCCGCGCATGTCCGCCTGGCTCGCCGGCCGCAGCGTCACATTGCCGCCCGTCTCCTCCGGCTTGAACAGCGCCAGCAGCCCATCCTGGTCCAGCGGCGTCGGCCGCACCGGGGGCGCATTCGCCACATTCTCCGCCAGCTGTTCGAACAACACGCCCCACTGGCTCTCGGACGTGCCGATGATCTGGTAGTTGGCCGATTTCTTGCGGATATCCTCGTGCGCGGGAATGGAGATCAGTTCCGGAATCCCCACCGCCCTGGCAAAGGCCTGCGCCTCGCCCGAGCCGTCGTCCTTGTTGATCAGGATGCCCGCCACACCAACATTGCCGCCCATCTTGCGGAAATATTCCACCGCCTTGCAGACATTGTTGGCGACATAGAGCGATTGCAGGTCATTCGACGCAACCACGATCACCTTCTGGCACATGTCCCGCGCGATCGGCAGGCCGAAGCCGCCGCACACCACGTCGCCCAGGAAATCCAGCAGTACATAGTCGAAGCCCCATTCATGGAACCCCAGCTTCTCCAGCGTCTCGAAGCCATGGATGATGCCGCGCCCGCCGCAGCCGCGGCCCACTTCCGGCCCGCCCAGCTCCATCGCGAACACCCCGTCGCGCTGGAAGCAGACATCCTCGATCCGCACCTCCTCGCCCGCCAGCTTCTTGGCGGACGACGTCTCGATGATCGTCGGCGTTGCCTTGCCGCCGAACAGCAGGCTCGTGGTGTCGCTCTTCGGATCGCAACCGATCAGCAGCACGCGCTTGCCCTGCTGCGCCATCATGTAGGACAGGTTGGCCAGCGCGAAACTCTTGCCGCTGCCGCCCTTGCCATAGATGGCGATGATCTGCGTTTCCTTGGTCACCGGTCCGGTGTGCACCGGATCCGGCTCCTGCCGCGCTTCCTCGCGCAACCGCTCGGGGTCATACATGCTCATGCGCAGCCTCTCCAATCGAGGAGCATCTTCAGGCAATCGGCGTCGCCGAATGCCTGCCTGTATGCCGCCTCCGCCGCCCCAGCCGGCCGGCAATGCGTGATCAATCCGTCCAGGCTCAGCAGCCCGGCTTCCACCAGCGCCAGCACCGCGCCCAGGTCCTCCGGCGTCCACTCCGCCGCCACCCGCAGCCTTGCCTCGCGCATGAAGGCCGGCGGAAAGGCAAAGCGCATCGGGGCTTCGTAAAACCCCGCCAGCACGATTTCCCCGCCGCGCGCCAGCCGAGCGATCAGCGTGTCGAGCAGGTCGCCCGCCCCGCTGGCGTCCAGGATCACGCCATAGTCGCGCCGGTCGTCATCCCTGGGATCGACCACGGCATAGCCGGTGTCACCCGCCCGCCGCCTGGCATCCGTCTCCCATATGACCGGCGCGTCACCACCCATCGCGATCACCAGCCGCGCCAGCAACCGGCCCAATACCCCATGCCCGACGATCAGTTCAGGCAGCGCGGTGCCGCCTGCAAGCGCATGCCGCGCCGTCGCCGCCAGGGCCACCAGAACGGCCCGCTCGTTCAGGGACTCGGCAACTGTCACGGCCCGCGCCGAGGGCAGGACCACGCGCGCCGCCGACCCGCCGAAAAGGCCCCGCGCGCCGTGATAGCAATTGGCGCCCGGCACGAACACCGTCTCACCGATCCGATGCTGCGCAGCATCGCCCGCAGCAACCACTGTGCCGACCGATTCATATCCCGGCACCAGCGGATAGCCCATGCCGGGAAATGCCGGCATCCGTCCGCTCCACAGCAGCCGCTCGGTGCCTGTGCTGATGCCGCTGAACGCAATGTCCACCGTCAGGTCGTCCGCCATCATGTCATGCAACGCCAGCGTGGCGAGTGCCAGGCTCTCAGGTGCATTCAAGACAACCGCCTGCGTGCGCATTCCCATCCCCAGGGCATCCTGGCCCCCGCCAGCAGCCGCCCGGAATTTCCTGTCAGGTGACCGGAACTTCCATGATGTAAGCTATGATTGACGCATCACCCTGTCAATAAACATTTACACTCCAACCGTCATCGATGGGCCACGATCATACCCGCAACCAGCGGCAACCCGGTGCGGCGCATGCGCGCGCCGGCAAAACCAACCGCCCGCAGCATCGCGATGATCTCCGCCCCCGTTCGCGGCCGCCCGCGCCCCATCGCCCACAGATAGAGGCCGAAATAGGCGTCGCCCATCGCCCGCGCGCCTGCCGTGTCCGCCATCGGCTCGGCGATCACCAGCCGCCCCCCCGCCGGCAGCGCCGCATGCACCCGTCGCAGCAGCAGCAGCGCCTCGGCATCATCATGGTCGTGCAGCACGCGCACCAGCGTGATGACATCGGCCACCACCGGCAGGGGGTCGTCATGAAAACTGCCGCCATGCACCGTCACCCCCGGCCCCAGCCTTGCCTGTGCACGCGCCACCACCGGCGGCAGGTCAAAAAGGTGCAGCGCCAGCCGCGGCCACCGCGCCCGCACCGCCTCCAGGAACGCCCCCTCGCCGCCGCCCACATCCAGCAGGCATCGTGCATCCGCCAGGGAAACCGCGTCCAGCACCTGCCGCGCCACCATCGGCTGCGAGGCCGCCATCAGCGTTGAATAGGCCGCCACATTGTCCGCGGCCGCCCGGTCATAATCCCAATAGCCCGCCAGCGCCCCGCCCCGCTCCCGCCGCAGCAACGCCACCGGCTCGTTGAGGTCGGCGTAGAGCGCGCGGTGGTGCGCCACCATCGCCGCAATGCCTGGATTGCCGCGCAGTGCCGCTCCCCTCACCCCCAGCATCCAGCGCCCGTCACGCAGCCGCTGCACAAGCGCCAGCGCCGCCGCCGCCTTCAGCAGCCGCTCCGTGGCCGCGTCCGACAGTCCCATGTCGGACGCCAGGCCGGCGCCATCCCGTGCGCCACCCGCCAGCCGCTCGAACAGCCCCAGTTCCACGCAGGCCGCCAGCACCTGGGCATAGACGAAGCCCGCCACCAGGTCGAACAGCGCCGCGCCGTGCCGTCGCGCCATGCCGCGCAGCCCCGGCGTCCGGGCCGCCAGCGCCTGGAAGCGCGCGCTGCCCAGCATCCCGTTGCGCCACCCCGCCCAGCGCTCATCCCACGCCATCCTCGCCCTTCCCTACTGTCAGGCAAACTGGACAAGCCACTTGCCAAGGTCAATCCACAGGCGCACGCTGGAAACAGGGGGCGCGGAACGAGGGAAGCATGGCGGACGATCCGGTCATCGTCGTCGGCGCCGGTATCGGCGGGCTGGTCAGCGCGGCGCTGCTCGCGGCGCGCGGCTTCCGCGTCACGGTCGTGGAGCGCGCCGCCGGCATCGGTGGCAAGCTCCGCCAGCTTCCCGTCGGCACTGCCATGATCGATGCCGGTCCCACCGTCTTCACCATGCGCTGGGTATTCGATGCCATCCTCGATTCGCTTGGCCTCACGCTCGATTCGTCGCTCCCCCTCACCCGCGCCAGCCTGCTGGCCCGCCACGCCTGGCCGGACGGTTCCACGCTCGACCTCCACGACGACCGCGCGCGCAGCGCCGACGCCATCGGCGCTTTCGCCGGCGCCGGCGCCGCCCGCGGCTACCAGCGCTTCGCCCACGAAGCGCAAGCCATCTACGAAACCCTTGAAACCCCCTTCCTGCGCGGCGGCTGCACCTCGGCCCTGGGGCTCACCGCCCGCATCGGCCTTGCCGGCCTGCCGCGCCTCGCCGGCATCCGCCCGCACGAAACGCTCTGGCGCGCGCTCGGGCGCCACTTCGCCGACCCTCGCCTGCGGCAATTGTTCGCCCGCTACGCCACCTACAGCGGCGCCTCCCCCTTCGCCGCGCCCGCCACGCTGATGCTGATCGCCCATGTCGAGGCCATGGGCGTCTGGCGCATCGCCGGCGGCCTGCACACCCTCGCCGACCTGTTCGCCCGCCTCGCCACCAGCCATGGTGCCACCATCCGCACCAGCGCCGAAACCCGCGCCATCCTGACCCGCGACGGTCGCGCCACCGGCGTCGAACTCGCGTCCGGCGAGCAGCTCCATGCCGCCACGATCCTCGTCAATGCCGATCCGCAGGCGCTCGCGGTCGGCGCCATCGCCGGTGCCTCCCGCGCCGTGCGGCCGCACCGGGATCGGTCGCTCTCCGCCCTGGTCACGCTGCACCAGGCCGAAACCGCCGGCTTCTCGCTTTCCCACCACAATGTCTTCTTCAGCAGCGACTATGGCCGCGAATTTGCCGACCTCGCCGCCGGCCGCCTGCCTTTCGCGCCCACTGCCTATATATGCGCCCAAGACCGCGCCGCCTCTGCGGATGCCAGAACCAGCGCCCCCGAACGCCTCCAGATCATCATCAACGCCCCCGCCCGGGGCGATACCCACACCTTGTCCGAACAGGAGCTTGCCGCATGCGACACGGCCCTGCAGGCGCTGCTGACCCGCTGCGACCTGCACCTCACCCCCATGGCTTCGGCCATCACGACCCCCACACACTTCAACTCCCTCTTCCCGGCAACGGGGGGCGCACTTTATGGCCGGGCGACCCATGGGATGCTGGCGGCCTTCAAACGCCCCGGCGCCCGTACGGCGATCCCGGGCCTCTATCTGACCGGCGGCGGCTGCCATCCGGGGGCGGGCGTGCCGATGGCGGCGCTGTCAGGCCAGCAGGCGGTGGCCTGCATCCTGGCGGACCGCGCTTCGACGGCGCGGTCGTCCCGGGCGGCTATGCCTGGTGGTATGTCGATGCCCTCTCCGCGGACGGCGCGCACGGCCTGACCCTCATCGCCTTCATCGGCAGTGTTTTCTCCCCCTATTATGCCTGGGCCGGCCGCCGCGCGCCGGAAAACCATGTCGCCATCAACATCGCGCTCAGCAGCCCGCGCGCCAGCCGCTGGGCGATGACCGAACGCCGCGCCGCGGCGCTGGAGCGTTCACCGGCGCATCTCGCCATCGGTCCCAGCCATCTGCACTGGACGGGCGACCATCTCACCATCGCGCTCGATGAAATCTGCGCGCCGCTGCCGCAGCGCATCCGCGGCACCATCCGCGTCTACCCGCACGCCCTTGTCACCCAGAGCTTCGCGCTCGATGCGGAAGGCCGCCATGTCTGGCAGCCCGTCGCCACCGCCGCCCGCATCGAGGTCGAGCTGACCAGCCCCGCGCTGCGCTGGCACGGCACCGCCTATTTCGACAGCAATTTCGGCGCCACCCCGCTCGAGGATGGCTTCACCCATTGGGACTGGTCACGCGCCCATCTCGCCCACGATACCGTCGTCTTCTACGAAGGCCAGCGCCGCGACGGCAGCGATTTCGCCCTTGCCCTCGCCTTTGATGCCGCCGGCGCCGCACGCGCTGTCGAAGCGCCGCCGCTCGCGCCGCTGCCCCGAAGCGCCTGGCGCATCCCCCGCACCACCCGCGCCGACGCCGGTCAATTTGCCACCGTCAACCGCACCTGGACCGATTCGCCCTTCTACGCCCGCACCCAGCTCACCACCCACCTGTTCGGCGAACCCGTCAGCGCCATCCACGAATCGCTCAGCCTCACGCGCTTCCGCTCACCTCTCGTCCGCGCCATGCTCCCGTTCCGCATGCCCAGAACCCTGCGCTGAACCCTGCGCCGAACGCTCCGCCAGACGCGCCGCCTCGGCATCCCTCGCTGCCCGGATCTTCGACGGTCGCACCGGCCACCACAGCGCAAACCCCAGCCCCAAGGCAATCGCTCCGAACAGCACCAGTTCGATCAGGCCATAGTAATGCGGATCAACCATCCCGTCCTCCCGTCAATGCCCGGATGATGTACGGCGCCACCAGGTGCGGCGCTTCCTCATGCGCCAGATGTCCCACGCCCGGCAGCATCACCACCTCGGCGCCCGGCACCTTCGCCGCCACCTGACGCGCCACGTCCGCCGGCACCGCCGCATCCTTCTCGCCGGCGATCAGCGTCAAGGGCATGTCCAGCGTCGGCAACCGCGCCGCCAGCGCCTCCAGGTCCCAGTTCGCCATCATCCCCAGCGCCGCCCCGACATGGCCGGACGTCGCCAACAGCCGCGCATAGAGCGCCACCTGCGGCTCCGGAATCCGCGAGCCCGTCGCCCGCGCCATGAAACGCCCCACCTCCCCCGGCAGGCGGGCGCGCAGCGCGAACATCCGCGGCGTCAGCGGGTTCAGGAACAGCAGCTTGGCCGCCGCCGGAAACAACAGCCCCGCCACGCCCGGAAAGGGCAACAACGAACCGTTGATGCTGAGAATCGGCGCCCGCATCCCGTCCAGCGCCAGCTGCACCGCTACGGCCGCCCCCGCCGAATGCCCCACCAGCAGCGCCGGTTCCACCCCCAGCGCCGGCAGCAGCGCCGCCACCCCGCGCGCCATTCCCGGCAGCCGCAGGTCACCGCGCCCGCTGAACCCATGCCCCGGGAGATCGACGGCGATCAGCCTCCCGTGCGGCACCAGCAGCGGCCACAGCGGCGCCCAGCTGTGCGTCGCCGCCCCGGTGCCGTGCAGCAGCAAAATGTCCGGCCCCTCACCGGCTACCTGCACGTGCCAGCGTACCCCGCCAGCCTCGATGAACCGGCTGGCTTCGCGGTGGGGCCAATCCCGCCCCTCGATGTCATAGGATGGCTTACCCATGCCGCCACCGTGCCGCAACGCGGGCGCCCTGCCAATCACGAAGGCCGATCGGACAGGGAATGGCTGGGGTGCCAGGATTCGAACCTGGGAATGCCGGTACCAAAAACCGGTGCCTTACCGCTTGGCGACACCCCAACACGCCGCTGCAACCGCCGCGACCGGAGGCGGGCAGATAGCCCCGCACACCCGAAATGCCAAGCCCTAAATCGCCGCGGCCACCCGGCCGCGTCGCGCCGCCCACATCAGCCCGACATAGCCCAGCAGCGTCACGCCCAGCCACCAAAGCCCCGTTCCCGGCCAGATCAGCGCCGCCATGTTCGGCAATGCCACCAGGGCCAGCACCCAGGGCAACGGCCCCGGCCAACCCCAACGATCGAACAGATAATGATGCAGGTGGTCCCGCCCCGGGCTGAACGGCGACCGCCCCTGCGCCACCCGCTGCACGATCAGGCGCAGCGTATCGAACACCGGCAGGGCGAAGATCAGTGCGACATCATCGGCATTCATGTCGGCAAAGCCGTTGTTCCAGCCGAACACGGCAAGGAGCCCGAAAATCGCCGACAGGCAATAGCTGCCGCTGTCCCCCAGGAACAGGCGCCCGCGCATGTTGAACAGGAACAGCACCAGCAGCGTGCCCGCCAGCGCTGCCAGCACCGGCAACAGCTCCGCCGGCAGCCGCGCCGCCAGCACCAGGGCCCAGATCAGCGCCTGTCCGATCACCAGCCCGTTCTTGCCGTCCGCCATGTTCACCGCATTCAGGAAACCGATCAGGCACAGCAGCGTGAACCCCAACCCCCACAGCCCGGGCAATGGGATCAACTCGGCGTCACCGGCGAAGCGCAGGAAACTCACCTGAAACTCGAACACCTCCGCCGCCCCGAACAGCAGGATCGCCGTCGCCAGCGCCAGCCGCAGCAACGCCGTCAACCCGAACCGGTCATCCGCCAGCCCGATCAGAAACATCACGCCCACCGTCAGCAGGAACCACAGCATGTGCACCCGCAGCGATGCGCCGATGTCAGGCCCGGCGAACAGCATCCACCCCACCGCCAGCAGCATCGTCAGCATCAGCGCGATGCCGCCCACCAGCGGTGTCGGCTCGGCATGCAGTTTACGTCCGCCCGCCAGATCGGGAAAATCCAGCAGGGACAGCCGCATGCCCAGCGGCTTCGCCCACCAGCCCACCCCGGATGCCACCGCCGCCCCCAGCAGGCCCAGCAACAGCGCCGTCGTGGTCATGTTCACCGAGTTGCGAGGATGGCGACCGTCCCGATCGATGTCGCCAGCGAGGCGATGATCGTGGTGATGTCGCGGATCACGTCCAGCCGATAAAGCGGATCGATATTCTTCGGCACGATGATCGTCGTCCCCGGCGGCAGCGCCAGCCCGCCGCTACGCGACCATCGCCCGCTGCGCACCGGCAACGCCGTTCCATTCGGCAGCACGGCGAACACCCGATCCTTGTCGGCGGTGGACAGGGTGCCACCTGCTTCCCGCAGATAGGCGGCCGCGTCCTTGCCATTCACATATTGCAGCGCCGACGGGTTGTTCACGTCGCCCAGCGCCAGCACGAAATTGGGCCGTTTCGGCACGAACACCGCATCCCCCGGCTCCAGCACCGTATCGAGGTCAGGCCGCCGCGCCAGTACGCCCGGATCGGCTTCCACCACCACCCGTCCGGGCGCCTCGGTCGTCGCCAGCGTCTGAATCAGCGCGGCGGCCCCCGCCAGGTTGCTCTCGGCCGTCTGCTTCCGCGCCGACACCGCCAGCAGGCTGTTGTTCAATTCCCGCGCCGTGCGCCGGAAACCCTCCTGCTGCTGCTCCTTCACACTGCGCCGCGTGAACACCGTGCCATAGGCATAGGCCAGGTTGGTCAGTCCGCCGGCCCGCGCCATCAGCTGCCCCAGCGTCTCACCCTTGCGAATGGCATAGAGCCCCGGTCGCGCCACCTCGCCCGCCAACAGCACGCCCGAGCCTTCGAACATTGGCTGTGCCGCGTTGAAGCGGATGTCATCCCCTGGTCCCACCCGCGCCAGCGTCAGGGCGTCCGGTGCGGAGCCATCGCCATGCTCAGCCTGCCCGCCTACCCGCATGATATCCAGTTGCAAACCGCTGCTACCGCCCACCAGCCCGTCGGCCACCACCGCAAGGTCCCGCGCGCTGACCGCCCCGCCAACCGGATAGGCACCAGGCCTGCGCACCGCACCGCCCACGCTCACCGCATTCTCGATCAGCACCGGCAGCAGGTCGGGCTCCTGCTCGAAAATCTCCGGGCAGCTCCCCTTCTGCTCGGCTTCGCTCAGGGTCCGTTCCGCCAAAGCCTCGGTCGTGCGCCGGTTTCCGCCGGTCGCCAGCACACCGCCCACACCACCGATATCGGACTGCCCCGCCCGCTCCACCACGAACCCGCCGCGTGTCACCACATTGAAGCGGCTCGATTGCGTATCCCTCACCAGTCCCGCCAGGCGCGACAACGACACGCAGTCCGGCAACGGATTCTGCTGCCCCAGCGCCACCCGTCGCACCGCCGCGCCGTTCAGGAAGGCGATATCGGCCTTGCTGAACACGAACAGCTCATCATCGCTGCGCAACCGCATGGAGGGCCGCATCCGCAGCGCCGCCGCCAAATTCACCGTTTCGAACTGCCGCGCACCCGTCGCCGGGTCACGCCGCAACAGGATCGCCGCCAGCTGATAGGTATCGCTGCGCAAATCCGCCGGTGAGCCTACCAGGTCGGACAGCGTTGGCGTCGATCCCAACGCCCGCGCACCCGGGTTGTCGACATTGCCGAACAGCGCCACGCGCCCCACCTGCCCGCCGCTGCTGCCCGCCACCAGCGACACGATATCGCCGCCCAGCACACCCGCCTTCATCGCATTCGCGCGGGTGAAACTCTCGCTGCCGTCGGGCGCGATCCGGCTGATCACCACTTCGCCGCCGCGCTGCCGCAACGATCCGCCGGCAAAGCCCAGCACCGCCGCCACCGAGGCTGGTCCGCGCAATTCATAAATTCCCGGCCGCGCCACCGACCCCGTCACCGCCACCGTCGGGCCAATCACCGGCACGATCACCCGGTCGCCATCGCGCAGCCGTACCGCAGACGGGGCGCCGATCCCCAGATAACCATAAAGGTCGACGCTGAGCGTGGCCCCGCCGCGCACGACCCGGACGTTCCGCAACGTGCCCGTCCGCCGCACGCCGCCGGCGTTGGCGATCGCCGTCATCACATCCGCCAGGCTGGTCAGACTGTATTGGCCCGGCCGTTCCACCTCACCGCCCACGAACACGCTGACGGCACGCACGGTGCCCACCGACAGATAGATTTCGGTCGCCAGCAGCGTACGTCTAGTCTCCGCCGCCAACGCCGCGCGCACGCTCCCCACTGTGCGCCCTGCCGCCTGTACCGGCCGCAGGCTTCCCACGATCAACATGCCATCGCGAGAGACACGCGCCGCCTTGGTCTCGTTGGTCGCGCCTTGGAAATTCACCACCAGCTCGTCGCCGATGCCCAGCACATAGTCGTCACCAACCGAGCCCGTCAGCGTTCCCGTCGGTGGTGCGCCCTGTTGGAAGAGCTCATAACCAAATTGCCGTAAATTGCTGCTGCGCAGCCGCTGCCGGTAATCCTTCTCGACCGCGGAGGGTTGATATAAGGTCTCCAGCGTCTTTCTCGCCTCGGCGCGACGCAGCAGTTGCTCTTCGACCGTATCAACCCGGCCGGTAGAGGTGATTACACCCCCCGGCGTTTGCGGCGGTGTGACCTGTGATTGTACCCCACGGGAACTGTCGAGCAGGTCGGACGGATTGATTCGCCCTCCCAGCCGCCCTTGCAAACCTTCCAGAACAGACGGGTCGATCGATTGCGCCGGCAGGGCAGTGCCAACCACCGTCATCGCAAGCAACGCCAATGAAAGACCCTGTTTCCGCACCCGCGTCACCATCAACAAAGGCCATGCTCCTGTGCCGCCGGATTTCATCTCCCGGCGCGTCTAAGGTCACTGCGGAAAAAGGGAAAGCATGTTTTGCACGTCAGCACCGGCGCAGCAGACGCTGGCGACCGTTCAGTAGGTCACCAATGCCTCAACTGCTGCACCGGCGGTACGGTCAGCAACTTGCTGTGCACCGTTTCCGGTCGGATGTGGCAAATCCCTCGCAGACAGACCTAGGCTGGTTGCCGACGGCATCACAAGCAACAACAAGACGGCAAGTCCGAAAAACCCGCCGTCGCGCAACAATTTCGCAACAAAGTGACTGCCCCGAGCCGACATCATAAACCTATCCATCAAAATCAACGCACCAGCACATACATACGCTGGTGCCCACACATGGTTCCCTAATTTACCGCCGTTACGCCGCCGTTACAAGCTTCGCAGTTGCAGCATGAACGGCACTTCGTCCCGCCCCTGCACCCGTCCACCGAGCCAGCGTTAACTTTGTTACCTGTTCAGCACATGCCCACGCACCGTCGCGGCATAGTCGCTCATCAGCTGCTGCGTCAGCGCCCCGACCTCGAACCGCCACGGCCCGACGCTGCCCACCGGCACCACCTCCGCTGCACTGCCTGTCAGAAAGCATTGCTCGAACTGTTCCAGCTCTTCCGGCCAGATCGCCCGCTCGATGACCTCGACGCCCCGCGCGCGCGCCAGCCCCATCACCGTCCGCCGCGTGATACCATCCAGGAAACAGTCCGGCACCGGCGTATGCAATGCGCCGTCCTTCACGAAAAACACATTGGCGCCGGTCGCTTCCGCCACCTGCCCGCGCCAATCGAGCATCAGCGCGTCGTCATAGCCATGGTCCGATGCATGATGCTTTGACATCGTGCAGATCATGTACAGCCCCGCTGCCTTCGATGCCGTCGGCGCGGTGAAAGGCGCTGGCCGCCGCCAAGGCGCGATTTCCAGCTTCAGCCCCTTCGCCAGCGCCTCGGCACCGAAATAGGCGCCCCATTCCCAGGCTGCGATCGCCAGATGGATTTTCGATTTTGGCGCCGCCACCCCCATCTGCTCACTGCCGCGCCACGCCAGCGGGCGCATATAGGCATCGCGCAACCCGCTCGCTGCCAGCGTCTCCCGGCAGGCCGCATCGATCTGTTCCCGACTCCAGGGGATCTCGAACCCCAGGATGCGCGCGCTGTTGATCAACCGTTCGCTGTGCTGCGACAGCGCAAAAATCTCGCCGCCATAGGCACGCTGTCCCTCGAACACGGCACTTGCATAATGCATCGCATGCGTCAGCACATGGACATTGGTCTCACGCCAGGGCCGCAACGCGCCGTCAAACCAGATCATCCCGTCGCGATCATCGAAACCCTGATCCACCGTCGCGCTCCCAATCCATCTTTTGCGTTGCGCGCTGCTAGCAGTCCGTGCGAAATAGGTCAACATGACTGACGTGTTACAGCCTCCGCGCCGCGCCTCTCCACTCTTCCTGCGCGAGGCCGAGGTGCGCCGCGGCATCGAACTTCTCTACTTCGGCTACAGCCACATGATCCGCGGTGCCGATGCCCTGCTGGCCACCCGCGGGCTCGGGCGTGCCCATCACCGCGCACTCTATTTCATCGCCCGCCGCCCCGGCATGACCGTCTCCGACCTGTTGCGCCTGCTCGCCATCACCAAACAGTCGCTTTCCCGCGTGCTTCAGGACCTTACCGCCGCCAATCTCGTCGCCGTCGATGTCGGCCCCACCGACCGACGCCAGCGCCTGCTCAGCCTGACGCCCGATGGCGCCATGCTCGATGCCGAATTGTTCGATGCCCTGCGCGAACGCGTCGCCAGCGCCTATGCCGAGGCCGGCCAGGGCGCTGTCAGTGGCTTCTGGGACGTGCTGACCGGCCTCATTCCCCCGGCGGATCGTCCGCTGGTCGAATCGCTGCAATCCCTGGAAAACTGACCGCCCGCTTCGCCCAGTCTTCGACCCGCGCCAGATCGCCATCCAGCGACGCCATCACTGCCGCCATGTCGGCGCTTTCGTCACTCGCCCAGACCCGCAACGCCCGCGCGGCCACGCCGCCCAGCACCGCCAGCCGCAGCGGCAGATCGAGACCCTCTGCCACGCCCGCTGCCCGCGCCAGCCGCCGCAGCCCCCGCCCGGCGCGGCCCACGATCGACGCCGCCAGCGCCGGATCGCGCGCATGCCACAGCGCCAGCGCCGCGGCCCGGTCCGCCTGAACCGCGTCAAACCCGGCCATCATCCCGTCGAACAATCGATCCCGCGCCGATCCTGCTCCCGCCCCGGCCGCCAGCGCCGCCGCATCGGCCACCCGATCCTGCCATGCCGCCACCGCATCCAGCCGATCACACAGCAACGCCAACAGCGCGCCATGCGCCATTCCCGCCGCGTCCGCCGCTGCGATGGCATCGGCGCCACGCCAGCCCTTGTCGGCGAACGCCGCCAGCCAGCCCTTCAGCGCCAGTGCCCGGTTCACCTCTTTGCTCATGCCGCCGCCTTCGCGTCCGCCGCCGCATCCGCGGCGGCCGCCAGCGCGCGGGAGCGCTCCGCCGCCGCCCGGACGGTACCACGCAGCAACGCCGAAAGCGCGCCGTCGCCGTCCAGCACATCCAGCCCCGCCTGGGTCGTCCCCTGCGGGCTGGTCACCGCCAGCCGCAGCGCCGCCGGCGTTTCCCCCGATTGCGCCGCCAGCGCCGCCGCCCCGGTCACCGTCGCCATCGCCAGCGCCCCCGCGGTCGCCGCATCCAGCCCCGCCGCTTCCCCGGCCCCCGCCAACGCCTCGATGAAACGGAACACATAGGCCGGGCCACTGCCCGACAGCGCCGTCACCGCGTCAAAGCGGCTCTCATCCTCCAGCCACAGCGTCTGCCCGGCCGGCTTCAACAGCGCCTCGACCATGGCCATGTCCGCCGCTGGCAGCCCTGCACCATATAGCGCTGTAACCCCCGCGCCGATGCTCGCCGGTGTGTTGGGCATGATGCGCGCGATCCGTGCCCGGTCGAAAAGATTGGCGAGCGTCCCGGTGCGAACGCCCGCCAGCATCGAAATCAGCAAGGCGCCGGCAATTCGCGCCGACAGCGAAGCCGCCACCACCGGCAGCATCTGTGGCTTCACCCCCAGCACCACCAGCCTAGGCGTGCCACTTGCCGCATCAGGCGAATCGACAAGGATCCCGGCGAAGCCCGCCGGCACCGCCTTCGGCGCCGGATCGATGACCGTCACCTGATCGTCGCGCAGGCCCGCGGCGCGCCAGCGCGACAGCAGCGCACCCCCCATCGCCCCGCAGCCCACCAGCCAGAGCGGCCCCTGAAATCCGTTCAACATGCCCCGCTATGCGGCACACGCCCGATGCCCGGCAAGCCCGCGACTCGCCGCAGTCATCCTGTCGTTAAAAATTAGCAGGCCGGCCTGCTCGAACTATCGACGCTCAAAGCAGCTCGATTGCAGCGGAGAGGGCAACAGAAGAGCGGGAACCGGGCATCTTCCGACACCCGGCTCCCTCCATCCCGTCGATAAAATCTGACAGCGCCACGCGATCGACCTGACGCGCAGGCTCCTCCCGTGCATCAGGGTCATGACGCCCCGGGGACGGGGGGCGCCCTCAGGCCGCCTTCAGCACCTGCTCGATTTCCTTCTGCGCCGCCGGCTCGTCGATATTCTTCATCGCCGCCACCTCACGCGCCAGCCGGCTGATCGCCGCCTCGAAAATCTGCCGTTCGCTATAGCTCTGCTCCGGCTGGTCCTCCGCGCGGTGCAGGTCGCGCACCACCTCGGCGATCGACACCAGGTCGCCGCTGTTGATCTTGGCCTCATATTCCTGCGCCCGGCGGGACCACATGATCCGCTTGATCTTCGGCTTGCCCTTCAGCGTCAGCAGCGCATCCTTCAACGTCGCCTCACTGGACAGCTTGCGCATGCCCACACTCTCCGCCTTGGCGGTCGGCACCTTCAAAGTCATGCGTTCCTTCTCGAACCGCAACACATAAAGCTCCAGCTTGGCACCGGCGATGTCGCTGGTCAGGATTTCCGTGACCTTGCCCACGCCATGCTTGGGATAAACGACATTGTCACCAACAACGAAATTGAGCGGCTTGGCTGCCATCTTAGGGTCCATCCTTTCAATTCGTCCGCCATGCCATGCAGGTGCCCGCCCCAAGGAGCTTATGCTGGAAATCTGACTGGACGTGTCCCGCGCCTGATCCGTTTCTGCAACGCGGCCCCTGGCGGAACACAGGGCGGCGCGTCAGCTGTGCGACCCGACGTCACCGCCGGTGGCACTGCCATAACAGAAATATGACATGATTTCCAGCATCAATGTCCGGACTTTTGCATCCGACGCGCAACTTTCGAAAGAAAGCACCACGTCCCGCGGCACTCACTCCATCTCGTCGGCATCCGGTCCGGCCATCAGCGCGTCTGAAACCCCCGCCGAATTCGCCCGGATCGCCGCTTCCAGCTTCGCCGCCACCTCGGGATTTTCCTTCAGGAATTTCTTGGCATTTTCCCGCCCCTGCCCGATGCGGATCGAATCATAGCTGAACCAGGCGCCCGACTTCTCCACCATCCCGGCCTTCACGCCCAGGTCCAGGATTTCGCCTGTCTTGCTGATGCCCTCGCCATACATGATGTCGAACTCCACCTGCCGGAATGGCGGCGCCACCTTGTTCTTCACCACCTTCACCCGCGTCGTGTTGCCCACGATGTCGTCGCGGTCCTTGATCTGCCCCGTCCGCCGGATGTCCAGCCGCACCGAGGCATAGAATTTCAGCGCATTGCCCCCCGTCGTCGTCTCCGGATTGCCATACATCACGCCGATCTTCATCCGAACCTGGTTGATGAAAATCACCAGGCAGTGCGAGCGGCTGATGCTCCCCGTCAGCTTGCGCAGCGCCTGGCTCATCAGCCGCGCCTGCAACCCCACATGGCTGTCGCCCATCTCGCCCTCGATTTCGGCGCGCGGCACCAGCGCCGCCACCGAATCAATGACCAGCACGTCGATCGCGTTCGACCGCACCAGCGTGTCCACGATCTCCAGCGCCTGCTCGCCGGTATCCGGCTGCGAGACGATCAGATTCTCGGTATCCACCCCCAGCTTCTTGGCATAGATCGGGTCCAGCGCATGCTCGGCATCCACGAACGCCGCCGTCCCGCCCAGCTTCTGCGCCTCGGCAATCGCGTGCAGCGCCAGCGTGGTCTTGCCACTCGATTCGGGGCCGTAAATCTCCACGATCCGCCCCTTGGGCAGCCCGCCGATCCCCAGCCCGATATCCAGCCCCAGGGAGCCCGTCGAAATCGCCTCGATCTCCAGCGCCTCGCGCTGCCCCAGCTTCATCGCCGAGCCCTTGCCGAACGCGCGGTCGATCTGCGCCAGGGCCGCTTCCAGTGCCTTCTGCTTGTCCATTTTCGTGTCCACCAGTTTCAGCGCTGCCGCCATGACCCGCTCCCTCGTTACGGCCTCGCCCCACCCGGCGCAAGGCATGTCAGAAGCTCCGACGTATCGCTTTTGTTCTACCCTTGCAAGCAAAATGTTCCCATCATGTTCCGATCAGGAATAGCGCTGTTCCAACCACGGATCGCCCACATTATGGTATCCCCGAACCTCCCAGAACCCCGGCGCATCCTCCGCCACGAACTCGATCCGTTTCAACCACTTCGCGCTCTTCCAGAAATAATAGCGCGGAATGATCGCCCGCACCGGGCCGCCATGCTCGCGGCTCAGGGGCGCCCCGTCATGGCTGTGCGCCAGCAGGCAATCCGCTTCCGCGAACAGGTCCAGCGAGACGTTCGTGGTATAGCCGTCAAACCCGTGCAGGATCACATGCGCCGCCCGCGGCAACGGCTGCACCGCATTCAGGATCGTCGCCGTCGACACCCCCTGCCAGCGGTTGTCATAGCGGCTCCATTGCGTCACGCAGTGGATGTCGCTCACATCCTCCACCTGCGGCAGCGCCATGAACGCCGCCCAGTCCAGCGTCATCGGCGTCGTCACCGCCCCGTCCACCTCCAGCCGCCAGCTCGCCGTCGGCACGTCGGGCTGCACCCCCAGGTCCAGCACCGGCCAGTTGGTCACCAGCCGCTGCCCGGGCGGCAGCCGCGCCTCATACCCCTCATCGGCCTTCCCCGTCAGCAACCGCCCCGCCTTCGCCCAGGCCTGCTTCACGCCGATCAGCTTCTCGCTCATGCCATCTTCCTCCGCGCCGCCCGCCGCCGCGCCCATTTCCGCCCGATCCGCACCCGCCAGGCCAGATGCACCGCCACATAACTCACCGATGCCAACACCGTTGCCATGATCAGCAGCCCGATGGCGATCGGCAGGCTCGCCTGCGCCACCCATTCCAGCGCCCGCTCCATCCAGCTCCCCGATTGCGGCAGCAGCGGCACCGGCATCCGGTTCTCCACCGCCAATGCCAGATTTCCCACCCAATAGGCGCCCGCCAGGATCGCCGGCGTGGTGAAGGGGTTCGACAGGAAAGCACACAGCGCCGCCACCGGCACATTCGCCCGCACGAACACCGCCAGCAGCGCCGCCAGCAGGATCTGGATCGGCAAGGGTACGGCGATGGTGATGAACATCCCCAGCGCCGCCCCGCGCGCCACGCTGCGCCGGTTCCACTGCCAGATGCGCGGGTCGGACAGATGCTTCGCAAACGGCCGCATCCAGCGGTTCGCCAGCAACACCTCCCGGCTCGGCACCTTCATTTTCCAGCGCCGTTCGGCGTCCACGGGCTCGCTCATCATCCTTGCCTATACGGCTGCGCGTGGCAGAAATGTGAACGATTCACGCCTCATTTCACCCACGGTCGCGCAAAATGCGCGCCGCCTCCCGCTTCCAGTCCTTTTCCTTCTCGCTCGCCCGCTTGTCGTGCAGCTTCTTGCCCTTCGCCAGCGCCAGTTCCACCTTCGCCTTGCCACGCTCGTTGAAATAGATGCTCAGCGGCACCAGCGTCATGCCCTGTCGCGCCACACCGCCATGCAGCTTCTCGATCTCGCGATGCTTCAGCAACAGCTTCCGCGGCCGCTTCGGCTCATGATTGAACCGGTTGCCATGGCTGAACTCGGGGACATTGCTGTTCACCAGCCACACCTCGCCGTCGCGCACCTCGGCATAGCTTTCGGCGATGCTCCCCTCGCCAAAGCGCAGCGATTTCACCTCGGTCCCCGTCAGCTGGATGCCGGCGTCGAACACCTCGTCGATCGAATATTCATAGCGCGCCCGGCGATTCTCGGCGACCGTCTTCAGCTTCGTCCCCGCCGGCTTGGGCCTCATGCCCCACCCCCCCCTGTCAGCCCGGCATGCATCATTGCCGCCTCCACCGCCGCGCGGGATGCCGCACTCGCCGCCACCAGCGGCAGGCGGACGTCCGCCGCCATCCGCCCCAGCCGGGCCAGCGCATGCTTCACCGGTGCCGGGCTGGCATCGCTGAACAGGGCCGAATGCAGCGGCCACAGCCGGTCATTCACCGCCAGCGCGTGGACATAATCGCCCCGCGCCGCCGCCGCCGCCAGGTCCGCGCACAGCCGCGGCGCCACATTCGCCGTCACGCTGATCGCGCCCACCCCGCCCTGCGCCAGGATGCCCAGCGTCATGTCATCATTCCCCGACAATATCTGGAAATCATGGCCGCAATGATGGCGGATGGCGCTGATCCGCCCCAGGTCGCCCGTCGATTCCTTTACGCCGATGATCGCCGGATGCCTGGCGAGCGCCGCCATCGTCGCCGTCGCCATGTCCACCACGCTGCGCCCGGGGATGTTGTAGAGGATGACCGGCAGACCCCCGCGCTCCGCCAGAAGCTCGAAATGCGCCGCCAGCCCGGCCTGGCTGGGCTTGTTGTAGTAGGGGCACACCACCAGCGCCGCCGACGCGCCCGCCTCCTTCGCCGCCAGCATGTGATCCAGCGCCGCCTGCGTGTCGTTCGATCCGCACCCCGCGATCACCGGCACGCGGCCGGCGGCGGCCGCCACCGTCAACCGCACGACATGGTCATGCTCGGCGATGCTCAGCGTCGCCGCCTCGCCCGTGGTGCCGCACGGCACCAGCGCGCTCGAACCTTCGCCGATCTGCCAGTCGATCAGCGCCGCCAGCGCCGCCTCGTCCACCGCTCCACCCCGGAACGGCGTCACCAGGGCCGGGATCGAACCTGAAAAACGCGGGGCTTCCATCATCTTGTTCCTAGCAGCTTCATCTTCACCCGCCTAAACCCTCCCCCATGCCCACGCAACCAATCCGCCCGATTCCGCCGCTGCGCCTGCTGCTCGCCGCCCTCACCCTCGCCGCCGCCTCCCCCGCCCCGGCGCAAGACCCGTCTTCCTGGCTCATGCGGGCGTTCGTGAACGCCGAACGCGGCGTCCCCCCCGATGTGCCGGCGCCCGACGCGCTCAGCGGCAAACTCGCCACTTGGGATCGCCTGCGCGCGCCTGCACCGCGCGGCGGCCCGGACATCGTCGTAGTAACAGGTCGCAGTGGCGCCGTCACCGCACCCGCCATGGTGTTGGTGGGCAACCGGATGCTGCCGCTGATCGAACTCGCTACCTTCGCCGCCGCCAACCCCGCCTGGCCCGCCACCGCCACCATGCGTGCTCGTGCCGAGCGCGCCGCCGCCGACCCGCAGACCCCTGATGATGACGCGCGCGCCGTATTCACCATCCTGCCCCCCCAGACCGCCGCCGGCCGCGCCCGCCTCGCGCTCCTCACCGGTGACCTTGAAACCGCCCGCGCCGCCTGGCGCGCCGGCAGTTTCGACCCGCAGGTCGAATCCGCCCTCCTTACCCGCTTCGGCGGCATCCTCACCCGCGACGATCACATCATCCGCGCCGACCGCCTGCTCTGGCTCGGCGCCACCAGCGCTGCCGCCCGACTGCTGCCCCTGCTGCCAGACGAAGCCCGCGCCCTCACCCAGGCGCGCATCGCGTTGCGCAACAACGCCCCGGATGCAGAGGCGCGCGCCGCCAGCGTGCCCGCGGCCCAACTCACCGATCCCGGCCTGCTCTACGACCGCGCCGTTTGGCTGGTCCGCCAGGGCCAGACTGCCAGCGCCCGCGCCCTCCTCGCCAACAGCCGCGTGCGCGCCGGCAGCGTCACCGTCCCCGAACTCTGGCTGAAACAGCGCCTCGACCTTGCCCGTCCCGCCATGCGAGAGGGGGACGCGCGCACGGCCTGGCGGCTGCTCGCCAACCACAACAGCTTCGCACTCGGCCGGCCGCTCGCCGAACGCAGCCTTGCCGAGCGCCAGGCCTTCACCGATGTCGAATGGCTCGCCGGCTGGCTCGCGCTGCGCCGCCTCAACCAGCCGCAGGACGCCATCCGCCATTTCAGCAGCTTCCGCGCCGCCGTCCTCACACCGGTCAGCCAGGCACGCGGCGACTATTGGCTGGGCCGCGCCGCCCACGCCTTTGGCGACCCCGCCATGGCCCGCGCCGCCTTCGACCGCGCCGCCAGCCACCCCGATTTCTTCTATGGCCAGCTGGCATCGGAATTTCTCGGCCGCGCCCCCGCCTTGCCGCAGGCCGCGCCGCCGCCGGTCAGCCCCGCCGACCGCAGCGCCTTCAACGCCGACGAGCTCGTCCGCGCCACCCGCCTGCTGACCTTCGACCGCGAACGCCAGTCCCTGTTTCTCCGCGCGCTCGCCGACAGTATCGAAACCCCCGCCCAGGCCCGCCTCGCCACCGAACTCGCGGGCAGCCTCAGCCGCCCCGACCTCGCCGTCCGCGTCGCCCGCGCCTCGCGCGCAAGCTTCGGTTTGCCCGCCTCTGGCGGGACCGGCGTCTTCGGCCTCACCGACCCTGGCTTCCCCCGGCTGGACAATGCCGCGCTGCCCAGCGACCTCTGGCTGATCAGCCACGCCATCGCCCGCCAGGAAAGCTTCTTCGACCGCACCGCCATATCCTCGGTGGGCGCCCGCGGCCTGATGCAGCTCATGCCCGGCACCGCCGCCGATGTCGCCCGCAAGCTCGGCCTGCCCTATGATCCCGACCGCCTGTTCAGCGACCCCGGCTACAACCTCACGCTCGGCAGCAGCTATTATGGCCAGCGCCTCGGCAATTTCGATGGCAGCCATTTGCTTGCCATCGCCGCCTACAACGCCGGCGCCGGCAATGTCCGGCGCTGGCTCGCCACGCTCGGCGACCCCCGCGGCCGCCCCCTGCCCGAGGTCATCGACTGGGTGGAGATGATCCCCTTCAGCGAGACCCGCAACTATGTCCAGCGCGTCATCGAAAACGCCGCCGTCTATTCCATGCTCGAACCCCGCCGCCCCGGCGCCACCCCCCGCGCCAGCCAATGGCTCGCCGCCCCCACCCGCGGCGGCGAATGAGCCGAGCAGGCGCCGCCACAAGCTCTTCCCCGCCACGGGGGAGCGACTCGCGCTTGCGCGAGCGGAGGGGGCCGGCAGGCAGGCGCACCACCCGCCACGCCGCGGTCATAGCGCGGCCCCCGCCCCCATGACCGACCCCATCACCCCCGCCGGCATGGCCGCACTCCGCGCCCGCTATACCCACCTCTTCACCACCGAACGCCCCGCCATCGTCGAAACCGTCAGCTGGGCCGCCGGCAACGGCGACCGCTCCGAAAACGGCGATTACATCTATGGCCGCAAACGACTGCGCGAAATCGACCGCGAACTCGCCCACCTGTCCAAACGCCTCGCCGCCGTCACCGTCATCGACCCCGCGGGGCAGCCCGACCGGACCCGCATCTTCTTCGGTGCCACCGTCACGCTGGCCGACGAGGATGACCAGCACCAGACCCTGACCCTCGTCGGCGCGGACGAAAGCGACGCCCACGCCGGCCGCATCGCCTGGAACACCCCGATCGCCCGCGCCCTCCGCGGCGCTACCGTCGGCGACACCCGTACCGTCACGCTCCCCTCCGGCACCCGCAGCCTGGAAATTCTCGCCATCCGCTACGATTGACGCGCCCCGCCACACTGTTAACTTTCTCACGCACGTGCATCCGAGTCCCGGGCACCGCGCGTTCAGGGGAGCCAGCCATGCCGACAGCCGACACCCTCATTCAGCGCGACGGCGGCGGCCACCAACAGCCCGCCGCAGGCCAGGTCTGGGTCATCCAGGCGCGCAGCGGCACCACGTTCAATGTCGGCTTCGACAAGGAATTCGTGAAGAAGCATCTTTTCGTCGATCCCGATCCGATCGCCTCGGCGCATGCGCTCGGCGTCAAGGCCGCCAAGATCGCCGGCAACATCAACCTTTACGGCAATCTCGCCGGTCCGGCGCAACAGGCACTGCCGCCGGTGCTCGACGCCAGCGTCCTGCGCTTCCTCAAGCTGAAAAAACTGGTGCTGTCGCGTGTGTCCCAGGGCAGCTGCGCCACCTGCAACCAGAAGGAAAGCGTGCACCAGACCTGCACCGTCTGCAATCACAAGCACAAGAAGATCTGGGAAGCCGGCCTGTGTGCCGAAGGTCCGAAGGGCGGAACGTTGTGTACCTGCACCACCTGGGCACCGGCCACCCGCAAGCACGCCGGCTGTGCCGGCTTCGTCGACGGTCATTATGACCAGCACCGAAACGCCCTCGGCCTGCCCAACCCCTTCGCCGGCCCCGGCGGCGCCTGCACGGGCGACAATACGGTCGTGCTGATGAACGAGATCGACCTCCAGGATTTCAAGGACGCGGTCGTCGGCGCCATCCAGGCCCAGGGCGTGTGGAACGATTTTCAACGCAAGGAAGGGCTGGAGCTCAACTTCGGCGTCGGCACGTCCGCCACCATCAAGAGCGTCGATTCGCTCGACGATTTCAATGGCCGCGCCAAGGGCAAGGGCATCAAGGTCGACGCCAAGCGAAACGGCGGCACCTATATCATCTACCACTACCGCGACATGATCGCCTGACCCGTCATCAGGATCGTCCGCCCCACCTCCGGGCGATAGTGTGTCAGATCGTAAAATGCCTGTGGCCGCACCTCCACCAGCGTGACACCAGGCAATCCCGCCACCTGCCGCCGCCAGCTCCGCTCAGCCGCCACCAGACCCTCGGCCTCCAGCAGCCGCCGATAGTCGGCGCTAACGGGCGAATGAAACAGCACCAGCCGCACCCCGCGTCGCTGCGCCGCGCCTGCCAGCGCTCGCAACCCGCCCAGCGCCGCCGCCTCCGCCTGCACCCGCCGCCCCGGCTCTTTCAGCGGCGCCAGCGTCGCCAGCACCTGCCGCCGAACCGCCACCCCATCGCCCCGCCGATCTACCCTTCCCACATTGAATCCCCAACCGCTCAGGCGCGGCACGTCGCAGTCGCCTATCCGCATCGACACCGCTGCCTTCAGCGCTTCAGCCGACAGGACGCCGCGCCGCAACCGCTCCCATCGCGATGTCCCATCCGCCGTCGCCAGCGCGGGTGCCGCGTCCTGCGGTGCCAGCATGCCAAAATCCAGCCCGATCCAAAGCTGCCGCATGGACGGTGTCCGTAACGCCCGCCCGGCCATGTCCAGCACCACCCGCATGTCCGCCGCCGCCATCCCCAGATTGGCCACGCGCGCGCCACGGAAAACGACCGCCGCATCGCGCTCGTCAAAGCCCTGCATCACCTTCGATGAGCCGATCAGCGCCACCTCCGGTCGCCGAAATGCCAGGATCAACGGCTTCTGGACCCGTTCCACTCCTGCCAGCCAGCCCGAGGGGCACAGGTGATGCCCCCGCCCCTCGCCAAAAACCCGGAACGGATCCACCCACACCGCATTGCCCACCAGCGCCAGCAGCCCCGCCGCGATCACGCCCAGCAACGCCGGCAGAAAGCCGTCAGAATTGGACATAAACGAACCTGCGCGCTTCATTCAACATCAGCAACGCCAGCAGCAGCAGCACCCCCATCACCATGCCCCAGCGCCGGTTGAGCACAAAACCGAACCGCCGTTCCAGCGCATGCACCGGCGGCATGCCCGGGTCCGGGCGCGGATCGATGGCGTTCCAGTATCGCCGGAAGAATTGCGCCGCATCCGGCAACCCCCAGATCACCAGGGCGCACAGCGGAAACAGGATCATCCCCCGCAGCCCGATCAAACTCCCGCCCCCATCCCCCACGCCCAGCAGCGCGCCATAGACATGCCCCGCCGTCTCCAACGTCGGCGCCCGGAACATCGCCCCCAGCAATGCATTGGTCAGGAAGGTCAGCGCGATCGCCGCCAGCCACCGCGCCCCCGCCACCGGCGGCGCCGCCCGTGCCTTCATATTCCGCAGATGCGTCAACAACAGGATACCCGCCTGCACGAACCCCCACAACACGAACGTCCACCCCAGTCCGTGCCACAGTCCAGAGAGAACACCGGTAATGGTCAGCGCCACCGCCACCGGCACCCGCCGCGTCCGCACCAACGGCATGAACACATGGGTGCGCATGAAGATCGCGAACGTGATGTGCCAGCGCCGCCACACGTCGAACCGGTCGGTCGCGAACAATGGCCGGTCGAAATTGATCGGCAGCCGCACCCCGAACATCCGCCCCAACCCGATCGCCATCTCGGCATAGGCGCTGAAATCCAGGAACAGCTGCAACTGAAACCCCAGGATCGCAAACCAGGCGTCCTGGACCGGCACCGGACCGGACGCTGCCGCCACGAACAGCCGGTCCACCGCCACCCCCAGCGGGTCCGCGAGCAGCACCTTTTTCGCCAGCGCGAACACGAAGATCGCGAGCCCGACGCCCACATCCTCGCGCCGCACGGCAGCCAGCGCTCCCGACCGCAACTGCCCTGCCACATCCTGATAGCGCAGGATCGGCCCCATCACCAACTGCGGAAAAAAACACAGGAAAAAAGCATAATCCGCCACTGGCGCCGCCTTCACCTGCCGCCGATAGACCGCCACCACGAAGCCGATCTGCTGAAAGGTGATGAAGGACAGCGCCAGCGGAATGAGGATCGCCTCACTCGTCTGAAAACCATCCGTTGGCGCATTGCCCAGCGCCGCCACCTTGAACCCCACCAACAACGCCAGATTGGCCGCGACCGCCCCCCACATCACCGCCTTGCGGCCGGCCTCCACCTGCAGCAGCCACCGCGCGGCGCCATAGTTCACCGCCATTGATGCCAGCAGCAGCGCTGCGTTGCCCCAGCCCGACCAGGCATAGAATCCGAATGATGCCGCCGTCAGCAGCGGCTGCCGCCATCGCGCGGCCTCCCCCCTCAGGCTCCAGAAACACAGGCACAACAGCGGCAGGAACAGGCCGACAAAGCCCCACGAGGCAAAATTCATGCCGCCGCGATCACATCACTCCGCGCACCCCCGTGCATGTCAAACCATATGCGCCCGCCGGCTTCCGCTTCCGCCACACAGGCCTCCTGCAAGCCCCGTGTGTCGGCATGGTCCAGCACCAGGTCCAGCGCCTCCTCCCCATGCCGGCAATCGGTCCCCACATGCGCATGGAAAAAGGCCAGGTCGCGCCGCGCCACCCCCGCCCGCTCGAACAGCGCCGCCAGCTCGCCGGAGGCCTCGCCGAACCGCAATTCCTGCCCCACCAGCAGATGCGCCACCGCCTCCACCCACCGGCCTTCGCGCAGCAACGCCCGCCCCGGCCCGGTCGCGTGCTGCTCGGCACCTGTCAGCATCGCCGCGCTGCCGCCGCACGCCTCCAGGAACCGCAGCGCCAGCGCGGGATGGCTCCGTTCATGCCGCACGACAAGCCCGGTGGAGGCACGCACGAACGCCCCCTCCTCCTCCAGCAGGTTCATCAGCAGGTGCAGCTTCGCGCGGTCGCTCGGCGCCTTCTCCACCATCTCGGCGATGGTCGCGGTGAAGATCAGCGCCGACCGATAGGTCGCCAGCGCATAGCGCAGGATCAGCCCCCTCGGTGTCCTCCCCGCCGACAGCAGGGCATGCAGCCGCGTATCCTCGAACCGCCAGCGCGCTACCGCGCCCAGCAGCCTCTTCCGCAGCACCGCGCGCGGCAACAATCCGAGGTCAATAGCGATGTTCATTGGCAACGATGCTCTCGAACATCGGCTCCACCATCCCGTCGGGCGCGATCCGCCCCCGCTCCAGGCTTCCCAGCTCCGGCCATTGCGTCAACTGCACCCGCGCGCGCCCCAGCGCGAAATCCCGGCTCGACCCATAGGCTGCCAGCAGCCGCAACTCCCCATGCTCAGGCCGCAGCGCTCCGCGTACTGCTGCCTCCAGCTCGTCCAGCGTGAATGAGGCATCGCGGATGTAATTCCCCACCTGCCCCACCGAGCGGAAATGCATGTCCCGCACCCCCTTGCCCAATAGATGATCGATGAATTCCGGCAGATGTCCCACATTCACGCCGGGCACCAGGATCGTCCCCGTGGTCACATGCATCCGCAGCGCCAGCAAATTGTCAAGCGCCGCCAGCTTCCGCTCAGCACACGCCAACTCATCGATCGCCAGGTAAAGATCGTCGCGCAAGCCCCCGTTCAGGCTCAGATAAACCGTATGCAGCCCCGCCGCCTTCAGCTTTTCCACATAGTTTCGGCGCCCCAGCTTCAGCCCGTTGCTCAGCACCACCGGGATATGCCCCAGCGCGCGAATGGTGCGGATGATGTCGGGCAGATCCTCCCGCATCGTCGGCTCCGCCCCCACCAGCCGGATGCGCGCGCGACGCGGCAGCCGCCTGACCACCTCATACAGCCAGTCCACCGGCAGGTCGGGCAGGTCGCGCACCGGAATGTAGCAATTGCGGCACGCCATGTTGCAGCGATGCGTGATGTCCGCGAACAGCGTTGTGAACGGCGATTCCTCCGGGCGGAATCGCGTCTCGGTCGGCGAATAGGCCTCGCTCAGCGTCGCCAGTGTTACGCCCCCGTCCGAGCCTTCGTTCGCACCCGCCAGCAACATCGCGCACTCCCTGCCATATGGTTAACAGCCGCACGCGATGAATTCAACGCAGGCCGCTCAGCCGGCGTCAATCGGCCCCAGCGCCGCGTCCGCCAGCTTGTGCAGATCCGGATGCAGCGGCGGCGGCGAGAGGTCCACGCCCGTCTCCAGCGCCTCGGCGATGATCCGCATGCCCTCCGTTCGCGCAAACTTCTTGTGGTCCGCTCCGATCAGGTGCCAGGGCGCCACCTTGGTGTCGGTCTTGGCGAACATCGCCTCATAGGCCGCCAGATAGCCCTCGCGCTTGCTCCGGTTGCGATAATCGTCCGCGCCGGTCTTCCAGCGCTTCCACGGATTCTCCACCCGCTCGCGCAACCTCGCGTCCTGTTCCTCCGCACTGACGTGCAGGAACAGCTTGATCACCCGTGTTCCCGCCTTCACCTGGCCCGCTTCGAAATCGTTGATCTCGTCATAGGCGCGGCGCCACTCCGCCTCCTCGCAATAGCCCTCGACCCGCTCCACCGCCACGCGCCCATACCAGCTGCGGTCGAAGATCGCGATCTCGCCCCGCCCCGGCAGCCGCGTCCAGAAACGATAGAGAAAATGCCGCTTCCGCTCCGCTTCGGTCGGCGCGGCGATCGGGTGCACCGCGAAGAAACGCGGATCCAGCTCGCTCGTCAGCCGCTTGATAAGGCCTCCCTTGCCGCTGGCGTCCCACCCCTCCAGCATGATGATCGCCGATCGTCCCTGCGACAGATAGGCCACCTGCACCCGGTACAGCCGCTGCTGCAATGCGGCTTCCAGTGCGTCATGATCGTCCGGCGCGCGTCGGTGCTCCAGTCGCTCAAGCCGACCTTTGCTCACGCCGCGCTGCGCCGCAGCTTGTCCAGCTTCTTCAACACCATGTCGCGCTTCAACCGGCTCAGATGATCGATGAACAACACCCCGTTCAGATGGTCCATCTCATGCTGCAAGCAGGTCGCCAGCAGCCCCTCCAGAACGGCGTCATGCTGTTCGCCATGCTCATCCATCCAGCGCGCCCGCACCGTCGCCGGGCGCTCGACATCGGCATATTGGTCGGGCACCGACAGGCAGCCTTCATTATAGACCGTCCAGTCGTCCGCCGGCTCCGACAGCTCCGGATTGATGAACACCCGCGGGTTGGATGTCCCTTTGCCCTCCGCGTCCGGCGGGCCGTCGCTGATGTCCATCACCAGCAGCCGCAGCGGCACATCCACCTGCGCCGCGGCGAGCCCGATGCCCGGCGCCGCATACATCGTCTCGAACATGTCGGCGATCAGCGTCCGCACCTCATCGGTCAGCGCGTCGACCGGCGTCGAAATCCGCCGCAACCGCGGATCGGGAACCTCCAGGATGGGAAGAATGGCCATGCCAGCGAATTATGGTCGCTTGCTGACCAGGTCAAGACTGCCGCCCGCCCGTCCCGCGAGACCGGTCGAGAAATTGCTCAGGGTGAGGCGAGAATGGTGATTTGGGAGCACCGAAGCGCAGCGCACTCAAGGTGCGTGAGCATCGGAGCGCAGCAAATCGCCTTTCGCAGCCCGCCCTGGGCGATTTATCGGCCGGTCTCACCCCTGCAAAGGCCGCCTCAGCCGCAGCGCCTGCGCCAGTGTCCCCTCGTCCAGATAATCCAGTTCCCCCCCCACCGGCACGCCATGCGCCAGCTGCGTCACCGCCACGCCCGTGCCCGCCAACCGCTCCGCCACATAATGCGCCGTCGTCTGCCCCTCCAGCGTCGCATTCATCGCCAGCACCACCTCGCGCACGCCATCCGCCGCCACCCGCGCCAGCAACGCCTCCACCGACAAATCTTCGGGCCGCACCCCATCCATCGCGCTCAGCGTGCCCCCCAGCACATGATATCGCCCGGCGAACAGCCGCGCCCGGTCGAGCGCCCACAGGTCCGCGACTTCCGCCACCACGCACAGCAACCCCGCGTCCCGCTTCGCATCCACGCACACGCCGCACGGATTGCGCGTATCGACATTGCCGCACACGCCACAGGTCGACAGCGTCGCCGCCACCCGGCTCAGCGCGGCGATCAAGGGCTCCAGCAGCGCTTCCCGCCGCTTGATCAGCTGCAACACCACCCGCCGCGCCGAGCGCGGCCCCAGCCCCGGCAACCGCGCCAGCAACCCCGTCAGCTGCTCCAGCTCCACACTCGCCATGCTCTTGTCGAACTCCCGCCGCTCTGCCACCTGCCCTGCCATGCGACTGGCCTTCATGGGAACCCCGGATTTCGCCGTGCCCGCGCTGCACGCCCTGCTCGACGCCGGCCACCAGATCGCCGCCGTCTATTGCCAGCCGCCGCGCCCTGGCAACCGCGGGCGGCTGCAAGCCAGCGCCGTGCAGCGCGCCGCCGAAAGCCTCGGCCTCCCCGTCCGCACCCCGGCCAACTTCCGCGGCGATGCCGACCGCGCCGCCTTCGCCGCGCTCGACCTCGATGCCGCCGTCGTCGCCGCCTACGGCCTCATCCTGCCGCAAGCCATCCTCGATGCTCCGCGCCTGGGCTGCTTCAACATCCACGCCAGCCTGCTCCCCCGCTGGCGCGGCGCCGCCCCCATCCAGCGCGCCATCCTCGCCGGCGACCAGGTCACCGGCGTCACCATCATGCAGATGGAACGCGGCCTCGATACCGGCCCCATGCTGCTCACTGCCGTTACCCCCATCGCCCACAAGACCGCCGGCGCCCTCACCGCCGAACTCGCCCAGCTCGGCGCCACCCTCATGGTGCAGGCCCTCGCCACCCGCCCCACCCCCGTGCCACAGCCGGAGGACGGCGTCACCTACGCCCACAAGATCGACAAGGCCGAAGCCCGCCTCGACTGGTCCGAACCCGCCGACGCGATCCTCCGCCGCCTCCGCGCCATGACCCCCACCCCCGGCGCCTGGTTCCTGGCCGGCGGCGAACGTGTGAAAATCACAGACGCCAGCGCAACTCCCCTCCTGCCCCGCGAAGCGGAGAGCGGGAGGGGCGACTCGCGTCAGCGAGCGGGGGTGGGTGCCGGCTCTTTCGTCGACCGCAACGCAGTTCAACCCACCCTCTCCCACAACGGCCACATCGCCCTCCCCACCGGCACCCTTACCCTCCACAGGGTGCAACCCGCCGGCGGCAAGCCCATGCCCTTCGCCGATTTTGCCCGTGGCCGCAGTTTCCCTCTCCCCCTCGCATGACCCGCTTCCGCCTGACGCTCGAATATGACGGCCGCGGCCTGATGGGCTGGCAACGCCAGGCGCACGGCCCCAGCGTGCAACAGCATCTCGAAGACGCCGTCCTCGCCGCCTTCGGCGAAACCACCACCGTCCATGCCGCCGGCCGCACCGACGCCGGCGTCCACGCCACCGCCATGCCCGCCCATCTCGATCTTGCGAAAGACCTCACTCCTTTCCGCCTGTCCGAAGCGCTCAACTACCATCTCCGCGCCGCCGGCGCCGCCGTCGCCGTCCTCGATGCACGGCTTGCGCCACCGGACTGGCACGCCCGCTTCAGTTGCACCGGCCGCGCCTATGAATACCGCATCCTGCTCCGCCGCGCCCCGCTCACCCACGAAGCCGGCCTGGTCTGGCGCCTGCCCCCGCCACTCGACCCCACAGCCATGGCCAAAGCCGCCGCGCATCTCATCGGCCACCATGACTTCACCACCTTCCGGTCGGTCGCCTGCCAGGCCGCCTCGCCGCTCAAGACCCTCGACCGGCTCGATGTCGTCGCGGACGACGACCGCCTGACCATCCACGCCGCCGCTCGCAGCTTCCTGCATCACCAGGTGCGCTCCATGGTCGGCTGCCTCGTCCTGGTGGGGCGTGGCCAATGGAGCCCCGCGCAACTCGCCGCCGCCCTCGCCGCCCGCAACCGCGCCGCCCTTGGCCTCAACGCACCACCGGATGGCCTGTGGTTCGTCGGTGCGAACTATGACGGCGCCTGAGCACGTCGGAATAACTTACATCCTTCCTGCAGCTTCTTTCCCAACGCGCTGGAATCCTTTGCGGCGCGGTTTGGCACAGCTTTTGCATTAACCAAGAAACGCATCCCATCCCCAGGATGCGGTCCACGACCGGTCTATCAAGTCCGGCGTCAAGGGTCGGGAGCGGGACGAATGCAATTGAAGGACAAATCAAGCTCACCCTGGCTGATCGCCATCTGGATCGGCGGCATCGCGCTCGGGGTCGCCGTCGGCATCGCCACCGCATCCCTGCTCATGCCCGATGATTCCACCCTGCCGCGCGACCAGTCCCTCGCCTCCCGCTTCCAGAAATAGGGCGCAGCGCGCAGAAAGCGGAAACCGGTTCTTGCGCAACAGGATGCGCGACCACCGTTGCCTCAGGCAAAAATCTCCCCCGGCGGCGGATGCCCCAGAAAAGCCCCCGGGCTCGCCGTCCGGCCATAGGCACCTGCCATGAACAGCGCGATCAGGTCGCCCTCCTCGGTCCGCGGCAGCATCACCCGGTCCCCCAGCCTGTCGAGCGGCGTGCACAGGCACCCCACCACATTCGCCACCTCCTCGGGCTCTGCGGCAAAACGCGTCGCGTTCGCCAGCGGATAATTGCGCCGGATCACCGTGCCGAAATTGCCGCTCGCCGCCAGCTGGTGATGCAGCCCGCCATCGCACGCCAGGAACAGCTGCCCGCCGGACATTTTCCGGTCCACTACCCGCGTCAGATAGACGCCCGCATCCGCCACCAGCCAGCGCCCCAGCTCCAGCGCGAATTCGGTCTCCGCCAGCACCGCCGGCCGCGCCGACAGCGCCTCCGCCAGCGCCGCCCCCACCAGGCCGACATCCAGCGCGACATCGCCGGGGAAATAGGGCACCCCGAATCCGCCGCCCAGATTGACCAGCGCCGGCGGGCAGGGGGCCTGCGCCGCTAGCGCCGCCGCCAGCGCAACCGTCTCCCGCTGCGCCGCGATGATCGCACCCGCGTCCAGGTTCTGGCTGCCGGCAAAGATGTGAAACCCCCGGAAATCCAGCGGCAGCCCCGCCATCGCCCGCAACATGTCCGGCACGGCGTCGGCATCCACCCCGAACGGCTTCGCCCCGCCGCCCATGCGCATGCCGCTGCCCTTCAGCTCGAACGGCGGATTCACCCGCACCGCGACCCGCGCCCGCAAACCCTTCCCCGCCGCCAGCGCCGCGGCCCGCCGCATCTCGCCAACGCTCTCCAGGTTGATCGTCGCCCCCGCCTCGATCGCCGCCGCCAGCTCCGCGTCCCTCTTCGCCGGCCCGGCGAAACTGATCTCCCGCGCGCCCGCTGCCACCGCCGCCGCCAGCTCCCCGCCAGAGGCGACATCCACCCCATCCACCAGCCCCGCCATCCAGGCCAGCAGCGGCGCGAACGGATTGGCCTTCATCGCATAGTGCAGCCGAACCCCCGGAAACGCCGCGCGGAACGCCGACACTTTCGCGGCCACCCGCACCCGGTCATAGACGAACAGCGGCGTATCCCCCGCCTCCGCCACCCATTGTTCCGCCGTCCGCCCGGCGATCACCAATGCCCCGTCGCGCACGCCGAACCCCGGCGGCACATGCCCGCTCACGCCTCCGCCCTCAACGCCGCCCGGTCGATCTTGCCGTTCGCCGACAGCGGCAGCGCCTCGCGCCAGATGATGTCGGCTGGCATCAGATGCCCCGGCGCCTCCCGCTTGAAAAAGGCCCGCAACCGCGCCCCCGCGTCATCGCCCTCCGGCACCGCGAACAACCGGATCACCTGCCCCGCCACCGCATCCTCCACCCCGAATGCCGCCGCCGCCCGCACCGCGCCGCTGGCATGCGCCAGTTCCTCGACTTCCGTGGGCGACACCCGCATCCCCATCGTCTTGATCGTCTCGTCCGCCCGCCCCACGAAATAGAGCAGCCCCGCCGCATCGCGCCGGACCGTATCGCCGCTCCATACCGCCATGCCCCCCAGCACCGAGGCGGCCGGCGCCGGCCGAAACCGTGCCACCGTCCGCTCGGCATCGCGCCAATAGCCCCGTGTCACGTGCGGCCCCATCTGCACCAGCTCCCCCGGCTCGTCATCATCGGCAAGGCTGCCATCCGCCCGGCACACCAGCACCTCCGCGCCCGGGATCGCCCGCCCGATGCTGTCCGGATGCGCATCCGCCAATTCAGGCGGCAGCATCGTCGCCCGGAACGCCTCGGTCAGCCCGAACATCAGGTGCAGCTTCGCCTGCGGAAACATCGCCCGCAGCTGCCGCACCACCGGCACCGGCAGCCGCCCGCCGGTGTTGGAAAGCGTCCTCAGCGTCGTCACCCCACGCCAGTCCAGCCCCGCCAGCTGCACCCACAGCGGCGGCACCGCCCCCAGCTGCGTGATGCCATGCCGCGCCACCGCGCGCACCACATCGCGCGGCGCCAGATAGTCCAGCAGCACCGCGCGCGCGCCGCGCCGCCACGCCGTCGTCAGCTGGCTGAAGCCGAAATCGAAACTCAGCGGCAACGCCGCCAGCACCCGGTCGTCCGCCGCCGTTCCCAACCGGTCGCTCACACTCTCCGCCCCCGCCCACAGGTTGGCGTGCGTCACCATCACCCCCTTGGGGCGCCCGGTCGAGCCCGAGGTATAGAGCAGTGCCGCCAGCTCACCCGCCGCATGCACCGCTCCGCCGCCGCCCGCGCTCAACCCCGCCCAATCGGCTTCCAAGGTCAGCACCTGGCCATGCGACACCCCCACCGCCCGCGCCGCATGGGTCAGGAGCAGCGCCGCGCCGCTGTCCTCCAGGATATGCGCCACCTGCGGGCCGCGCAGCGCCGGGTTCACCGGCACCATCACGCCACCGGCGCGAGAGATGGCCAGCAGCGCCACAACCGCCTCGATGGATTTCGGCAGCCACACCGCCACCCGGTCCCCCGCCGCGATGCGCCCCGCCAGATTGCCCGCGACCGTGCTCACCAGCCCGTCCAGCTCGGCATAGCCCAGCTGCCGCTCACGCTCCACCAGCGCCACCGCCCCGGCCGCCCCGCATCCCAGCAATTCATCCAGCCGCCGCATGCCCCGCGATGTAGGGCGCCGGCGAGGTGAAGTCACGTTCGCCCGAAAGCCTGTCTGAAAATTGCTCAGGCTGTGGCGAGAACGTTGATTGTCGAGCACCAGAGCGCAGCGTGCTCAAGGCACGTGAGCACCGGAGCGCGGAGAATCGGCGTTCGCAGCCCGGCCTGGGCGATTTGCAGACAGGCTTTCAATCGAATGGATTCTTCCGGCTCCGCAAGTTCAACCGGATCGGCAGCCCCCCCAGCCCCAGATCTTCACGCATCGAGTTCACCAGATAGCGCACATAGCTGTCCGGCAGGTCATCCAGCCGGTTGCCGAAGATGATGAACGTCGGCGGCCGCGACCGCGCCTGCGTGATGTAGCGCATCTTGATCCGCACGCCGCCCGCCGCCGGCGGCGGGTTGCGCTCCAGCGCCGCCTCGAACCAGCGGTTCAGCGCCGCCGTCGGCACCCGCCGCGTCCAGGCGCTGCGCGTCTCGAACGCCACCTTCATCAGCATGTCCAGGCCCTTGCCGGTCGCGCCACTCACCGTCAGCAGCGGCACCCCCTTCACCTGGGAAAGCCCATCCTCCAGCGCCGCCTTCACCCCGTTGAACAGCTTCGACTGGTCAACCGCGACATCCCACTTGTTCAGCGCCACGATCAGCGCCCGCCCCTCCTGCAACACCTGGTCGGCGATGCGCAGATCCTGCGCCTCCAGCCCCAGCGTCGCATCTAGCAGGATCACCACCACCTCGGCGAAATCGATCGCCCGCCGGGTATCGGCGACCGACATCTTCTCCAGCCTGTCCTGCACCCGCGCATTGCGCCGCATCCCGGCGGTATCGATCAGCTTCACCGGACGGCCCTGCCACGCCCAGTCGATGGCGATGCTGTCCCGCGTGATCCCCGCCTCCGGCCCGGTCACCAGCCGCTCCTCCGACAGCAGCCGGTTGATCAGCGTCGATTTGCCGGCATTGGGCCGGCCGACGATCGCCAGCTGCAACGGCGCCGCCTCGGCCCGCTGCGCCTTCGTCTCCTCATCCTCGCCGTCATCCTCCTGCACCTCATCGGGTTGCAGGGGATCCAGGATCGGCTGCAACGCCTCGAACAGGTCGGCCAGCCCCTCGCCATGCTCGGCACTGAACAGCACCGGATCGCCCAGCCCCAGCGCATAGGCTTCCATCGCGCCCTCGGTCCCCACCACCCCTTCCGCCTTGTTGGCAACCAGCACGATCGGCACCCGACCCTGCTGCCGCAGCCAGCGCGCGAAATGCCGGTCCCCCTCGGTCAGCCCGGCGCGCGCATCCACCACGAACAGCGCCGCCGCCGCCCCCTCCAGCGCCGCCTCCGTCTGCGCCCGCATCCGGCCGCTCAGGCTTTCAGCCTCGGCCTCCTCCAGCCCGGCGGTATCCACGATGCGGAACTTCAGGTCGAACAGCTGGGCCTCGCCCTCGCGCCGGTCGCGGGTCACGCCCGGCTGGTCATCCACCAGCGCCAGCCGCTTGCCGATCAGGCGGTTGAACAGCGTCGATTTCCCCACATTCGGCCGCCCCAGGATGACAACGGCAGGCAAGGGACTCATTGTACCGCCCATTCCGGGCGCAAAACCGGTGCCCACTTTTGCTGAATGGGCGACGTCATCTAAACGCCGTCAGCTTGCCGTCATCCGTCAGCACGAACAGCGTCCGGTCGGCGACGATCGGCGGCAGATAGGCCGGCGCCCCCAGCCTCACCTCGGATATCAGCGCGCCGGTATAGGGGCTCATCGTCACCAGCCTCTTGCTGCTGCTCGCCAGGATCAGCCGGTCGCTCGCCAGCACCGGCCCGAACCACTCGATCGCGCCCGATTTCTTCTCCGGATTGTCCCAGCGCGGCAGCCGCGTCACCCAGCGGATCTTCCCCTCGCCGCGTGTCATCGCCACCACCTCGCCGTCCACCGTCACGGCGAACACGAACTCGCCGGCCACGAACGGCGTGCTGGTGCCGGCGAAACTCCGCTCCCACACCCGCTGCCCCGTCGCCAGCTCCAGCGCCACCATTCGGCCGCCATGGCCGATGGCGAACACCCGGCCCCGGTCGATCACCGGCGAGGCCGCGATGTCGGCCAGCGCCGCCAGCGCCGTCGTCCGCCCGGTCCGCGCCAGCTGGTCCTGCCACACGGTGCGGCCATTCTCCACCCGCAGCGCGAACAGCTCACCGCTGCTGAACCCCGCCACCACGGTATCCTGCGCCACCGCCGGCGCCCCCGGCCCCAGGATGCTTGCCGGCTCCACCGTCGCATTGGCTTCCCACTGCGATTCGCCCGTTGCCGCATCCAGCGCCTGCAACTGGTTGTCCTGGCTCATCACATAAAGCCGGTTGTCCGCCACCGTCGGCGCCGCGCGCAGCGGCACCGGCAACTGCCGCAGCCACAGCTGCTTGCCGCTCGCCGCTTCGAACGCCGCCACCTGGCCAAAGCCGTTGGTGGCATAAACGCGCCCCTCGCCCACGCTCACGCCGCCGCCGAACGCCGCGCGCACATCCTCGCCCTTCACCCGCAGGCTGGCGCTCCACAGCGCCCGGCCGCTCCTGGCGTCGAACGCGCGAACGGTCGATTCCACATCCATCACGAACAGCCGGCCGTCGGCCACCACCGGCGTGGCGTTCAGCCGCCGCGTACCGTCACTGCCCCGCCCCACCGAGACCTGCCAGGCCTCGCGCAGCGTATCCCCCAGCGCCAGATGCCCCAGCGTCTTCGCCGGCGCGCCCCCGGGCTGCGTCCAGGCGGCATTGTCCGCCGGCGGCGGCAGCACCACCTGCAAATCCTTCAGCTCAGGCTCGGCCCGCACCTGCTGCTCGAAATTCAGCACCGAAACCCGGTCACCCAGCGTCCGCTGCTTCGTCTTGCCGCCGCGAAAAATGCCGCAGCTCGTCACCAGCATCGATGCCGCCGCCATCACAAGGAGAGTTCTGCGCATCCTCAGCCCTTCGTCGCAGAGGTCGACGACGATTCCGGCAACAGCTTTGTCGTGTCCTGCCCCAGCATCGCCGCCATCTGCTCCGCCCGCGCCCGCGCGGAGGGCGGCGCCATCCTGTCCGCCGCCACCTGCAGGAACAGCGGCCCCGCCAGCTTCGCCTCCCCGGCCTTCAGATGCGCCAGCGCCGTCATCTCCGCCGCCACCGCGAACCAGGGATTGTCCGGCTGCACATAGGGTTTCAGCCGCGCCACCACCTGCGCCGGCGGTAGGCTGTCGAACTCCAGCCGCACTGCCTTCACCTTCGCGAGGTCGCGGAAAGGCGGATCCAGCGTCGCATCGTCCGCCACCGCGCGATACAGCCCCAGCGCCTTCGGCACATCGCCGCCGCGCGCCGCCACCGCCGCCTGCGCCAGCAGCGCCAGCGCCCGGTATCCCGGCGTATCGCTCTTCGACAGCGCCGCCAGCGATGCAACCGCCTCGGTCGATCCGCCGCTGTCCAGCTTGTTCAGCGCTGCCAGATAGGCCTCACCCGCTTCCGCCCGCGCCTTCGCCTGCTCCGACCGCCAGAACAGATAGCCACCGAAGGCCGCCAGTGCCACGATCAGCGCCAGCAGCACCGGCCGGCCCCAGCGCGCGAACAGCTTGTTCACCTCGTCGCGCCGATATTCCTCGTCCACCTCGCGGATGAAGGCATCGTCGCGGGGGTCGCTTGCGGGGGGTTTGCTGGCCAAATCTCGTTCCTGAACCGTGTAGCCCGCCGCCTTAGCCGCGCGAACCTGCAAATGCCAGCCTTACGCAGGCTTGCTGTCGGCCCGCTGAACGCCATACAGCTCGGCATCGGCGGGAAAGCTCCGCTCGCGCACCGCGGCGGCATAGCTTTCCGCCGCCGCCGAGATCCGCCCCGCCAGATCATCGAACCGCCGCACAAAGCGCGGCACCCGCTCGAACATCCCCAGCATGTCGTCCAGCACCAGCACCTGGCCATCGCACGCCGGCGAGGCCCCGATGCCGATCGTCACTGCCGACACCTGCCCGGTAATATCCCGCGCCAGCGGCTCCATCACCCCCTCGATCACCATCGCGAACGCCCCGGCATCCGAAACCGCCCGCGCGTCCGCCGCGATCTTTGCCGCTTCCGCCGCCGATTTCCCCCGCGCGCCATAGCCGCCCAGCGCGTTCACCGCCTGCGGCGTCAGCCCCACATGCCCCACCACCGGGATGCCCCGCGCCACCAGAAAGGCGATCGTCGGCGCCATCGCCTCCCCGCCCTCCAGCTTCACCGCCGCCGCCCCCGTCTCCTTCATCACCCGCGCCGCGCTCAGGAATGCCGCCTCCGGGCTCGCCTCATAGCTGCCGAACGGCATGTCGATCACCACCACGCTCTTGTAACTCCCCCGCACCACCGCCGCGCCATGCGCGCACATCATGTCCAGCGTCACCCGGACGGTCGTGTCCAGGCCATAGATCACCTGCCCCAGCGAATCCCCCACCAACAGCATGTCACAGACCGGATCCAGCAGCTGCGCCATCCGCGCGGTATAGGCCGTTAGCATCACCACCGGCTCCGCCGTCACCCCGCCCGCCTTCCGGCGCTGGATCGCCGGCACCGTCAACCGCCGGACGGGCTCCGGCACCGGATGCGCGCGCGACGTCGCGGTATCAAGCGTGAAGGTCGTGGACACAGTCAAAGCCCCGCGATGTGATCAGGAAGCGTCAGGTCGCACCAGCGCGCGATATCATCAAGCATATTCCGCGCATCATCCTGCGCCAGCAACGGCACCAGAAACTGCGGATCGCCTTGCACCGCGGCGGCCATCGTCTCGCGGGGTCGGCCAATGCACACGGTTGCCGGTCCCTCATGCTGGCGGATGTAGAGCGGGCGGTCATCACGCGTGCGCCCTTCGAACTGAACAGGGGCAATGTCGCACGTGCACGTCAGCGCAACGACCTCCACCGCTGCCGGCTCGCATCGGCCGTGGATGAAAAACTCGTTCGTCTGCGCCACATCGGCCCACCAGCCTTCCGCACAAAGCCATTGTCGCACGTCATCGGGCGCCAGCGGCTGCTTCACGACGCCAAAAACAGCACCGTCCAACTCGCGCTGCTGGATGCGATCGCCCTGCCGGTCGATGCTTTCATCAAACCGCCAGATCGTGCTCGCTGCCGCCGAATCCACGAACAGCGCCCGCCCGCCCGGCCGCAGCAGACCGCGCACCAGCGCCCAGAAGCGTGCCCGCAGGCTGTTCGGCACGTGGTTCAGCCAGAAACCGAAAAACACCGTGTCGAACTGCTGCAATGGTTCAAGGGCGAAGATGTCGGCCTGACGGAAACGAACATGCGGTGGATGGCCACGGGCCCGGTTCAGCGTCAGGACTTCCCGCGAGGCATCGACCACCAGCAATTCATCCGCTTGCCGTCCCAGCCTCGTCGTCCACAGCCCCGTGCCCCCGGCCAATTCGATGCACCGTCCCAGACGGCCCTGCGATCCGAGCCAGGCTTGCAGCGCCTCGACATCCGCAGTCCAGGCCGCGTTGCGTCCATCCCCCTCGTCATAAATGCCATTGCGCTGCCACCAATCGTCATAGGTCGGGGCGCGCGCGGCATAATAGGCGCGCTGTCCGGCCATCAGGGCGACAAGCTCGGGAGTCATGCCTTGGATGTGCGACAGCCCGCGCGGACGGTCAACCGCGATACGCCGTCGCCTCGATCTCCACCCACAGCGCCGCCACCACCACCATCGTCGCCGCCGGCCGGATGGCACCAAAGCTTTCGCCCAGCACCGCGCCCACCGCGTCCACGAACGCCACGTCCGTCACATAGACCGTCAGCCGCACGACGTCGCCGAGTCCGAACCCGCCGTCGTCCAGCGCCCGGCCGATGATGCCCAGCGCCACGCGCGCCTGCGCCGCCGCATCGCCCGGCACCACGCCCGTCGCCGGATCGCGGCCCGTGGTGCCGGCCACGAAACACCAGTCGCCCTGCACCACCGCCCGGCTATAGCCGACCGCCGCCTCCAGCGGATTGCCGGAGGATATCAGCCGCCTCATGCCAGCCCCTCATAAACGCCCGGCCGATAGCCCAGAATCAGCCGCCCGCCCGCCTCCACGATCGGCCGCTTGATCATCGACGGCTGCGCCAGCATCAACGCTACGGCCCTATCCGCATCCAGCCCTTCGCGCGCGGCGGCGTCCAGCTTCCTGAACGTCGTCCCCGCCCGGTTCAGCACCGCCTCCCAGCCCAGCACGTCCACCCAGCCCCGCAGCCGTGCCGCATCGATGCCGGCCTTCCTATAGTCATGAAAGCGATGGGGCACGCCGGCCGCATCCAGCGCCGCCCGGGCCTTCTTCACCGTGTCGCAATTCGGGATGCCATACATCGTGATCATCGCCGCCCCATGCGCACCCCGGCGGCCGCGGTCAATGGCCTCAGGACGGCCCGTTCCGCGCCGCCTCGCGCTCCGCCTTGCGCTGCGCCTTCTCCGCCTTCCGGCGCTCCTTCTCGGCGCGCTCCTCCGCCTCGCGCAGCTCCCGGCCACGCTTCTCGTCCGCCTCGGACTGGCTCGTCGTCACCGCATCCACGCCCGCGGCCACTACCTTCACCGGCAAGGTCACCACCTTCGCCGCCGTCCGCACCACGCACCCGCTCAGCGCCCCCAACAACAGCAAACCCACCGCCACACGCCACAGCATCGCATCTCTCCTGCCGCGCCGGCATAGCCCAGCTGCCGCCGCCGCCCAAGCCCGCCCCTTCCCCGCCGCCGCCGGCTGTGCAAATCTCCCGCCCGAAAGGCCCCCCGATGAGCAAGAATGATGACCGCCGGGCCGTCCTCGCCAACGCGCTCGCCGATCATCTCCTCGCCCAGGGCCTCGGCGCCGCCAGCCTGCGGCCGCTGGCCGCCGCCGCCGGCCTGTCCGACCGCATGCTGCTCTATTATTTCACCGACAAGGCCGATGCCCTCGGCGCCGCCCTCACCGTGGTCGCCACCCGCATGACCGCGCTGCTCGCCGCCCAGGCCGGCCCCCAGCCGCTGCCCTTCGACCTGCTGCTGCCGCGCCTGCGCACCGTGCTGCTGTCCGACGCCGCCTGGCCCTACATGCAGCTCTGGCTGGAAATCGCCGCGCTCGCCGCCCGCGGCGACCCGCTGCTCCGCCCGCTTGCCACCCCCATCGCCCACGGCTTCCTCGCCTGGGGCCGCGCCCAGCTCGACAGCCCCGATCCCGATACGGACGCGCTGAAACTGCTGACAATTCTCGAAGGCAGCATCCTCCTGAAAGGCGTCGGCCTGGCCCCGGATTAGACCCACTCATCGGGCACATGCGCCAACGGCCGAAGGCCGCAAGCGCGACCGCGCGCCGGCGCGAGTGCGCCGCCTTCTCCGGCGTCAGCCGGTCAACAAAGAATTTCCGAAGGCCGCAAGCGCGACCGCGCGCCGGCGGGAGTCCGCCGCCTTCTCCGGCGCAGCCGGCAAGAATAATGGCTCCTCGAGTAGGATTCGAACCTACGACCGTCCGATTAACAGTCGGATGCTCTACCGCTGAGCTATCGAGGAACGCGGCAAGAAGGCGCGCCTATACCCCCACCCCCCGCCGCTGCCAAGCGGAAAGATGGGGGCATTTCCGCCGCGACTCGCCTACATCGGCCGCATGTTCCCGCTCGTCTGGCACCCCGGCTACAGCCCGCCGCTCCCCGCCCACAGCCGCTTCCCGATGAGCAAATATACCGCCACCTTCAACGCCCTCGCGCCGGACACCCCCCGCCTCCTCACCCCCGAACCCATGCCCCGCCGCTGGCTGGAGGCCGTGCACGACCCGGCCTATGTCGCCGCCGTCCTCGCCGCCGCCGTGCCGTCCGCCATCGAACGCCGCATCGGCTTTCCCGTCACGCCGCCGGTCAGCCTGCGCGCGCAACTGTCGGTCGGCGGCACCTGGCTCGCCGCGCTCACCGCGCTCGAGACGGGGTTCGCCGCCAACGCCGCCGGCGGCAGCCACCACGCCCTGCCCGACACGGGCGCCGGCTACTGCGTCTTCAACGACCTCGCCGTCACCGCCACCCGACTGCTCACCGAGACCGACGTCCGCCACCTGCTCATCATCGACCTCGACGTGCACCAGGGCGATGGCACCGCCATCTGCCTCGCCGGCAACCCTCGCGTTACCACCTTCTCGATGCACGCCGCCCGCAACTTCCCCGCGCGAAAGGCCCGCTCCAGCCGGGACGTGGCACTCCCCGACGGCACCGGCGACGATGCCTATGTCGCCACCCTCGCCGCCGAACTGCCGCCCCTCCTCACCCCGCGCCCCGACCTCATCCTCTACCAGGCCGGCGTCGACCCCCACGTCACCGACCGCCTCGGCCGGCTGGCGCTGACCGAGGAGGGCCTCGCCGCCCGCGATCGGCTGGTGGCGACCGCCGCGAAGGCTGCCGGCATCCCGCTCGCCAGCACATTGGGCGGCGGCTATCTCGACGATGTCGCCGCGCTCGGCGCCCGCCACGCCGCCAGCATCCGCACGCTTGCCAGCATCCTCGCCCCGGGATAACATAGGGCAGCGCCAGGTTCCCCGCGAGGGGATCAAAAGGGAAGCCGGAACGAATTCCATTCGAGACCGGCGCTGTCCCCGCAACTGTGAGCGGCGAATGGGCGCGCCAATTGCCACTGGGCCTCGGCCTGGGAAGGCGGCGCACCCGTGATGACCCGCGAGCCAGGAGACCTGCCCGGCGCTGTCGTTGCTCGCACGGTCGGGGTGTGCCGCGCGTAACGAGGGCCAGCCCCACAGGGCTGCTCGCCTTTCGTGACGACCGGGTCGTGACGAATGGCAATCCCGCCAGCTCGCATGACCCCTTTGGACACGAAGGGAAGACTCATGCCGAAAAACATCCTGCTCCCCGCCGCCCTGCTGGCCACCCTGCTGACAACCCCGGCGCTCGCCGAGACCGACAGCGGCACCATCGCCCAAAGCATTGTTGTCACCGCCACCCGCGCTGAAACACCCATCCAGCGCATCGGCCAGTCGGTCAGCGTCATCGACCGCGCCACCCTCGAAACTCGCCAGACCCCCGCCGTCGTCGACCTGCTGCGCGACGTCCCCAGCGTCCGCTTCTCCCGCACCGGCGGTCCCGGCGGCGTCGCCACCGTCACCATCCGCGGCGCCGAAAGCGACCAGACCGTTGCCCTCATCGACGGCATCAAATTGAACGACCCCGCCGCGCCCGGCGGCGGCTTCAACTTCGGCAACCTCACCACCACCAACCTTGACCGCATCGAGGTGGTTCGCGGCTCGCAGTCGGTGCTCTGGGGCAGCCAAGCGATCGGCGGCGTCATCAACTTCATCACCCGCGCCCCCACCGAAACGCCCCGCCTCGATGCCGAGGCCGAAGCCGGCTGGCGCGACACCGGCCGCCTCTCCGGCAATGTCTCCGGCAAGGCCGGGCCCCTTTCCGCCAGCCTCGGCGGCGGCTGGTTCACCACGGACGGCATCTCCGCCTTCAGCGAAGCCCGCGGAGGCAAGGAGCGCGATGGCTTCCGGACCTGGACGACAAACGGCCGTCTCAACCTCGCCCTCGGCGACGCCATCTCGCTCGACCTGCGCGGCTGGCACGCCAACAGCCGCACCCGGCAGGACGGTTTCCCGCCGCCCGACTTCACGCTCGCCGATACGCTCGACCAGACCCGCACCCGCGAAACCGTCCTGTACGCCGGCGTCAATGCCGCGCTGTTCGACGGCCGGCTGCAAAACCGCCTCGGCTACGCCCTCACCAGCACCAAGCGCCTCACCGACGACGGCAACGGCTTTACGACCTTCGATGGCCTCGGCCGCAACATCCGCCTCGACTATCAGGGCAGCTTCACCCTCACCGACACGCTGCGCGCCGATTTCGGTGTCGAGCGCGAAACCTCCAGGCTTCGCACCAGCAGCTTCGGCGGCCCCGCCGCCACCGCCCGCGCCCGGTTGGACAGCATCTATGCCCAGCTCAGCGCCACGCCGCTCCCCGGCCTCACCCTGAACGCCGGCCTGCGCCACGACGATCACGACCGCTTCGGCGGCAACACCAGCGTTGCCGCCAACGGCGCCCTCAGCCTGAACGACGGTGCCACCATCCTGCGCGCCAGCTATGGCGAAGGCTTCAAGGCCCCCAGCCTGTTCCAACTGTTCAGCGATTTCGGCAACGTCCGGCTGCAACCCGAAACCGCCCGCAGTTTCGACGCCGGCATCACGCAGAGCCTGATCGACCGCACGCTGACCCTGTCGGCCACCGCCTTCCAGCGCGACACGAAGAATCAGATCGATTTCATCGGCTGCTTCGCCAACCCCTCGCCGATCTGCCTCAACCGCCCCTTCGGCACCTACGACAATATCCGCCGCTCCCGCGCCACCGGCCTCGAACTGGCGCTGAACGCCACGCCCACGCCGGCGCTGCGGCTGTCCGCCGGCTACAGCCTAGTCAACGCCCGCAACCGTGACTCCGGCCTCATCCTGCCCCGCCGCGCCCGCCACAGCGCCAGCGCATCGCTCGACTATCGCTGGCCCTTCGGTCTCGACACCGGCCTCACCCTCGCCCATGTCGGGTCCAGCTTTGACAATGCGTCGAACAGCCGTCGCCTCGAAGGCTACACCCTCGTCGACCTTCGCGCCAGCCTGCCGCTGACCGACCAGTTCGCCCTCTTCGCCCGTATCGAGAACCTGTTCAACGAACGCTACGAGACCGCCTTCCAATATGGCACCCCCGGGCGGGCCGCCTATGCCGGCATCAGGCTCCGCCTGTGAAACGGTATTTCATACCTGCACTCCTGCTGTGCTGCGGCCCCCTGGCTGCGGCACCCCAGCGCATCGTCTCCATCAACCCCTGCCTCGATGCCATCCTGATGCACGTCGCCGACCCGGCCCAGCTTTCCGCCATCAGCCACTATTCGCAGGACCCCCGCGCCACCTCCGTCCCCCTCGCCTGGGCCAACCGTTTCCCCATCACCAGCGGCACCGCCGAAGAGGTCATCGCCCGCCGCCCCACCCTCGTGCTCGCCGGGCCGCATGTGGCACCCCAGACCATCTCTGCACTGCAACGCCTCAACATCCGCCTCGTCAAACTCCCCGTTCCCGACAGCATCGCCGCCAGCAAAACACAGATCATCGAGGTCTCCCGCCTGACCGGCCACGCGGATCGTGGCGCGGCCCTCAACGCCCGCATCGACGCCGCCATCGCGCAAAGCCGCGCCACCCGCGCCACCCGCCATGCCGACGCCCTGATCCTGCAATCCGGCGGCCTCACCCCCGGCCCCGGCACGCTGGCGGACGAGCTGCTCACCCTTGCCGGCTTCCGCAACGCCGCCCGCCGCCTCACCACGAAACCCTGGGATGTCCCCACGCTCGAAGCCATCGCCACCGCCCCGCCCCCCCTGCTCCTCACCGACCCCACCACCGCCGACCGCCGCCTGAACCACCCCGTCCTGCGCTCCCTCCCCCGCGCGCCGTTCCCCAGCCGCCTGCTGCAATGCGGCGGCCCCAACATCATCCCCGCGCTCGCGGCGTTGAAAGCCGCGCGGGCATGACCCGCCTGCCCCTCCTCCTCGCACTTGCCCTCCCCACGGCGCTCGCCCTCTCGCTGCTCACCGGCAAGGTCTGGCTGCCCCCCGCCGACTGGCTCACCAACCCCACCGCCAGCCTTATCATCCTCGAACTCCGCCTGCCCCGCACCCTGCTCGCCGCCGCCATCGGCGCCGCGCTCGGCCTCTCGGGTGCCGTGATGCAGGGCTATCTGCGCAACCCGCTCGCCGACCCCGGCCTGTTCGGCGTGTCCAGCAGCGCGGCACTGGGCGCGGTCGCCACCCTGTTCTTGGCCCTCGGCGCCGCCGCCCTGCCCTTTGCGGCCCTCGCCGGCGCCGCGCTCGGCATGGCCGCCCTCACCCTCATCGCCGGCCGCCATTCAAGCCTGATCCTCTTCACCCTGGCCGGCCTCATCCTCTCCAGCCTCACCGGCGCGCTCACCACCCTTCTCATCAGCCTCGCCCCCACCCCCTTTGCCACCACCGAAATCGTCACCTGGCTGATCGGCGCCCTGACCGACCGCAGCTGGAATGATGTCCGCCTCACCCTCCCCCTGCTCGCGCTCGGCATGGCGATCCTCGCCCTCACCGCCCGCGGCCTCGACGCGCTCACCCTTGGGGAATCGGTCGCCCGCTCGCTCGGCACCGACATGGCCCGCCTGCAAAGCCTCGTCATTCTCGGCGTCGGGCTCTGCGTCGGCGCCTCGGTCGCCGCCGCCGGCATCATCGGCTTCGTCGGGCTGGTGGTGCCCCACCTCGTCCGCCCGCTCATGGGCGAGCGCCCCTCCGCCATCCTCCTGCCTTCGGCGCTCGCCGGGGCGCTGCTGCTGCTGCTCGCCGACACCGCGGTCCGCGCGCTCCCGACCGTCGCCGAACTCCGCCTCGGCGTCGCCATGTCGCTCCTCGGCGCGCCCTTCTTCCTCGCGCTCCTGTGGCGCCTGCGGCGGAGCCTCGCCTGATGCTCACCGCGCACAAGCTACACCTCAACCTCGGCGGCACCCCGGTGCTGCACGGTCTCACCGCCGCTTTCACCCCCGGCCGCATCACCGTCATCCTCGGCCCCAACGGCGCCGGCAAAAGCAGCCTGCTCGCCTGCCTCGCCGGCCTCACGCCCCCCACCAGCGGCCGTCTCACCCTCGACGACCAGCCGATCTCAAGCCTCGGCCCGCGGGATCGTGCCCGCCGCATCGGCCTCCTCCCCCAGGTCGCCGAACTCCACTGGAACATCAGCGTCGCGGCACTGGTGGCGCTGGGCCGCCTGCCCCACGCCGGCCGTTTCGGCCTCACTGCCGCCGACCATGCCGCCATCGCCGCCGCGCTCGCCGCCACCGATACCGCCCACCTCGCCGCCCGCCCGGCGCTGAACCTGTCCGGCGGCGAGCGGGCGCGCGTCCTCCTCGCCCGCGTGCTCGCCGGACAACCCCGCTGGCTGCTCGCCGACGAACCGCTCGCCAGCCTCGATCCCGCCCATGCGCTGGACATCCTGGGTCACCTGCGCGCCAGCGCGGACGCCGGCACCGGCGTCGTCCTCGTCCTGCATGATCTCGCCCAGGCCGCCCGCATCGCTGACGACGTGCTCTTGATGCGTGCTGGCCGCATCGCCGCCCACGGCCCCGCCACCGCCGTCCTGACCCCCGAGGCCCTCGGCCCGGCCTATGGCGTCACCCTCTCCGACAACCTCACCCCGCTCGCCCGGCTGCGGTAGCGCTGTCACAAAAACCCCGCTAAGTCCGCGCCCATGATCTTTCCCGCCGAATGGGCGCCGCAGCGCGCGCTCTGGACCGCCTGGCCCTCCGATGCCGACCTCTGGCGCGACGACCTCACCCCTGCCCGCCTCGAAGTGGCGCGCATGGCAAAGGCGCTGGCGCCCCATGTCGCGCTCCACATCGTCTGCGCGCATGACGAGGCACTCGCCTGCGCCCGCGATTCGCTGGGCGGCGCCGCCAGCGTCCACAAAATCCCCTTCGGCGACATCTGGCTGCGCGACACCGCACCCCTCTTCCGCACCGCCAGCGACGCGCTCGCCTTCACCTTCAACGGCTGGGGCGGCAAATATAACCTGCCGTTCGACAACAGCCTCGCCGAGGGGATCGCGCTCGCCGCCGGCGTGCCGCTCACCCGCCATCCCATGGTGCTCGAAGGCGGCGCCATCGACGGCGACGGCACCGGGCTTTGCGTCACCACCGAACAATGCCTGCTCAACCCCAACCGCAACCCCGCCATGACCCGCGCCGACATCGAAGCCACGCTTGCCGAAACCCTCGGCTTCACCCGCATCCTCTGGCTCGGCGATGGTCTCCTCAACGACCATACCGACGGCCATGTCGACAATCTCGCCCGCTTCGTCGCCCCGAACACCCTTGCCCTGCCGGTCGCCACCGCCGACGACCCCAATGCCGACGTCATCGCGGACGCCCGGGCGCGGGCGCATGATTTCGGCGTGACCGTGGTGGACATCCCCTCCGTCGGACAGCTGGAGGTCGACGGCGAAGCGCTCCCTGCCAGCTACATGAACTTCGTCATCGCCAACCGCGCAGTCGTCGTGCCCACCTATGGCGCGCCCAACGATCAGGCCGCCGTCGCCGCGATCGCCGCGCTGTTCCCGAACCACAGCGTCACCGGCCACCGCGCCAACCATATCCTGACTGGTGGCGGCAGCTTCCACTGCATCACCCAACAGGTGCCCGCATGAGCAAAACCGTGACCGTCGCCGCCCTGCAGCGCGCCTACAGTGGGGAGCGCGACGCCGACATCGCCGCCACCGCCGCCCTCGCCCGCCAGGCCGCCGCTGAGGGCGCGCAGATCATCCTTCCCTCCGAACTGTTCGAAGGCCATTATTTCTGCACCGCGCAGGACGAGGCCATCTTTGCCACCGCCGCGCCGCTCGCCACCCACCCCGCGGTCGAGGCGATGCGCGAGGTCGCCCGTACCGAACAGGTCTACATCCCCGCCAGTTTTTACGAGCGCGACGGCCACCATTATTACAACAGCATCGCCATGATCGACGACCAGGGCGCCGTTATGGGCACCTACCGCAAAAGCCACATCCCCGATGGGCCGGGCTACATGGAAAAATTCTATTTCCGCCCCGGCAACAGCGGCTTCAAGGTCTGGGAAACCCGCCACGCCACCATCGGCGTCGGCATCTGCTGGGACCAATGGTATCCCGAAACCGCCCGTGCCATGATGCTGATGGGCGCCGAACTGCTGTTCTTCCCCACCGCCATCGGCAACGAACCGCATGACCCCGAGCTCGACACGCGCAGATTGTGGGTCCGCGCCATGGTCGGCCATGCCGTCTCCAATGTCGTCCCCGTCATCGCCGCCAACAGGACCGGCACCGAAAACGCCGGCACCCCGCGCGAAGCCCATTTCTACGGCAACAGCTTCATCGCCGACCACCGCGGCGACATGGCCGCCGAACTCGGCACCGCCCAAGAAGGCGTCATCACCGCCACCTTCAACCTCGACCAGATCGCCCGCCACCGCGCCGCCTTCGGCTTCTTCCGCGACCGAAGACCGAACCTCTACGGCCGCTTGTCAGAGGATCGCTGACAGCGCAGGATCGCGGGCATGGCGTATCTGCGTTGGCCCTCCCTCACGCTGCTATGGCTCTGTATCATCGCGGCCGCTGCCGCGATGTTCTTCGGCGCATCCTTCGGCCAGTTCGAAAATCCACTTTCGATCACAGCGATTGTCTGTGGATGCCTGCTGTTCTTTCGATGGCTCACCGATTCCGAAAGGTGGGCAGGATTCTACACCCGGTCACCACCCCGACCGATCGATTGGAACGATATCGGTCGCTCCGTGTCGGATTATCTTCTTTTCACCGCTGCGCTGGTATGGGCGGCCCTGTTCGTCGCCCGCCTGTTGACCGGCAATGACTCGGGCAAGGATTTGCTGCAATCCGCAAGCTTCTTGATGGCGATGCTGCTGACATTGAGAGCCGACCACCACAACCACTGAAATCCGTTGCATTCCTCAGCACATTCCCCCACATTGGTGTTCCAAGGAACGTCAACCATGCCTTTTTCTGTCGCCGAAGCCCCCACCCCCTTCATCCACAGCCGCCCCCGCTCGGCCGATGACGCCCTCATCAGCCGTGCCGTCGCCCGCGTCGCCGCCTTCTGGCATCTCACCAACGCCCAGCTCGGTGCCATCCTCGGCCTCTCGCCCGCCAGCGTCTCCCGCCTCCGTGCTGGCGCCTATACCGTCAAGCCCGGCGAAAAACCCTTCGAGCTCGCCCTCCTCCTCACCCGCCTGTTCCGCAGCCTCGACGCCTTCATGGGCAGCGACGATGCCGCCGCCCGCGCCTGGCTCGCCACCCCCAACCTCGATCTCGGCGCCCGCCCGCTCGATCTCCTCCCCAGCATCACCGGCCTGATCCGCGTCGCCGACTATGTCGACGACCACCGCGCGCGGGTGTGAATCCGCCCACCCCCGCCGATTTCCGCCCCTATGCCGGCCTCGCCTGGCGCCTGGTGGAGGGGCAGCACCGCATCTCCACCAACCGCCTGACCGACAGCGGCGCCGATCAGGCCCGCCTCGAAACCCTCCTCGAATCCGCCAAGCCCCACCTGCCCGCTGCCGCGCAACACCTCCCCTGGCTGCTCGCTTCCCCCTTCCGCTACGGTCACGCCAGCGCCTCCCGCTTCCGCGCCGCGCATGAAAAACCGGGCATCTTCTACGCCGCGGACAACGCCGTCACGCCGATCTGGGAAAGCGCCTACCACCGCCTGCGCTTCTTCGCCCGCGCCCCCGGCGCCACACCCCCCACCGGCGCGGTGGACCACAGCCTCTTCAACGTGCCCATCCGCACCGACCGCCTGCTCGATCTCACCCTGCCCCCGTTCGACAAGGAACGCTGGACCCACCCCGACGACTACGCCCCCACCCAGGCCTTCGCCGCCCAGGCCCGCAGCATCGCCACCGCCGCCCTCCGCGCCCCATCGGCCCGCCACCCCGGCGGCATCACGCTCCCCATCCTCGACCCCGCGGTCTTCATCGGCCCGCCCAGCATCGCCGAAAGCTGGAGCTTCCGCCACGAAGGCGACACAATCGTGGCCATCCCCGCCTTCCCCAGCACCCGGCTGCTGCGCTTCACCTATGCCCGGTTTGGCCTGCCCGCCTGAACACACGTCGCCACCGCCTCTGCGAACATCGCCGCCGTGATCCGCCCGGTATTCTGGTTATACCGGCTCGGATGATAGCTATCCACCAGCACCACCCCACTTGGCATCCGGTGCACCGCGCCATGCGCGAACCGCGCCTTCGGCAACCGCCCGCCCAGCGCCTTCACCGCCGATTGATGCGCGATTTGCCCCAGCGCCAGCACCACCCGCAGCCCCGGCAAGGCGCGCAGATTGGCCTCCAGAAACGGCCGGCAGGCATGGATTTCCGCCACGCTGGGCTTGTTCTCCGGCGGCACGCAATGCACCGCGTTGGTGATGATCGCCCCCTTCAGCGCAAAGCCGTCGCCCGCATGCCCACCATTCACCCCTTCGGTCAGACCCGCCGCCGCCAGCCCCGCGAACAGCAGGTCGCCCGCCATGTCCCCGGTGAACGGCCGCCCCGTCCGGTTCGCGCCCCCCGCGCCCGGCGCCAGCCCCACGATCGCCAGCCAGGCCGCCGGATCACCCCAGCTCGGCACCGCGCCGTTATGCCCGCCCGGATAGCGCGACGCCATCACGGCGCGATACGCCACCAGCCGCGGGCAACGCGGACAATCGAACGCCGGATCGTGCGGCAGGCCAGGAACAATCATGCCCTTCCCTAGGACCCGCCACGCCACCGCAACAACCCCCGTCCTGCTCGCGCTCGGCAGCAACCGCCCGCACGGGCGCCACGGTCCGCCGCCCACCGTGCTGCGCGCCGCCATCGCCGCCCTCGCTGCCGCCGGCGTGCGCGTCCGCGCCACCTCCCGCATCCGCGCCACCGCCCCGCTCGGCCCCTCCAGCCGCACCTACGCCAACGCCACACTCATCGTGGACTGGCCCGGCTCCCCCCAAGCCCTCCTCGCCCTCACCCAATCCATCGAGCAGCATTTCGGCCGCCGTCGCGCCCGCCGCTGGGCCGCCCGCGTGCTCGACATCGACATCCTGGCCATGGGCAACCTCACCCTTGCCACCTCCCGCCTCACCCTCCCCCACCCCGCGCTGCACCTACGTGCCTTCGTCCTCGATCCCCTGCTGGAGATCGCGCCGCGCTGGCGCCACCCCATCCTCAATGCGACCATCCGCGCCCTTCACGCCCGCTTGCACAAACCCCGCGCCGCGCTTATGCCCCGCCCTCGCGGTGCGGGCTCGTAGCTCAGTTGGTAGAGCAACGGACTTTTAATCTGTAGGTCCCGGGTTCGAGTCCCGGCGAGCCCACCATCTTTTCTGCTCACGGGCAAAGCCCTCCGCAGGGGGCGCGGCACCGGCCGCGGCGCCCGGTCCCGCCATCGATCCCAGCCTGCCGCCCCGCCTCCTCCTTACAACAACAGCCGCGCCGCGAAAAAGGCGAAGAACGCCCCCACCGCCCACAACAGCGCCGACAGCGCCAGCACCGCGGCGCTGACCCGCCGCAGCCGCAGGCACGCCCGTGCCGCCGCCGCATCCGCCGGGCAGGGCAAGCCCCGTGCCCGCCACTGCATCAGCGCCGCCAGCCCCAGCAGCGCGCCGCTGCCGGCGAACAGCCATGCCTTCCACCGCGTCAGCTCCACCAGCCACGGCGCCGCGCTCACCAGTCCCGCCAGGCTCGCCCCCAGCCCCAGGCTCACCAGCAGCGCCGGCAAGGCGCAACACACCAGCGTCGATCCGCTGGCGAACAGGCTCAGCGTCGGCGCCAGGGTATCGCGCCACCCCAGCACCCTCACGCCGGCACCCGCTCGATCGCCGCCACCGTGAACCCGGCATCCAGCATCAACCGACGCGCCGTGGCATCATCCAGCGTCGCCCCCGGCTTCAGCCGCAGATGCACCTCGCCCTTGTCCAGATCGACATGCACCGTCGCCACATCGGCACGCTTCTTCATCATCGCCTCGATGCTGCGCGCGCAGAAATCGCACACCAGCCCCTTCACTTTCAGCGTCACCATCTGTGCCCCGGCGACAGCCTCGGCGGCCGCCGTCGGAGCCGCGGCCATCGGCACCACCATCAGCAGCGCCAGCGAAATCATCATGCTCTTCATTGCTTTCCCTTTCGGATCAGAATCGAAACGTCGAGTTCAGGATCAGCCCGCCGCGATCGGTCACGCCCGCCTCCAGCATCGCCGTTTTCCAGAACGCCCGCGCCACCAGCGCCGGCTGCCAGCGGTCGGCACTCGCCGATTGCCGTGTCAGTTGCCCGAACAACCACAGGTGCACATCGCCATAGTCGCCGATCCACGGCGCGAACCCGGCCCGCAACCGCTGCATGTCGCCGCGCTCGATGGTGTCGGCATGGCTCACCCGCGCCATCGCCATCACCAGCCAGCGCCGGGTCTCCCAGTCGGCGGCGATCTCAGCCGCCACCGCAGGCCGCAGCACGCCATCACGCCCGCCGGGTTTTGCCTGGTGGTGCGGTTCCGTCCGCCACGCCACGCCCGCCACGCCGGACAGATAGAGGTTGGCCTGGCTGCCCTCGCCATTCCAGCGCTTGACCAGCCAGGTCGGCTGCACCCCCAGCAGCGCCCAGTCGCTCTCGCGCATCAGCTGCCCCCGCACGCCCACCGACCAGTGCCGGTTGGGCGTGTAATGGACAAGGCCCGCGGCCTCGTCCGGCTCCAGCGTCTGGATCAGCGTCCAGCCACCGGGATAGCTCACCGGGCGCGCATCCACCGCGCCGCCCAGCAGGCTCATGACCGCAATCGCGGTCCATCCTTTTGTCATCGGAAATCTCCGTCAGATCGAGATAACGGCCCGCGCATCCCATGCGCGGGCGTCGATCAGACGAAGCGTCTTGGCGGTCGTTCCGGCCCAGCGACCGCAACCTGCGGCGGCGCACGCACCGCCTCCACGCGCGGCGCCTGGAACAGGATTGCCACCGGAATCCGGATCGCCGGCGCAACGGCGGATACCGCCAGCATCGCGCACCCGCCGGCGCACAGCTTGCCGCAACAGCCGGTTGCCTCCGGCGTCGGCTTCTGCGGCGCCTTTGCTTCCACCGCCGCCGCCATCGCATGACAGGGCGGCACCGCCGCCGCGACCGGTTCGACCATGGCCACCGGCAACGCCATCGCCGCCGAATGGGCACCGCCCAGCAACAGCGCGGCGATCAGCAACAGCTCAAGACAACGGCGCCACATGCTTTCAGCCTACACCATTGCCGACCTGAACGGAAACTTTACCTTCAACACCGCCGCCACCCCCAGCACCAGGAACAGCCCTACGATCGCCGCGATGTTCACGAACGGGTTCGGCGTCACCGGGTTTGCGGATACCGTCACGCTGCCCAGCGGTTCCGCCGCGAACGCCGCCGATGCCGCCGCCATCATCCGCACCCGCTCCTGCTCGCCCAGCGCCTGCGCCAGCACCTCGCGGTGTTCCGCCACTGTCACCGTCGGCAAGGTCTCGGTCAGATAGGTCACCGCCGTCTTCGTCCGCGCCAGCGCCCGCTGCCGCAGCCGCAGGTCCGCCGACTCATGCGCGGCTTTCAGGATCGCCATGGCAAAGGCCGGATCCGGCGCCGCCAGGCTCACCCGGGCAATGGCGTTGCGCTGGTCGTCCGCCACCGTCAGCTCGCGCTCCAGATAGGTCTGCATCTCCGCTGCCCCGGGCTTGTGCCAGGTGGCGATCGGCGCCCCCGCCAATCCCTGGATCAACTGCCGCAACCAGCGCGTCCGGCTCGCCGGCTCCCGCCACACGCCGCGTGCCGCATCCCACTGTGCCGGAAACGCCCCCCGCAACAAGGCCTCGTTCCTCACCAGATCGCCCGCCACCTCGCGGCTCTTCAGCATCTGCAAATATAGCGTGAACGGCCGTGCCGCGTCCCCCCGCCCCAGATTGACGCCCGCCACCGCCGCGATCGAAGAGATGCCCGCCGGCACGCCCGACGCCTCCGCCCGCACGGGCGTCACACGATATTGCGCCAGATAGTCGTAGGTGGACAGGTTCAGTTGCACCAGCGCCACCAACAGCCCCAACGCACCCGCCACCAGCAGCCACCACCACCGCGTCCGCAGCCGCACCATCCAGCCATTTCCCGTCATCGCATTCATGCGCACCATCACCTGTCGGTTGACCTCGCGGCCGGTCGCGGGCAAGAGCGCCCGACTTTACACACCATCTTTTTTCAGGGAGTAACCGCGATGTTGGCAGCCGCCAAGCGGGTTTTGATTACCGGCGGCGCCGGCTTCCTCGGCTCCCACCTGTGCGACCGGCTGCTCGCCGACGGCGCCGACGTGCTCTGCGTCGACAATTTCTTCACCGGCCGCAAGCGCAACATCGAACATCTGCTCGATCACCCCCGCTTCGAACTGATGCGCCACGATGTTACCCTGCCCCTGTTCGTGGAGGTTGACGAAATCTACAATCTCGCCTGCCCGGCCTCCCCGGTCCAGTATCAGGTCAATCCGGTGCAGACCATCAAGACCAGTGTCCACGGCGCCATCAACATGCTGGGGCTCGCCAAGCGCGTCCGCGCCCGCATCTTCCAGGCCTCCACCTCCGAAGTCTATGGCGACCCCGAGGTGCACCCCCAGCCAGAAAGCTACTGGGGCCGCGTCAATCCCATCGGCCCGCGCGCCTGCTATGACGAGGGCAAACGCTGCGCCGAAACCCTGTTCTTCGATTACCACCGCCAGCATGCGCTGGAGATCAAGGTGGCGCGCATCTTCAACACCTACGGCCCGCGCATGGACCCCAACGACGGCCGCGTGGTCTCCAACTTCATCGTCCAGGCGCTGCAAAACCAGCCGCTCACCATCTTCGGGGATGGCACGCAAACGCGCAGCTTCTGCTTCGCTTCCGACCTCATCGAGGGCTTCGTCCGCCTGATGAACTCCGATGCCGGCTTGATCGGTCCGGTCAACCTCGGCAACCCCGGCGAATTCACCATGCTCGAACTCGCCGAAAAGGTGCTCGCGCTCACCGGCTCCCGTTCCCGGATCGAACACCGCCCGCTGCCGACCGACGACCCGCGGCAGCGCCGGCCGGACATCGGCCTCGCCGGCCGCGAGCTCGGCTGGAGCCCGAAGGTCGACCTGACCGAGGGTTTGAAAGCCACCATCGCCTATTTCGACGCACTGCTGGCTGGCGACGAACAAGGCGCGCGCGCCGCGTGAACGTCGGCTTCGACGGCATCATCTTCGGCCTGCAGCGGCTCGGGGGCATTTCCACCTATGCGTGGGAACTGCTGCGTCGTGCCGCCGATGATGATGGCGTCGCCCTCACCCTCGGCCTCCCCGCCGCGCTCTCCAGCAACCGCGCCGCGGCGCTCGCCGCGCTCGCCGTCACCCAGGCACGCGAAAGCCTCCCCGTCGGCCTGTCCCGCTACCTGCCGCACCGCCTGCGACAGCCGGTCAGCCACTCCACCTACTATCGCTCGCCCCTCGGCGGCGGCAAATCCGTCATTACCGCCTATGATTTCGTCTATGAACGCTACCGCAGCGGCCTGGCGCGTACCGTTCACAGCACCCAGAAACGCCGTGCCTGCCAGGCTGCTGACATCATCCTCTGCATCTCCGAAAACACCCGTCAGGACCTGCTGGCCGCCTGCCCCGCCATTTCGCCTGACCGTGCCCGTGTCACGCCCCTCGCCGCCGATACCACCGCCTTCTACCTGCCCGAAGGCCGCCGCAACGACCTTCAGGATCATGTCGTCTTCGTCGGCCAGCGCGCCGGCTACAAGCGCTTCGACCTCGCCATCGCCGCGGTCGCCCGATCCGGCCTTTGCCTCGCCATCGTCGGCCCCGACCTCACGCCCGACGAGCAAGCCATCCTCGCCGCCGCGCTGCCCCACCGCCACCGCCACCTCGGCCGCGTCACCGATCCCGAGCTGCGGGACATCTATGCCGGTGCCTTCGCCTTCCTCTACCCGTCGGACTATGAAGGCTTCGGCCTTCCCATCCTGGAGGCGCAGGCCTGCGGCTGCCCGGCGGTCGTCGCCAACCGCAGCAGCTTCCCCGAAGTCGGCGGCACCGCCGCGCTCTATGCCGCCGAGCAGTCCGCCGAAGCCTACGCGACGCAACTCCTCAGCCTTGCCGACAGCGCCACCCGCGCCGCCGTCATCAGCGCCGGCCTCGCCAATGCCGCCCGCTTCAACTGGGACCGGACCTACGCCCTCACCCGCGCCGCATGGGGTGATCTCGCATGAAACCCGTCTCGCTCATCATCGGTGCCACCGGCCAGGACGGCGCCTACCTCGCCCGTCTCCTCCAGGCCCGCGGTCACGATGTCCACGGCACCAGCCGCGCCCCCGAAACCGTCAGCACCAGCGGCCTGGACACGCTTGGCATCACCCTTCCCCTGCACGGCCTCGACCCCACCAGCCCCACCGCTGTCGCCGCCCTCCTCCATCATCTCGGCCCCGCCCGTGTCTTCAACCTCGGTGGCCAATCCTCCGTTGGCCAGTCCTTCGCCGAACCCATCGCCACCCTCACCTCTATCGTCACCGCTACCGCCACACTCTTGGAAGCCATCCGCACCGCCGCGCCCGCCGTCCGCTTCTACAACGCCGGCAGCAGCGAATCTTTTGGCGACACCGGCGGCGTCCCCGCCACCGCCGACACCCCCTTTCGCCCCCTCTCCCCCTATGGCGTCGCCAAGGCATCGGCCGCCATGCTCGTCCGCTCCTACCGCGAAAGCTATGGCCTGTTCGCCGTCACCGGCCACCTCTTCAACCATGAATCGCGCCTCCGCCCACCGCGCTTCGTCACCGCCAAGATCGTCCACGCCGCCGCCCGCATCGCCGCCGGCAGCAAGGAAACCCTCTCGCTCGGGGATCTCTCCATCGCCCGCGATTGGGGCTGGGCACCCGAATATGTCGATGCCATGGCCCGCATGCTCGACCAGCCCGAACCAGCCGATCACGTCGTCTGCACCGGAACCTCGATGACCCTCGAAGCGTTCGTGGCCTACGCCTTCGACCATTTCGGGCTGGACTGGCGCGCCCACGTCACCACCGATCCCACCCTCGCCCGCCCCAATGAACTGCGCAGCAGCCGCGGCAACCCCGATCCCGCTGCCTCTGCACTCAACTGGCGCGCCACCGTCCACACGCAGGAACTTGTCAAAACCCTGTGCGAGGGTGCCACCGCAAGCCTAAAGACCGCCTCATGACCACCCAAGACCCCCTTCTCGTTCGCGCCAAACGCCGCGTCGGCCCCATCCTCAACACCCGCGCCGCCATGCTCGCCCGCGGCATCCCCCTCCCCCATACCATGGGCGAGGCGACCCAGATCGACATTGCCCGCCGCCTGGTGGAGGGCAACAACCTCATCGCCCGCGTCGGCGAGACCGAGGGCCGCGCCGCCGCCTTCTACCTCCGCCACCGCGTCGCCGCCGATTCCGGCAGCGCCCCGCCCTATGAACCTCTCAACCGCGAGCGTCTGAAACTCCTCGCCGGCTATTTCCCCACCACAGACCCCGGCATCGACCGCCTCGCCGCGCTCTATCTCCAATCCATCGCGGCGATCGACCTCTACGCCGCCTGGACCCCGCACGACGCCCTCCTCTGCCCGCCCACCGCGCGCCGCTGCCGCATCATCGACCTCGACCCTTTCTTCGGCACCCGCCGCTGGCCGCTCGCCTGGGAAGGCCGCCGCGTCACCATTGTCAGCCCGTTCAAAACCACCATCATGGCGCAATGGGAAAAACGCGCCCATCTCTTCGCCCAGCCCACCCTCGGCGAGGCCGACCTTAAAGTCGTTCAGGCCCCGCAGACCCAGTGCGAGACCGACACAGAGGGCCAGAGCTGGTTCGACAATCTCGACCGCCTCGATTCGATGGTCGCCGCCACCGATCCGCAGATCGTCATCATCGGCGCCGGCGCCTATGGCCTTCCCGTCGGCGCGCGTGCCAAGGCGCGCGGCGCCTCCGTCATCGTGCTGGGCGGTTCCACCCAGCTCCTTTTCGGCATCATGGGCAACCGCTGGGCCATCAACCCCGCCTACGCCGCGCTCCAGAACAGCCACTGGACCCGCCCGGGGCTCGAAGAACGCCCCCCCGGCTTCCAGAATTTCGAAACCGCCGGCGGAGCCTACTGGTGACGCAACCCATGATCATGTGGAGCTGCGAGGATCGCGATGCCCCCTTCGTCGGCGTCTTCCGCCGCACCGCCACCCGCGCCGGCTACGACGTCCGCATCCTGCACCCCGCCGCCGAACCCGCCGGCTTCACCGAGCTGAAACGCCATTACCGGCACCTCTCCCCCAATGCCGAGCGGTTCGAACTCGCCAGCTTCCGCCGCTGGTTCGAGATCGCCGCCAATGTCACCCCTACCGACCGCTTCGTCCTGGCGGACAGCGACCTCGTCGTCCAGGACGGCTTCTCAGCGCTCCCCGCCGAATTGCGCGAAACGACCGCCCTCGTCGGCAGCATCGGTTCCACCGATGACGTGCTCGAAGACGGCATCAACGGCGGCTTCTCGATCTGGACCGGTGCCACGCTCCACGCCTTCTGCGATTACATGGTCGCCCTCTACGCCAGCGATTTCGATCGCCTCGCCCGCATCCACGCCGCAAAGACCGCCGCCGGCAACCCCCGTGCCAGCATCTCGGACATGACGCTGCTCTATCAGTTCGTGGCCGATACCAACACCGCCTTTGTCAACAGCAACCGCGTCATCAACGGTGGCTACATCGACCATAATTTCTTCATGCCGCACTGTCTCGGCACCCGCTTCCGTACCACGCTGGGGCGCAAAAGCCTCCGCTTCGCCGCCGACGGCTTCTGGCTCACGACCGAAAACGGAACCCCCGTACGCCCCCACAGCCTCCACCTCGGCGGCCGCTACAAAATCATGGCCACCGCCATCGAGACCGCCGACAGTCTCACCCTCACCCGCCATTCCGCCTACATCGTCGCCGGCCGCACCGCCCGCACCCTGCTGGGAAAAGTCGGCATCCACCGGTGAAACCCCCGCCCCTCGCCGTCGCCATCCCCACCATCGCCTCCGGTCTCACCGCCGGCCTGTCGGTGCTGTTCTTCCTGGGGCTGGCCGACCGCTTCGGCGACCGCATGCTGGGCGAAATCATCCTCGTCCAGTCCGCGGTCGCCATCCTGCAGATGCTGATGATCCCCGGCAGCTGGGTCTATCTCCTAGGCGCGCCCGATCGCCCTGCCCTCGAAACCCGCTACGGCGAAGGCGTGGCGCTTGAACTCACCGGGCTTCTCGTGGGCCTCGCCCTCATCCTCGCCGTCACCGCGCTCGCTCCTCTTGCCGGTGCCGGCCACCTCACCGCCGGGGCCTGGGCCATGTATCTCTCGCTCGCCACCACCGCCATGTCCTCCTGCATGGGCTGGCTCCGCGCGACTGAATCCTGGGGCCGCTACCTCGTCTGGCTGATTCTCCCCAACCTGCTGCGCGTCATCCTCGTCGCCGCCACGCCGCTCCTCGTCCAGCTCGGCCTGCTCCCCGCCAATGCCGGCCGCGCCCAGCTCATCCTCTTCTTCTTCCTCCTGCCCGATGCGATCCGCATCGCCCTCATCTATCTGCCCCTCGCTGTCCGCCACTTCCGCTGGCAGGGCGTCGCCAACACGGTCGCCGGTGCCCGCCTCATCCTCCGCAACTGGCTGTGGGACGTCGGCAGCGCGATGACCGATGTCGCCGACAAGCTCGTCGTCGGTGCCCTCGTCGGCCCGCAGATGCTCGTCGTCTATTTCTTCGCCCGCCGCATCGGCGTCGCAACCGTGATGGTCACCGATCCCTATTATGCCGAACATTATCGCCGGATTGCCCAGCTTCTCGCCAATCGCGGCGCGGCCTGGCGCCGCGCATGGGGCCGCGGCGTCGGCCTAGCGCTCGCATTGTTCGCGGCCACCGTCGCCGGCATCATGTTGGCCCTCGCCATTCCCATGATCGCCCGCTATGTGCCCGACACCGTGGTCCAGTCGCTTCCCCTTTTCATCGCCCTGATGCTGTTCGACAGCCTGATCGCAGGCAACCGCTGGGGCCGTTTCCTTGTCCAGCTCGATGGCGGCGCAAAACGCCTGTTTCGTCTGCGCATCCTCTTCTTCGCGCTGTTCGCCGCCGTCGCCTTCGCCGCGGTGCACGCCGGCTTCGCCTATGCCCTCGCCCTCGCGCTTGCCGCCGCCTGGGCCGCCGAAACCCTCATCCTCCACCGCTGGACCCACCGCCTGCCGGAAACCGCTTCATGACCCACATCTGCAAAATCTGCGGCAGCACGCGGCTGTCCTTCGCCTTCGCCGAAACCGATCCCGCCAGCGGGCACCGCCACGAAAGCTGGCAATGTGCCAACTGCGGCTGCCAGCAGACCGTCGGCGACATACCCCAGGTTTCGCCGGATTATGTCCGCCTCACCGCCGACAATCTCGATGCGCAGCATCGCTACACGCAGTTCGAGGCCAAGCAGAACGCCTTCGAACAGTGGCGGGCCCTGCTGGCCGAACGCCAGGTGCGCGGCGGCAACCTCCTCGATATCGGCTGCGGCGTCGGCAGTTTCCTCGATGTCGCGCGTGAACAGGGCTTCGAAACCTTCGGCTTCGATGCCTCCGCAGCGCACGCCGACGCCGCGCGCACACGGCATGACAAGGTCCGCAACGCCACCAGTTTCAGAGATTATGAAATGCTGCTCGGCCACCCCGTGCCCCCCCTTGACGCAATCACCATGTGGGATGTGTTCGAACATATCCGCGACCCTTCGGCCCTGCTGGCCGAAGTCCGAGAAGCTCTTGCGCCCGGTGGGCTGTTCTTCGTGTCCGTGCCAGCGCGCGGCCTGAACCGGCTGAAGGTCCGACTCGCCTCCCTGCGCGGGCGCACGCCTGGTCTGGTGCCGTGGGAACATGTCTACTACCATACACCGCAATCGCTCGGCATGATTTTCGAACGCAACGGTCTGCGTGTGCTCGATATCGCCGGCGTCGTGCCCTACTGCCGTCCGCCATCGCCGGCCGAACATGCCCGCAGGATCATCCAAGGACTGATCAGCCAAAGCCCTTTCGCCGTCCAGATTTACGCTCTGGCGCAACGCGCATAAGCGCTCACCCTCTACAGGAATGCCCATGACTCACCCCGACATCGACCTGTTCCGCAAGATCTGGAAGGGAGGCTACTACGGCGGCGATCCGATGCACCCGATCAACTGCCGCGAATATGGTGATCTAGGTCTCATCTCCGTCAACAACGCCGTCTATCGCGGCCTTGTGCTGCCCAACATTAATCCCGAAACCGTCGTCGTCGAAATCGGACCGGGCCGCGGTGCCTGGACCCGCGGCATGTTGGGCGCAAAATTCCTTTATTGCCTCGATGTACTCAGCGCCGAGCATAATGATTTCTGGGCCTATGTCGGTGAAGCCGCCCGCGAGAAAATCAGCTATTTCGAGGTTTCGGACGCCTCGGTTTCCGTCGTTCCAGACGAGGCGGCCGACTTCATCTTCTCCTTCGGTGCCTTCTGCCACATCGATCCGGTGCTGCAGAACGACTATCTGAAAAACCTGTACCGTGTCGCCAAGCCGGGCGCGGTCGGCGTGATCATGTTTGCCAATTTCGACAAATCGAATGCCGCGCTCGACAATATCGGCAAACTTCGGGCGGTTCCGGCAACGCTTACAGGCGTCAACTACTCTTTGCGCTACAATGTCGGCCGCCTCCTGTCGGCGTGGACTAAGGAAGGCCGGCAGGACAAGACCGACACCACCCCGCGCCCCGGCCGCTTTTACCACCGCGACATCGACGATTTCGCCGCCGCCCTCGAAACCGCCGGTTGGAACGTCATCATGCCCGACGTCGGCCTCAACCACCGGGACGCCATCGCTCTCTTCCGCAAGGATCGATGATCACTGCGACCCGCGCGACGCGACAGGGTTGATCGAGCCTGCTATGCTCGCCCGATGACATTCATGCGACCCAGGTCATGATCCCCTTCGTCGCGCCGGTCATCGCACTCCTAGTTGCCTGGCTCGGCTGGCCACTCATCCGCACCCACTCCAGCGCCCGCCTCGCATGGCTCGCCGTCAGCTTCGCCTTCCTCTTTTGGTACTGGCTGCCCGGCTTCAACGTGCTCGTCGGCGGCAATTTGGGGCTGGAGGAGGTCCGCCCCGACCCGACCATCGCCGCTCTTACCGTCTGGCCCCTACTGTTCCACCATCTCGCGGCGCTGGCCGCTATCGCCCTCGTCGCCCGCCTCGTGCCGGACCACCCGCCCCGCCCCTACACGCTGACCATCCCCGAAGTTCCGGTCGGCCTGTTCGCCGTCAGCGGCATGGCTATCGTCATCGTCTGGCTCTTCGCAGCAGAAGGCCCCGCTTTCCTGCTGCAACTGCTCACCGGCGCCGCCTCCGCGCGCGAAGCACTCAGCTACGATAATTTCTCGGCCAGCGCCGCCGACTCATTGCGTGCACTCCTTGAAATCCTCGCCCTCTATGCGGCCGTGATGCTGATCGCCCACACCACCCTCGGCCGCCGGCTGGACAGCGCCGCTGCACTCCTTGGCTTCGCCGGTCTTGCCATCGCTTTCGTCGGCAGCGGCACGCGCGCCGTCATCATGATGGGCGTCGTCGCCATGGTGCTTGCCGCCACCAGCGGTGCCCGCGTGCCGCCCCGCCCCGGCGGCCGCACCCGCCAACTCGTGATCGGCGGGCTCGCTGCCACCGTCCTCCTGATCCCTATCGCCGCCGCGCTTGCCGCCCGCAGCACGCTTGCGGTCGAGGAAAGTAACCCGCTTTTCGACCTCTTCTTTGTGAACAACGACATGTTCCGCGAGCTGGTGTTCGTGAACGACCAGATGCAGGGCTACCGCTCGCAATCGGCGCGCGATTTCATCCTCACCCCCTTCACCTACATGCTGCCCAGCTTCCTCGGCTTCTCAAAGGCGATCCCCGATCACCTCCTCGCCTTCAACATGGCCCGTACCGAGATCGACCTCATCCTCGGCGCCGGAAACGTCTTTCCCGGCCTGATCGGTGATTTCACGCTCGCCTTTGGCCCCGCCGGCCCGCTCTGGTTCGGCCTCTTCATCGGCACCTTTACCGCCGCCCTCACCCTTCTCGCCCGCCTGCGCCCCGGCGGCGCCGCGCCCCTCTCGCTCCAGATCGCGCTCTGTGCCTGGCTCTTCTTCAGCTTCCGCAACCTCCACCCCGGCCTCGCCCTCCTCTTCACCACCGCCTTCGCTGCCCTCCTCCTGCTCCGGACCCTCCACCCCGACCCGGAAAAATCCTTGACAAAAGATACCGTATCGGTTTAGTTGCTGATCTCTCCCCCGCATGGCGCATCCGTCCTCTCCGCAGGGGGGGAGGTGGCCGCGAAGCGGACAAAGGGGCCAACGCGGCAAACGACGAACATTTCACCCTCACCCCGCCCTGCAACAATCCACCACCATAACCACCGGCATTTCACCGGAAATGATCGCGACACATCCTTGCAACCCATTGATTCAAAACAAAACATGGTGTAGTAAAAAAGAACAGAAATCGAAAAATCGTCAAGATTTCAACCCTGCAACATCCGCCGCTCCCAGGCCAACCCGTCCCGCACAATTTCCGCCAGCGCCGCATGCCGCGGCACCCACCCCAACTCCTTCAAAATCCTCGCATTGTCCGCCACCACACTCGCCATGTCGCCCGGCCGCCGCGCCGCCGCCACCCACGGCACCGCCTGTCCCAGCGCGTCGCCCAGCACTGCCAGCACTTCGAACACCGAAGCCCCCCGGCCATAGCCGACATTGTAGAGCCTCGGTCGTCCCGGCTCCGCCGCCAGCGCATCGAGCAGCAGCACATGCGCCGCTGCCAGGTCGCTGACATGGATATAGTCGCGCACGCCCGTCCCGTCCCGCGTCGGATAGTCGGTCCCCGTCACCTCGACCGCCGGCCGCAACCCCAGCCCCGCGGCCATCGCCACCTTCAACAGGTGCGTCGCCCCGGGCGCGCGCTGGCCCGCCCGCCCCGCCGGGTCGGCCCCGGCCACGTTGAAATACCGCAGCACCCCCAGGTCGAACAGGCCCTGCCCCGCCGCATCCCCCAGGATGCGCTCGACGAAGGCCTTGGACGCCGCATAGGGGTTGGCCGGCTTCAGCGGCTCGTCCTCGCTGACCGGCGCATCACCCACCGGGCCATAAACCGCCGCCGTCGATGAAAACAGCAACCGCTGACACCCCGCCGCGACCATCGCCTTCGCCAGGCTGACCGAGGCCGACACATTATTCCCGTAATAATCCAGCGGCTTCTCGATCGATTCATTGACCACGATCGAACCGGCGCAATGCACCACCGCCTCCACCCCTCGCAGCGCCTCGATCACCCGATCCGTGTCACGCAGGTCGGCCTCCACCAGCCGTACGCCATCGGGCACCGCGTCGGCGAAACCGGTCGAGAGATTGTCCAGCACCATCACGTCCCGGCCGGCATCCCGCAGCGCCAGAACGATGTGGGAGCCGATATAGCCGGCCCCGCCCGTCACCAGGATCATTCGGCCGCATCCGCCAGCGGCGGCGCCCGGCCATAGATGTCCTCGAACCGGACGATGTCATCCTCGCCCAGGTAGCTGCCCTGCTGCACCTCGATCAGCTCCAGCGGTGCCGGGCCCGGATTTTCCAGCCGGTGCTTCGCCCCCAGCGGAATGTGCACCGATTGCCCGGCATTCAGCGTCAGCACCCGGTCGCCCACCGTCACCACCGCCTCCCCGCTCGCCACCACCCAGGTCTCGGCGCGCTTGGCATGGCTCTGCAGGCTCAGCCGCCCCCCCGGCTTCACTGCGATATGCTTCAGCTGCCACCCCTCGCCGGCGCCCAGGCTGCGGTAACTGCCCCAGGGCCGCCGCACCTCGGCATGCGCCTTCGCCAGGTCCAGCCCCTGGGCATGGATGGCATCGACCAGCAGCTTGATGTCCTCGGCGCGGTTGCGCGGCGCGATCATCACCGCGTCGGGCGTGGAGACCACGATCATGTCATCCAGCCCCAGTGCCGCCACGAACGGCCCATTCTCGTTCCGCACCAGGCTGTCCCGGCACCCGATCAGCGTCCCCGCCCCGCGCACCACATTGCCCTCCGCGTCCGGCACCGTCACCCGCCACAGCGCGTCCCAACTTCCCACGTCGGACCAGCCCATGTCCACCGGCACCACCTTCACATGCGGCGCCGTCTGCATCACGGCATAGTCGATGCTGATGCTGGGGCAGGCCGCGAACGCCGCCGCCTCCGGCCGCAGGAAACGGCCATCGAGCACACCCGCCGCCACCGCCCGCGCCACATGCGCCGCGATCTCCGGCGCCGCCCCGTCCAGCGCCGCCAGATAGGCGTCCGCCGAAAACAAAAAGATGCCGGCGTTCCACAGATAGCCATCCGCCAGATACTGCTCCGCCGTCGCCGCGTCGGGCTTCTCCACGAATGCCGCCACCCGGCGCACCGCGCCCGCCGCCTCCACCGGCCGGATATAGCCATAGCCGGTCGCCGCCTCGGTCGGCGTGATGCCGAACGTCACCAGGCTGCCGTCCGCGGCCGCCGCCGCCGCGGTGGCGATCGCCGCCCGGAACGCCGCCTCGTCGGTGATCAGATGGTCGGACGGCATCACCAGCATCAATGCCGCGCCCCGTCCCGCCGCCGCCAGATGCTGCGCCGCCAGCGCGATCGCAGGCGCCGTGTTGCGTCCCTCCGGCTCCAGGATCACCACCGCCGGCATCACCCCCACGCCCAGCAACTGCTCGCTCACCAGATAGCGGTGGGCGTCGCCGGCCACCACGATCGGCGCCGCGCCATCGGCGACGCGCAACGCCGTCGCCTGCAACATGGTGCGCTCATGCGCCACCGCCTGCAACTGCTTGGGCACATCGGCGCGCGACAGCGGCCACAGCCGCGTGCCCGACCCTCCGGACAACAACACCGGAACAATCTCACTCACACAATACTCCCGCGCCTGTTGACCGCCGCGCGGCCCTTGGCACAGCCTGCCTCAATCTTCAATCGACAGCAGGCTGGCATTGCCGCCGGCGCTGGTGGTATCGACACTCACCGTCCGTTCCACGGCGAAACGCGGCAGGTAATGCGGCCCGCCCGCCTTCGGCCCGGTCCCGCTCAGCCCCTCACCGCCGAACGGCTGCGCGCCCACAACCGCGCCGATCATGCTGCGGTTGACATAGAGATTGCCCACCTTCGCCGCCGCCCGCACCCGGTCCGCCACCCCCGCGATCCGGCTGTGCAACCCCATGGTCAGCCCGTAACCCTTTGCATTCAGCCGCGTCACCAGCGCCTCCAGCTCCCCCGCACGCCAGGCGCAGACATGCAGCAGCGGCCCGAACCATTCGGCATCGAGCGCATCGACCGCATCGATCCCGATCAGCGTCGGCGCCACGAAATGCCCGACCTCCGGCACCGCCAGGCTGTGCAGCCAGCGCCCGCGCATCCGCTCCCGATAGGCATTCAGCTTCGCCGCGGCGGCGGCATCGATCACCGGCCCCACATCGGTTGCCGGATCGGCCGGATCACCCACCCGCAACAGGTCCATCGCGCCTTTCAGCATGGCGATGATGCCCTCCGACACCTCGGCCTGCACGCACAACAGCCGCAACGCCGAGCAGCGCTGCCCGGCACTGCGGAACGCCGAGGTCACCACATCCGCCACGACCTGCTCCGGCAGCGCCGTCGAATCGACGATCATGGCGTTGATGCCACCGGTCTCCGCGATCAAGGGCACCAGCGGGCGGGCGTCATCGGCCAGCAGCGCCCGCGCGATTGTCCTCGCCGTCGCGGTCGAGCCGGTGAACACCACGCCAGCCACCCGCGCATCCGCCACGATTCGCCCGCCCACCTCGCCACCGCCCGGCAGGAAATGCAGCACATCCGCCGGCACGCCGGCTTCATGCGCCAGCTGCACGGCACGAAACGCCACCAGCGGCGTCTGCGGCGCCGGCTTCGCCAACACGGCATTGCCCGCCACCAGCGCCGCCGCCACCTGTCCCACGAAAATCGCCAGCGGAAAGTTCCACGGCGCGATCGCCGCATAGACGCCCCGCCCCGCCAGCCGCAGGCTGTTCGCCTCCCCTGTCGGCCCCGGCAGCGCCACCTCAGCAAAATCCAGCCGCGCCCGCACCGCGTAATAGCGGCAGAAGTCCACCGCCTCGCGCAGGTCGGCCACCGCATCCCCCAGCGTCTTGCCGGCCTCCTTCACCAGCAGCGCCAGCAGCCCATCGCGATCCGCCTCGATGGCATCGCCCCAGGCTTCCAGCATCCGCGCCCGCGCCTCGACCGGCGTCGCATCCCAACCCGGCGCCGCCCGCGCCGCCGCCTCGACCGCCCGCGCCACCAGCGCCGCATCCGCCTCCACGACGCTCCCGACCGTCTCCTCCGGCCGCGCGGGGTTCACCACCAGCCGCCCCTGCCCCGCCACCACGCCGCGCGTCAGCGGCACGGCATGGACCGGTCCCGCTGCCCGCACAGCGGCCACCGTCGCCGCCAGCGTATCGGCTTCGGCCAGGTCCAGGCCCGCCGAATTGCGCCGCCCCGGAAACAGGTCCGCCGGCAGCGGGATCGCCGGATGCCGCGCGCCGCCCACCCCGGCGATCTTCGCCGCCGGATCCGCGAGCAGCTCGGCATCGCTCAGGCTGCGATCCGCCAGCTGGTGCACGAAGCTGCTGTTGGCGCCATTTTCCAGCAGCCGCCGCACCAGATAGGCAAGCAGGTCGCGATGCCCCCCCACCGGCGCGTAGAGCCGGCAGGCATAACCTTCCTCCGCCACCAAGCGCTCATACAGCCCGGCACCCATCCCATGCAGCCGCTGGAATTCGAAATCCCGCCGTCCACCTGCCCATTGCAGGATGGTCGCGACCGTCAGGGCATTGTGGCTGGCAAAGGCCGGAAACAGGCTGTCCGCCGCCAGCATCCGCCTGGCGCAGGCAAGGTAGCTGACATCGGTCGCCGCCTTCCGCGTGAACAGCGGATAGTCGCTCAGGCCCGCTTCCTGCGTCCGCTTGATCTCACTGTCCCAATAGGCGCCCTTCACCAGGCGCACCGTCATGCGCCGGCCGCTCTGCCGCGCGGTCTCCGCCGCCCAGTCCACCACCGCGGCCGCCCGCTTGCCATAGGCCTGCACCGCCATCCCCAGCCCGTCCCAGCCGCGCAGCGCCGGGTCGTCTGCCACCCCGGCGATGATCTCCAGTGACATCACCAGCCGCTCGCTCTCCTCGGCATCCACCGTCAGGCCCACATTGGCCGCCGCCGCCGCCCGCGCCAGCGTCCGCAGCATGTCGGTCAGCGCCGGCACGCACGCCCCCGCCCGCGCCGTCTCATAACGCGGATGCAGCGCCGACAGCTTCACCGAAACGCTGTGCGCCGCCCGGTTGCCCGCCTTGCCCACCGCCGCGACCGCGTGCCCATAGGCCGCGAAATAGCGTTCCGCATCCTCCGCCGTCCGCGCCGCCTCGCCCAGCATGTCGAAACTGGCGTTGAAGCCGCGATTCTCCTTCGCCTCCATCCGCTCCAGCGCCTCGGCGATGTTCCGTCCCATCACGAACAGCTGCGCCATCACCCGCATCGCCGCGCCCACCGCCGTCCGCACGAACGGTTCCCCGGCGCGCGCCACCAGCCGCCCCAGCACGCCGCCGCCCTCGCCCTCCTTCACCAGCGCCCGCGTGATCACCAGGCCCCAGGTCGCGCTGTTGACCAGCGCCGAATCGCTCTGCCCGCTGTGCTCCGCCCAGTTCGCCATCCCCAGCTTGTCGCGGATCAGCGCATCGGCGGTGTCGGCGTCGGGCACCCGCAGGAACGCCTCCGCCAGGCTCAGGAGCGCGATCCCTTCCTCGGTGTTCAACCGATACTGCTGCAGAAAGCGGTTCACCCAGCCATCGACCGCCGCCGCGCGCAGATCCGCCAGCAACCCGCCGGCGCGCACCAGCACCGCCTTGCGCGTCGGCGCGTCCAGCATGGCATCGGGCAGCAACGCCGCCAGCACATCGGGTTCAGGGGCGCGATACAGCTCGCGCATGGTATCAGATGTTACGATCATGCCGGCGTCATAGCCGCAGCGGCGCCCGAGAAAAAGGCGGCGAGGTCACCCCCGCCGCCTGTTTTCATCAGCCTTGTCGGCGTCGGTTCAGCGCGCGAACACGCCCTTCACCTGCTCGCCAGCCAGCGCCATGCGGCTGCTGAGCGGCTGGGCGACGTCACCCGCCACCTTCAGCATGGTTTCGCTCATCTTGGACCAGAAGGCGACCGTGTGGTCGAACTGCGTCTTCACATAGCGGTTGTTCAGCTCGAACAGCTCGGTCGGGGTCTTCACACCGCTCAGGGACTTCACCGCGCTGGTGGTTTCCTCGAAACGGGCCTTGCCATGCTCGACCACCATCGAACCGATGGTTTCGGCACCCGCAGCCGCCGCCTTGGCCGAGGCGACCATCGCTTCGACATTGCCCTTGGTGAACTCGGTCACGTCGCTCATCGTCTTCATGCTCTTCTCCATCATGTCCTTGGCCTTCACGCGCAGCGTCTCGGCCTGTTCCTTGCCAGCTTCCACCACATCCGCCGCGGCGGTCTTGCCCTTGGCGGCCGCATCGGCCACCGCGGTCTTGCCCAGCGTCGCGACATCCGCCGCAACCGCCTTCACATCCTCGACCACCGTCTTCAGCGTCGGGGTTTCAACCGTCGCCGCAACCGGCGCAGTCACCACCACCGGCGTTTCGATCTTCGGCGCTTCAACCTTGGGCGCTTCGATCTTCGGCGCCACCGTCTTCGGGGCCATATCAGCCTTCGGGGTCATGTCCGCCTTCGGGGCGGGGGTCGTCGTCGCTTTGCTTGCCATCTGCACGCACTCCTGTGTTTTGCTGCATTGCACAATAATGCGCAGCAAAACACTTTTCAAGAGGCCTTTGTGCAGTGCAGCAAATCAGTGCCCGGCGATCACGCGCTCCACCCCCGACAGCGCCAGTTGCGCGTCGATCGCCGCCGTCAGCCGCGCCAGCGCCGCCTCGTCCGCCGCCTCCGCGCGCGCCACCAGCACATCCTGCGTGTTCGAGGCGCGAAGCAACCACCAGCCGTCCACCGTCGTCACCCGCGCGCCATCGGTATCGTTCACATCGGCACCGTCCGCGCGCAACCGCGCCAGCACTTCGTCCACCACCGCGAACTTCCGCGTCTCGCTGCACGGGAAGCGCATCTCCGGCGTGTTCACGATGGCGGGCATCGCCGATTTCAGCGCCGTCAGCGAGCCGCCCAGTCCATGCACCGCCTCGATCAGCCGCACCGCGGCATAGAGCGCATCGTCAAACCCATACCAACGATGCTTGAAGAAGATATGGCCGCTCATCTCGCCGGCCAGCGGGCAATCCTCCTCCTTCATCTTCGCCTTGATCAGGCTGTGCCCGGTTTTCCACATCAGCGGCCGCCCGCCCAGTTCCGCCACCCGGTCATACAGCGCCTTGCTCGCCTTCACGTCGGCGATGATGGTCGCGCCGGGCAGCTCGCGCAGCACCGGTTCGGCCAATATGCCCAGCAACTGGTCACCCCACACCACCCGGCCCTCGCCATCGATGGCGCCGATCCGGTCGCCATCACCGTCAAAGGCGATACCGAAATCCAGGCCCTTCTCCGCCACCAGCCGCTTCAGGTCGGCCAGATTCTTCTCCTCGGTCGGGTCGGGATGGTGGTTGGGAAAGGCACCGTCGATCTCGGCGAACAGCACATGATGCTCGCCCGGCAGCATCGCCACCAGCGCCTGCACCGCCGGCCCCGCCGCGCCATTGCCGCAATCCCAGCCGACGCGGAACGCGCCACCCCGGAAATCCTCCACCAACCGCGCCACATAGCGCTCGAAGATGCGATGCGCCCGCGACGATCCCGACCCGGCCTCCCAATCGCCCGCCGCCGCCGCCTCCCCCAAGGCGCGAATGTCCGCGCCAAAGAAGGGCCGGTCCTTCAGCATCATCTTGAAGCCGTTGTAATCGGGCGGATTGTGGCTGCCGGTGATCATCACGCCACCGTCGCAACCCAGCTCATAGACGCTGAAATACAGCATCGGCGTCGGCCCCAGCCCCACGCGCACGGCATCCACGCCGCTCTCGTTCAACCCGCGCACCAGCGCCGCCTCCAGCGGTGGCGAGGACAGCCGGCCGTCATAGCCCACCGCCACCGTCCGCCCGCCGGCGCGGGCAATCACCGTCCCGAACCCGCGCCCGATCGCCCAGGCATCCGCCTCGGTCAGCGTATCGCCCACGATCCCCCTGATATCATATTCGCGAAGGCTGGTCGGATGGAACTGATGGTTCACAAGGGTCACTTTCTCAACAATCGGTCGCGCGCCGCGTTAACCCGGCGCGCCAGCTCTGCGCTACCCCCGCGATCGGGGTGCACGCCGCTGATCAATCGGCGATGCGCCGCGATGATCTCGGCGTCGGCTGCAAACGGCCCCACCCCCAAAATGTTGCGCGCTTCCATCTCGTCCATCGGCAAGGTCGCCACTTTGCGGCGCAGGCCGTCGCGCCAAACCCACCAGGCGGTCAACACCGCGACCAGCGCGGCCGGAATGAACTGCCCCTTCACGAACAGCTCGCCGGTCAGCAGCGCCCCCAGCGCACCCCCCACCCAGCGCCAGCCATCGCGCTTCAACCGCCCGGTCAGCGCCAGCACCAGCGCACCGGCCGCCAGCAACAGCGCGAACGCCCCCATCAGGCCGCCGCCCGCATCAGCGCCGGCAACGCCAGCGCCTCCACCAGCGCCCGCAGCTCCGCCCGCGCCGCGACATGGCTGACCGACACATCCTCCAGCGCCGCCATGTCCAGCAGTGTCAGCCCGCGCGGAAACAGCTCGCGATAGATCACCCGCTCGGAAAGCCCCGGCGCCACCCGGAAGCCGATCCGCTTCGACAGCTCGTTGAGCGCGGCGCCCACGCGCTTCCGGTTCCGCGCCTCCAGGCTCGACAGACGGTTGCGCAACACCACCCAGTCGACGCTGCCGCCATCGGCCTTGGCCCGCGCCTGCCGCGCCTTCCACACCAGCTCGGCATAGAATCCCGGGCGCTTCACCTTGTAGGTTTCCGCATCCACCTGCCCGATCAGGTCGAAATCGATGAAACTGTCGTTGATCGGCGTCACCAGCGTATCCGCCCGCGCGATCGCCTTGACCGCCAGCGCCGAATCACGCCCCGGCGTGTCGACAATCAGGAACCGCGGCGCACCCTCGATCGCTGCCGCCAGCCCCGCCTCGTCGCCCTCCTCCAGCACCCGCACCGGCGGCACCGCCAGCGCCAGCCCCTTGCGCCGGGCATAGTCCGCCCGATTCTCCATGTACCGCGCCGTCGTCCGCTGCCGCGAATCGAGATCGACCGCGGCCACCTCATGCCCCAGCGTCAACAGCGCCACCGCCACATGCACGGCGCTGGTGGATTTCCCCGACCCCCCCTTCTCATTGGCAAAGACGATGACATGCGGCGCCGACATCAAATTTCTGTCCCCGATTCCCGATAAAGCTGCCATTGGCGGCAAGCCCCGCGTCGCGTCAATCAGAAGGCCGCATGTCCGTTCACACCGTCCACAGCGTCGCCGATCTCCGCCAGCAGCTCTCCGCCTGGCGCGCCGCCGGCGACCGCATCGCCCTGGTCCCCACCATGGGCGCGCTCCACGCCGGCCACCTCGGCCTCGTCCGGCTGGCACAATCGCACGTCGCGCGCGTTGTCACCTCCGTGTTCGTCAACCCGCTGCAATTCGGCGCCCACGAGGATTTTGGCGCCTATCCCCGCACCCTGCCCGCCGATTCGGCGGCGCTCGCCACGGTCGGCTGCGACCTGCTGTTCGCGCCCGCCGCCACAAACGTCTATCCCACCGGCTTCGCCACCACCATCCATGTCGGCAGACTCGGTGACCGTTGGGAAGGCGCCGCGCGGCCCGGCCATTTCGACGGCGTCGCCACCGTGGTCACCAAATTGCTGACCATGGCGGCCCCCGACATCGCCGTGTTTGGAGAGAAGGACTGGCAGCAGCTCGCCATCATCCGGCGCCTGGTCGCCGACCTCGACCTGCCGGTCACCATCATCCCCGCCCCCATCGCCCGCGATCCCGACGGCCTCGCCCTCTCGTCACGCAACGCCTATCTCTCCGCCACTGCCCGCACCCGCGCCGCAGCGCTTCCTGCCGCCCTCACCGCCGCGGTCGCCCGGCTGCAATCGGGCGCATCCGTCGCAACCGTCCTGGCGGAGGCCCAGGCCGCCATCCTCGCCGGCGGCTTCGACAGTGTCGACTATGTCGCCCTCACCGACGCCAACAGCCTCGAACCGCTCGACACGCTCGACCGTCCCGCCCGCCTCCTCGCCACTGCCCGGATCGAAGGCGTCCGGCTGCTCGACAACGTCGCCGTCACCCCATGACCCCCGCCCTCTTCCTGCCTCCGGGCAGCGGCCCCGATGCCCCCTATCCCCCCCGCGCCGGTTGCGCCGTCGAGCCGCTGGTGCTGGCCGCCGCCTTCTACCCGGCGCTCGAAGCCGCCATCCTCGGCGCCACGCACAGCCTGAACCTCGCCTTCCGCATCCTCGATCCCGACACCAAGACCCGCTCGCCCGAGGCGACGGCCGCCGGCCTCGCCACCTGGGGCGAACTGCTCGCGGACGCCGCCCACCGCGGGCTCACCGTACGCCTCCTCCTCAGCGATTTCGAACCGACGCTCGGGCAACGCCTGCACGCCGACAGCTGGCGGACCTGGAAAACCCTGCACGCCCTCACCCGCGATGCCCATGAAACCCACATGCAGGTGCTGGTCGTCCAGCATGAGGGCGAGCTCGGCGGCCTGTTCCGTCATCTCGCCCGCCTGCCCGTCTGGTTCTTTGCCCGCCGCACGCTGGCATCGCTGGCCGCCGACGCCTTCATCCCCGGCCTCAGCCCTTGGCGCCGCCCCACCTCCTGGCGCCACCTGCCGCGCCTGTGGCCAGCGACCTATCACCAGAAATTCGCCGTGGTCGACGGCCACACCGCCTTCGTCGGCGGCCTCGACATCGACGAACGCCGGTGGGACGACCGCCGCCACCGCCGCCGCGTCGGCGACAGCTGGCACGACCTGTCGGCCCGCGTCACCGGGCCGGTCGTCGCCGATTTCCACCAGCATTTCTGCCGCCTGTGGGAAATGGAAAGCGAACGGCTGCCGCAGCGGCTGAAGGACTGGATGGCGGGCGAGGCGCCGGACATCGTCTTCACGCCCTGCACGCCCGCCCCCGCCCCGCCTGCCAGCGGCAACGCCCGGGTGCAGCTCGTCCGCACGCAATCCCGCCGCAACCCCGTCGCCTGGGCAGTCGGCCCCATCCGCCGCATCACCGAGATCGAGGAGGCCCACCGCCGCCTCATCAACAGCGCCGAGACGATCCTCTATATCGAGGCGCAATTCTTCCGCCTGCGCCGCGTCGCCCGCTGGATCGTCAAACGGGCCCGGCAATGCCCGGCGCTCCAGGTCATCATCCTGCTGCCCAACGCGCCCGAGGAGGTGGCCTTCGACGGTGACCGCCGCGCGCCGCACCGCCATGGCGAATGGCTCCAGATGCGCGCCATCCGTCACCTGCGGCGCCGCATCCCGCGCCGCGTCGGCCTGTTCTCGCTCGCCCAGCAGCAGCGCGCCCGGCCGGATGAGATCGCCGAATATGAAGAGGGCCGCGGTGTCGGCTTCGGCAGCGGCATGATCCATGTGCACAGCAAGCTGCTCATCGCCGACGACCACAGCGCGCTCATCTCGTCCGCCAACATCAACGGCCGCAGCTTCCGCTGGGACACCGAAACCGGCTTCCTCTGGCACGAACCCGGGGCCGTCGGCGCCTTCCGCGACGCGCTGTGGCACGACCTCCTGCAACGCGATTCCATCGCGCCCGAAACCGCGCTCGACAGCTGGCGGGAGCAGGCGGTCGCCAACGCCGCCCGCAAGCCGGAGGAGCGGCAGGGCTTCATCGTCCCGCACCAGATCACCAAGGCCCGCGCCTTCGCCCGGCCAAGCTGGTTCGTGCCCGACGATCTGGTATAGCGCGGCGATGCCCGATTTTCCCTTCACCACCGTCGACGTCTTCACCACCAGCCGCTTCGCCGGCAACCCGCTCGCCGTCATCACCGATGCGCGCGGGCTGGACACGGCGGCGATGCAGGCCATCGCGCGTGAGTTCAACTACGCCGAATCGACCTTCGTCTTCCCGCCGACCGACCCCGCCAACACCGCCCATGTCCGCATCTTCACGCCCGAAGAGGAAATGCCCTTCGCCGGCCACCCCAATGTCGGCACCGGCTTTGTCCTCGCCCGCCTGGGCACGCTGTTCGGCCGCCCCGTCCCCGACCGCATGATCTTCGAGGAAGCCGCCGGCCTGGTTCCCGTCACCATCAGGCGCGAAGCCGGCGCCATCACCGGCGCCACCGTCCGCGCCCCCCGCCCGCTGGCATTGGGCACCATCGTCGATCCCGTCCGCGTCGCGGCGCTTGCCGGTCTCGACCCCGCCGACATCCTCACCACCCGCCACCCGCCCCGCTTCGCCTCGGTCGGCGCCGAGTTCCTGATCGCCGAAGTCGGCGCCGACGCGCTCGCCCGCGCCCGCTGCAACGTCGCCGCCTTCGAGGCCGCGGAGGGCAACATCGGCCAGTCCGCCGGCCTCCTCGGCCTGCACCTCTACGCCCGGCACACCGACCATATCGAGGTGCGCATGTTCGCCCCGCTCGCCGGCGTTACGGAGGATCCCGCCACCGGCAGCGCCGCCGCCGCACTCGGCGCCTGGCTGAACGCGCTGGACCCGGCCGAGACCCGCTTCACCCTCCACCAGGGCCGCCACGTCCGTCGTCCGTCGCTGATCGAGGTCGAGGCCGGCCCCAATGCCGTCACCGTCGGCGGCCCCTGCGTCCCCGTCATGGCGGGCATGCTGCACCTGTGAGCCTGCCCGACGCGATTCACCGCGCCAACAGCCACTCGCCCTTCCTGCGCGGCCTCATCCGCCGCGAAACCGCCCTCCTCGACACGCTGACGACCGACGGCCCCGAGGCCGCCCTCACCACCGCCCTCGCCCGCCTCGACCCCGCCCATCCCCTGCCGTCCGTCCGCCACGCCCGTGCCGGCGTCGCGCTTACCGTCGCCCTGGCCGACCTCGCCGGCCTCTGGCCGCTCGAAACCGTCACCGCTGCCCTCACCCGCTTCGCCGACAGCGCACTCGACGCCGCCATCACCGCCGCCTTCGCGGAGCGTGATTCGTCCCCCGCCGGCCTCGCCGCGCTCGCCCTCGGCAAGATGGGCAGCCACGAGCTCAACTACAGCAGCGACATCGACCTAATCTTCATCCACGATCCCGACACCCTGCCCCGCCGCCCCACCGAAGAACCGGGCGAAGCCGCGGTCCGCCTCGTCCGCCGCATCGCCGCCATCCTCTCCGAACGCACCGCCGACGGCTATGCCCTGCGCGTCGACCTCCGCCTCCGCCCCGATCCCGACAGCACGCCCGCCAGCCTCGCGCTCAACGCCGCCCTGCATTATTATCAATCCCAGGCCCTCGCCTGGGAACGCCTCGCCTTCATCCGCGCCCGCGCCGCCGCCGGCGACACCGCGCTCGGCCGTGCCTTCCTCACCGACATCGAGCCCTTCGTCTGGCGCCGCACCCTGGATTTCAGCGCCATCGCCGACATCCGCGATGTCAGCCACCGCATCCGCGACCATTACAGCGAGGGCCAAAAACCCGGCCCCGGCTATGACCTGAAACGCGGCCGCGGCGGCATCCGCGAAATCGAGTTCTTCGCCCAGATTCACCAGCTGATCTTCGGCGGGCGGGACGACAGCCTGCGCGCCCCCGCCACGCTCGATGCCCTCCCCGCCCTCGCCGCCGCCGGCCGCATCACCTCCGATGACGCCACCACGCTGGCCGACGCCTATCGCCGCCTGCGCACCCTCGAACACCGGCTCCAGATGCTCGACGACGCCCAGACCCACAGCATCCCGCGCCTCGCCGCCGCGCGCGCCGCCGTCGCCGGGCTGGCCGGCGCCCCCCATTGGCGTGCCCTCGAATCGGCCCTGCTGCCACTGACCCGCACCGTCTCCCGCGCTTACGACCGCCTCGTTGCCGAGGACGGCGACCGCAAACCCCGCCTGCCGCACGACAGCGACGCCCTCGACCGCTGGCTCGCCAAAGCCCGCCTTGCCGACCCGCCGCTGGTGCGCAGCCTGCTGGCGGGCTGGCGCGCCGGCCGGCCGCGCGCGCTCCGCGCGCCAGAGGCGCGCCGCAGCTTCGAAATCCTGCTCCCCACCCTGCTGCCCGCGGTCGCGCGCGGCAAGCAGGGGCGCGCCGGCCTGCTCCGCCTCGACAGCTTCATCCGGGCGCTGCCCTCGGGCGTGCAGTTCTGGGGCCTGCTCTCCGCCCACCCGCCGCTCGTCACCCTGCTCGCCCGCCTGCTGACCGCCACGCCGCTGCTCGCCGACGCCCTCGCGCGTGATCCCGGCCTGATCGACACGCTCCTGGACCCGCCGCCGCCGCTGCCCGGCCCCGCCGAGGCACAGGCCGAACTCGCGCTCGCCACCCGCAACCTCGATGGCGAGGCCCTGCTCGACCGCGTCCGCCGCTGGGCCGCCGAACGCCGCTTCCTGCTCGGCGTCCGCCTGCTGGACGCCGCCATCGACCCGCTCGACGCCGCCGCCACCCTCGCCGCCATCGCCGACGCCGCGGTGCTGCGCCTGGCAGACGCCGCCAGCGCGCGCTTTGCCGCGCGGCACGGCCGCTGCGCGGGCTGCCATCTGGTCATCCTCGCGCTCGGCCGCTGGGGCGGCCAGGCACTTACCGCCCAGTCAGACCTCGACCTTGTGCTGCTGTTCAGCGGCGATTTCCGCCGCGAATCCGATGGCCCCGCACCCCTCTCCGCGACCGCCTGGTTCAACCGCCTCGGCCAGCGCCTGATCGCCGACCTCAGCGTTGCCACCGCCGCCGGCCGCCTGTTCGACATCGACACCCGCCTTCGCCCGTCGGGCGCGCAGGGCCTGCTCGCCGTCAGCCTCGACAGTTTCGCCGCCTACCAGTCCGCCGAGGCCGAAAGCTGGGAGCATATGGCCCTCACCCGCGCCCGGCCCCTCGGCGCCGACGCCGCCGCCGTCGCCGCGGCCCAGGCGATGATCGACACCATCGTCGCCCAGCCGCGCGATCCCGCCACCCTGCCGCGCGAGGCGATGGCGATGCGCCGCGAGATCGCCAGGCACAAACCCGCCGCCGGCCCGTGGGACCTGAAACTGATGCGCGGCGGTCTCGTCGACCTGGAGTTCATTGTCCAGACCCGCGCCCTGCTGCGTGGCGCGCCCATCCCGCCGCAGCTCGACCGCGCCATCGCCGCCGTCGCCCCCGAACTCGCCGACGCGCATGGCGTGCTGATGCGCCTCCTCGTCCTGCTGCGGCTCGTCATGCCCGCGGGCGACGGCGCCGCACCCTCCGCCGCCACCGGGCTGCTGCTGGCCCGCGCCCTCGGCCTCCCTGGTTTCGCCGCGGTGAAATCGGCGTTGACTCTCGCCCGGCAGCAGGTCCTTGCCGCATGGGCCACCACCTTCCAGTCAGGAGAGACCGCATGATCCTCGCCGTCGGAGACCCCGCCCCCGCCTTCACCCTCGCCGGCCCTTCGGGACCGATCACCAGCGCCGATTTCGCCGGCCGCAAGCTGGTGCTCTATTTCTACCCCAAGGACGACACCCCCGGCTGCACCACCGAGGCCGTCGCCTTCACCGCGCTCGCGGGCGACTTCGCCGCCGCCGACACCGCCATCCTCGGCGTCTCCAAGGACAGCGTCACCAGCCACGGCAAGTTCGCCACCAAGCACAAGCTCACCATCACCCTCGGCGCCGACGAGGGCGAAGTGACCGAAGCCTTCGGCGCCTGGGTGGCGAAATCCATGTATGGCAAGACCTACATGGGCATCGAACGCTGCACCTTCCTGATCGGCCGCGATGGCCGCATCGCCCAGATCTGGCGCAAGGTGAAGGTGCCCGGCCACGCCGACGCCGTCCTGGCCGCCGCCCGCGCGCTGCCATGACCAGCCTCGCCGCCGTGGCCGCCGGGGTGCTCGCCACCGGCGATGCGGCGGCCACGGCGCATGCCGCCCGGGCGCTCGCGGCGGCCTGGCGGGCGGGTACCCTCACCCTCGCGGGCACGGCGCCGCTCCCCGATTCGCCGGCCCGGCCGGCGCGACCGGCAATGCTCCCCGCCAGCCGCATGCCGCGCCGGGGCCGCGCCGGCAGCCCCCGCGCCCGATTCGCCATGCTGCACGCGCTCGCCCATATCGAACTCAACGCCATCGACCTCGCCGCCGACATGCTCGGCCGATTCGCGCCCCCAATGCCACCCGCCTTCGCCGACGACTGGGTGCTGGTGCTCGACGAGGAAGCCCAGCATTTCAACCTCTTGCACCGCTGGCTTCAAACCAGCGGCGGCGACTATGGCGACCTCCCCGCCCATGACGGCCTGTGGCAGGCGGCGCACGACACCCGCCACGACCTCGCCGCCCGCCTGGCCATCGTGCCCCAGGTGCTCGAAGCCCGCGGCCTCGACGTCACACCCGCCATGATCGCCCGATTCGCGGCCGTCGGAGATGAGCGCGTCGTCTCGATCCTAACCCGCATTCTGGCCGATGAAATCGGCCATGTCGCCATCGGCAACCGCTGGTTCCGATTCGTCTGTGACCGTGCCAAAACCCCGCCACAGGCCGCTTTCCATGCCCTCGTCCAGCGACACTTTCGCGGCATGGTTAAGCCCCCGTTCAACGATTCAGCGCGGCTTCAGGCCGGTCTGACGCCGGGCTGGTATCTTCCGCTTGGCAGCCCCGCCGCATGATGCTTTCTGACCCCCAACCAAGCGGACAACCGCAACGGGAATATCAATGGGTCGAGGGTTTGGCGCACGCTGAACTGCACAAGAGGGTCGAACGCGTGGACATGCCAAACCGGGGTGCCTGGAAACGGGCCGACGAATGGTTGTCCCGCATCCTGCCCGAACGGCGGATCATCCTGCACAGCGCCAGCAAAACCCGCGACATAAGGGTCGGATCGGGTACGCAAGCAATGGCAATGACGATGACTGCATTGGTGGCCGGGTGGATGAGCCTCTCGACCGCCACCATGGTGGCTCCCAGTCCCAAGGATGCCGAACTGGCCGCCATGCAGGCGCAGATCGCCGCCATGAAGGCCGACACCGCCGCGCTCCAGGGCACCGTCGCCACCACCGCCGAACGGATCGAGGCGCGCCAGCAATTCCTCGCCGGCCTCCTCACCGGCAAGACCCGCCCCGATGCACTCGCCAACATGCTGCCCCGCCTGGGTCGCGGCAAGACCGCCATCGATCCCTCCCAAGCCGGCGTGCTGAAACCCTTCGCCGAACTCGAAGCCGCGCAGCTCGCCTTCGTCGACAAGGCCGCCGCCACCGCCGAAACCCGCCTGCGCGATGCCGAAGCGCTGCTCGCCCGCCTCGGCCTCAACGCCGACCGGTTCGTCGCGCAATCCAGCTTCGCCGCCCGCGGCCGCCTCGGCATGGGCGGGCCCTATGTCCCCGCCACCGGCGGCGCCGACCCGCGCTTTGCCGACCTGTTCGTCAACTGGCAGCGCGTCTCGCAGCTCGAAGACGCGATGACCGCGCTGCCCTCCTTCATGCCGGTCGCCTCCTTCAGCTACACCAGCGGCTTCGGCTTCCGCTACGACCCCTTCCATGGCGGCGCCGCCAACCACCAGGGCGTGGACATGGCCGGCGCGCACGGCGAACCGATCCGCGCCAGCGCCGGCGGCACCGTGGTCCGCGCCGGCTGGTTCGGCGCCTATGGCAACACCATCGACATCGACCACGGCCGCGGCATCATGACCCGCTATGCCCACCTGTCGCGCATCCGCGCCCAGGTCGGGGACCGCGTCAATGTCGGCGAGACCATCGGCGCCATGGGCTCCACCGGCCGCTCCACCGGCACCCACCTGCATTTCGAGGTTCATGTCGATGGCCGCCAGGTCAACCCGCGGCCCTTCCTCGACGCCACCGGCTTCGTCCTCGCCATGCAGCAGAGCCGCGTCGGCCCGCAGCTTGCCGACGCGCAGTAACGGCGTCGGGCCGCAACGGGCCAAGGCGCAATAACGCCGCCCAGAACGCCCCGTGCTTGCCGCCACCGCGCGCAACGCCTATCTAGCCGCCATGAGCATCGCCCTCTCCCCCGCCGCCGCGGCCCGCGTTGCGACCATCGCGGCACGACAAGGCAAGACCGGGCTCAAGCTCCGCCTTTCCGTCGATGGCGGCGGCTGCGCCGGATTCCAGTACAAGTTCGGCCTCGATGACGCCGCCACCGACGACGATACCGAAGTCACCACCGACGGCGTTGGCCTGCTGGTCGACAGTGTCAGCCTGCCCTTCGTCGAAGGCGCGACCGTCGATTATGTCGAGTCGCTCGGCGGCGCCGCCTTCCAAGTGAAGAATCCGAACGCCGCCTCCAACTGCGGCTGCGGCACCAGCTTCTCGGTGTGAGGATCGCCACCTACAACGTCAACGGCATCGGCGCCCGCCTGCCCCGCCTGCTCGACTATCTCGGCCACAGCGGCAACGACATCGTCGTCCTCCAGGAAATCAAGTGCCAGACCGACAATGTCCCTGTCGCGGCGCTGAATGACGCCGGCTGGCAGGTCGCCGCGCACGGTCAAAAGGGCTTCAACGGCGTCGCCATCCTCGCCCGCACCGCCATCACGCCCACGCAAACCGGCCTGCCCGGAGACGACGGCGACGAACAGGCCCGCTACCTCGAAGCCGAGGTCGCCGGCATCCGCCTCGGCTGCCTCTACCTCCCCAACGGCAACCCGCAGCCCGGCCCCAAGTTCGACTACAAGCTGGCCTGGATGGAACGCCTCAACGCCCACGCCGCGCAGCTGCTCGCGCTCGAAACCCCCACCGTCCTGCTCGGCGACTATAACGTCATCCCCACGGATGCGACGATCGACATCGCCCGCCCCGCCATGATGGCGAACGACGCGCTGACCCAGCCGCAAAGCCGCGCCGCCTTCCGCCGCCTGCTCGCCCAGGGCTGGACCGACGCGATCCGCACCCGTCACCCGCACAGCCCCTGCTACACCTATTGGGACTATCAGGCCGGCGCCTGGCAGAAGAATTGGGGCTTCCGCATCGACCACCTGCTGCTGTCGCCCGCTGCCGCGGACCGCCTGGCGGACGCCGGCGTCGATGCCGACACCCGCGGCGAGGACAAGGCCAGCGACCACGCCCCCGCCTGGGTGCAGCTTCGCGCCGCTACTTGATCAGGCTCTGAACCACCTCGCCGCCCTTGATGATCATCGAGAATTTCGTCGCCGGCGCCGCCAGCAGGTCGATGTTCGCCAGCGGGTTGCCGTCCACCAGGATCAGGTCGGCAAGCGCCCCCTGCTCCACCACGCCCAGCCTGCCCGGATAGGGCGTGCGCGGCCCCGACAGCGCCAGCAGCTGGGCATTGTCATGCGTCACCAGCTTCAGGATCTCCGCCGGCGTGAACCAGGGTTTCAGCCTCAGGATATAGGCATTCTGCTGCGCGTTCAGGTCCGGCTCGAACAGGAAATCCGTGCCCCAGGCCAGCTTCACCCCCAGCCGCTTCGCCATCGGCCACACCCGGTCCTGCCCCTCGATCACCGGCCGCCGCTTCTCGCGCCGCCCCGCGTCCATCGCCTCGGTGGTCGCGACCAGATTCTGCCCCGACAGCCAGATGCCCTTCTCGGCCATCAGCTTCAGCGTCGCCTCGTCCAGCAGCTGGCCATGCTCGATGCACTTCACCCCCGCCTCGATGGCCCGCCGCACCGATTTCGGCGTATAGGCGTGCACTGTCACATAAGTGTTCCAATCGTCCGCCGCCTCGACCGCCGCCTTCATCTCATCCAGCGTATATTGCGTCACATCCAGCGGATCATATTCGGATGAGGTCCCGCCACCCGCGCTGATCTTGATCTGGCTGGCGCCCATCCGCAGATTCTCGCGCACCGCCGTCAGCACCTCGTCACGCCCGTCGGCGATGATCCCGATGTCGAATTTCTCCACCCGGCTCAGCTTGCCGCTGAACCGCCGCGACGGCTCGTCGCGCGCCCTGAGGTCGGCATGGCCACTGGTCTGGCTGATCATGTTGCCCGATGGCCAGATGCGCGGCCCCGGCACCTTCCCCGCGTCGATCGCGGCCTTCAACGGCCACACCGGCCCGCCGACATCGCGCACCGCGGTGAACCCCCGCAACAGCATCGCCCGCGCCTGCGCCCCCGCGGCGGCGGCGATCCTGTCCGGCGTCAGGTCGTCCCGCCCCAGGTCCGCCGGCCCGAAGGCGTTGAACATCATGTGCACATGCACATCGATCAGGCCCGGCATCAGCGTGCCGCCACGGCCATCGATCACCCGGGCGCCGTCCGCCGCCTGCCCGGGCGCGATGCGCTGGATCACCCCGTCGCGCACGCTGACATCGGTCGCCGGCCCCAGCCGCCCGGCCACCACGTCCAGCACCCGCACGTTGCGCAACAGCAGCGCCTCCGCCGCCGCCGGCACTGCCGCCAGCAGCGTCAGGCACAGCGCCATCAATCCAGACAGAAACCGCATCAACGCCTCCCTCACCACAAGGGCCTCAGGATGCCCCGGCCCGGCCCCGCCGGCAAGCAGGGTCAGAGCGGCTTTTCGAAAATCCGGTAGGTGCGGCTGATCTCGCTGTCGATCGCCTTGGCGATGCTGCGCATCGGCTCATTGTCCTCCAGGATCCAGCCGATTTCCCCCCGCGTCGCGCCATAATTCGCCACCGACGCCCGCCGGATATACTCGATCATCATGAACGCCATCATCGACGCCGCGCGCGTCCCCTGCAAATGCGTCCGCACCCCCATCAGCGGCACGCGCATGCGGCTGACCTTCGGTTTGCGCAACCGCCACAACAGCTTCGCCCAGCCGAACGGAAACAGCCGGCCATCCAGGTCCGCCGTCAGCTCGTTGACATCGGGCAGCGTGATCATGAAGGCCACCGGCTCGCCGTCATATTCGGCGATGCGCACCAGGTCGGCGAACACGATCGGCTTCAGCTTCTTGCCGACATAGGCCACCTCGGCGTCGGTCAGCGGCACGAACCCCCAATTCTCCGACCAGGCCTCGTTCAGGATCGACAGCACCAGCGCCGCCTCCTGCGCAAAGCGCGCCTTGTCGATCTCGCGGATGCGGATGCGTCCGCCCTTCTCCCCCGCCGCCACGATGCGCTGCACCAGCGGCGGAAAGGGCTTGCTGATGTCCAGCTCCCAGGCGTGCAGGTCCCTCACGCCCCGATAGCCCGCCGCCAGCACGTCGCGCTCGAACCAGGCGCGGTGGTGCCCCATCATCACCGTCGGCCTGGTGTCAAAGCCGCTGACCAGCAGCCCCGGCTCGTCCCAGATGCCCAAGGACAAGGGCCCCTGCGCGATGGTCATCCCCTTGCCGCGCAGCCACGCCTCGGCCGTCGCGATCAGCGCGGCGCCCACCGATGGATCATCGACATAGTCGAAGAACCCCCATTGCCCCAGCCCCGGCCGCCGCTCCTGCACCAGCCGGTCCACCTGTGCCGACACCCGTCCCACCGGCACCCCGTCACGCTCCGCCAGCCAGAAGGCCGCCTCGCCATGTTCGAACCAGGGGTTGGATCCCCTTTCGGCAATCAGCCCGTGCACCTCGGACTTCAGCGGCGGCACCCAGGCCGGATCATCGCCATAGATGCGCCACGCCAGATCGACGAACGCCTTGCGGTCTGCCCCGCTCAGGACGGGGCGGATGGAAACCGTCACGCCGCGCTGTCTGCCGGCATGCTGTCGTTCGCCGCCTCGTTTGCCGCCGCCCGCCGCCGCGGATGCCCCTTCGCCACCCCGTCCGACATGGCCGCCACCCACGGGTAATGCCGCGCCACCTCGTCGGTATAGCCCAGGTTGAACACCGTCGCGCTCTTCAGCTTGCGCTGCTCCCGCTCATAAAAGGTGCCGAACAGCCGGTCCGGCCAGAAGCTGGTGATGCCGAAATTGCCGCTCTCATCATGGAAATGGTGCGCCATGTGCCGCGCCTTCATCGCCGCCAGCACCCGGTTCTTCGGCTTGTAGCTCAGATGCTGGATGCAGTGCACGAACTCATAGACGCAGGTCGTCAGCAACCCGGCGCACAATGCCACCGCAGCGCCCCCCAGCCCACCGATCAGCCAGCCGACCGGCACCGTCGCCACCACGATCGTCGGCAGCGTGGTGTAGAGCGCGCCGAACAGGATCTCCAGGTGATTGGGGTCCTGGTGATGGTCATAATGAATGCGCTTCCAGGTGCGCGCGGTCAGCGGCGATTTCCACATCCACTTGCCGTGCAGCACCCAGCGATGCAGCGCATACCAGATCAACGGATAGGCCGTCACCACGAACAGCGCCGCCACACTGCCCGCCAGCAGCGACGGCGGGTTGTAGAACGCCACCACCGCGCTCACCACCGCCAGCAGCAGATAGGCCTGGATGGCATAATATTGGAAATAGGCCACCACCAGTTGCCGCAGGGTCATGCGGTCCAGGTGATGCCGCTGGTTCCAGATGCCCGGCCGCGCCGCATGGGCCACCTTCAGCAATGTCGCAGAGATCGTCATGACCGCGCCCTATGGTTGCAATACGGCGAATTTAGGACGCCCGCGCCGTTCCGCCACCCCGCCCCCCGGGCAACAAGGTCGCACCCGGCAACAATCGATGCGCCGCGATCGCCGACAGCAACGCCCCCGCCGCCACCGCCACCGACACCGCGGCGGCAAAGGCATCGGCCGGCACCGCAAGCGGCAGCAGCACCAACATGCCGCCGGCAAGCAGCACACCCACGCCACTGATCGCCAGCGGCACCCGCGGCGGCGCCAGCACCTCCACCAGCGCCGCGTGCGGGCTCAGCACCGCCTCCACCGTCCGCGCCCCGATCAGCAGCACGCCCGGAACCACCGCCCCCGCCAAGGCCCCCCGTGCCAGCAGCGGCAGCAAGGCCAGCATCAACAGGCCCAGCGGCAGCCCCAGCCGCAACGCCGTCCGTCGCGCCTCATCCAGCAACGCCAGCCGCGCGCCCGTTTCCGCCGCGGCCGCGACCGACGGCATCACCGCGGCGATCACCGTCCGCAGCAGCTGCGGCACCGACGCCAGCTTGCGCGCGAACAGGAACAGCGCCGCCGCACCGGCCGCGCCGGCCGGCACCATCACCGCCATCAGCAGCGGCGGCCCATCGGCCAGCGCCCGCCGCAGCAACGCACCCGGCGCCAGCGCCAGGCCCCGCCCCAGCAACGGCGCCAGCAGCGGCACCACCGCAACCCGCTCCCCCGCCGGCCCCATCTGTCGCCGCAACCGCGCCAGCAACAGCAGCACCACAGCCACCGCCGCGCCACCATGCGCCAGCAACAGCGTCAGCGCCGTTGCCGGCGCCAGCAGCAGCGCCGCCACCGCCAACCCCACGCGCAGACCAGGTTCGGCGAACAGTCGCAGCATGACATCACCTGTGAAATCCTGTTTCGCCCGCAAAACAGCACCAAGCAGATCACCTGCCACCACCACCGGCAATAAAAGTCCCACAACGGCCCAAATCGGTGTCGGCGCCAACACCGCCCCCGCCGCGCCCAACAGCAGCGCCGGCAGCACCCCGATGCCCAGCGCCCACCCCACCAGCCGCCGCGGCGCCGTCAGCCGCGGCACGAACCGCTGCACCGCCGCCGACATGCCCAGGTCCAGGCTGCCCAGCCCCAGCGTCAGCGCCGCCGCAGCGATGGCATAGCCGGCGTAAATCTCCAGCCCATAGAGCCAGACCAGCAGCGGCACCGCGCCAATGTCGATCGCCGCCCCCAACCGCCCCAGCGCCCCCACGCGGAAGGCACGGGCAAAGGCGCTCATTCCTCGGTGCGGAACAGCACCGCTTCCCCCACCAGCAGGAACAGCAGAAACGGTGCCCAGGCGGCGGCGATCGGCGGCAGGCTGCCGAAATCCGCCATCGCCATGGCAAAATTGTCCGCCACGAAAAACGCAAAGCCCAGCGCCAGGCCGATCACCGCACGCACGAACAGCCGCCCCGACCGCGCCAGCCCGAACGCCGCCACCGCCCCCAGCAATGGCATCAGCGCGGCGGAAAGCGGGCCAGAAATCTTGTGGTTCAGCTTTGCGACCAGCGTATCCGTCGGCTTGCCCGCCGCCCGCAGGTCATTGACCGCGGGCCACAATTTCCAGAAGGGCAGATGGTCGGCATTGACATTCTGCGTCGTGAACTGCGCCGGCTCCGCCTGCGACGGCAGGTCCAGCGTCGTCATCCGCTCCTGCCGCCCCGACGCGACATCGAACCGCCGCACCTGCCGCAGCCGCCAGCCCGCCGCCTCGGGGATCGCGCTGTCGGCGCGGACGATGCGCAACAGCCGGTCATTCTCCCGGTCATAGACCGTCAGGTTGACGAGCATCGTCGACGCACCGACCCCGCGCACCTGGTCGGCATGATAGAGATCCGCCCCCACCCGCACCCAGACCTGCGTATTGGTCGGCGCGACCTTCGGCACCGGATGATAATCCGCCGCCTTCCACCGGTCGAACTCGCTCTTCGCCCGCGTCAGCACCGTCTCGTTGAAGGTGAAGCTCACCGCCGCCACCCCCAGTGCCACCAGGATCAGCGGCGCCAGGATCTGGTGCGCGCTGATCCCCGCGGCCTTCAGGATCACGATCTCGCTGTTCTGGTTGAGCGTCATCAGCGTCAGCAGCGTGCCCAGCAGCACGCAGAAGGGCAGGAACAGCGCGATCAGCTGCGGCAGCCGCAGGCTGACATAACGCCACAGGTCGGCCTCGCCATTACCCGCCACCTTCAGGATCTCGCCCGATTCCCCCAGCAGGTCGAGCGTCTGCAAAATGATGACGATGCCCGCCAGGAAGGCAAGGCTGCGCCACAGGAACATCAGCCCCGTATATCGCGCGAGGGTGGATGACGGAAACAGCCGTGCCAGCATCAGCCCGCGCTCCGCGCGTCATCGCGCCATGGCCGCGCGAACAGCCGCTTTGCCGCCCCCGCCAGCTTGCCGACCCCGCGGTCCAGCGCCCCGATCGGCTGCCCCCCCGGCTTGTGCGCCAGCACATGGTAGAGCCAGATGCTCAGCGCGGCGAACAGCGCGTACGGCACCCATTGCGCCAGCAGCGGGTCGACCCGGCCGATGCTCCCCATCCGCTCGCCATATTCGGTCAGCTTGTGATAGGTCACCAGCAGGATCACCGACAGGAACACCCCCAATGCCGAGGTGCTGCGCTTCGGCGGCACCGCCAGCGCCACCGCCAGCAGCGGCAGCAGGAACATCACCACGCACTGCACCACCCGCCGGTGGAAGGAGGCGAGCGCGCTGTTCCGCGCCTCCGCCGTCAGCGTCGGATCATGCCCGAACCGCCACAGCTCCGGCACCGTCAGCTCCATGTTGCGGCCACCCCGCGCGCGGAAATTGTCCATCGCCGGCAGGTCGATGGGCAGGTCATGCTGCAGGAAACTCAACACGCGCGGCACGCCGAATCCCGGCGCATCATGCACCAGCGTGCCTTCCCGCAGCCGCAGGATGATGACATCGGGGTCGTCCGTGCGCAGAAAGGTCCCGCGCGCCGCGCTCACCGCCAGGCTGCGGCCATCGACGGCCGAGGCGCGCACGAACACCCCGCGCAGGTCGGCGCCCTTGTTGAAACTCTCCTCCACCCGCAACGTCATCCGGTCGGAGAGTCGCGCGAACGCCCCCACCTTGATCGAGGCCCCCAAGGCGCCCGAGCGCAATTCATAGCGCAGCCCCTCATAGGTGTAGCGGCTGATCGGCTGCAGGAATCCCACGATCCCCAGGTTTACCAGCGCGAAGAACAGCGCGAACAGATAGGGCACGCGCAGCAGCCGTCCATAGCCGATCCCCACCGCGCGCAGCGCGTCCAGTTCCGACGACAGCGCCAGCCGGCGGAACGCGAGCAAAATCCCCAGCATCACGCCGATCGGGATGCCCAGCGACAGATATTCCGGCAGCAAATTGCCCAGCATCTGCCACACCACGCCCACCGGGCCGCCTTCCGAGATGACGAAGTTGAACAGGTTCAACATCTTGTCCAACAGCAGCAGCATGGCCGCGATCACCAGCGTGGCGAACAGCGGCACGATGATCAACCGGAACAGATAGCGGTCGAACCGCGTAAGGAACGCCATGGCCACCGTGGTAAGCGGCTTTCGCGGGAAAATCCATATTCCCTCTGCCCCTGCCCGATTCTGGCCGCAACATGCTGCCAAAGCATGACAGGCTTTCCATGAAACACCCCCCGTCCCTGCTGGCGCTGGCCCTGCTTCTGGCGTCCGTTCCCGCGTCGGCCTGCACCGCGCCCGACGGGGGATCGGCGGTCAGCGTCACCGTATATGGCTTCAAGGACCGATCCGGGCAGCTGCGCGTTCAGCTCTACCGGGCGCTGGAGAGCGAGTTTCTGGTGAGCGGCAAATATGTCACCCGTGTCGACACCCCGCTGACCCCCCAGGGCAGCATGACCGTCTGCGCCACCGTGCCGGTGCCCGGCACCTATGCCGTCGCCGTCCTGCACGACCGCAACCGCAACGGAAAGCTCGACCCCTTCAGCGACGGCGTCGGGTTCGGCGGCAACCCCCGGCTGCGCCTTGGCAAACCAGCGGTGAGCAAGGTCAGCCTCACCCTGCCGCCGGGCCACAGCAGCCTTACCGTCCAGCTCAACTATCTGCAGGGCCTGCGCATCGCGCCGGTCGCGGGTGGCGGCACGCCGTGATCGGCCTCATCACCAACCGGCGCTCGGCCGTGAACCGCGCGCGATCGGCGGGTACACTACAGGCCAACATCGACGGCGTGCGATCCGTCGAACTGGACGGCATGGCCGACGCGGCGCAGGCCCTGCACGACTTGCGACACGCCAGGCTGCTGATCGTCAACGGCGGCGACGGCAGCGTCCAGGGCCTGCTGACCGCCCTCCACCACGAAGGCCGCTGGCGCGACGCCCCCGCGCTCGCCGTGCTGCCCGCCGGCGAGACCAACCTGATCGCCCGCGACCTGGGCATGGCGGGCACCCCCGATCAATTGCTGCACCGCCTGCTGCGCGAGGAAGGCCGCCTCGTCACCCGCGCGCCGCTGATCGTCGAGCAGGGCAACCGCTCCGACGTCGGCCTGTTCGCCGCCGGCGCCGGCCTCTCCGAATCCATCCTCTGGTGCCGGCAGGCGCTCTACCGCCGAGGCCTGCCGCACGGCCTCAGCCATGCGCTTGCCGCCACCCGCGCCATCGGCGGCGCGCTCGTCGGCAACTGCCAAAGCCCGGCGACGGTCGCCATCGACGCCGCGCCACCCGCCCGGCGCGATCTCCTCGTCCTGATCGCAACCGCGCTCAAATCCCTGCTGTTCGGGCAGGCGCTGGCACCGCCACCGGGCGATGGCTTCCAGCTCATCACCGTCGCCCGCAACCGCCGCACCGTCGCCACCGGCCTCGGCGATTTCCTGCGCGGCCGGCTCGGCGCCCGTCCCATCCCCGGTGTCGGCTTCGACCATGTCCGCCGCGTGGCGCTGCACGGCAACAGCACGCCTCTCGTCCTCGATGGCGAAGATATCGGCCTGCGCCCCGACGGCATCGTCACCCTGCGCGCCCTGCCCCCCCTGTGCTTCGTCGAACTGGCATGACCGCGCCCGAGCCCATCACCATGCTCGCCGACGCCATCGCGGCGCGCTTTCCCGGGACACAGGCCGTCATCTTCTACGGCGCCGCGCACCGCAGGGATCCATCGTCCGGCCTCCCCGATTTCTACGCCGTCGTCGCAGGCTACCCCCAGGCGCACCGCACGCGGCTGGCGGCCCTGGCCAATGCCCTGCTGCCCCCCAACGTCTATCACCTCACCGCCGGCGGCCGGCGCGCCAAGGTGGCCGTCGTTTCCACCCGGCATTTCCAGCGCGATTGCGGCCCGCACGCCCGCGACATCAGCCTGCTCGCCCGGATGGCGCAGCCCGTGCGGGTCGTCCGCTGCACCCCCGCGTTCGAGCCTTGGCTGCGCGCCGGCCTCGCCCATGCGCAACGGACGCTGCTCGCCCACACGCTGCCGCTGCTCCCGCCCGACACGCCCCCCTCCGCCGTCTGGGAAAATGCCCTCGCCCGCAGCTATGGCTGCGAGCTGCGCGCCGAAAGCAGCGGGCGGGCGTCCGCGATCATCGCCGCGGACCCAATGCATTTCGCCGCCACGCCCGCCGTCCCTCTGCCCTCCGCCGCCACCGCCCGCCGCTGGTGGCGCCGCATGCGCCGCCGCGGCAAGCTGTTCAGCGTCCTGCGCCTGCTGAAGGCCAGCTTCACCTACACCGGCGGCCTGGACTATCTCGCCGACAAGATCAGCCGCCACAGCGGCGCCACCGTCATCATCCGCCCCTGGATGCGCCGCGTGCCGATGCTCGCCGGCCTGATCCTCGCGCCCAGATTGTGGCTGCAAGGCGCGATCCGATAAGGCTCAGCGACCCGTCTGCCCGCGGTGCATCAGCATCGCGTCCGCCAGCACCAGCGCCATCATCGCCTCCGCCACCGGCGCCGCGCGAATGCCCACGCACGGGTCGTGCCGCCCCTTGGTGACGATCTCGGTCGCCGCCCCCGCCCGGTCGATGGTCGCCACCGGTGTCAGGATGCTGCTCGTCGGCTTCAGCGCCATCCGCACCACGATCGGCTGCCCGGTCGAAATCCCGCCCGCCGTCCCGCCGGCATGGTTCGCGGCAAACATCGGCCGGCCATCGGGCCCCGGTGCCATCGCATCGGCATTCTCCTCGCCGCGCAGCCGCGCTGCCGCGAACCCGTCGCCCACCTCCACGCCCTTCACCGCATTGATGCTCATCATCGCCGCCGCCAGCTGCCCGTCCAGCTTGTGATAGACCGGCGCCCCCCACCCCGCCGGCACGCCCGTCGCCGTCACCTCCACGATCGCCCCCAGCGATGACCCGGCCTTGCGCGCCCCATCCAGCAGCCCCTCCCACCGCGCCGCCGCCGCGGCATCGGGGCAGAAAAAGGGGTTGCGCCCAATTTCGTCCGCATCGAACGCCGCCCGGTCGATGGCGTCGCCGCCCAGCTCCACCAGATAGCCGCTGATGCCGACGCCTGCGATCACCTTGCGCGCCACCGCACCCGCCGCCACCCGCGCCGCCGTCTCCCGCGCGCTCGACCGCCCGCCGCCGCGCGGATCGCGAAAGCCATATTTGGCGTCATAGGCATAGTCGGCATGGCCTGGCCGGTACTTCGCCGCCACCTCGCCATAATCCTTCGACCGCTGGTCGACATTGCGGATCACCAGGCTGATCGGCGTCCCGGTCGTCCGCCCCTCATACACGCCGCTCAATATCTCCACGACATCCGGCTCCTGCCGCTGCGTCGTGAAGCGGTTCTGCCCCGGCCGCCGCCGGTCCAGAAACGGCTGGATATCCGCCTCGCCCAGCGCCAGCCCCGGCGGGCAGCCGTCCACCACCGCGCCCAGCGCCGGGCCATGCGATTCCCCCCAGGTCGAAAAGCGGAACAGATGGCCGAAACTGTTGAAGCTCATGCCACAGCCTTGGCGCCCGGCAGCGCAGGTGGCAAGACCGGAGCGGGCCTTGCCACCTTTCCACCCGCTATTGTCGCCATCGGCGGAATGCGGCACGCGCCGGCCGGCCGCCGGAAAACACCGCCCTAGCCCTGACCGCCCGCCGCCTGCCACAGCAGCAGCGCCCGCTCCAGCGCCTCGCCCTGCGCCTCCAGCTCGGCATCACGCGCCGCCAGTTTCGTCCGTCGCGCGTTCAGCCAGTCGGTCATGCTGGTCAGCCCGCCGCGGAACTGCGCCCCCGCCAGCCCCTCGGCATCCGCCGCCGCCTGCGCCGCCGCCGCCAGCCGCGCCTGCCGCTCCCGCGCCGTCCGTGCCGCCACCAGCTGCTGCTCCACGTCGCCGATCGCCAGCAGCACCGCCCGCCGATAGCCCGCCAGTGCCTCCGCCCGCGCGCCGCGGTTACGGTCCACCTCCGCCGTTGCCCGGCCGAAATCGAGCAGCGGCGCGCTCAGCGTCCCCGCCACGCTCGCCGCCAGCGTCGCCGGATCGAACAGCGCCGCCGTCGTCGTCGCCAGCCACCCCAAAGACCCGGTCAAGGTCAACCTGGGGTAGCGCGCCCGCACCGCCGCTGCCAGGTCGCCGTCCGCCGCGCGCAGCCGCGCCTCCGCCGCCGCCACGTCCGGCCGCCGCTGCAACAGCAGGCTCGGCACATCCACCACCGGCAGCGCATCCGCCACCGGCAGCCCCGCCCCGTCGGACAGCAGCCGCCGCACCTCCGCCACGCCCAGGCCACTCAGCACGCTCAGCCCCGCCACCTCCGCCGCGCGCGCCGATTCCAGCGCGGGCGCCACCGCCGCCGCCTGCGCGGTCAGCGTCGCCGCGCTCGCGGCCTCGCTGGCGCTCACCAGCCCCGCCTGCACCCGGTCGCGCGCCAGCCGCTCCAGCATCTCCGCCTGCGCCACACTGTCCCGCGCCGCCGCGATCCTCAGGTCCAGCGTCCGCACCGCGAACACGCCCTTGGCAATGTCCCCCGCCAGTGTCAGCCGCGTCGCCGCCGCATCGGCGGTCGCCGCGTCCAGCCTCGCCCGCGCCGCCCGCGATCCCGCCGCCAGCCGGCCGAACAGGTCGGCTTCATAACTCGCGCTCACCGCCGGATTGAAGGTCGTCCGCTCGCGCTCGAACCGCTGGCCCGGCGGCAGGGTGAAGCCAAACTGGTCCAGCGATGTGCGCTGCTGCGTCACCGTCGCGTCGACATTCACGTTCGGCAGCCGCGCCGCGCCCGCCGCATCCAGCCCGGCGCGCGCCTGCATCACCCGCGCCAGCGCCACCTGCACATCGGGCGCATCCGCCATCGCCTGCGTCACCAGCGCCTCCAGCGCCGGGTCCCGCAACCGCGCCCACCAGGCCGCCCGGTCCATCCCCACCGTCGTCTCACCGAACGCCGCCGGCACCGTCCCCGCCGGCAGGCCCTTCAGCTCCCCGACGCCCGCGCAGCCCGCCATGCACAGTGCCGCAAGGCCAAGCAGCACCCTCATTTCGCCGCCGCCGGCTGGCGGGCGGGAATGAAGGCGTCCACCTGCTGCCCGATGAAAAAACCCTCGGCGTTCGCGGGCAACGCATAGATCACCTGCAACACCCGCACATCCACCCGCTCGGTCGAGGCATTGGTCAGGCTCCGCTTCGGCACCACCAGCGGCTCCAGGCGCACGAAGGTCGCCCGCACCTGCTGGCGCGCATTGCCGCGCACGCTCACCATCGCCGGCGCCCCCTGCTGCACGCGCGGAATCTCGGTCTCGTCCACGTCGATCCGCACATGCAGCGGGCGGGTCTCGCCCAGCGTCATCGCCGGATCGCTGCTCCCCCCCGGCGGCGGCCCCGCCGTCACATATTGCCCGGGCCGCGTCCGCACCTGGAGCACCTCCGCCGCGCGCGGCGCCCGGATCACCCGCCGCTCGATCTCCGTCTGCGCCGCCGCCACGGCGGCTTGCGCGCGCGCCACATCCGCCCGCGCCAGCGCCACGCGGGCCTCCGCCGCCTCCAGCGCGCCCTTCCGGTCGATCCGCGCCTGCTCGCTCACGGCGCGCGGATCCGCCACCCCGGCCAGCAACGCCGCCTGCCGGCGCGCATTGCCCGCCTCCACCTCGGCGCTCGCCAGCGCCCGCCGGGCATAGTCCAGCCCGGCGCGCTCCTGCCGCAGCCGCGCCGCCACGTCGCGGTCGTCGATGGTCATCAGCACCTGCCCCGGTACCACCCGGTCGCCCGCCACCACGCGCACCTCGCGCACCACCCCGGGCACCAGCGCGGTCACCTGGATGAGCTCGCTCGACGGCTCCACCACCCCGGCGCCGGAGACGCTGCCGCTCTTCGCCTGTGCCTGAGGCGCCACCGGCGGCAGCGCGGCCGGTTCCGTCATGCTTCGGTCCGGCGCCCCCCGCAGGATGATCACCAGCGCCACCAGCAGCAGCACAACAGCGATGATCGGCAGGCCGTAACGCCCGAAACTGGGTCTCTTCATGCGTGCATGTCCTCTGCCGGAATCTCTTTGCCATCGGACGTGATGCGCCCGTCCTCCATGCCGATGATGCGGTCGGCCAGCGGGAAGATGCGGTTGTCGTGCGTCACGATCAGCACCGCCCGCCCGGGCACCAGCGCCACTTCGCGCAACACCTCCATCACGCGCCGGCCGCTGGCCGCATCCAGCGCCGCCGTCGGCTCGTCGCACACGATCAGGCGGGGCTCGTGCACCAGCGCCCGGGCGATCGCCACCCGCTGCTGCTGCCCGCCCGAAAGCTGCCGCGGCATGCGCTTCGCCAGCGCCCCCAGGCCCAGCCGCCCCAGCACCTCGGCGCCGCGTTCCACCGCTTCCGCGCGCTTCACACCGGCCGCGATCAGCGGCACCGCCGCATTCTCCGCCGCGTTCAGCGTCGGCAGCAGGTTATACTGCTGGAAGATGAAGCCGATGTTCGCCAGCCGGTACCGCACCAGCGCGTCCTTGCTCAGGTCATAAAGCTGCGTCCCGAACAGCTCCACGCCGCCGCTGTCGGGAAACAGGATGCCCGCGATGATCGAGATCAGCGTCGTCTTCCCAGACCCCGATTCCCCCACCAGATAGGTCAGCTCCCCGGCGTTGATCCGCGACGAGATGCCGTGCAGCACCTCCACCCGCGTTTCGCCGCTGCCGAAGCCCTTGGTGATGCCGTCAAGGACAATCGCCGCCGCGCTCATCGGAACACCTCCGCCGGCTCGAGCTTCAGCACGCCCCGGATGGCGACGAACCCGGTCAGGATGACCATGATGAACACCACCACGCCCGTCCCCGCCATGATCTCCCACGGCAGGTAGAATCCCTTGAAGGCATCGGAATTGCTGCTGCCGCTGATGAACAGCGCGGTCAGCCCGGCGCCGATGCCAAAGCCGATGGCGGCGATCCACAGCGCCTGCGTCAGCACCATGCCGCGGATGGCGCCATTGGTCACGCCGATCGCCTTCAGCGCGCCGAACTGCTTGATGTTGTCACGGATGAACAGGCTGAAGGTCAGGCCGACGATGGCAATCCCCACGATCAGCCCCAAAAGCACGGTGATGCCGAAATTGATCGGAATCCCCGTGCTCGTCGCCACATAGAGGATATTGTCCCACGCCCATTCGTTGCGCGTCCGCGCCTTCAGGCCGGTGACGGCCTCGATCCGCCGCGCCACCGCGGCGGCATCCTCGCCCGCCTTCGCCTTCGCCAGCACGAAGGTCATGCGGTTGCGCGTCCCCGGCACGAAATCCAGCGCCTGGCTGTATCGCGTATAGAACAGCACCCCCGCGGTGAAGGTCGGCGCGCCGTCGACGATCCCCTTCACCACCGCGCGGCGGTCGTTCAGCTCCAGCTCGCGCCCCACCTTGGGGCCCTCGCCGGGAAAAATCTTCTTGAAGCCGATGGGGTCCACCAGGATCGCCCCCGGCTCGAACAACCCCTCCCGCACCCCCTCGACCATGCGGCTGGGCAGCCCGGTCAGCGTCGCGTCGTCCACCCCGATCACGCTCACCCGCTCCAGCCGCCCCTCCGGCGTCCGCACGCTGCCGCCTTCGCGCAGGTGCGGCACTGCCCAGGCCACGCCCGGCACCCCGCGCACCCGGAACAGGTCGGTCGCCGGCAGCGCCAGCGTCCCCTCGGTGTTCACCGCCTTCGCGTCCATCACCCAGATGTCCGCCGTGCTCACGTCGAACACCCCGGCCGCCGCCCGCAGCATCAGGTTGGTGAACAGCGTCGCCTGCTGCGCGATCAGCAGGGTCGAAAAGGCGATGCCAAAGATCAGCCCGAAATATTTGACTCGGTCGCCGGTCAGCATCCGAAGGGCAATCCAGGGCACGCGGCGACTCCGTTAGTGGAACAGTCATTCCAATAACCCTTGCGCCGCTGCCGTCAAGCGCCATAATGTCCCCATGCCCCGCCCCCGTTCCGCCGAGCATGAAGCCGCCCGCCGCGCCCATATCCTGCGCGCCGCCGCCGCCTGCTTCCGACAACGCGGCCTGCACGGCGCCACCATGGCCTCCATCTGCAAGGCGGCCGGCATCGGCACCGGCGCGCTCTACCACTGGTTCCCGTCGAAAGAGGCGCTGATCGAGGCGATGGCAGAGACCGACCTCGCGCTCATCCGCGGCTTTGCCGAGCGCCTGCACAGTTTCGAGGACCTGATCCAGAGCGCCATCGGCCCGCCCGCCGCTTCCGACCACAACAGCGGGCTGGGCAATGTCGGCGGCCTCGGTCCCGAACTCCTCCTCGCCGGCCCGCTCGCTTTCGACCTGTTCGCGGAGGCCAGCCGCAACCCCCGCATCCACGCCATTTTGCACGCCCACTACAGCGGGGTGCGCGCCACCTTCATCGCCCGCATCGCCGCCGCCCGCGCCCGCGGCGACATCGCCGCCGACGTCGAACCCGCCGCACTCGGCATCCTCATCGGCTCGCTGCGCGAAGGCCTCGGCGTCATCGCCACCATCGAACCCGCCTTCATCGATGACGCCATGCATCGGCTCGCCCGCGCTATGCTCGAAAGCGTCGCCCACCGCCCCGTGAACGCGATGTCACCGGACACTCTCCCCTCCCGGAACGTTGAGGCCCCATGACCCAGCATCAGACATTGGAACATCGCTTCGGCCGCGCCGCCTCCTCGGTCGCGCATGTCGCCGGAAAGCCCGCCACCTTCGGCCTTTGCTGCCTGCTCATCCTCGGCTGGGCCGTGCTCGGCCCGCCGCTGCATTATTCGGAAAACTGGCAGCTCGTCATCAACACCGGCACCACCATCATCACCTTCCTGATGGTGTTCCTGATCCAGAATACCCAGAACCGGGACAGCGCCGCCCTTCACGCCAAGCTCGACGAGATCATCCACGCGCTGGACAAGGCCGAAAACCGCTTCATCGGCATCGAGGATGATGACGAGTCCACCATCCGCACCCTGCGAGCCGAGCAGCGCGCCCGCCCCGACCTGAGCGATCCGCCCGCCCCGCCTATCGCGGTGCCCGACACGTCCCCGCCTCTGCCGCGCCGCTGAACCGGTCGGCCATCCACGCGACCGCCGTCGCCGCCGTCGCCACCGCATTGCCGGCATGGTCGCCGCCTGCCACGCTTACATAGCGCACCACTTCCCCGCGCTTGCAGCTCTCGCCCACGAAGCGCTCGGTCACGCCCGCCCGCACCAGGTCATCCGCCGCCCCTTGCGTCACCAGCAGCGGCACCCCGATCGGCTCCCGCCCCAGCGAGTTGCCCGCCGCCACCACCCGCCACGCCGGCCGGTCGACGATGTTCACATCGCCCAGCCGCACCATCAGCCGCAGCGCATCCACCTTCGTCCCGAACCTGCCCTCGCCTTGGCACGCCTTGCCGAAGCTGCGGATCACCCCCGCCGTGGTGCGGTTGCCCAGGTCGCCCAGCTTCAGGCCATAGACCCGCTCCCAGCTCGTCGCCACGAAGGCGCTCAGCACCGCCCGCGCCTTCGGGTCCGCCGCGCCGAAATTCGCCACCAGGTCGGTCGGCGGAGACGCCGCCGCCACGCCCACCAGCGTCAGCTCCGGCGCCTCGGCGCGCGCCCGCTGCCCGGTCCACAGCGCCGCATGCCCGCCCTGGCTGTGCCCCCAAACGGCAAAGCGCGTCCCCGCCCCCGCCGCCGGGATGCGCCCCGCCGCCCGCACCGAATCGAGCGCCGCCCGCGCCGCCGCGCTGCCCACCAGATAGGCGTGCGGCCCCGGCGTCCCCAGCCCCGGATAGTCGGTCGCCACCACCACCCAGCCGCGGGCGATCATGTCCGCCAGCCCGGGGATCGATTTCGGCCCGTAGAGCTTCGACGGCGAGCAGGCTTCCGCCACCCCCACCGTGCCATGCGTCCACGCCACCACCGGCCGCCCGCCCGCCGGCGCCGCCCCCTTGGGCGCGATCACCATCCCCGTCGATTCCGTCCGCCGGCCGTCTCGGTCGTGCGTCTCATAACGGATGGGCCAAGCCTCCGCCCCCACCGGCGCCCCCGCCAGCGGCACCTTCACCAACAACCGCCCCGGCTCGGCCGCTACCTGGCCCGCCATCATCATCGCCACCGCCGTAAGCAATGCCCGCATGGGCCCCTCCCACAATCAACTGAAAAGTTAATTTTCGCAGCCTGCCAAGCCGTGCCAATCGCAACAGCCCAAAAATACCGACCGCGTCAGCATGCCGCTATGGCCGCGCCACCGCCGGCGCTGTCTCCCGGATCGTATAAACCTGCGTCAGATATAGGTAGAAGAAGCCCAGGCTGATGGTCAGCACCACCAGCCCCAGCACCGGGGATGAAATCTCCGCCATCCCGCCGAACTTGAACGTCGTCGCCGTCGGATCGGCCTCGCCTTTGCGCCGCCGCGCACCGAAGCCGAAAAACTGCAAGCCCGCGAAAACCAGCCCGGAGGTCGTCAGCACATAGACCATCACCGCCGCCGCCTCGGTCCAGAACTGGTGTCGCTCATACATGCGCGCGTTATAGCGATGCACCGCGGCATTATATTTCTGCGCCTCGATCGCCGCCTGGAACTGCCACGCGCACAGGGACTCCGCGCGCGGGTTGGGCGCCGGGCCCAACGCCAGGCACGGATCGGCCGCTGCCTCCGAAGCATGCGTTGCCGGCGCCCCCAGCCGCTTGGCCACTTCCTCGGCGGTTTCCGCAAACGCTGCCACCGGCCACAACAACAGAAACAGCAACAGCCAGCGGCTCACGGCTTGCCCCGGCTGATCACGACATCATCGCCCAGCAGGATTCGGGTCAGGTCCTGCGAAAGCTGCTGCTGCGGGCAGGTCGTTCCCGCCGCCTTGTCGGCGATCAACTTCACCGTGGCGGCACCCACCAGCGCCTCCACGCGCTTGCGAAAACCGGCCATTTCCGCCGTCGTCAGCTCCGGCCCACAGGCATTGCCGAACGGATTGCCCTTCTGCTGCATCACATAGGTGCCGCCCGTCGGCACCAGCTGCACGCTGCCCGTCGGCGTCGCCAAAGTCTGGCATTCGGGGCAACTTTTCAGAAATTCGGCCATTCTCGCCTGCGGAGACAGCAGCGCCGCCGTCTTCACCTCCACCTTTGCCAGCATCGACGGCTGTAACAGCGCCCCGGGAATGACCTTGGCACTATTCTGTTGCGCCTGAACCGCCGGGCACAGCGCCAGCGCAGCCGCCAAAAGCAGAAATCCCCGCATCCGACATCCCCTCCATGCCCGATCAGGCTAACATAGTCACGCCTGTCCCGCCACCATCGCCCGCAACCCCTTGACCGTATCCGCCTCGGCCGCCGGCTTGTCCGTCCGGATGCGGCTGATCCGCGGAAAGCGCATGGCGAGCCCGCTCTTGTGACGGCTGCTCTCGCCGATGCTGTCGAACGCCACTTCCAGCACCAGCGTCTTCGCCACCTCCCGCACCGGGCCGAACCGCGCGACGGTATGGGCCCGCACAAACTTGTCCAGCCACTTCAGCTCCTCGTCGGTGAACCCGAAATAGGCCTTGCCCACGGGCAGCAGCCCGCCATCCTCCGTCCACGCGCCAAAGGTGAAATCGCTGTAGAAACTGCTGCGCTTGCCGCTGCCCCGCTGCGCATACATCAGCACGCAATCCGCGGTCAGCGCCGCCCGCTTCCACTTGTACCACAGCCCCGCCCGCCGCCCGGCGACATAGGCGCTGTCCCGCCGCTTCAGCATCAACCCCTCGATCAGCGGATCGGGCGCCGCCGCCCGCAGCGCCGCCAGCTCATCCAGCGTCGCCGCCTCCAGGTCCTCGGAAAGGTCGAACCGCAGCGGGTCCAGCCCCGCCACCACCTGCCGCAGCCGCGCCCGCCGTTCCATCAGCGGCAAGGCGCGCACATCCTCCGCCCCATCGAACAACAGGTCATAGGCGCGCACAAACGCCGGCGCCTCCGCCATCAATTTCGCCGACGGCGCCTTCCGCCCCAGCCGCTGCTGGAGCGCATTGAAACTGCCCAGCCCGCCATCGGCGCCCCGCACCATCAGCTCGCCGTCCAGCACCAGGTCGCGCGCCAGCGTTGCGATCGCATCCGGGAAACTGCCGGACACGTCATCCCCCGTCCGGCTGAACAGCCGCGCCTCGCCCCCCACCCGCACCACCTGCACCCGGATGCCGTCCCATTTCCACTCGGCCAGCCAGTCCGGCACATGCAGTGTCTCCGGCGCCTCCAGCGGGTGCGCCAGCATGAAGGGCCGGAACAGCGCCCGCGCCGACAGGTCGGGCTTCGGCCCGCGCCCCTCGCCCCAGGCGAACAGCTCGGCATAGGGCGGGGTCAGCCCGTGCCACAGCTCCTCCACCTCTCCCACATCCACGCCCCATTGTTGCGCGAACGCCAGCTTCGCCAGCCGCGCCCCCGCCCCCACGCGCATGCCCCCGGTCGCCAGCTTGATGAACGCCCAGCGCCCGGTGATGTCCAGCCGCGACAACAGGTTGCGCACCACCCCCGGCGCCTCCGCCCGCCCCAGCCGCGCCAGGATGCCCACCATCGCGTCCAGCCCCGGCGGCTGCTCCGGGTCGCTGTACGGCCACAACAGGCTCACCGTCTCCGCCAGGTCCCCCACATAGTCCCGGCTCAACCGGAACAGCAGCGGATCGACCGCTTCCTCCATCAACGCCCGCAACACGCTCGGCTGCACCGCCGGCAGGTCCAGCTCGCCGGTCAGCGCCGCCAGCGCCCACCCCCGGTCCGGCTCCGCCATCGCCCGCAACGTCTCGCCGATCCGCCGCAACTTGGCATTCCGCCCCGGCGTCACCACCAGCGCGTCAAGCAACTCGGCAAACTGCGCGAAACTGTTCACCGTCCCTCGATCCTCCCCTGCAAGGGGAGGTGGCCGCGCAGCGGACGGAGGGGTGATGCCGATGACGTCAAAGCGATGCATTCCCCACCCGCACCCCGGCCCGCGGCAAAGCCGCCGGGTCCGGTGCAGGAAAAAGAAAAGAAGAAAAGGTCGGCAAAGCCGACTCGTCGGACGGCTCGGGCCTTGCCCGCCCGTCGTCCGGGACTGCGGCGAGTCGAAGGTCTTTGCACGATTGCTGCGCAATCCTGCTCCAGACTGTCGCCGCCTCCGGCCGCAGAAACTGTTCGAGAAATTGCTCAGGGTGAGGCGAAAACGCTGATTTTCGAGCATCGAAGCGCAGCGCACTTACGGTGCGTGAGCATCGAAGCGCAGAAAATCGGCGTTTGCAGCCCGCCCTGGGCGATTTATCGGACAGTTTCTCACTCATCCTCATCCTCCCGCCCCACCAGATGCAGCGCCCGCGCCCGGATCTGGTGCAAACCACACCAGTGCACCAGCGCATCGTCGCGCCCGTGCGTCACCCACACCTCCTTCGGCGCCAGCTCGCGGATCGTCGCCGTCAACTCATCCCAGTCGGCATGGTCCGAGAGGATGATCGGGCATTCCACCCCCTTCTGCTTCGCCCGCTGCCGCACCCGCATCCAGCCGCTGGCGAACGCCGTGATCGGTCCCTCCTCGCGGCTCGGCAGCCGCCGGCTCCAGCGGTCGTTCAATGCAGAGGGCGGCGCCAGCACCACCTGACCCGCCAGCGCCTCCATCGCCACCCCCGCCGCCGGCCGCAGCTCGCCCAGCTCGACCCCCAGCGATTGATACAGCGCGCACAGCCGCACCATCGCGCCATGCAGGTAAATCGGCGCATCCCAGCCCAGCTCACGCATCAGCGCGATCACCCGCTGTGCCTTCCCCAAGGCATATGCCCCCACCAGCAGGCACCGCGCCGGCTCGCTCCGCAACCGCGCCAGCGCCTTTGCCACCTCACCCCGGTCATCCGGATGCCGGAACACCGGCAGCGCGAAGGTCGCCTCGGTCACGAACACATCGCAGGCGACCGCCTCGAACGCCGCGCAGGTCGGGTCCGGCCGCCGCTTGTAGTCGCCGCTCACCACCACCACCGTGCCGCCGCATTCCAGCCGCACCTGTGCGCTCCCCAGTACATGCCCCGCCGGATGCAGGCTGACGCCCACGTCGCCGAACACCGTCCGCTCCCCATAGGCCAGCGGGTTCGCCACCTGCGCGCCATAGCGCGCGTCCATGATCGCCAGCGTCTCCGGCGTCGCCCATACCGCACCATGGCCGCTGCGGGCATGGTCGGCATGGCCATGCGTCACGATCGCCCGCGCCACCGGCCGCGACGGATCGATCCACACGTCCGGCCCCGGCAACCACAGGCCCTCCGGCAGCGCTTTCAGCCAGCCAATCTCCATGTCCCCGATATAGTCGGCCGGAACGGCAATGACAGCCCGGCCCTCAGGGCACCTCCACCTCGACCTCCGCCGAGGCTTCCACACTTTCGCACAGCCGCACCTTCAACGTCACCGGCCCCTTGGCCTTCGCCAGCGCCAGCCCGCTGAACCGCACCGGCGCCGCCACGCACGGATTGAAGGAATAAAACCAGCCCTTCGCCGGCGACACACCGGCCGGCAGCGATCCGCTACCGGACGCCGCCGGCGACACGCCGGGCTTCTCGATGTCCGCCGCCTGTACAAGGTCGATCGAGCGGATTTTATAGGCACCGGCGCTGCCCGCCACCGCCACCGACAGCGCGGTCAGCGTTTTGCCCGTCACCACCGGCGTCACCGTCACCACCGGGTCCCCCGTGGCCGGCGTGCCCCGCGTCCCTTTTGCCCACCCCGTCCCCGCGGTGTGGCCGGCCGTGCCCGGGCAGGGGGTCACGGTCACAGTGCCGGTGATGGCGCTCTGCCCGCTGTTCTTCACCTCGGCGCTGACCGTCGCTTGCGTCGGCTTCACCACCACCCCGCCCGTCACCGCCAACAGCGCCTCGCCGCCCCGCCCGCTCGCCGCCGCCGCGGCCTGCACAGTCGCCGGCGTCGCCAGCGTCACCGGGCCATTGTTCGAAAAAACCACCTGTGCCTGCTCGGCACCCGCGCCCACTGTTGTCGCGGTCACCGTCCTCGCCTCGCCGCAGGTCAGCTGCGCCGGCATGATCCGCACACTGTCCACCTTGGCCAGCCCGTCCGGTTCGCAGCCGGCCACGACCATCGCTGCCGCCACCGCCGACGCCAGCTGCATCCATGTCTTGCCTGACATCACTCTTCCCCCCGCCATGAAGAATGCTGATGTCTCATCCTCTCATATCCCGGCCCGCGGCGTCAATCGGCGGCGTCCTCCCCGCGACAGGCGCGGCTGTCCGTTGTCCGGATAACCGCCGCTTGCAAATCATGACCAACCGGTCAACATTATGCCCATGAACATCGTCATCACCGGCAGCAGCCGCGGCATCGGCCTCGGCATGGCAACGGCCTTTGTCGGGCGCGGCCACCGCGTCATGCTCTCCGGCCGGGACCCGGCCACCCTCGCCGCCGCCGCCACCGCCCTCGGCCAACCCCACCACGCCGCGGACGTCGGCAACCGCGCCGACATGCAGGCGCTGTGGGATGCGGCGCGGGCCGCCTTCGGCACCGTCGACATCTGGGTGAACAACGCCGGCATCACCGGGCCGAAAATCCCGTTCACTGCCTACACCGACGCCGACATCGATGCTGTCGTCCGCACCAACCTCCACGGCCTTTTCCTCGGCACCACCATCCCGCTCGCCGGCATGACCGTGCAAGGCCACGGCACCATCTACAGCTTCGAGGGCTTCGGCAGCGACGGCATGACCGCCCCCGGCCTTACCCTCTACGGCACCACCAAGCGCGCCCTCGGCTACTTCACCAGGTCGATGCAGAAAGAGCTGAAGGACAGCCCCGTGCGGCTCGGCACCATCAGCCCCGGCATCGTCGTCACCGACCTCGTGCTGTCCGCCCGAGAGACCGACCCGGCGGGCTGGGAAAAATCACGCAAGCTCTACAACATCCTCGCCGACCGCGTCGAAACCGTAGCCCCCTGGATCGTCACCCAGGTGCTCGCCGGCAACCTGCGCATCCGCTGGCTCACCACGCCCAAAGCCGCCGGCCGCTTCCTCACCAGCCTGGTCCGCAAGCGCCAGATCATCCCGGCATAGCGCAATGCTTGGTACCCCCGGCCGGACTCGAACCGGCATATCCGAAGACACTCGATTTTGAGTCGAGCGCGTCTACCAGTTCCGCCACAGGGGCACGGCCTGTCCCGCCCTGCTAGCCGCGCCGCGCCGCCATTTCAAGCAAAAGGGCCGCCCGGTCTCCCGAACGGCCCCCGCGTGACGAAACCCAAGGTCTAGAATTTGAACCGCGCGCCGATACGGATCTGCCACAGGCTGATGTTGTCGAAGGTCAGCGCCGGCGCGCTGAAATTGCCGCCGGTCCGCCCGGTATAGACAAATTGCGCGCAGGGCTGCCCCGGGTTGACGGTGGGCAGGCCGCCCACGGTCTGCACGCAGCTGACGTTCGCCAGCGTGCCATAATAGGGGAAGCTCACCTGACGCAGCGAACCCCAGTCCTTGTCCAGCAGGTTCAGCACATTCTCGATGTCGCCGAACAGCTCGAACTTGCTGCCATAGAAGAAGGGAATTTCCTGGCTCACCCGCAGGTCCAGCTTGTTGAAGCGCGGTGCCCGTCCCAGGTTCTTCGGCGCGATCTGCCCCTGATAGGCGTTCAGCTCGCTGTTCTGCACGAACTTCTGGAAGTCGTTGAAGAAAGCCTGGCTGCTATAGCTGACGCGCGGATCGGCCGTGATGCTCGACACGTTCGGCACATAGATCAGGTAACGGTTGTTCGTCCCCGTCGTCCCGAACACGCTCGACCGCGTCGGCGTCGTGTCGGCGAAGGTGAAGCTGTAACGCTGCCCCGCCCGGCTCTCGAAGAACAGGTCGAACCGCGTTTTGGCATCGCGGAACAGCTCGGTCTCATAGCCGAACGACAGCTTCAGCGAATTGTCGATCTGGTAGTTGCTCGTGCCATAAGCGGAAAAATTGGGATCCGCCGCCGCCGTCTGCGAGTAGTTGGACAGCGCCACCGAGCTGGTGCCGCTGTTCACATCCTTCGCCCGCTGCCACAGGTAGCTGGCGCCGATGCTGATGCCATTGTCCCACTTCTTGCGCATCCGCGCCACGATGTTCCAGCTGTAACCGGCCTTGGTGTTATAGAGCAGCACGTCCTGGTTGCCGTCAGCCAGGCTGCTGCCGCCCGTCCCCAGATTGTTCACCGTCTGCTGATAGCGCGGGCGCCCGTCGGGCAGGACACCATTGCCCACCGTGTTCCGCACCGAACGCAGGTCGGTCCAGGCAATGCCCTGGTTGACCTTGCTCCACACAACGTCCGCGCCGAAATTCCAGTCGTCGCCCAGCGTCTCGCCGAAATTCACCGCATAGTCGAAGCTCAGCGCGCCCCGTGTCTGGTTCGGGATCTTGAACGCCGGATCGATGGCGTTGGTCACTGCCAGGCTCGACAGCCCGCGCTGGATGAACTGCTGCAGGATGCCCGGGATCGCCTGCCCGCCCAGCACATTGTCCATGGACGCCGAGCCGATCTGGTTCGCCGTCTGCCCGCCGAAGTCCGCCACGCCGGTGAACCCGCTCGCCGTCCGCTGGATCGTCGTCTGGTTGAGCGCCGTGCCGGGGTTGGAATAGCTGTTGGAAACCCACACGTTCGGCGATCCGCCGGCATAGACGCCCAGGCTGCCGCGCACCCGGAAGCGGTCGCTCGCACGCCAGTTCAGCCCGAAGCGCGGCTGGAAGATCCCCCGGCCGTTCAGTGTCGAATTGTTGGCAAAGCCATAGCGCGCCACGAAATTCGGATTGAGCGCCGGCACGTCGCCGGTCTCATAGAGGTCATAGCGGAAGCCGTAGGTCAGCGTCAGCCCGTCCGCCGCGTCCCACACGTCCTGCACCCCGAAGGTCCAGTTGATGTTCTTGAACTTGCCCCGCACGCTGTCGATGTCACCGTTCACCGGCACCGCCAGCACCAGCCGGTTCGCCTTGCCCGCCTGCAGGTCGGCGATCGAGTCGAAATAGAAGTCGCCGCTGACATTCTGCGCGAACAGGTTGTCGATGTCCTGGCTGCGCCGTTCGGCGATGATCTTCACGCTGTGATCATTCTTCTTGATCAGCGCCTGCAATTCGATCGCCAGCGATTTCACCCGCAGCTCGTTCGCCTGCCGGCTGACGTCCGGTCCGAACGCCACCTGCGGGTTCTGCGGGCTGCCGGCCGGCGCCGTGCAGCTCGTCAGCGAACCCGTGGACACGGGATCGGTGCACACCGTGAACTGGCCCAGCGTCCGGCCGTTGAACGGCACCTGCAACCGCTTGTAGTCATTATAGCTCACCCGCGCCTGGGTGGAGAAGACGTCGCTCCACTCGTCGTTCAGCTGGAACACCCCATAATGGTTGATCTCGCCCTGGGTATAGTTGTTCGATTGCAGCGACAGGGTCGGCGAGGTGGTGGCCAGCGTCGAGGCCAGCGTCTGCCCGGCCAGGATGTCGCCCTTGTTGTAGATGTAGGTGACCGCCGCGCGATGCCCGTCGGCGATGTTCCAGTCGATCTTCGCCACCACCTTGTCGTCGGTCTCGGGCACATTCTTCGCCACGTCCAGCGTGTCATACTTGTACCGGCTGGTGGCGATCCCCTTGATCTGGTCCACCGTCGCGCGCGTCAGGCCGGGAATGCTGTTGGCAAAGCCCTCACCCTGAAGCCCCACGAACGCCGGCACCGCGGCGCGCAGCCGCTCCCACGTCACCGCGAAGAACAGCTTGTCCTTGATCAGCGGCCCGGTCAGTTGCGCGCCCATGTTGTTCGACCGGAACTTGCGGTCCACGATCTGCCCGCGCGTGTTGTTCCCCGCCAGACCGTCGTCGGAATAGGTGTAGAAGGCGCTGCCGGTGAACTCGTTGCCGCCGGATTTCAGCACGGTGTTGATCGCCCCGCCCTGGAAGCCGCCCTGCTGGATGTCCGCCGGCGCCACTTCCACCGTGAACTCGCCGATGGCGTCGATCGGCACCGGCCCGCGGATCGAGGCGAGACCGCCGTTGTTCAGCCCGAACGGATCGCCGAATGCGATGCCGTCCACGGTCACCCGGTTGAACCGGTTGTTCTGCCCGGCGATGCTGATCGCCCGGCTGTTGGTCGGATCCAGCGTCACGAACGGATCGCGCCGCGCCAGGTCGCGGATGTCGCGGTTGATCGTCGCGATGCCCTGGATGTCGTTCACGTTCAGGCTGGTCGCCGGCCCGCTGGCGATCGCGATCGAGGACCGCAGCCGGTTCGCCGTCACCGCGATCGTCGTCCCCACGGCCGCCAGGAAGACGTCGATGCGCTGCGGCTGCCCCGGCGAGATGCTGGCGATCGTCGTCGTCGCCGTGTCGAACCCCTGCGCCGACACCGTCACCGCGAACGGCCCGCCGATGCGCAGGTTCGACGCGCTGAAACTGCCGGACTGGTCGGTCGCCACCACGCTGCGGGTGCCCGACGGCGTGTGCACCACCGTCACCGTGGCGTTCGGGATCGGCGCGCCATTCTCGTCGGTCACGTCACCGCGCACCGTGCCGGTCACGTCCTGCGCCCGCACCCCCGGCGCCGCCACCGCCAACACCGCCAACGCACAGCCAAGCCGCAAAGACCGCATCATCATCGCCATCACCCTTGTTACAGTTTTTGTCCGGACAAACACGGTCGATACCGCGCACGATTCGTCTGGCGCCGGCATGGCGATGAATTATGACAGTTGGAAGTCTGCCACCCCCACCGCCCACGCCTTTCCCACCCCTGTTGCACCGCAGCAACAGCCCTATCCCTCTCCCGTGGAACGGAAGAGGGATAGGCCTGCGGCGAAGCCGTGGGAGGGTGAGGGAATTGTACGCCCGCCGCGAAGCCACGGGAAGGCACGGTCCCCGCAAGCACCCCACCCTAGACCCTGTTGCATTTTGATGGAATCAAAATGCGGGTCTATCTTTTTGTTGTCGTGCATTTTTATCGGAAAACCGCTTCGCACTTTTCCGAAATGCACTCTAGCGGTTGTCCAGCTGCCCCCGCACCGCCAGCCGCCCTTCCCGGCTGATCGCATAGGGTCGCCCGCCGGCCGAGTGGATCAACCCCCGCCGCAACAGCCGGTTGAACACCGCCAGCGTGCAATCCGCCAAACCGAACCCCTCGCGCGTGAAGCATGTCACCGCGGCCACCTTCCCGTTGGAAAGCCGCACCACGTCGATCCGCCCGCCCTTGGCAAGCTCATGCAGCACGCGCTGTTCAAAGCGCGAAATATTCATCGATGAAATCCGAAATTAGTCGGTCATGCCAAGGGCGGCACGCGCCCACCGGACGCCCGCACCACCCCGCCTCAGCCCCTCAGGCTATCGACCGCCCGCAATCTCGCGCATAACCACTCCAGCCCGACACCCGCGGGCGCCGCAATCTACCCAAGGCCACGCGCCCACGCAACCGCTCCCTCCGAAAACACTTGCCAAAGCCGCTCGCCCATGATAACCATATTGGCATTAGCCGAGTCCATCGACAACAGCGCCAGGCAGCCCGCGACCCGCCCAAAGCCCCCGAAATCGCTAACCCTTTGATTCAGGCTGTCACTTTTTGCGACAAACCTTCCAGATTTCCTACCCGCAACAAACCAACAGCCTCACCCACCCCGTCACCCCGGGCTCGACCAGGGGCCCGGGGCCCATTCGACACTCCGCTCACACTATCAGCTCAAGTTTCAAAGCCCCTCCCCCGCCTGCGGGGGAGGTGTCAGGCAAAGTCTGACGGAGGGGGCCAGCGCGTCCACACCAACCCCGAACCACCGCCCCTGCGCGGCCAAGCCGCGCGAACTCGAGCGGTGGGCGAGGCGGAGAGAGCGAAAGAACAAAAGAAAGAAAGAAGAAGCGTGGCAAAGCCGCGCTGTCGGACGTGTCGGTTGGCCACCGGCCAACCGCACGCCGGCCACGCTTGCATGAGTCTGCGAGTTAGCGCTGCGCGCTAATCGCAGCCATGCTGCGCGCTGCGCGTTGCAGCACCCCCTCATTCCGTCCCAGCACCAGCTCGAACCCCGCCGGCGCCTCGCGCAGATTGGCGAACGCCTCCGCCGCCACCCGGTAATCCTCCGTCCGCACCACCGCCTCGGTCATGTCATAGGCCATCGCCACCTCGGCCCGGTGCGTCGCGTCCCGCACGCCCCCCGGCGCATAGACCGCGAACTGGCACCGCATCTGCCCCACGCTCTCCGGAAACAGCCGGAACAGCTGCACGAAGGTCTTCCCCGGCTCCACCGCGCCCACGAAGATCACCGTGTTCGGAAACAGATAATGCACGCCGCCATAATCCATCGCCGGCCATGCCGCTTCCGGCACGCCCCGCAACGCCGCCATCGCCTTCGTGGGAAAGCTCACCCGATGATGGAACGGCGCCAGCTCATCCACCACCGCCACGTCACTAATGTGGGTGATGCCGATGTTCCCCGGATGCAAGGACGCGAAATGATAGCCCTCGCCATAGGTGTCCAGCGCATATTTCCAGTTGGTCGCGGCATCGATATGCCCCCGCTTCACCGGCTCGGCGCCGCCCAGCTCCAGCATCGCCAGCACCGGTTCCAGCTCGCCCAGATGCGCGTCCAGGTCCATCGCCCCCTCCGGCTGCACGAAGATCACCCCGTGCCGCTCCTCGCACGCCACCGGCCACAGGGCGTCGCCGCCATCGAACCCTGCCTTCCCCGGCTGCCCCACCAGCCGCCCCTCCAGGTCGAAGGTCCAGGCATGAAACGGGCAGGTCAGCCGCGCCCGGTGCTCGCATACCCCCTCCTCCCCCGTCAGCAGCTTGGCCCCGCGATGCGTACACAGGTTGCGGAACGCCCGCACCACGCCATCCTTCCCGCGCGCCACGATGATCGAGGGCCCCGCCGCCTCGAACCGCATCACGTCGCCCGGCGCCGGCAGGTCGCGGCTCAGGCCCGCCACCAGCGGCATCCGCCGGAACAGCGCCACTCGCTCCCGCTCGAACCGTTCGGGGCAGGTATAGGCGCTCGCCGCCACCCGCATCGGCGCCGCCGCCATCTCGGTCGTGCCCGCGGCCGCCCGCGCCACCATCCGCCGCTGCAGGTCCTGCGCCGCCCACGCCCGCGCCCCGGCCCCGTCCGCATCCGCCATCCCGCCGCTCCTGCAACCGCCCGCGCCCCACGTCCGTAGCTTGTCATGTCCCGCCGTCATGATAGCCTGCCAAAAGAAGGAAGCCGCATGACCCTGATCAAGCGCCACCGCCTCCCCACCCGCCTCTGGCACTGGGTGAACGCGCTCGCCGTCATCCTGCTCATCATGACCGGGCTGCAAATCTTCAATGCCCACCCGATGCTGCACTGGGGCAAGGCCGGCAACTATGGCGACCCCTCGCTGCTCCTCATCGGCTCGGCGGATGCCGGCAACGGCCGGCTCCAGGGCATCACCCAGGTCCTCGGCCACCAGTTCGACACCACCGGAGTTCTCGGCGTCAGCGCGCCGGGCCAGACGGCGATCGCCTTCCCCGCCTGGGCCACGCTGCCCGGCCCGCGCAACCTCGCGCTTGCCCGCCAGATCCATTTCTTCACCGCCTGGATCTTCGTCGCCGGCCTCATCGCCTTCCTTGCCCTCAGCCTCGCCAACCGCCACCTCAGGGAACTCACCCCCGCCCGCGCCGAACTGGCACCCCGCCACATCTGGCACGACATCGTCCAGCACGCCCGCCTCCGCTTTCCCAGGGGAGAGGACGCCGCCCGCTACCATATCCTGCAGAAACTCGCCTATCTCGGCGTCATCCTGCTGCTCCTCCTCATGATCTACACCGGCCTCTGCATGTCCCCCGGCATGAACGCCGCCGCACCCTGGATGCCCGCCCTCGTCGGCGGCCGGCAGAGCGCGCGCACCCTCCACTTCCTCGCCATGACCGGCATCGTCGCCTTCATCCTCGTCCACCTCGCCATGGTCCTGCTGTCCGGCCCCTTCAACCAGATGCGCGGCATGATCACCGGCCGTTTCAGGCTGCCCCAATGACCGTCCCCACCTCCCGCCGCGCCCTCCTCGGCCTCGGCGCCGCCACCCTCGTCGCCGGCTGCGACCGCCTCGCCACCGCGCCCGCCACCGTCGACCTCCTCGGCCACACCGAGAAACTCACCAAGGCCGCACAGCGCCTCCTCATCGGCCGCACCGCGCTCGCCGCCGAGTTCGACCGCGCCGACATCAGCCGCAACTTCCGCGCCAACGGCAGCATCAATGTCGACGACATCGATTACCAGGCCGACGCCGCCCGTGGCTTCCCGGACTGGCGGCTGGAGGTCACCGGCCTCGTCAAGACCCCGCTCTCGCTCAGCCTCGCCGACCTGCGCGCCCTGCCGCAACGCGCCCAGATCACCCGCCATGATTGCGTGGAGGGCTGGTCCGCCATCGCCGAATGGCAGGGGCCGCAGCTCGGCGCCCTGCTCGCCCGCGCCGGCCTCCTCCCCAATGCCCGCTACGCCGTCTTCCACTGCGCCGACAATCTCGGCGGCGGCCTGTCAGAGGGCGACCGCTATTACGAGAGCATCGACCTCATCGACGCCTTCCACCCGCAGACCATATTGGCCCACCGCATGAACGGCGCGCCGCTGGGCATCCCGCACGGCGCCCCGCTGCGCCTGCGCGTCGAACGGCAGCTCGGCTACAAGCAGGCAAAATATATCCTGCGGATCGACCTCGTCGACAGCTTCGCCGCCCTTGCCGGCGGCAAGGGCGGCTTCTGGGAAGACCGCGGCTACGAATGGTACGCCGGCATCTGACCACTCCCGGCGGGAACCGGCGCCGAAACAGATTTCCCTGTGTCATCAAAGGCTCAAGCCGCCGTCACAATGGCGTCATGACCGGCCGGCAAGACGACTGTACCATTACAGAGGAGACAGAGTATCGTGTCCAGCATCCTTTCCCGCGCCGCCGTCGCAACCTTTTCGCTCGCCGCGGCCCTCATCGCCACCCCCACCGCCGCCGCCGTCATCACGCCGGTCGCGGTCCAGGCGTCCAGCACCTTCCCCGTCTTCTACCTGCCGGAAAACCTCATCAACGGCAGCGGCCTGTCCGGCGGGCTGCACGATGGCGATTTCCGCAACCACTGGATGAGCGACACCACCGGCGAACCCGCCTTCCTCATCTTCGACCTCGGCGTCAACGTCATCCTCCGGCAGGCCCAGCTCTGGCAATATAATGTCGATTTCGGCCTCGACCGCGGCGCCCGCGACATCGCTTTCTCCACGTCGCTCGACGGGATCAGCTTCGCCGCCGCCGGCACCGGCGTGATGACCAGGGCCACCGGCGCGCCGGCACCCGCCCAGCTCTTCGCGCTCGACGGCACGGCCCGCTATGTCCGCGTCGACCTCAACAACAACTATGGCGACCGCTTCACCTGGACCGGCCTTGCCGAGGCCCGCTACGCCGGCGCCGTGCCCGAACCCGCGACCTGGGCGATGATGATCGCCGGATTCGGCCTGGTGGGCGCGGCGACGCGCCGGCGGCGGACGATGGTGGCGGTGAGTGCGTGACGGTTCGGGGCCGGCGCATCGGGCGCCGGCCCCTTCGTTTCCGTTCAGGCGATGGCTGCCTTTCGGCGCAGCGCGGCGCCGACGAGGCCGAAGCCGATGATCATCATCGCCCAGCTTGCCGGCTCCGGCACCGCCGACCCGGTCAGGCTGAAGCTGGCGTTGAACGGTGCCTCCCGGGTGATGTCCGTCCCGATCCGCAGCCAGTCCGGCGACAGGCCGCTGTCGCGGATCCAGCTCTGCAAGTCTGGCACGAACGGCGTCCCCGGCGCCACGATCGGCTTCGCCGCCGACAGCCACAGGAAGGTGCCGTCGCTCAACCGCACTTCCGGCCGGAAGAAATAATGCCCCGCTTCCAGCAGCAGCGGATCGGCGAAGCTGAAATCCACCGTCAGCAGCTGGCCCGTCACCGCGCCCTCGCCACCGGTGAACACGCCGGGCAGCGGGTTGATGCCCGTCACCACGGAATTGGCCACGGTGAAGGGCGCATTGCCCAGCGCGCCGCGATAGCTCAGCTCACCCGCCGCGCTGTCCCGAGCGGCGAAATCCTCGTCCGCCGGCGAATTCTCCCGCGTCGGCACGCGCCCGGACGGCGGATTGGCCGAATCGCCGGGAAACACCCGGTAGAATTCGATCTCCACCTGCTGCACCGAAGCGCCGCCCAGCGGCACCAGCCCGGTGAACTGCCCGCCGGCAATCCTTGACGCCCGGCCGAGCACGAAGTCATCCGCCGTCTCGGTCTCCCGCGCATCCCCCGGTGCTGGCCCAGAGGCACTCGCCATCCGCCCGTCCGGCCCGCCGCTGCTGAACAGCAGCTGGTTGGCGGCCTGTGCCGGCACCGCCGCGGCCGCGGCCGCGGCCACGACCAACAGAAAATCATACCGCATCATCTGATCCTTATCGAACGCTTCATCGCGCGCCGCCGGATGGCGACACGGCGCTCCGGTCCCACGTCCGCGTTGTCGCCCGCGTGGCAGCCGGCGTGGATTTTGCCGTGGCGCGCCGTCGAGCCGACGGTTTCGCGCGTTCAGTGCCCGGCGAACGCCACCAGCGCCACCACCTCGACGCCATCGGCGCGCAGCGCGTCCGCCCCACCCAGGTCGGGCAGGTCGATCACGAATGCCGCCCGAACCACCACGCCGCCTGCCTGACGGATCAGCGCCGCGCCTGCCTTCGCCGTGCCCCCGGTGGCAATCAGGTCGTCCACCAACAACACCCGCGTCCCCGGCGCCACCGCGTCGGCATGCATTTCGATCCGGTCCTGGCCATATTCCAGCGCATAATTCACCCCCAGCGTCGCGCCGGGCAGCTTGTTGCGCTTGCGCAGCAGCAGCACACCCTTGCCCAGGCTGTGCGCCAGCGCCGCGGCGAACACGAACCCCCGCGCCTCGATCCCCGCCACCAGGTTGAAATCCTCCCCCACCACCGCCGCCAGCTGCTCGATGCACGCCCCGAAAGCCGCCCCGTCCAGCAGCAGCGTGGTGATGTCCCGGAACTGGATCCCCGGCGCCGGAAAATCCGGAATCGTCCGTATCGCCGCCGACAAATCCCTCATCTCCCCTCCCTCCCGCTCCATCCCAAAAGCAGCGGAGAAGAAAGGGACAACTCGCCTCTCCCCCGGCACGGGGGAGCGACTCGAGCCGCAAAGCGGACTCGAGCGGAGGGGGCCAGCGAGCGGGGAAAAAGGCATCTCACGCGCTTCATTTCCCTCACATCACCCTCCCCGCCACACTGCGCAACCGCGCCACCGTCGCCGCCGGCCACTGCTCCCGCGCCGTCACGATCGCCCCGTCCAGTGCCCGCTCCCACCCCTCGACACTCGGCAGCGGCAGCGGATCGCACGTCAGCACGTCGGCCAGCGCCACCACCAGCGCCTGCGCCGCCGCCACATTCGCCGCCATCACCGCCATCACCTCGGCGGTTGTCACATGGGCCTCGCTCCAGGCGTCGAAATCGGTCACCATCCCCACGCCGGCGAAGGCCAGCTCCGCCTCCCGCGCCAGGTTCGCCTCCGGCTGCCCGGTCATCCCCACCACATCCAGCCCCTGTGCCCGATGCAGCCGCGATTCCGCCGCGCTCGAAAAGGCCGGGCCCTCCATCGCCAGATAGGTGCCGCCGCGCACATGCCGCACGCCCGCCGCGCGCGCCGCCGCCTCCACCCGGTCCGCCAGATCACGGCACACCGGTTCCGCCGCGCTCACATGCCCCACGATGCCCTCGCCAAAGAAACTCTTCGCCCGGCCATGGGTGCGATCGACATATTGGTCGATGATCACCAGGCAACCCGGCGGCATGGCCTCCCGGAAACTGCCACACGCCGACAGCGCCAGCACCATGCCGCACCCGGCCATCTTCAACGCGGCGATATTGGCGCGATAGGGCACCTCCGCCGGCAGCAGCCGATGCCCGCGCCCATGCCGCGGCAGGAACGCCACCGGCAAACCGCCGATGCTTCCTTCCAGCAGCGCGTCGGACGGCGCCCCCCAGGGCGTCTCGACCCTGCGCCAAACGGCATCGGCGAGAGCGGGCATCGCATAGAGCCCGCTCCCGCCGATAATCCCCAGCTTCACGACCGGCGGCTTAGTGAGCCGTGCCTGCCCACACCCGTCGATAGGTCAGGAAGGCGAGCAGCGACAGGATGCTCAGGAAGACGATCGTGATCACCCCCGCCTGCTTGCGCCGCTCCAGCTCCGGCTCCGCGGCCCAGTGCAGGAAGGCCGACACGTCGCGGCTCATTTGGTCGATGGTCGCCTTGGTGCCGTCGGCATAGGTCACCTGGTCATCCGCCACCAGCGGCGGCGGCATGGCGATGTTCACGCTGTGGAAGTAAGGGTTGTAGTACAACCCCTCCGGCACCGCCCAACCCTTCGGCGGCTCCTTGCCATAGCCGGTGGTCAGCGAATGCAGGTAATCCAGCCCGTCGTGCCGCGCCTTCACGATCAGCGACAGGTCGGGCGGATAGGCATTGTTGTTCGCCGCCCGCGCCGCGATCTCGTTGGGGAAGGGCGGCGGGAAGCGGTCGGACGGGATCGCCGGCCGTTTCGCCGGTTCACCGGTCGCTGGGTCCAGCGTGTCCACCTCATAACCCTTGGCGATCGCCTTCACCTCGGCCTCGGAAAAGCCGATGTCCTGCAAGTTGCGGAACGCCACCCGCTTGATGCCATGGCAGGCCGAGCAGACTTCCTTGTACACCTGGAAGCCGCGTTGCAGCTGCGCCCGGTCGAACGTGCCGAACGGCCCATCCTGATGCCAGCTGATCTCATGCGGATATTTGTGCAGCTGCTTCGCCATGTCCGGCGTCGGCGCCTCGCGCGGCAACAGCGCCGACACCAGCAGCACGACAACGAAAAACAGGCCGGCGGCAAAGCCAACAAGACGAACCATCACGTGCTCCTTATTCCGCCGGTGCCGGCACCGCGCCCGCGGCCATCACATCCTTGCGCTTCCCTTTCGACAGCACGGCCTTCGCGATGCTGTTCGGCAGCGGCAAAGGCCGCTCGATCGCCGAGACGATCGGCAGGATGATCAGGAAATGCGCGAAATAATAGGCCGACGCGAGCTGGCTGATCCGCACATAGGGCTCTTCCGCCGGTGCCCCGCCCACCCAGGCCAGGATCACCACATCGACGCACAGCACCCAGAACCAGATCCGGTACATCGGGCGATAGGCGGTGGACTTCACCCGGCTGGTGTCCAGCCACGGCAGGAACAGCAGCAGGATGATCGAGGCGAACATCGCCAGCACACCCATCAGCTTGGCGGGAATGAACAGCACGTCGATCGTGAACGCCCGCAGGATCGCATAGAAGGGCCAGAAATACCATTCCGGCACGATATGCGTCGGCGTCGACAGCGGATTCGCCGGAATGTAATTGTCCGGATGCCCCAGCGCGTTCGGCAGGAAGAACACCACCACGCTGAAGATCAGCAGATAGATGCACAGCCCGAAGAAATCCTTCGCCGTGAAATAGGGGTGGAACGGCAGCGTGTCCGCCGGCCCCTGCACGTCCACCCCGGTCGGGTTGGTCGAGCCCGGAATGTGCAGCGCCCAGATTTTCAGGATCACCACCCCCAGGATCACGAAGGGCAGAAGGAAGTGCAGGCTGAAAAAGCGGTTCAGCGTCGCATTGTCCGGCGTGAAGCCCCCCAGCAGCCAGGTGTGGATGGCATCGCCCACCAGCGGGATGGCGCTGAACAGGTTGGTGATCACCGCCGCGCCCCAGAAGCTCATCTGCCCCCAGACCAGCACATAGCCCATGAAGGCCGTCGCCATCATCAGCAGCAGGATCACCACGCCCAGCATCCACACCACTTCGCGCGGCGCCTTGTAGCTGCCGTAGTACAACCCGCGGAAAATGTGCAGATACACCACGATGAAGAAGAAGCTGGCGCCGTTCATGTGGACATAGCGCAGCAGCCAGCCCGAATTCACGTCGCGCATGATATGTTCGACACTGTCGAACGCCACCGTCGAATCGGCGGCATAATGCATCGCCAGCACCACGCCGGTGATGATCTGGATCATCAGCGCCACGCCCGCCAGCACGCCGAAATTATACATCCAGTTGATGTTGCGCGGCACCGGGTAACCGGCGCCCACCGCATTGTACACCAGCCGCGGCAAGGGCAGCCGGCTGTCGATATACTGCATCAGCGGATGCGTCGGTTCATAATGTTTGGCCCAGGGAAAGCTCATCGCCTCATCCGATCTCGACCAGAGTGTCAGTCTTGAAGGTCAACGGCGGGACCTCCAGGTTCTTCGGCGCCGGCCCCTTGCGGATGCGCGCCGCCGTATCATAATGGCTGCCGTGGCACGGGCAGAAATAGCCGCCATAGTCGCCCTTGTTCTCGCCCTCCGCGGCCCCCAGCGGCACGCAACCCAGGTGCGTGCACACCCCCAGCGTGATCAGCCACTGTTCCTTGCCCGGCTTCGTCCGCTCGGCGAGCGTCTGCGGGTCGCGCAGCTCGCTCACCGCCACCTTGTTCGCCGTCGCGATCTCGGCCGGCGTCAGCTGGCGCAGGAACACGGGTTTTCCCTGCCACACCGCCTTGATCGCCTGGCCCGCCGCGATGCCCGAGATATCCACCTCGGTCGTCGCCATCGCGCGCACATCGGCGCTGGGGTTCATCTGGTTCACCAGCGGCCACACCACCGCCGCGGCGCCCACGGCCCCGAACGCCCCCGTCGCCACATAGATGAAATCCCGGCGCCGAACGCCATCTTCGGTCACGTCTGCGGTATCAGCCATGCAAAAAGCCCTAAGTTGATGCCGCGCTTTAGCCGCGCGCCCGCGGATTCCGCAATGGGCAAACTGTCACGGTTGTTGTTGCGCGGCTAACGCCGGAGTCGGTACCGGCCCGCTCCCCCACCCGACCACCCATAGAATACTGACGTCGGGTGGTCGGGTGGAGGAGCGGGCCAGCACCGCCATGTTCAGCGCAGCAATGTAAATACCCCCAGCACCGCGAACACCGCCGCCGCCGCCAGCCGCATCGCCCTCAGCGGGATCACCTTCAGCAGCTTCTCGGCAAAGATCACCGCCGGCACATTGGCCAGCAGCATCCCCAGCGTCGTCCCCAGCGTCACCATGACCGGCGCCTCGAACCGCGCCGCCAGCGCCACCGTCGCGATCTGCGTCTTGTCCCCCATCTCCAGGATGAAGAAGGCCACCACCGTCGCCGCGAACGCGCCCAGCCCGGCTCCGGCCTTCGGCATCCCCTCATCCTTGTCCGGGATCAGCGCCCACACCGCCGTCGCCAGGAACCCCAGCCCCACCGCCCAGCGCAACACCTCGTCGGTCAGCCAGCCGGCCACCAGCGTCCCCAGCAGCGCGGCCAGTGCATGGTTCGCCACCGTCGCCACGAAAATCCCCGCGATCACCGGCCAGGGCCGCTGGAACCGCGCCGCCAGCAGCACGGCGAGCAGCTGCGTCTTGTCCCCCATCTCCGCCAGCGCCACCGTTCCCGTCGATATCAGCAGCGCCTCGATCATGCGGTCCCCCCAATGCCGCTCCCCAATGCCCCGCGCGGCTTCCCTTCCGCAACCCACCTTGTTAATCGCCGCCGATGCCCACCGCCCTCGCCCGCCTCCTCACCCTCCTCGATGTCGAGGAGCTCGAAGTCGACCTCTACCGCGGCCGCAACGGAGACGAGGGCTGGATTCGCGTCTATGGCGGCCAGGTCGTGGCCCAGGCCCTCGCCGCGGCGCAGCGCACCGTGCCGGCCGACCGCCCCGTCCACTCGCTGCACAGCTATTTCATCCGCCCCGGCGAACCCAACATCCCCATCCTCTACCGGGTGGAGCGCGAGCGTGACGGCGCCAGCTTCACCACCCGGCGGGTCAGCGCCATCCAGCACGGCCGCACCATCTTCTCGCTCACCGGCAGCTTCGCCCGCCTCGAACCCGGGCATGAGCATGCCGACCCCATACCCGCCGTCGCCGGCCCGGAGGGTCTGATGAACCACGCCCAGCTCCACGCGCGGGACCGCCACCTCATCCCCGAACCCTGGCGCACCACCTGGGACAACCGCGACCGCCCCATCGAATTCCGCCCGCTGCAACCCGGCCAATGGGGCGTCGTCGAAAAGCTGCCGCCGGTGCAGCAGAACTGGTTCCGGGCCGACGGCGACCTCCCCGATGATCCTGCCCTCCACGCCTGTGTCTTCGCCTATGCCACCGACATGACGCTGCTCGACACCTGCACCCTGCCGCATGGCCTCGACTGGACCGACCCCCGATTCCAGACCGCCAGCCTCGACCACAGCATCTGGTTCCACCGCCCGGTCACGCTCGACGGCTGGCTGCTCTACGCCCAGACCAGCCCCGTCGCCGCCCACGCCCGCGGCTTCAACCTCGCCCATGTGTTCACCCGCGAAGGCACCCTCCTCGCCACCGTCGCCCAGGAAGGCCTGATGCGCTACCGGGGTTGATCGAGTGCAACCTTTGCACTGTCAACAATCATGCCCCGCCTGATGCGTTTCGGAAACTACGACATCGGCTGTTCTTCGCCGATCACACTCCGCCGCATTTCCACATCCTCGGCCGGAAGGGCGCCGCCAAGGTTCGCATCGACACGCGGGACGTCATGATGCTTTCAGGAAAGCTCGACCTGCGGGAACCCATGGCCTGGGCACAGGAAAATCAGGCGCTGCTGATGCAGCGCTGGCAGCTCTACAGCGGAGACAGTGCATGACCCTCGGCAAGCTCACCGCCGTCGCCGTCACCGGTCCCCAGTCGCTCATGCTGGGTTGGGATGACGGACTGACCGCTGCCGTGAGCCTCGGCCCGGTCATCGCCGCACATCCCGGCCTTGCCCCCCTCGCCGATCCCGCCAGCTTCGCTGCCGTCACGCTCAGCGAAGACGGCTGGTCGCTCGAATGGCCCGCCGGCCCGGATTTCGGGGCCGCGCAGCTTCGCCGCTGGGCGGACGAGCAGCGCGGCGCCATCACGTCGGCCAGCGTCTTCCGCCAATGGATGACCGAATCCAGCCTCACGCTCGACCGCGCCGCCGAAGCCCTGGGCCTGTCTCGCCGCACCGTCGCCTACTATCTCTCCGGCGAACAACCCATCCCCCGCACGGTCATGCTCGCCACCGAAGCCCTCACCCACCGCGCCGCCACCTAAACAGGCCCATGGCGCATCCCTTCACTCGCCCGTGAACAATCCCCCATCAGATCCTGGCATCAAACATCCGGTCGATGTTCACCGGCGCTCGCCCCCCGCGGCGATCGCCGCCTTCACCGCGGCGTCGTCCTTCGTCCGCAGCGCCGCCATCAGCCGCAGCATCCATTCGGGCGCCTCGCGGTGCGGGTTGTTCACCAAGGGCCCCAGGGCCCGCGCCGCATCCTCATGCCGCCCGGCGTGGGCCAGCACCAGGCCCGCGCGGAATGCCAGCCCCGGTGCCTGCGGGGCCAGCAGGTTCGCCGTGTCCAGCACATCCACCACGCTCTTGGGCACATTCAGTCCCTGGAAGGTCGCGGCATAGGCCGACAGCACCTGCCAGTCGTTCGGTGCAGCCTTGAATGCCCGCACCAGCAGCGTCCGCGCCAGCCTGACCGCCGCCGCCGAGGCATCCGGGCGGTTGGCACGGAACATCGCCGCCCGCCAGCGCAGCAGCCAGGGATCATCCGGCGTCAATGTCAGTTGCGCATCCAGCAACGGTGCCGCCACCGCATCCTCACCGCCCGCCGCGGTGCCGACCGCCAGCACCCGCGCCGCCCAGGCATCCCCCGGAAACTTCGCAGCCGCGGCCCGCAGCCGCGCCAGGTTGGCGGCATCCGTCTCCTTGCTCTGCGGCAACTGCAGGGACACCAACGGCAGCAGCATGTCATCCGCCGGCGGCGGCAGCGCCGTCACGGTCACCGCCGCCGGCGGGCGCGGCTTGCGCGTCATCCGCACAAACGGGATTTTCCCGTCCTGCCAGTATCGCTCCACCTTCCGCGCAAAGCCCTTGAGATCGGGATCCACCGCCGCCTGGAACGCGGTCACCGCGTCCTCGCCCTGCGCCAGCCGACGCAGATAATCCCGCAGCTTCTCCGTCATCCCCGGCGTCCGGAACAGGTAATGCGTCAACATCCAGCTCTGCGCATAGAAAACCCCCCGCGCACCGGCTCGCACATCGCCGCGCAACAGTGCTTCCATCGGTAACGCCAGCTCATTGCCCAGCGAATAGGCACGCGACGTGTTCGCCAACCCATATTCGATCTTCTCCGGCCAGAAACGCGCCGTCGCCATATATTCGGCAAAACCCTCCACATACCATTTCGGCATCGCCAATGCACTGTTGGCGAACATGAAATGATGGGCATATTCATGCAGCAACACTTCGCGTCCGGACATCCAGTCGCTGTCGCCCACGCCATTGCGCAACCCCACTGCGATGATCCCGGCGTCGGTTGGGCGATAGAATCCCAGTGTGTCGGGGCTGGCATCAGGATCGATGATCCGCAATCCGCTGCGTCCGCCGACCATGTAGATGTCCAGTTTCGGCGCCTGCGGCGGCGTTTCCCGCCCGGTCACCAGCACCAGCAGCGCGTGAAAATCCTCCAGTTCATCCGCCTGAACCCGCAGGCGCGCCTCGCTGGTCTCGCTGTAAATGCGGAAATGGGCCGTCTCCGCCACCAGCCAGCGCGCCTGCACCGGCCCCGCCGACACCCACAAGAACAGGACCAACGCCAGCAAACGCCCCATTGCACAAGACTAATCAACAACCCCCATGCCGACAAGCAGCCGTGCCATGAGAAATAATCTGGAATGACAACGCCGGATTGACGTCCACTGGGCCCGGTCCGGCGACACCGCACGCAAACCGCTTGCCAAACGCGACATCATCTGCTAACCATATTGGCATTATCGAGTCAGCATCCGATGCACAGCCACCCCGCGCGACCCGCCCAAAACGCCCCGAAACCGCTAACCCCTTGATTCAGGCTGTCACTTTTTGCGCAAAACCTTCCAGATTTCCTACCCGCAACAAACCAACACCCCCCCGTCACCCCGGGCTCGACCCGGGGCCCCGTCACCCCGGGCTTGACCCGGGGCCCCACACTATCGGCTCCAGCGCCAAAGCCCCTCCCCCGCTTGCGGGGGAGGTGTCAGGCAAAGCCTGACGGAGGGGGCCAGCGCCTCCGCACCAACCCCGAACCACCGCCCCTGCGCGGCCAAGCCGCGCGAACTCGGGCGGCAGGCGAGGCGAAGAGAGCGAAAGAAGAAAGAAGAAAGAAGAAAGAAGAAAAAAGAGCGCGGGCAAAGCCCGCGTGTCGGACGTGTCGGGCGGCCACGAGCCGCCCGCACGCCGGCCAGGGACTTCGGTGAGTCTGCAAATAGCGCCTTGCGCTATTTGCAGCCACCTCAGCCCGCCGCCAGCGCCGCCAGCAGCAGCAGCGCCACGATATTCGTGATCTTGATCATCGGATTCACCGCCGGCCCCGCCGTATCCTTGTACGGGTCGCCCACCGTGTCGCCGGTCACCGCGGCCTTGTGCGCCTCGCTGCCCTTGCCGCCATAATGGCCATCCTCGATATATTTCTTGGCATTGTCCCACGCCCCGCCACCGCTGGTCATGGAGATCGCCACGAAAATACCGGAGACGATCACACCCATCAGCAGCGCGCCCAGCGCGGCAAAGCCGTTCGCCTGCCCCGCCACCGCGGTGATGGCGAAATACACCACCACCGGCGCCAGCACCGGCAGCAGGCTCGGCACGATCATCTCCTTGATCGCCGCCTGCGTCACCAGGCCCACCGTCTTCGCATAATCCGGCTTCGACGTGCCCAGCATGATCCCCGGATTGGTGCGGAACTGCTCCCGCACCTCGGTCACCACGCTGCCCGCGGCGCGCCCCACCGCGGTCATCCCCATCGCCCCGAAGATATAGGGCAGCAGCGCGCCCAGCAGCAGGCCGACGATGACATAGGGGTTGGACAGGCTGAAATCGACCGTGATGGTGCTGAAGAACTTCGTCAGGTCGGTCGTATAGGCGTTGAACAGCACCAGCGCCGCCAGTCCCGCCGAACCGATGGCATAGCCCTTGGTCACCGCCTTCGTCGTGTTGCCCACCGCGTCCAGCGCGTCGGTGCGCTCCCGCACCTCGCTCTCCAGCCCGGCCATCTCGGCAATCCCGCCGGCATTGTCCGTCACCGGCCCATAGGCGTCCAGCGCCACCACCATGCCAGCCAGCGCCAGCATCGAGGTCGCCGCGAACGCGATCCCGATCACGCCCGCCAGCTGATAGCTCACGATCATCCCGGCGCAGATCACCAGCGTCGGCAGCGCCGTCGATTCCAGGCTGATCGCCAGCCCCTGGATGATGTTGGTGCCATGCCCGGTCTGGCTCGCCGCCGCGATGGACTGCACCGGGCGGTAATTGGTGCCGGTATAATATTCGGTGATCCACACCATCAGGCCGGTCACCGCCAGCCCCACCAGCATCGCGACATAGAGGTTCATCGCCGTGAACCCGCCCGTCCCGTCCGCCGCCTGGCCACCGATGATCATCCCCATGTCCGGGAACAGCAGCTTCGTCGCCACGAACAGCGCCGGCACGCTCGCCACCGCCGACACGATGAAGCCCTTGTACAGCGCCCCCATGATGTTCTTGGACGCGCCCAGCTTGACGAAGAAGGTGCCCAGAATGGACGTGATGATGCACACCCCGCCCGCCAGCAGCGGCAGCGTCATCAGCGGGCCAAGGTAGGCGCCGCCCACCAGCAGCGCGATCAGCACCATGGTGGCGCCGATGGTCACCACATAGGTCTCGAACAGGTCGGCCGCCATCCCGGCGCAGTCACCCACATTGTCGCCCACATTGTCGGCGATCACCGCCGGGTTGCGGGGGTCATCCTCGGGGATTCCGGCCTCCACCTTGCCCACCAGGTCGGCGCCCACGTCGGCCGCCTTGGTGAAGATGCCGCCGCCCAGCCGTGCGAAGATGGAGATCAAGGAGGCGCCCAGCGCCAGGCACACCAGGCTGTCGATCACGATCCGGTCGGTCGGCGACAGTCCCATGCTGCTCGTCAGCACCCAGTAATAGCCGGCGATCGCCAGCAGCGCCAACCCCGCCACCAGCATCCCCGTCACCGCCCCGGCGCGGAACGCCATGGTCAGCCCGGCCTGCAACCCCTGCCGCGCCGCTTCGGCCGTGCGCACATTGGCCCGCACCGAAATATTCATGCCGATGAACCCCGTCGCGCCCGACAGCACCGCCCCCAGCACGAAGCCGATCGCCGGATAGAGGCCAAAGAACCAGGCCACGATCACCAGCGCCACCACGCCCACAATCGCGATCGCGCCATATTGCTTGCGCAGATAGGCGCCCGCGCCCTCCTGGATCGCCGCCGCGATCTCCTGCATCCGCGCATTCCCCGGCGATGCCTTCAACACCACCTGCGCCGTGACAATCCCATAAACGACCGCGGCGACGCCGCAGAGAATCGCGACCAAGATATAATCCATCATGTCCCCTCATGGCACACCCTGCCGGCGCGCCCTTTCGTTCAAGCGTGCGGCTTGTGGCAAAGGTTATCCGGCGTTGCAACCCCGCCCATGCTCGAACCCCAGCCGCGCCGGCAGCGCCACCGGGCCATCAGCGCCCCGCAACCGCAACCCCGCGCCCGCCAGCACCCGCCCGATCCGCGTCACCGCCACCTTGCCCGCCGCCCCCGCCGCCCGCACCGCCCCGGCCGCCGCCGGCGCCGCCGTGAACAGCAGCTCATAATCATCCCCGCTCGCCGCCGCCGCCAGCACGCCCGCCTCCCCCGCCGGCAACAACGCCCGCACCGCGTCGGACAGCGGCACGGCGTCCAGCTCGATCGCCACCCCCACCCCGCTCGCCTCTCCCAGCCGCGCGGCGTCGATCAACAATCCGTCGCTCACATCCATCGCCGCGCTCGCCACGCCCGCCAGTGCCGCCCCCAGCCCCAGACGCGGCACCGGCCGGCGGTATCGCTTCAGCAGCACGCCCTCCACCGCCATCTCGCCCAGCGCCATCCGCAGCCCCAGCCCGGCATCCCCAACCGTCCCGCTCAGCCACAGCTCGTCGCCAACCCGCGCCCCCATCCGCGAAAGCGGCGCCGCCGCCGCCCCCAACGCCGTCAACCCCAGCACCGCCGGCCCGCTCACCGTATCCCCACCCAGCAGCGGACAGTCCCACAGCGCCGCCACCCGCCCCAGCCCGGCGATGAAATCCGCCGTCCACACCGCCTCCCGCGCCAGCGTCAGCCCCAGCAGCATGCCCAGCGGCGTCGCCCCCATCGCCGCCAGGTCAGAGAGGTTCGTCGCCACCAGCTTCCATGCCACGTCGCCCGCCGGGCACGCGGGGGTGTAGTGCACCCCCTCCACCAGCACGTCATGCGTCGCCACCAGCCGCCGGCCCAGCGGCACGTCGATCACCGCCGCATCGTCGCGCAGCCCCCGCGCCGCCGGGTGGGTCGCCAGCGCCCGCAGCGCGGCAATCACATCGGCCTCGTTCAGGCCGCCACCCCTTCCGGACGCACGGCCTTCCCCAACCGGTCGAGCAGCGCGTTCACGAACCCCGCCTCGCTCGCCGGATAGAAGGCCCGCGCCACCTCGACATATTCGTTCACCACCGCGCCGCGCGGCACATCCGCCCGCGCCACCAGCTCATAGGCACCCGCCGCCAGGATGGCGTGCATCAACCGGTCCAGCCGCCCCAGCGTCCAGCCCTCGGCCAGCCGCTCGGCAATCGCCATATCCAGCTCGTCCTGCCGCAGCAGCACGCCCGTCACCACATCGTCGAAAAATGCCGCATCCGCCGCCAGATACTGTTCGTCCTCGATCTCCGCCCCCAGCCGGTGGTCGTGGAACTCGTGCAGCAGCCGCGCCACCGGAGTCGCCGCCGTCCAATGCTGATAGATCGCCTGCACCGCGGCCAGCCGCGCGGCAGACCGGCGGGCACGCGCATCGGCCAGCGCGGCCTGTTTCTTTCGGGGGGTTCGCATGCCCACCCCATAGCCGCCCGCGCAGCGTAACGCAAAGCCGCTTGAGAAATGCCGCAAAGCCCGCCACGTTGCCAATGAGGAGTGGCAGTACGCAGATGCTTAGCCGGGCCGACGACTATCCCATCCACCAACGCCCCGAACCCATCGCCGTCGCCGGCAGCGATCGTAACTTTTATGACCGCTATTTCTTCAACGGCCAGTCGCCGGACGGCCGGCATTTCTTCGCCGCCGCCCTCGGCGTCTATCCCCACCTCAACCTGATCGACGCCGCCTTCGCGGTCATGGCCGACGGCGTGCAGCGTTCGGTCTTCGCCAGCCGCATCCTCCACCATGAACGCATGGACACGCGCGTCGGTCCGCTCGCGGTTGCCGTGCTGGAACCCCTGCAACGCCTTGGCCTCACGCTCGCCGACACCGAGGGTCTCGCCGCCGACCTCGTCTTCACCGGCCGCCACGCGCCGATCGAAGAACCCCGCTTCACCCGCCGCCAGGGCAGCCGGCTGCTGATGGATGTCACCCGCATGACCGTCAACGGTGACTGGTCCGGCACCCTCACCCTCGACGGCACCCCGATCGACGTCGGCGGCTGGCAGGGCACCCGCGACCGCAGCTGGGGCATCCGCCCCATCGGTTCGGCGGACGCGCAGCCTGTCGTCCCGCCCGTGCCGCCGCAATTCTTCTGGGCCTGGGCACCGCTCAACTTCCCGCACCACAGCCTCTATTTCCACTCCAACGACGATGAAACCGGCGCCCCCTGGAACCGCTCCGCGCTGCTGGTCGATCTCGCCAGCGGTGCCGAAACAAAGCTGGCGCAGCCCGCCTTCACCTTCACCTATCGCCCCGGCACCCGCCGCGTCGCCGCCGCCACCCTCACCGGCCTGTCCCCGCAGGGCCCGGTCACGGTCAGCCTCACCCCGCAGGCCGATTTCCACATGCACGGCATCGGCTATGGCCATCCGAAACATGGCCATGGCGCCTGGCGCGGCGACCATCACCTCGCCACCGAGCGTTTCGGCCCCGGCGATCCCGCCATCCCGCTCAATGCCCACATCCAGGCGCTCGTCGCCGCCGAGCTTCGCCTGCCCGACGGCACCACCCACGCCGGCCGCGGCGTGCTCGAACAATTGTTCATCGGGCCGCACGCCCCCAGTGGTTTCAGGGAGCTGTTCGACCTTGCACCCGCTTGAGACCCTCCTCGCCACCGCCCTTACCCGCCACTGGCAAGCGCCCGTCACCGTCACCGGCCTGAAGCGCTTCCACGGCGGCGCCGCTCGCGAGACCTTCCGCTTCGACGCCACCACCCCCACCGCCACGCAGGGCCTGGTGCTGCGCCGCGACCCCGCCTCCAGCCTGATCGAGACCGACCGCGCCGTCGAATATCATGTCCTCGCCCGCGCCCACGCCGCCGGGCTGCCGGTGCCCGAACCGCTGCTGCTCGCCACCGACCCCGACAGCTTCGGCGCGCCAGGCTTCCTGATGCGCGAAATCCCCGGCGGCCGCGCGGCGTTCGTCTCCGAGAAAAATCCCTATGCCGACATCGCCGACACCGCTGGCGCGCAACTCTTCACCGCGCTCGGCCGCCTGCACGCCCTCTCCCCCACCGCCGCCGACCTCGCCATCCTCCCCGATGGCCGGCCCGCCGCCCGCCTCGCCCATTGGCGGCGGGAGATCGAGGCGCACAGCAGCCGCGCGCAACCCGTCGCACAGGCCGCCCTGCGCTGGCTCGCCGCCCGCTGCCCGCCGGACCCGCCCCGGCCCGCCATCGTCCACGGCGATTTCCGCTCCGGCAACTTCCTCGTCGACGACCGCGGCCTCCTCGCCATCCTCGACTGGGAGATGGCGCACATCGGCGACCCGCACGAGGATCTCGCCTGGTGCTTCGACCCGCTCTGGGCGCACAACGACAGCCGCGTCGCCGCCCTGCTGCCGCAGGACACCGCCATCGCCGCCTGGGAGGCTGCCAGCGGCCACCGCTTCGACCCCACCCACTGGACCTGGTGGCGCATGTTCGCCGGCCTCGTCGGCCTCGCCATCTGGATCCGCTCGGCGCACGAGGTCGCCACCTTCAAGACCGTCGATCCGGTGATGGTCTATGCCGGCCTCATCCCCTACCGCTTTCACGCCGCCCAGCTGGCGCGCATGCTGGAGGAGTTCACATGACCTGCCTTCACGATCAGGCAACCGCCCGGCCGCAGGCCGCAAGCGCGACCGCGCGCCGGCGCCTGTGCGCCGCCTTCTCCCGGCGTCAGCCGGGCACAAAGACTTCGCAGGCCGCAAGCGCGACCGCGCGCCGGCGCCTGTGCGCCGCCTTCTCCGGCGCAGCCGGCAAAAAACAATGAGCCTGACCGGCGCACAGGTCCTGCAATCCCTGGCGCTTGGCCAGACCCTCATGGTGCTCCCCGCGCTCGGCGACACCTACGAGGGGCGCACCGCCGCCACCATCGCCGCGCTGATGATGGTGCTGGTCAACGAAGCCGCCGCCTCGCTGGAACGCCGCCGCCACGGCAGCGAGGCGCTCGCGGCGATGTTCCGCCGCCATGCCGACGCCGTCGATGACCCGGCGCTCGCCACCGACCTCCGCCTCGGCACCCGCCCCGGCGACCCGCACGAATATCTCGGCGCCCGCTTCGAACGCATGATGAAGCTGCTCACCGTCTTCCATGACTGGGCCGACCGCGCCCACCCCGCCGCCGCCGCCGAATGCCGCGCCTTCCTCAGCGCCTTCCACAACGCCGATGTCATCGACCCCTTTTCGCTCGGCGACGGCAGCTACGCGAGTTGAACAGTCCGCTTAAACCCGCGTTCAGATCGCACCGCATAGCGCAATTGACGCAAACAGGCCACCCCGTTAGCGGTTCACCGATAAGGGTTCGCCCGCATAAGGAGAGCACATGATGAAGTCCCTGTCGCTGCTGGCGCTCGCCGCCGCCCTCGCCATCACCGCCCCGGCCCTCGCGCAGGACAAGAAGGCCGCCGCCCCCGCGGTCAAATACAACTTCTCCAAGCCGGTGCAGAAGCTGCTGGCCGAGGCGCAGAAGCTGCAACAGGCACAGGATCAGGCCGGCGCTCTCGCCAAGCTGCGCGAAGCCGAAGCGCTGCCCAACCGCAACGCCGACGACAATTACATGATCAACATGATGAAGATCAACGCCGGCATCGGCCTCAAGGACAATGCCATCATGGCCGAGGCGATCCAGGGCGCGCTTGCCTCGGGCCGCGTCGACCCCGCCGAACAGCCGAAGTTCCTGCGCAACCTCGGCGCGCTCGCGGTGCAGGGCAACGACCTCCCCAAGGCGCTCGGCTATTTCAACCAGGTGCTCGCGCTCACGCCCGGCGACTATGAGCTGATGATCCAGGTCGCCGAACTGCAACGCCGCGCCGGCCAGAACCGCGAATCGGTGCAGAGCTTCCTGAAAGCCATCGATGTCGCGCAGAAAGCCGGTCAGGCGCCGAACGAGGCCTGGTACCGCCGCGCGCTCGCCATCGCCTATGACAGCAAGCTGCCCGCCGAAACCACGCTCGCCAGCGAAGCCCTGGTCACCGCCTTCCCCAAGCCGGTCAACTGGCGCGATGCGCTGGTGATCTTCCGCGAAAGCCAGCGCCTCGACGACCAGACCAACCTCGACGTGCTGCGCCTGATCCGCGCCGCCAATGGCCTCGCCGGGGAACGTGATTTCGTCGAATATGCCGAGACCGCCAGCCTGCGCGGCCTGCCCGGGGAGGCCAAGGCGGTGCTCGATGGCGGCATCGCCGGCGGCATGCTCCAGGCGAGCAAGCCCGCGGTCAAGGAACTGATGGCCTCGGTCACCCCCAAGATCGCCGCCGACAAGGCCTCGCTCCCCGCGCTCGAAAAAGAGGCCGCCAACGCCAAGAACGGCCGCAGCGCCGCCTCCACCGCGGACGCCTATCTCGGCTACGGCAATTTCGCCAAGGCGGCCTCGCTCTATTCGCTGGCGCTGACCAAGGGCGGCGTCGACACCAACGCCGTCAACACCCGCCTCGGCATGGCGCTCGCCCAATCCGGCGACAAGGCCGGCGCCGAAAAGGCCCTCGCCGAGGTCAAGGGCCAACCCCGCGAACAACTCGCCCGCTTCTGGGCCATCTGGGCCCGCCAGAAATAAGCGCCTGTGACGCCAGGCACGATCCTCCCCCACCTTGCGTGGGGGAGGTGGCAGGCGAAGTCTGACGGAGGGGGCCAGGCACCGCATGCCCCCTTGCCCTGTCACAACACGTCGCTATGACGGGTTATGGAAATCCGCCCCGCCCTCACCTTCGACGACGTGCTGCTCGTCCCCGCCGAATCCGGCGTCCTGCCGTCGCAGGCCGACACTGCCACCCACATCACCCGCGGCATCCGCCTCACCATCCCCATCCTGTCGAGCGCGATGGACACGGTGACCGAGGCGGACATGGCCATCGTCATGGCGCAGGCCGGCGGCATCGGCGTCCTCCACCGCAACCTCAGCGTGGCGGAACAGGTCCAGGCGGTCCGCCAGGTCAAACGCTTCGAATCGGGCATGGTCGTCAACCCCATCACCATGACGCCGGACCAGACGCTGGGGGACGCGCTCGCCCTGATGCAGCACCACCGCATCAGCGGCATTCCCATTGTCGAGCCGGCGCCTGCCGGCCAGCCCGGCCGCCTCATCGGCATCCTCACCAACCGGGACGTGCGCTTCGCCGAAAACCCGGCGCAGCCTGTCTCCGAACTGATGACCGCCAGCAACCTCGCCATCGTCCCCGCCGGCGTCAGCCAGGAGGAAGCCCGCCGGCTGCTGCATGCCCGCCGCATCGAAAAACTGCTGGTGGTGGACAATGAAAACCGCTGCGTCGGCCTCATCACCGTGAAGGACATCGAGAAGGCCGTCACCTACCCTAACGCCACCAAGGATGGCGCGGGCCGCCTCCGCGTCGCCGCCGCCACCACCGTCGGCGCCGACGGCTTCGACCGCTCCGCCGCCCTCATCGACGCCGAATGCGACCTGATCGTCGTGGACACCGCCCACGGCCATTCGCTGCGCGTCGCCGAAGCCGTCGCCGCGCTCAAGAAACGCTCCAATCATGTCCAGATCATCGCCGGCAATGTCGCCACGGCCGAGGCGACCCGTGCCCTCATCGATGCCGGCGCCGATGGCATCAAGGTCGGCATCGGCCCGGGCAGCATCTGCACCACGCGCGTCGTCGCCGGCGTCGGCGTGCCACAGCTTACCGCCGTGATGGACTGCGCCGAAGCCGCCTGGAAAGCCGATGTCCCCGTCATCGCCGACGGCGGCCTCAGAACCAGCGGCGACATCGCCAAGGCGCTCGCCGGCGGCGCGTCGGCCGTGATGATCGGCAGCCTGTTGGCCGGCACCGAGGAAGCACCGGGCGACACCTTCCTCTACCAGGGCCGCGCCTACAAAAGCTACCGCGGCATGGGCAGCGTCGGCGCCATGGCCCGCGGCAGCGCGGACCGCTATTTCCAGCAGGACATCAAGGACCAGCTGAAACTCGTCCCCGAAGGCATCGAGGGCCAGGTCCCCTTCAAGGGTCCCGCGCGCGACGTCCTGCACCAGCTCGTCGGCGGCGTGAAGGCCGCCATGGGCTATACCGGCGCCGCCACGCTGGCCGACTTCCGCACCCGCGCCCGCTTCGTCCAGATCACCAACGCCGGCCTGCGCGAAAGCCACGTCCACGACGTGACGATCACCCGGGAAGCGCCCAACTATCCCAGCCGATGACTGACGAGCATGCCACCCTGGAGCGCTTCGCCTTCGGCGATAGTCCGGAAATGGCGGACGCACTCCTCGCTCTCGTCCTCACCGGCTCCAAGACCGCCACCTGCTGGCCTGCCCACGCCTATCCGCCCACCACCATAGGTCAGCGCCAGATCGTCCTCGACGGGCAGGGCCACCCTCGCGCGCTCATCGAAACCACAGCTATCACATAGGCGCGCTTCGTCGACGTCGACGACGCCTTTGCCCATGCCGAAGGCGAATCCGATCGCACGCTCGCCACCTGGCGCACCGCCCACCAACGCTACTTCGAACACCACGGCGGCTTCAGCCCCGACATGCTGCTGTGGTGCGAACATTTCCGTCTGATCGAACCGCTCGGCAACATGTGATGCCGTCTCCGCCGTCTCTTGACGCTGTTGTCAGATATCACTACACACCATCATGCTCCGTCCAACCCGTCGCCCGGTCTCTTGGCTCAAGTCGGCACGGAAGGAGTTCGAAGAATTTCCACCTCGCGCGATCAGCCGTGCACTGGATGCCCTGACGGTCGTCGCCGATGGTGGAAGCCCGGATATCGCCAAGCCGCTCGTCGGACTTGGTTCTGGGGTATGGGAATTGGTCCTTCGGGAACGCGGCGATGCCTTCAGGATCGTTTACGCGCTTCAGCTTGGCGACGACATCTGGGTCATCCATGCCTTCCAGAAGAAATCCACGCAAGGCATCGCAACACCCCGTCACGAAATCGATCTCATCCGCGACCGGATCAAGCGCCTCAAGGAGATGCTGACATGACCGACCCCTCGTCTGATTCCGAGCTGCTGCGCGGCACCGGCAACCTGTTCGCCGATCTCGGCCTCGCCGATTCCAGCCTGCGTCAGCTTCGCGCCATCCTGGCCGCCGAGATCATCAAGACCCTGGACACGGAGCGCCTGACCGTTCGCGACGCCGAAGCCCGCACCGGCATTGCCGCCGCCGACTTCTCCCGCATCCGGCAGGTCAGGCTGGACCGTTTCACCATCGACCGGCTGATGCGCATCCTCGACCGGCTGAACCGCGACGTCCGCATCAATATCTCCGTCACCCCGCGCCGCGGCTCAGCCCTCGCCGCCTGAATCCCGTCGCCTCACCACCCCACCCGCGCCGTCACCAGCACCGTCCGCGGCCCGCCGGGCAGGTTCAGATTGGCGTTGGTGCCATGCCCCGCCACAATGTACCCCCGGTCGAAGATGTTGCGCACATTGGCCTGCACCCGCACCCGCCCCAGCTGCACCCAGCCCAGCGCGTCCGCGGTGACATAGCCGGGCAGCACCACCGTATTCCCCGGATTGGCGAAACGGCTGCCGACTGCATTAGCGCCCACCCCCAACCCCCAGCGCGCGCCGAAATCCTTGGTCAGCCACAGATTGCCGCTATGCTCCGGGGTGATCGTCGCCCGCTTGCCCTGCACCGGTTGCCCGGCGTCCACCGCGATCGATTTCACCACCCGCGCGTCCAGCCAGGCATAGCCCGCCACCAGCTGGAACCCGTCCCCCAGGCTGCCGGTCACGCTCGCCTCCACGCCATTGGTGCGCTGCGTGCCGATCGGGATCAGCTTCAAGGTCACCGGATCGGTGGACTTGATGTTGTCGCGCTGCAGGCGGAACAGCGCCACCGTCGCCCCCAGCCGCCCACCCAAAAACTCGAACTTGCCGCCCACCTCGTAATTCTGCGTGATCTCCGGCGCGATGTCGGCATTGCTCACCGCGATCGCCCCATTCTCGCCCGAGGGCTGGAAGGACCGGCTCCAGCTGACATACCAGCTCTGCTGCCCGTCCGGCTGCCACACCAGCCCGGCGCGCGGGCTCCAGTTGCGGTCGGTCCGCGCCAGGTTCGCCTGACCCGGCAGCCGCTGCTGCGTCGTCTGCCGGAACCGGTCGAACCGCAGCCCCAGCATCGCCTTCAGCCGTGGCGTCAGCGTCACCAGATCCTGCACATACAACCCCAGCGTCGCGAACCGCGCCCGGTTGTCGTTCGCCGGCGCCACGTTCAGCACCAGCGGCAGCACCGGATTGACCGGCGCGAACAGGTCCACCACCGCGATCCCGTTCTTCGTGCGGCTGACGATGTCCTTCACCTGGTGCGCCACCTCCACCCCCAGCAGCAGCCGGTGCGTCATGCCACCCAGCATTACATCGCCGCTCAGCTCGCTCTGGTTGAACCACCCCGTCTCCTCGCGCCGCAGGTTGCTGCGGTTCAGGCTCACCGTTTGCGCCACCTCGTTGACGCTGCCGGGCAGCGTGTTGTTGCGCGCCAGCCGATAGTCATAGGTGCGAAAGCCGTTGCGCAGGCGCCAGCCGCCGGCGAACTCGTGCGTCAGCACCGCGCTCGCCGACCACACCTTGGCCCGGCTGGTATCGACATCGCGCGCGTTCGCCGCGCCATAATAGGTGCCGCGCGGCACCGCGACCGGCCGGCCCCGGAACGCCGGGATGCCGAAATCCGTCACCCGCTCATCGTCCAGCCAGTCCGCCTGCACCAGCAAGGCCGTGCGCTCATCGCCCACCCGCAGCGATGGCGCCACCGCGCCGCGCCGGATGAACTGCTGGTCTCGGTAACTGTCGCCGCGCTCGATCGCCCCGGTCAGCCGCCCGGCGACCCCGTCTCCCGCCGCGCCGACATCCCCCTCCAGCCGCCAGGCATCGAAACTGCCCACACTTGCCGCCACCTGGCCGCCGTGCGTCCCCGGCAGCTTGCGCACCCGGTTGATCAGCCCGCCCGACGATCCTCGGCCATAAAGCACCGCCGCCGGTCCCTTGATCACTTCCACCCGCTCGATATTCGACAGGTCACGGAAATACAGTGAATCATCGCGGAAGCCGTCGACATATTGGTCGGCAATGGCGCTGAATCCCCTCAGCGTCACCTGGTCGCGCTGGCCATCGCCAGAGGAGAAGCCCACCCCCGGCACATTCTTCAGCGCGTCCTGGATCGACAGCGCCCGCTGGTCGCGCAGCAGCTCGCCGCTGACGCTGTCGATGGTCTGCGGAATGTCGCGCAGCGGCGCATCGATCTTCGCGGCCCGCGTCTCCCGCACGCGATAATGCTCGCGCACCCCGGTCACCACGATCTCGCCGCCCGCCTCCGCCGCTTCCGCCACCCCCTGCGCCCGAACCCCGCCGCCTGCCAGCACCAGCGCCAGCACGGCCGTCACCCCATGGATTTTCAATGCTCATGTCCTGCTATTGCGAATCCCTATCAATCGCAAATAGCACCCGCTGTCAACATTCCCCCAGCCGCGCCGCCCGCAGCCGCGCCAGCGCCCCTTCCAGGATGTGCGCCGCCGCCAGGCTGTCCACCTTCGCCGCCCGCTTCGCCCGGCTGACGTCCGCGGCGATCATCGCCCGTTCCACCGCCGCGGTGCTCCACCGCTCGTCCCACAACAGGATCGGTAGCCCCAGCGGCGCGCAGTTGCGCGCGAACGCCCGCACCCGCTGCGTCTGCGGCGAATCCCGCCCGTCCATGCTCAGCGGCAGCCCCACCACCAGCCCCACCAGCGCCTCCCGCGCGGCAAAGGCGCGCAGCGCCGCCAGGTCGGCGGCGAACTTCGCCCCGCGAGCCAGCGTCTCCCGCGCCGTCGCGAACCCCCGCGTCGCGTCGCTCGTCGCCAGCCCGATGGTCTTCGTCCCCACGTCCAGCCCCGCCAGCCGCCCCGCCACCGGCAGCGCGGCGGCAAAAGCGTCCGCGTCGGTGGTGATCACCGCGCGCCCGCCGAAGCCCCGCCGAACACCCCCAGCCGCGCCTCCACATCCGCCCGCAGGTTGGCCCAGAACAGGTGCATGTCATAGGTATGCCAGTTGCCCCCCGGCAGCACATAGGGCCCCAGGTCGGGCAGGTCCGGCGTCAGGATCAGCAGGCCCCTTTTATCGCATGCCGCGCCCACCCGCTTCGCCACCAGGCCGTCGCCCACCAGCGTGCCGATGTTCGTCTCCGCCTTCGCCGCGCCGCCGCCGCCGGTCAGCGGATTGACGCACAGCGCCGCCGTCCCCCGCCGCGGCCGACCGTCGAATCCGGTGCCGGCATCATACACCGCCAGCAGCGGCGCCGGATCGCCATCCGCCGCCCAGCTCTGCCAGCTCAGCACGCACCCCGCCTGCTCCCGCCGCGTGCAGCCGGGCAACCCCAGCGCCGAAAGGTCGGTGCTGACCGAAACCGGCCATCCCACCGCGTAAACCGCGACGAGGCGCTTCGCCAGCGGCTGCCCCGCCACCCGCTCCCTGAGCAGCCGCAGCAGGTGCAGCGCCCCCTGGCTGTGCCCCGCCAGGATGATCGGCGTCCCCGGCGCCTGCGCCGCCACAAAGGCATCGAACGCCCGCAGCACGTCGCCATAGGCGAAGTCCAGCGCCGCCTCCGCGTCCGCATTCGGCTGCTGCACCAGAAAACTGCCGAACGTCGCCTGCCGGTATCGCGGCACCCACACCGCCGAGACCCCGTTGAAGATGCTGCCCTGCGCCCGCGCGAACTTCGCCAGCCGCTCGTTGGTGCCGGCATCGTCCAGCGGCGCGTTCCAGCGGTCGCGGCCGAAAAAGGCCGTGCCGTTCACAAAGAAGGTCGCCGCCGCTGGCTTCGGTGCCGGCCGGTAATCCGCCGGCGTCCAGCGCGTCGGGTCGCTCGCCAGCCCGGGCCGCGCCAGCCAGGCCGCCGGCCTGGCATAGTCCGGCGCCGGCGCCTGCGCGCTCTCGGCAAAGCGCACGCCCGGCACCATCGCCGCCCGCAACAGCCGGTCCCCCGCCAGCTGCCATACCACCCCGATGGCGATGATCAGCAGGATGATGACCGCAAAAATCCACAGAAACCGCCGTGCCACGCGCTATCCCTTCCCTTGCCGGATCCACGCCGCCCGCAGTGCGTCCGCCGTCTCGCCGCTCTTCCATCCCGGCGGCCCCGCCACCAGCCGCCACACCTCCGCCGCCGATCGGGCCGCGCGCAGGTCGCGGGCGATCGCCACCCACTCATGCACCGCTGCCCACAGCGGGTTGTGGCCGCTCAGATTACGGATGATGCCATAACGCGGTTTCTCGTCATCCCGCTCCGGCTCGAACGTGCCGAACAGCCGGTCCCAGACGATGAACATCCCGGCATAGTTGCGGTCGAGATAGCGCGGGTTGGTGGCATGGTGCACCCGGTGGTGCGACGGCGTGTTCATCACCGCCTCCACCCAGCGCGGCAGCCGCCCCACCACCTCGGTGTGGATCCAGAACTGATAGACCAGGTTCACCGCGCCCACGAAGATCACCCATTCCACCGGAAAGCCGATCAGCACCAGCGGCAGCCGGAACAGGAAGGACAGGCTGAAAAACCCGGTCCAGGTCTGCCGCAGCGCCGTCGACAAATTATAGTGCCGGCTGGAATGGTGGATGACATGGCTGGCCCAGAACCACCGCACCCGATGCGCGCTGCGATGGAACACATAGTAAAGCAGGTCGTCCAGCAGCACGAGCAGCGCGAGGCTCCACCAGGTCACCGGCACCTCGAACAGCCGCCACTGCGAAAGCCAGACCATCATTCCCACCACCAGCCCGCCGAACAGCGCCGAGGCCAGCGTGTTGCCGAACCCCAGCGCCAGCGAGCTTCCGGCATCGCGCCAGTAATAGCGCCCCTTCGCCCCCAGGCGGATCGCCACCATCTCCGCCACGATCAGCAGCACGAACACCGGCACCGCCAGCGCCACCGGATCGGGCAGGCTCATTCGCCTCCTCCCGGAACCCCAGCAGCCAGCACAAGCCGACCAGCAACAGGACCCCCAGGGCGGATAACAGGAATGTCATGCACGCAGCATACCGCATCCGCCGCGCCAAAACAGGGGGCGGTTCGTCGCCATACCCGCCATGCATCGCAACCTTCGCAAATGACAGTGGCGCGTATGGCAACAAGCAGGCACAGCGTGGCGATGCAGCCCCGCCCCCCTTCCGCCGCCTTCGGCTGGTTGGTCGTGCTGCTGCTCTGCGTCGGCCAGGTCATTTCCATGCTGGACCGGCAGGTGCTCAACCTGCTGGTGGAACCGGTGAAGGCCGACCTCGGCCTGTCGGACGTTCAGATCAGCCTGCTGCAGGGGCTCGCCCTCACCCTCTTCTACGCGCTCGCCGCCGTGCCGCTCGGCCGCATGGCGGACAGCGGCAGCCGGACGGCCGTGATCGCCGGCGGCGCACTGCTGTTCGGCCTCGCCACCTTCGGCTCCGGGCTGGCACTGGGCTTCGCCACCCTCTTCCTCGCGCGTCTGGCGGTCGGTGTTGGCGAGGCGACGCTGACCCCCGCCGGAGTCTCGCTCATCGGCGACGCCGTCGATCCCCGCTGGGTCGGCCGCGCCATCGCGCTCTTCATCGGGTGCAGCTTCGTCGGCTCCGGCCTCGCCCTCATCATCATCGGCGGCGTGCTCGACGCGCTGGACCGCGCCGGCACCATCACCCTGCCGCTGATTGGCGCGGTCGCCGACTGGCGCGCCGCCTTCATGCTGGCGGCGCTCCCTGCCCTTGCCTTCGCGCTCGCCATGCTGCTGCTGCCCGAGCCCCCGCGCCGGATCAGCGCCGGCGACGACCGTCTCCCCGCCAGCGCCGCCTGGGCCTGGATGCGCGCCCACCCCGGCGCCATCGTGCCGCTGCTCGTCGGCCTGCCGCTGCTCGGCGCGGCGCAGTTCGCGCTCAACGCCTGGGCACCCACGCTGTTCATCCGCATCCACGGCTGGACCCCCGGCGAGATCGGCCGCGCCTTCGGGCTTCTGGTGATGATCGGCTCCACCGGCGGCGTCCTCGCCGGCGGCGCGCTCGCGGACTGGCTGCGTGCCAAAGGTCGAACCGACGCGCCGCTCCTCGTCTGCGCCGGCGCGGCGCTGCTGGCCGCGCCCTTCGCCTTCGCCTTCACCCGCGTCGATGGCGCGGCAGCGCTGTGGCTGCTCGCGCCCGCAGTCACGCTCGGCGCCATGCCCTTCGGTGCCGGCCCGTCGGCGCTCGCCCTCATCGCGCCCAACCGGCTGCGCGCCCAGCTGATGGCGCTCTACATGCTGCTCGCCAACCTGGTCGGCGGCGGCGGCGGGCCGACCTCGGTCGCGCTGCTCACCGATCGCGCCTTTGCCGACCCGATGCGCCTTCCGGATTCCATCGCCATCGTCGTGCCGCTCGCCATGCTCGCCGGGGCCGCCGCGCTGCTGCTGGGCCGCCCCGCCTTCGCCCGGCACAGCGCATGACGCATTTCCCGACACTGTTCGACGGTCGACCGCTGGTCGCCCCCGGCGTGCACGACGCGCTGTCCGCGGTGCAGGCGGAGGCCGCCGGTTTCCGCGCGCTCTTCGTCGGCGGCTCCGGCATCGCCTTCAGCCGCCTGGCGCGCCCGGATGTCGGCCTGCTCACCCTGCCCGAGATGGCCGACGCCATCGCCCGCATCGCCGACCGGGTGGGCACACCGCTGATCGCCGACGCCGACAGCGGCTTCGGCAATGCCGCCCATGTCGCCCGCACCGCCCGCGCCTACGCCCGCGCCGGCGCCGCCGTCATGCAGCTCGAGGATCAGGCGCCGCTGAAACCCGTCGACGCCCTCGCCTCCCGCCCGCTGGTCTCCGTCGCCGACATGGTCGGCCGCATCCGCGCCGCCAAGGACGCGGCGAGCATTTTGGTCTCCGCCCGCACCGACGCGCCCGCCACCCGCCCCTTCGCCGAAACCCTCGACCGTGCGCACGCCTATGTGGAGGCCGGCGCCGACCTGCTGTTCGTGGAGGGCCTGTCCGACGCCGCCGAACTCGCGCATCTCGCCAAAACCTTCGGCCCGCGCCTGCCCCTCGTCCACAACCTGATGGAGGGCGGGCGGTCGCCCTTCGCCACCGTCCCGGAGGCGCACGCCGCCGGCTTCACCCTGCTGCTGTTCCCCGCCACGCTGATCCGCGCCCATGTCGCCGCCAACGCCGCGGCGCTCGCCGCGCTTGCCGATGGGCGCGCGCCCGCCATCACCGCCGACGTCGCCGCCACCATCGGCGCGCCGGCATGGCTCGCCGCCATGGCCCGCTACGCCTGACCGCTACCCCTGTTCCGCAATCAGGTCGGCCGCCTTCTCGCCGATCATCATGCTCGCGGCGTTGGTGTTGCCGCTCACCGGGCTCGGCATGATGCTGGCATCCGCCACCCGCAGGCCCTCGACCCCGCGCACCCGCAACCGCGCATCGACCACCCCCTCCGGCCCCATGATCGCCGTGCCGCAGGGGTGATAGCCCAGGAAGGTCGTCGCCCTCAGATAGTCCGCCCATTCATCGTCGCGCTCCACCCCCGCACCCGGCAGCCGCTCCGCGATCACGTCGGCGCGCAACGCCGCCTGCTCGAAAATCGTCCGCACCCGCCGGCAGGCGAGCGTCAGCCGCGCCACATCCGCTTCCTCCGCCAGCAGCGCGTGCGCAATCACCGGTGGCGCGGCAGGGTCTGCGGAGCGCAGCGTCAACCGCCCCCGCGTGCGCGGATCGTTCAACGCCGCCACCACCGTCACCGCCGGCTTGCGATAAGGCACCACACCTTCCGGCGAGAAGGCGAAGGCGAACGGCCCGAACATCAGCTGGATGTCCGGCACCTTCAGGTCCGGCGCCGTGCGGAAGAAGGCCACCGCGTGCGGATAGGGGCTGGTCGCCGGCCCGCGCCGGAACAACAGCCAGTTCAGCGCATGGAAGGGTGCCCGCGCGCCGTTGATCTCCACATTGTAGGTGCGCGGCCGCACGTCCCAGCTCATGTTGGCATTGGGATGCTCCGCCAGGTTGCGCCCCACCTGCGGGCTGTGGTGCAGCACCGCAATCCCATGCTCGCCCAGATGCGCCGCGTCGCCGATGCCCGACAGCATCAGCAGCTTCGGCGTCGCCAGCGCCCCGGCGCACAGCGTCACCTCTGGTGCGGCGGCGCGCTCCACCCGGCCATGGCGCTGCCATTCCACACCGGTCACCCATCTCCCGCCGAACGTCACCCGCCGCACCTCGGCGCGGGTCACGATGCGCAGGTTCGGCCGCCGCCGCGCCGCGGCCAGATAGGCGCTCGCCGCGCTGAACCGGCTGCCCCGCTGCTGGCTGACCTGCGGCGCCGCCACGCCATCCTGCGTTTCACCATTGTAATCCGGGTTCAAGGGTAAACCGGCTGCCACTGCCGCGGCGATGAAATCGCGTGCCATCGGGTGCGTCGTGCGCAACCCCTCCACCCGCTGCGGCCCCAGCCGCCCGCGCCACTGGCAGTCGCCGTCGCCGGCATAATCCTCCATGCGGCGGAACAACGGCGCCACATCCGCCCAGCCCCAACCCGGATTGCCGGCCGCCTGCCAGCGGTCGAAATCGCCATGGTTGCCGCGCACCCACAGCATGCCATTGATGCTGGAGGACCCGCCCAGCACCTTTCCCGCCGGCCACAGGTCCACCTTGCCCCCGCGCGAGGCATCGGGTTCGGCGAGATGCGCCCAGTCGTAACGCGGGTTCCCAATCGCCCGCACGATGCCTGCCGGCACCGTCAGGATGGGCGACCTGTCACCACCGCCCGCCTCCAGCAGCAGCACGCGCCGCGCCGGGTTTTCCGACAGCCGCGCCGCCAGCGCGCACCCCGCCGAGCCGGCGCCGACGATAATATGGTCGAATGTCACGCCGAAGCTTGTTGAAATTTCAGCGCATGGGTTTCCGATGCCGGTGACGTCACCGGATCGGAACATGCGCTGGCTGCCTTGTCGGCCTCCTGCAACCGCGTGAAGCCGGCATAATCATTCACATCGTCGCGCCGCCGCGCCTGCCAACGGGTCGCGAAGGCACGCGGATAGCGGCTGTCATCGTCGCGCGCGCCGTCCGCGCTCCACAGCAGCGGGAACAGGTCGCCGTCGGGGGCATCACCCTCGATCATCTCGTCGAAACTGACGCCGGCGATGTTCAGGCAATCCGGCCGCGGCGACCAGCGCACATCGTCGCCGAACACGCGGACCGACAGGGCGATGCGCCAGTCGTCCGTTGGATTGCCATGGCTGTAGTGCAGCGCCCAGGGGTGCACCACCAGCATGTCGCCGGGCTGCATGTCCCAGGTCAGGAAACGGTCGGCATAGTCCGGGTGGGTGCGCAGCGCCTCGCCATCGGGATGGTTTGCCCGGCCCTCGGGCCGCACCATCTTGCGCGCATTCGGGCTGAACAGCCAGTAATCCACCGGCGTGCTATGCGTGCCGGCGATCACCTCCAGGCTGTTCGCCCTGGTGATCGGTGTCAGCGGGATCCACAGGCTCGGCACCATCGTCGTGTCCGGCGTCACCGGCCAGCCCATGCGGTCGGTGTGCCAGATGGTCTTGTCGGTCGATTGCGGCTTCTTGGCGAAAATCTCGTCAAAGAAAAAACGCGCCGTCCTGCTGCCCAGCGCCTTCGCCGCCGCCTCGCCCACCGGGCTTTCGAACACAAAGCGCCGGAATTCAGGAATGGTGCGCGCCATGTAACGGCCCGGGTTGTTCGGCAACAGGCCGAAATCCGCCTTGTCAATGAGCAGTCGCCGCGCCGGCCCTTCCATGGAGGCAAGCCATTCGGGATCGAACACCTGGCGCAGGCAGACCACGCCGTCGCGGGCATAGGTTTCGGCATCGGCCTCGGTGATCGGGCGCAGGGGATGGCGGTTGAAGGGCATCGCTGGTCTCCGGCAGGGTGACATTCCCTTGCCCGGCGCTGCCATAACTTCAAATACCGATTTTCCGCTTATCCATGCACCGCATGCATGCCGCTGCGCCCACAGGCGGCGCGCAGCTCCTCGCAGAACGCCTCCAGCGCCGGCCGGTTCGGCATGGTCGCGCGCCGGATCAGCCCGGCGCGCCGGACGATCGGCACCCCTTCCACCAGGATCCGCCGGGCGAAGCCCTCTTCCTCCTGCGCCGCCATCAGATGATCGGGCAGCAGCGTCAGGAAGGCATCACGGTAAATCAACTTGCGGATCAAGCCGATGCTATTCGTCCGCAGCAACGGCCGCGGCGCCGGCAGGCCGGCGTCGCCAAAGAAGCGCTCCATGAACAGCTCCATGTGCGTCTGGTCCACCACCGCCCAGGGCTGCCGCGCCAGATCCTCCCGTGTGATGCCCCGCGATGGCAGCGTCGTGCCCGTCCCGGCCCAGATGCTCGCCGGAATGTCCAGCAACGGCTCGACCGTGACATCGTCCGGCAGCGTCAGGCTGGGCAGGTTGCAGAACACCGCGTCCAGCACGCCGGCCTGCAACGCCGTCAGCATCTCCTCGAAGAAGCCCTGCGTCACCTGGATCGACACCGGCGCTTGGGCCCGGCACAGCCGCACGATCGCATCGTCCACCACATGCTCGGCGAACATCGCCGCGATGCCGATGGAAATCTGCCCGCGCGCGCCGCCCTGCACCGCCTTCACCTCCGCCTTCGCCCGCGCGCATTCGTTAAGCACCAGCCGGGCATGGGCATAGAGCGTGTCCCCCGCCGGCGTCGGCACCACGCCGCGCGGCCGCCGTTCCAGCAGCGGCGCGCCGACGATGTCCTCCAGATTCCTGATGCTGCGGGTCAGCGCCGGCTGGCTGATGAAGGCGCGCTCCGCGGCCTTGGACAGGTTGCCGGCATCGACGACCGCGACGAAATGGCGAAGGTGGCGGATTTCCATGCCCGAACCATAGACGCCGTGCATGGATAAGGCCATCATCGGCAGTTGAAGTTATCGCAACGCGAACGAAGGTGCGCGGCATGAAGGGCGAGCTGGTAACTGTCGGCGACACCGCGCTGCATGTCGTGCGGCATGGCGAAGGCGCGCCGCTGCTGTTCCTGGTCGGGCTGGGTGGTCGCGCGGACTTCTGGGCGCCGCAGTTCGCGCGCTTTGCGAACCGGGACTGCATCAGTTTCGACCACCGCGCCCGCGGCGATTCGATCCCCTCGGACGTGACGCAGACCGTGCGCGTGCTGGCGGAAGACGCGCTGCGGCTGCTGGATGCGCTGCGCATCGAACGCCTTGATATCGTTGGCCATTCGCTGGGCGGCGCTATCGCGCAGCATCTCGCCGTGCAGGCGCCGGAGCGGGTGACCCGGCTTCTTCTGAGCGCCAGCTGGGCCGGGCCGACGCCCTATTTCACCGACCTGTTCGCGCTGCGCAAGGATGTGCTGCGCACCCTCGGCCCGGCCGCCTATCTGACCCAGGGTGCCATGCTGGGCAATCCCGGCTGGCACAATGCCGCGGGCTGGCCCGCGCAAGCCGCCGACATCGCCAACCGCGCGGCTGCCTTCCATGGCGTGGAGATCGAATTGCAGCGCATGGACGCGGTGACCGCGCACGACCTGCGCGCCGCGCTGCCCGACATCACCGCGCCCTGCGGCGTGATCTGCGCACAGGACGACGCCATCACGCCGCTGCCGCTGTCCGAGGAGCTGGCGGCGCTGATCCCGCGCGCGCGGCTGAGCATCCTCGACTCCGGCAACCATTTCGCGCCGGCGACCGTGCCCGATGCCTGGGCCGCGGCGGCGCGAGGGTTTCTGGCATGACCGACGAAACCCCGTTCGGGCGGTGGGGCACGGTGATCCAGCCGGGCGAGGGCCGCGGTTTCTGGCAGCCGCTGCCCTCGCGCGGGTTCGTCGAGGTGCTGCTCGATCCGACGAACAGCCCGTACGACGGCTTTTCCTGCGGCACCCAGACCCTGCCGCCCGGCTGCCACGTCCGCGAGCATGGCCATGAGCGCAATCATGAGCTGATCCACATCATCAGCGGCAGCGGGCGTTGCCAGATCGAGGATGCCGAGCATCGTGTCGGCCCCGGTTCCACCATCCTGTTCGGCCGCCACGCCCGGCACCTGCTGGAGAATGACGGTACCACCGACATGACCCTGTTCTGGGTGTTCATGCCGCCCGGCCTGGAGGACTGGTTCTCCGCCATCGGCCGCCCACGCCTGCCCGGTGAGGCGATGCCGGAGCCGTTCGCGCGCCCGGATGATGTGGCCGAGGTACAGGCGCGGATGCGCTTTGTAGCGCCCAAACCCCGCTGATGCTGCTGCTCACCCGCAGCGACGTCGAGCGCCTGCTGCCGCTGGCGGACTGCGCCGAGGCCATGCGCGACGCGATGATCGCGGTGTCCGAAGGCCGCGCCACCATGCCGCTGCGGCAGTTCGTGGCGGTCGGTGCAGGCAAGTTCACCACCATGCCCGGCGTGCTGGGGGAGGCGTTCGGCGTCAAGCTGGTGGCGAAATTCCCGCGAGCGGCGGACAGCGTGCACGGCAGTCATGTCGGCATGGTGCTGCTGTTCGATGCCGCCGACGGCCTTCCCGTGGCGATCATCGAGGGCGGCAGCCTGACCGCGATCCGCACCGCGGCGACCAGTGCGATGGCGACCGACCTGCTGGCGCGGGCGGATGCGGAGAGCGTGCTACTGGTCGGCGCCGGCGAGCAGGCGCGCTGGCACCTGCGGGCGCTGCGGGCCACACGTCGGGTGCAGCGGGCGCTGGTGTGGGCACGCGATGCCGCCCGCGCCGCCGCCTTCGCCGCAAGCGAGGAGGCCGAGGCCGTGACCGACCTGGAAACCGCCGTCGCGCGGGCCGACATCATCGTCACCGCCACCGCCGCGCGCGAGCCGCTGGTGCGCGGCGCCTGGCTGCGCCCCGGCCAGCATCTGACGCTGGTGGGCAGCGCGGTTGCCGAGCATGCCGAGATCGACGAAGCCGCCGTCGCCGCGGCGCGCTTCGTGGTGGACTACCGCCCTGCCGCGCTCGCCGCCGCCGGCGAGCTGAAGCGCGCCATGGCCGCCGGGCTGGTGGGCGAGGACCATATCCTCGCCGAGATCGGCGCCGTCGCCGCCGGCCGCGCCACCGGCCGACGTAACGACACCGACATCACCCTCTACAAATCGCTCGGCGTCTCCGCGCAGGACCTCGCCGCCGCCACCCTCCTCCTCACCCGCGCCCGCGCGGCGGGCGCGGGGACCGACATCGACCTGATGGCGTGATGCCGATCCCTGCTTTTTGTTGGCGCGCATCGTGATGCGGAAAACCGGTTCCCACTTTTCCGCGATGCGCTGTTACCCCTTCACATTGACCACCTGCCGCAGCCGGTGGCGGATCGTCACCAGGTCGGCCTGCGCCGCCATCACGGCACCGATGTCCTTGTAGGCCGCCGGGCTTTCATCCAGCACGCCGGCATCCAGCCGCGCCTCGATCCCGCGCATGGCGTCGGCATGCTGCTCCAGGCTGATCGCCTTCTTCGCCGCGCCGCGGGACATTTTCCGCCCCGCGCCATGGCTGCACGACTGGAAGCTGTGCGGGTTGCCCCGCCCCTCCACGATGAAGCTGCCCGTGCCCATGCTGCCCGGGATGATCCCCAGCTCGCCGGCGCGCGCCCGCACGGCGCCCTTGCGGGTCACCATCACATTCTCGCCGAAATGCGCTTCGCGGCTGACATAGTTGTGGTGGCAGTTCACCGCCTCCTGCACCGTTTCGAACGGCGGCAGGAAGGGCGCGATGGCGCGCAGCACCGCCGCCATCATCAGCTCGCGGTTGGCCTTGGCGAAGCCCTGCGCCCAGCTGACCGCCTGCCAGTAATCGGCGAAATGCTCGGTGCCTTCCGGGAAATAGGCCAGGTCCTCGTCCGGCAGGTTGATGAACCAGCGGCGCATGTCCTTCTTCGCCAGCTCGATGAAATAGCTGCCGAACCGGTTGCCCACCCCGCGCGAGCCGCTGTGCAGCATCACCCACAGCCGGTCCTCCTCATCCAGGCAGACCTCGATGAAGTGGTTACCGGTGCCCAGCGACCCCAGGTGGCGGGCGCTGTTGAACGCCGCTGCCTTGGGATGCTTGGCGATGATCGCCTTGTAGCCGTCTTCGATTGCCGCCCACACGGCGAGCGCGTCCGCCGGCGGCTCGCCCCAGGCGCCGCGGTCGTTGGCGCCGCCGTTGTCGGTGCGGCCGTGCGGCACCGCGGCTTCGATGGCGCAGCGCATGGCGTGCAGATTGTCCGGCAGCTGACGGCCAAGCGCCGTGGTGCGCACCGCCATCATGCCGCAGCCGATGTCCACGCCCACCGCGGCCGGGATGATCGCCGCCTTCGTGGCGATGACGCTGCCCACGGTGGCGCCCATGCCCCAGTGCACGTCGGGCATGCCGGCGACATGGCTGTGCACGAACGGCAGGCTGGCGACGTTGCGCAGCTGCGCCATGGCGCCGTCCTCGAACGCGCCATGGCTGTCCCACAGCTTCAGCGGCACGCCGGCGGTTTCGTGAACACTGTATCGATGGTCGGTCATGATGGTCTCCCTGTTCGTTCGGTGGTGAAACAGGGTGGCGCTGTGTGAACCTGTGGAGCCTCTGAGATTGGGAGGCCGTTTCCCCGGCAGCGCTGCACCCTGTGGAAAGGGCGCAGCAAGGCGCCCGTCACATTGTGACGTTGGTCTGCAGCCTGGGGCGATAACGGTTCATGCCGCGCGCCATAGGGGAGGCGGCCCGAGTCGGTCAAGGTGGTGATCCCGGCAGGACTCGAACCTGCGGCCTCCTGTTTAGGAAACGGGCGCTCTATCCGGCTGAGCTACGGGACCACGGGTGTCCTTTTGCGCGAGTGGGGGCGCGGGTGCAAGATTGCGATGGGCTTGCTTTTCATTGCTGATTTAGGGTGGAGAGCAAAAAATGGCTTTTGAGGACGCCCTACACTATGCCGTCCGCATGTTGGACGTTACAACTTGGCCTGCGTATGTCCATTTCAGTCGTTCAAACGTTTCGCGGATTTCCCGAAAGCAGATGTCAGCCCGAGCATCGACCGTATCCGCAATATCGGACATTGCTGGTATTCCAGAACTCGCGAACAAATTTGGAATATAGCCGACTTTTTGTTTAAGGTCCTGTGGGTTAGTCATAATGCCGTTAATCGACTAAAATACTTCATTAATATCGTCCCAATTGTCCCCGTCTTCCTCCTCATCATCGTTGTCGTAACCGTACCGGGTGCGGCTGATGGCCTGCACGTTTCCCAGCTGGACTGACTTCATATGGGCTTTGAAGTCGATCAACTTCACATGCTTGTCGGCTATGTGCTGAAACTCACCAGCTAGCGCGCCGCTGAATGCGGCGCCACTGTAACCCCTTGCCCGTGCCACAAGGTTTAGAAGCCACCGATTATCAGTGGTGGCCAATCGCGCCCCAAGGCGGATGGGTGGCCGTCGATCAACAAGGCCATCGAGATATGCAGCAACAACCAAGGCTTGAACGTGTGCGTTATCATTTTGCGATAGAGCATCAACGAGCTGGTCGGACAATGCGAGACGCGAAACAAGGAGCATCCAGACTAACCATACGACTTCATGATGATGGTTTAGCGGAAGGTGTCGCGCAATCAAATCGTAAGCAGCAGCCCTCCATCCCTCACGATCTATTTGCTTACCAATAGAGACGCGCTTAGCCACGAGTAACGCGATGTAGTCGATAGAGTGTGAGTGGTGAAAAAGCGCACGCTGCAAGTACGGTTCGACAACCTCCCAATCGGAAAGGTTATAAAGCTTGATTTTGTCCATCGTCCGCAGGGCGATTTTGATGGGGCTGTCGGTGTAGAGCTGCTTAGCAAGATCGAGCGAGCGATCCAAAAACAAGATGATGTCATCAGTTTGGCGGAAATAGCCCCCCACCTCCCGTGACTCCCTTCGCAGACTCTGCGCCCAGATATCATTCAGCGGCTCGGTGCTGAGCATAGTTTTAGTCTTCGCATCATTTATATGAAGGCTGTAGCGCTGAAGCTTATCGCGCAAGACCGAGAGCGTCGCGAGGGCAGCAATCTCGCTGCCAAGGCCGATGTAATAGTCATCGACGTGGCGCGCCGCGCCGATGATGTGTCCACCCGTGTCGGCAAAAATTTCGCTGTCAAGCCCAGATGCGATATACTCACTAACGAGGCGAAATGCGTCAGGACCCACCAACACGCCGCGAGTCTCTGCGAGTTGGCAGTTGCGCACGAAGAAATCGAGCTGGTTAAAATAGTTAGTTACTGAGGTAGGGCTTGTGTCTGCCTTCGCAATGTCAACGCCGTGTGCCGACCAAGCAATTGCGTGCGTATAGATGCTAGGGAAAAACTGAGCAATATCAGTCTTGAGAATGAAAGCGGATCGCCCGAGCTTTTTCGAGGCGACCGTTGTCAGCTCGGAAAGTGAGGGTATGATCACAGGCCGATCATCGGTTGGCTTGCCAATTCTCGGCGTACTGACCGAGAACGGCGAACTGTTGAATCTTGCTTCGAATTCGACCCAATGATTAGCTATGAAATTAGCAACATAGAAATAGGAAATAGGATTTGGCGTTCCAAAGTAACGTCGGCTGCCGTCATGTTTCGTACCATTGTATCGCACGTAATCGGATTGCCGACCCTTGTGCAGCTCCTTTGTCTTGAGTGTTCGCACCAAGCCAGAGAATGCACGTTTCAGGTCTATCGATGTGTAACAAGGTGGCAATGTTTCTGGGAAAAGTCCACGCTGTATTAGTCCCCACCGATCTTTCATGACGCCCCGCCACCGATTTTCAAGCCCCAGAATGCAAACTCAATCACGAGGTGCCGCCAAGTGCAACCCAATACCGTGAACAATCAAAGGGTGCACGTTACGAGGCTTCTTTGCTTCCTGGAACGGCGGCTATGTCAGCGGCTCCTGACTGAGCCATTGGTTCGTCCAAATGTCAGATTTCCTAACTGTGATGCTATGAACCAAACTGGCAGAAGACGGCCGAACTGGTTCATTTTGCGCCATCAAACGAATGGTAGCTTTTGGGAGATATGAACTGGCTCGCGAATGTCCAGCTTCGAGGCCCGAGGTCCGCCGGTTCATAACGCACCCACGCCATGTCAATCCTTTGGCAAATGCCGTTCGATATCCATGGCCACATGCAGGATGCGGGCGATCGTGACGCGCCGCAGGCTCGGGTTGATGTGCAGGATCAGATAGTGGGAGCGAACGCGCAGGATCCGAAAATCATCGCGCAACGGCCGTGCGCGTTCCGGGCGTTCGGCCGCGGCCTTGGCGGCATCGCGGACATCTTCAAGGTAGCGACGGGCGACAGGGGCGCCCCAGGTCTGCGTCGAATAGCGCCGAACTTCTTCCAGTTCCTGCCGGGCAACGTTCGACCAGGCCAGCCTCACGATTCAGCGGGCATGGCGTCGACGAAGGCATCGATGTCAAAGCCGTCATCGATGCCGCTGGCCATGCCTGCCGCGCCAAGGGCGACGAGGCGGTCCACAACGCGCTCATCCTGCTCGAGCCTTCGCAGCCCCGCACGGCACGCCTCCGACAGATTGTCGAACCGTCCCTCGGCAACAAGCCGCTGCCCGATGGCCTTGGCCGACCCCAGGCTCACACTCGCCAATCCTTCCCGCTGGCTCATCCGACACGCTCCACACCTGTATTACAGTGTAATAGACGATCCTGGCATGGGCAACCGCCCCTCACGCATCCGCGCTGCGTCGGCTCCTGAACGGCAGCGGCGCGATCGGCACGCCGTCGGCCACCAGGGCGCGGGCTTCGGAGAGGGTGGCTTCGCCGTAGATGCCCTTTGGCGGTGGGGGTTTCGGAACGGCTTCAGCGGGGGGCGCATCGTTTGCCGGCGCCTCGTGCAGGTCGCGGGCCTGGCGGGCGAAGTCGCGGCCGACCCAGGTGAAATCGGCCTCGATCCGGGCCTGCTGCCGCGCCAGTTCGGCCAACCGCGCCTTGCTCGCCGCATTGTCGCAACTGGCCAGCCGGTTGCCCTTGGCGGCGACCGCGGGCGCCATCAGCGCCTTTTCGATCCGGGCGTCGCCGCAGATGGGGCAGCTGACCAGCCCGCGCGCCTGTTGCGCGGCATAATCGTCGCTGCTGCCGAACCAGGCCTCGAACACATGGGCCTGCCCGCATTTCAGGTCGAACACGATCACCAGCGCGCCACCGTCGGCAGGCTTCGCGCGTGCGCCAGCGCCGGGATGCGGGCGCGGATGTCCGCCACCTGCGCCAGGTCGATGTCGACCACCGCGGCGCCGGCCTCCGTGCCGCTGTCGTGCAACACACGACCCCAGGGATCGATCACCAGGCTGTGGCCGAAGGTCTCGCGGCCGTCTGCATGCTTCCCCGTCTGCGCGGCGGCGATCACGAAACTGCCGGTTTCGATGGCGCGCGCGCGCAGCAGCACATGCCAGTGCGCCGCCCCGGTGGGCACGGTGAAGGCCGCCGGCACCGCCAGCATCGCCGCGCCGGCGCGCGCCAGCGCATGGTAGAGATGGGGAAAACGCACGTCATAACAGATGGAAAGCCCCAGCGGCCCCCAGGGCGTGGCCGCCAGCACCGGGCCTTCGCCGGCGGCATAGGTCGCCGATTCGCGATGCCGTTCACCCGTCGGCAGGTCGACATCGAACAGGTGCAGCTTGTCATAGCGGGCGACGATGGCGCCGGTCGCGTCGATCAGGAAGGAACGGTTGGCGATGCGGCCATCGAGCAGTGCGATGGCGAGCGAGCCGAGCGCCACCCACACGCCGCGCTCCGCCGCAAGGCTGCGCAGCGCGGCCAGGCTGGAGTCGTCCGCCTCGCCCCGCACATGCGCGCGCAGGCGTTCGCCGTTGCGGTCGAGCAGGCCGCTCATTTCCGGCGTGAAGATGATCGCGGCGCCGCGGTCGGCCAACTCGGCAACCCCGGCGGCCAGCATGTCGGCATTGGCGGCGGGGTCGATGCCGGAGGTCGTCTGCAACAGGCCGACGCGCAGGCTCATGCGGCGAGCAGCGGATCCAGCCCGCCGGCGCGGTCCAGCGCGGCGAGATCGTCCGACCCGCCGATGTGGCGGCCGTCGATGAAGATCTGCGGCACGGTGGTGCGGCCGCCGGAGCGCGCGATCATCTCGCTGCGCTTCGGCCCGCCCATGCTGATGTCGACCTCCTCGAAGCTGACGCCCTTGGCGGTCAGCAGCGATTTCGCCCGCGCGCAATAGGGGCAGAGGAATTTGGTGTAGATTTCGACGGTGGCCATGCCGCTACAGATGGAGGAGCGTGCGGTCCGGCGCAACCCGGGCATAGACAAGAAGTTTCACGGACGCGGCACCGGCGCGGCGCAGCGTACGGGCACAGGCGCGGGCGGTGGCGCCGCTGGTCATGACATCGTCCACCAGGATGACATGGCGATCCTTCAGCTGCGCGCGGGCGGCGGGCGGCACGGCGAAGGCGCCGGTCATCTCTTTCAGGCGGGCGACGCGGCCCTTGCCCTTCGTCGATTCGGTGGCGCGGCGGCGGATCAGGAGGTCGAGCGACAGCATGCCGCCGTGGCGGGCGATGGCGCGGGCGAGCCAGGCGGACTGGTTGAAACCGCGGCTGCCCAGCCGGCTGCGGTGCAGCGGCACGGGGACCAGCAGCGTGTCCGCTGCCAGCCAGTCGCCGGCGGCGCGGGCCATGGCGCTGCCCATCGGCGTGGCCAGGGTCTCGCGCGCGCCATGTTTCAGCGCCAGTACCATCAGCCGGGCGGTGCCGTCATAGCGGTGCGGCGCGCGGGTGGCGGCGAAGCGGGGCGGATCGGCAAGGCAGCCGCCGCACTGCGCGCCCTCGAAGGTGCCAAGCGGCAGGGTTTCGGCGCAGACCGGGCAGTGCGGATCGAGGAGCGGCGGCAGCGCCTGCCAGCAGGGCAGGCACAGGCTGTGCGCCGCACCGGTGAGCATGCCGCAGCCGACGCAGCGCGGCGGCAGCACCCGGTCGAGCGCCCAGGAGGCAGCGCTGCGCAGGGTGGCGAGCATCATGGCCTTTCGACCGACCCATGGCCACCGCTAGCATGGCTTGGCAGGGGCGGCCAGTGGCGGCATGGCAGGCGCATGGATGACATTTTCGACCGGCGGCTGCGCGCCCGCGCCCGGGATCGCGCCGCGCCGATGATCGCGGGCCATGATTTCCTGCTGCGGCTGATGGCAGACGAGCTGGACGCGCGCGCCGACCTGCTGGGCGCGGACCGCACCGCCGTGCTGACCATCGGCGGTGCGGTGCCGGGCGAGGGGATGGTGGTGGACGCCGGCGCACGCTGGGGCCGCGACGGCGTGGTGGACGAGGACCGGCTGCGGCTGGGCGGCTTCACGCTGGTGAAGAGCGTCGGCGTGCTGCATGGCGTCAACGATGTGCCCGGCGCGCTGGTGGCGATGCGGCGCGCGTTGCGGCCCGGCGGACGGATGCTGGCGGCCTGTGTCGCGGGCGAGGCGCTGATGGCGGTGCGGCGCGCCTTTTTCGAGGCGGAGGATGCGTTGACCGGCCGGGTCGGCGTGCGCGTGGGGCCGACCATCGATCCGGCGCAGGCGGCCGGCCTGCTGGCTCGGGCAGGGTTCGCGGAGCCGGTCGCGGATGTGGAAACGGTGACCGCGCGCTACCCGGACCTGACGACACTCGCGCGGGAGCTGCGCGGCATGGGGGAGACCGGCTGGCTGGCGGCACGCCCGCGGGTGCCGATGCGGCGGGACCTGTGGGCAGCGGCGAGTGCCCGGTTCGCAGCGCAGGCGGACGCCGACGGCAAGGTGCCGGTCAGCGTGCAGCTGCTGGTGCTGAGCGGGCGGGTCGCCTGAGGGTCAGAGCCAGGGGCGCACCAGGTCCGGCCGTTCCACTGGCACAAAATGCGTTTCACCAGTGAAACGGTGGACCGACGCGCCGGTCGCGGCGATGACGGCGGCGTCCTCCGGCGTCACGGTGCTGCCTTCGGTTGCGTGCAGCAGGGTCAGCGGCGCGGTCAGGGCGGCGATATCGTCGCGCAGGCGGGTGGTGACGCCGCGAAAGGTGGTCGCCTCGGCCAGCGGCGTGCAGCGCAGATGCGCGCCATCGGCGTCCACCACAGCGCCGCCATCGAGATAGGCGTCCAGCGCCGCGTCCGGCCAGCCGGCGAAGACGCCACGCCCGGCATAGGCCGCGCGCATCGCGGCGAGGCTGTCGAAGCGCGCACGGCGGCGCTCGGCCTGGTCGGCCATGCGGTTGGGCAGCGGCATGCCGCCGTCGCGCGCGGCGCGGAAGGCATTGGCATGGTCGAACGGGATAAAGGCCGGTTCAACAGCGACGACGCGGCTTGCCAGCCCCGGCACCGCCGCTGCCGCCGCGATCGCCGTGCTGCCGCCGAAACTGTGCCCGGCGAGCGTCACCGGTTCGTCTGTGAGGGCGCGCACCAGCGCCACCAGGTCATCGCGCTGAACCCGCCAGTCCGGACATTCCACCAGTGAAACGCTGGTTCGCCCATGCGCGCGGGCGTCGAAAGCCAGCACGCGATAGCGCGCGGCGAGCGGCGCCAGTAGCCCGGCATAGACGGCGGCACACATGCCGGTCGCGTGCGCGAACACCAGCCAGGGCAGCGCCGGATCGTCGCCCCAGCGCAGCGTGAAGATGTCGCCGCCGGGGACGGCCACCAAACCCTGCGTCATGCCAGCAGCACCGCCGCCGCCTCCGCGTGCCAGCCGAGCCAGACCGGCTCGTCCCAGGTGAAATCCTCCTGGTCCCAGCGCGTCAGGTTCGGGCGGATCACCCGCATCATCCGCTCGCCGCCGTCCGCCAGCGCCACCTTCACCTCATAGACGCTCTCGCTGCCCAGATAGGCGATGTCGGCGATCACCCCTTCGATGACATTATAGCCCGCCGGCGTGCCCTCCAGCTCGGGCGGTCCCTCGCCGTTGCTGCGCTTGTGCAGCTCGATCTTTTCCGGCCGCACGGCGAGCCAGATGTCGAGCGTGTCGGAACTGCCCACGCCGTGCTCAAGCCAGGCCTGCTTGCCGACTTCGGGCAGGTTGATGATGGCATGGTCGCTTTCGTCCGCCAGCACACGGCCCTGGAACAGGTTCACGCTGCCGATGAAGTCCGCGACCAGCCGCGTCGCCGGAAATTCATACAGGTCGGACGGGCTCGCCACCTGCATCAGGCTGCCCTTGCTCATCACCGCGCAGCGGGTGGCGAGCGCCAGCGCCTCGTCCTGGTCGTGCGTCACCATCACGAAGGTGATGCCGACCTTGTCCTGCAACCGGCTCAATTCGAAGCGCAATTCCTCCCGCAGCTTGGCATCGAGCGCGGACAGCGGCTCATCCAGCAGCAGCACGCGGGGGCGTTTCACCAGCGCGCGCGCCAGCGCCACGCGCTGTCTCTGGCCGCCGGACATGGCGTCCGGCATGCGGTCGCCCAGCCCGTTCAATTGCACCAGCGCCAGCGCCTCCTCCGCCCGCGCCCGCCGCTCGGCGCTGCCGACGCCCTCCATCTTCAGGCCATATTCGATGTTCTTCAGGACGGAGAGATGCGGGAACACGGCATAGCTCTGGAACACCATGTTCACCGGGCGGCGGTTCGGCGGCACCAGTGTCACATCCTTGCCGTCGATCAGGATGCGGCCCTCGCTCGGTACCTCGAACCCGGCGAGCATCCGCAAGAGCGTGGTCTTGCCGCAGCCGCTGGGGCCGAGCAGCGCGAAGAACTCACCCTCGTTGATCGTCAGGGACACGGCATCGACCGCCAGCACGTCGCCGAAGCGCTTGGTCACCTTTTCGAACTGGATGATCGGGGTCATAGCTTGCGCGCCTCGGCTGCGGTAACGCGCGCCTGGATGCGCAGCGCCATGAAGGTCAGGATCACGGTCAAGAGCAGCAGGATGGTGGAAATCGCGTTCACCTCTGGCGTGACGCTGAAACGCACCATCGAATAGACTTTCACCGGGAAGGTCACCGTGTCCGGCCCGGCGGTGAAGAAGGTGATGACGAAATCGTCAAGGCTGAGGGTGAAGGCCAAAAGCGCGCCGGCGATCAGGCTGGGGCGCAGGTGCGGCACCACCACATCCCACAGTGCCCGCCACTGCGAGGCGCCCAAATCACGCGCCGCCTCCTCCTGCTCCCGGTTGAAGCTGGCCAGCCGGGCGCGGACGACGACGGCGACGAAGGGGAAGCTGAACGCGACATGGGCGATGATGATCGGCCCCAGGTTCAAGGGCCAGGGCAGGTCCTGTGGCCAGGGCATCACCCGGGCGAAGAAGATCAGCATGGCGACCCCCATGCAGATCTCCGGCACCACGATCGGCAGCGCGAACGCCCCATCGACCAGCGGCCGGCCGGGAAAGCGGAAGCGCCACAGCGCGATCGCGGCGAGGGTGCCGAGCACCAGGCTGAGCAGCATGCTGACCGCGGCGATGGTCAGCGAATTGCCGAAGGCCAGCAACAGCTCGGCATTGCCGAAGGCGCGGCCATACCAGTCCAGCGTGAAGCCCTTCCACACGCTGGTGCGCCGGCTGTCGTTGAAGCTGAACACCACCAGCACGACCAGCGGCACATAGAGGAACAGGCCGACGAGCGTGAGCCACAGCAGCATCACGGGCCGGCGGGCGTAATCCAGGAGGTTGGAGTCGCGCTTCATTTCGCGCGCCGCTCCACCAGCGACTGCACCGCCACCGCGATGAAGGTGAGATACATCAGCAGGAAGGCCAGCGCCGCGCCGAAGGGCCAGTCGTTCGCCCGCTTGAACTGCCGTTCGATGATGTTGGCGATCATCTGGCTGTCCGGCCCGCCCAGCAGGTCGGGCGTCAGGTAACTGCCCAGCGCCGGGATGAAGGTGATCAGCAGGCCGGACAGGATGCCCGGCAGCGCCAGCGGCAGGATGACGGTGAACACGGTGCGCAAATGGCCGGCGCCAAGGTCGAGGCTGGCCTCGATCAGGCTGCGGTCGAGCTTGTCGAGCGCGGCGTAGAGCGGCAGCACCATGAAGGGCAGGTGGACATAGACCAGCCCCAGGATGACGGCGAAATTATTGTTCATCAGCGGCAGCGGCGTGAAATCGGCACCGAACAGGCCCCATGCCCAGTTCAGGCCGCTGTTGACCAGACCTTCATCGCGCAGGATCGCGATCAGCGCATAGGTGCGGATGAGGAGGTTGGTCCAGAAGGGCAGCATGACCGCCAGCAGCAGCCAGGGTTTCCAGCCGGGCGGCGCGAAGCTGATCGCCATCGCCACGGGAAAGCCGATGACGAGGCAGAGGAAGGTGGCGAGCGCGGCGACGGCGAAGGATTTGACGAGGATGCCGAGATAGAGCGGTTCCAGCGCCCGGGCGTAATTCAGGAAGGTGCCGCTGATGTCGATGTCGGCGATGCCGACATTGCTCCCGAAGCTGTAGCCCCAGACCACCGCCATCGGCACCGCGAAGAACAGGAGGAACCAGCCGAGCGGCGGCCCGAGCAGCACCAGAAGGCCGGTCTTGGCGCGCCGCCAGTCGATGCTGCTGTCGCTCGCCAACGCCTAGGAAGCCCGCATGCGGGTGATGGCTTCCTCGAAATAGCGCGCCTGTTCCGGGCCTTCGAACCGGCCCCATTCGCTGGCCTGCATGCCCGGCGAGGCGGGGAAGATGACCGGGTTGTTCTTGTAGGAGGGCGGCATCAGCGCCTTCGCCGCGGCGTTCGGCGTCGGATAGAGGATGGTTTCGGTGATGCCCTTCCCCACCTGCGCATCCAGGAGGAAGTTGATGAACTGGTGCGCCAGGTCGGCGTTCGGCGCGCCCTTGGGGATCGCCAGCGTGTCAGCGTTGATCAGGCTGCCTTCCTTCGGCACCACGAAGTCCAGGTCGGGGTCGTCCTTCATCACCTGGGCGATATCGCCATTATATTCCAGCACGATGTCAACGTCGCCCGCCAGCAGCATGTCCTGGCCATTGTCGTCGTGGAACGCCTTGATGAAGGGCTTCTGCTTCGTCAGCATGGCGGCAACCGCGTCGGTCGTCGCCTTGTCGACGCCGTTCAGCGATTTCCCCATATATTTGGCGCCCAGCCGAATGAGGTCGGGCGCCTCGGTGATGAGCGCGATGCGGCCCTTGTAGCGATCCGAATCATAGAGCCATTTCCAGCTGTCGGGCACGCCATCGACCTTCGACTTGCGATAGCCGATGCCGAGCACCAGCCAGGTGTAGGGCACGCTGTGGCGGGGCGCCGGGTCATATTCGGCCACGGCGAAATCCGGGTCGACATTCCTGAAGTTCGGGATTTTCGCCATGTCGAGCGGCAGCAGCATGTCCGCGGCGCGCATCTTGGTGACGAATTCATTGCTGGGCACGATCACGTCATAGCCCTGGTTGCCGGCCTTCAGCTTGGCGAACAGTTCGTCATTGTTGGCATAATAGCTGGGGCGGACGGTGATGCCGCTGGCTTTCTCGAAATCGGCGAGCGTCGTCTTGCCGATGTACGTGTCCCAGGTGTAGAAATTGAGCTTCTTGGTCTCGGCCTTGCCGCAGGACGACAGGCTGAAGCCGACGGCAGCGGTGCCGATCGCGCCCAGCATCGAGCGGCGGGACAGTTTTCCGAACCGGTTCATCATGCGCAAATCCTTGCCCGTGCGTACACGCCATGCGTGCCAAGGGCAGGCCCCGGCGTAAAGGCGAAAGTGATGCCAGATGACAGGGAATTCATGCCGCGTTGACACGCCTGAGCGCGGGGCGGGGCATGGAAGGCGCGACGCGAGGCGAAGGATGCGCGATGGACCAGCTGCTGACACGGGCGGAGAGCGACTTGACCGGAGCGGCGCAACGCGCTCGGATGGCGGCGCCGAACCAGGGACGCCCGATGAAATTGCTGCTGATCGAAGATGATGCCTCCACCGCGGACTATGTGCGGCAGGGCCTGTCGGAGCTGGGCCATGCCTGCGACCATGCCGCCGACGGGCTCGACGGGCTGACCGCGGCGCTGACCAACGCCTATGACGCGCTGATCCTGGATCGCAACCTGCCGAAGATGGACGGGCTTTCGGTGTTGCAGGCGCTGCGTGCCGAGGGCAAGCGCACGCCGGTGCTGATCCTGTCGGCGCTGGGGCAGGTGGACGACCGGGTGAAGGGGCTGAACGCCGGCGGCGACGATTATCTGGTGAAGCCGTTCAGCTTCCAGGAGCTGATCGCGCGGCTGGTCGCCATCCTGCGGCGCGCGGATGGCGAGGGCGCGGTGGCGACCAAGATGACGCTGCTGGATCTGGAGCTGGACATGCTGGCGCGCACCGCCCGGCGGGGCGCGCGGCGGATCGAGCTTCTCAACAAGGAATATCAGCTGCTGGAATATCTGATGCGGCATCAGGGCCATGTGGTGACGCGCACGATGATGCTGGAAGCGGTGTGGGATTATAATTTCGACCCCGGCACCAACGTCATCGACGTGCACATCAGCCGGCTGCGCGCCAAGATCGACGGCCCGGGCGACACGCCCCTGCTGCATACGGTGCGCGGCGCGGGATACCGGCTGGCGGCGGGCAGCTGATCGCCGCCATGGCCGGCACGCGGCGCCAGCGCCTCCGGCTGATGGCGGCGCGGGAGGCGCTGTGGATCGCGCTGATCGCGGTGGCGACGACGGCGATCGCCCTGGGCGTTGTTTATTTCCAGACCGTGCGCGTGGTGGAGGCGCAGATGCGCGCGGTGGTGGACGGTGAGTTGCAGACCCTGCTGGAGGTGGACCGCAACGACGGCCATGACGCGCTGCGGCAGACCGTGACCGATGCCGTGGACAGCGACAAAAGCGGCAATGATTTCTTCTATCTGCTGGCGGCCGGCGACGGCTCCCGGCTGGCGGGCAATCTGACCCGCTGGCCCGTTGACGTGCCGCCTGCGGGCTGGTCCCGCTTCACCGTGCGGCTCACCAGCCTGCAGGGGCCCTATACCCGGCAGATCGACGCGCTGGCGGTGCGCCTGTCGGGCGGCAACAAGCTGCTGGTGGGGCATCTGGCGGAAGGGCGGCTGCGCATCCGCGACCGGTTCCTGACGGCGGTCGGCGTGGCGGCAGTGCTCTCCACCCTGTTCGGGCTGCTGTTCGGCTATTGGCGCACCCGGCGCGCGCTGGCGTTCATCGCCGCCATGAACGACACCGGGGACCGCTTCCTCGCCGGCTCGCTGAAGGAGCGACTGCCGGTGACGCGACACGGCGACGAATATGACCGGCTTTCGGAAACCGTGAACGCCGCCTTCGACGCGACGCAGAACATGGTTGAATCGCTGCGCGCCGTGACCGACGGCATGGCGCACGACCTGAAGACACCGCTGACACGCATCCAGGCACGGCTGGAGCTGGCGCAGATGCGCGCCGGGGAAGGCAGCGCGTTCGACGAGCTGTTCCAGGAGACCGACAAGGACCTGCGGGCGTTGCTGGGCCTGATCGACGGCATGCTGCGGCTGGCGCGGGCCGAGGCGACCAGTGTGCAGAGCTTCGTGGCCCTCGACCTGGCCACGCTGGCGCGGGACATGGCGGAGCTGTACGCGCCGGTGGCGGAAGACAAGGGCGTGCTGCTGACGCTGGCGACCGATGCGGCGCCGGTGCGCGGTTCCTCGCCGCTGCTGACGCAGCTGGTGGCGAACCTGCTGGACAATGCCATCAAATATACGCCGGCGGGAGGCCGGGTGCGGCTGGCGACGGGCAGCGAGGGCGATCAGGGCTGGCTGACCGTGGCCGACACCGGCCCCGGCATCGCGCCCGAGGATCGCGCGCGCGTGCTGACCCGCTTCGTACGGCTGGATGCCAGCCGGCAGTCGCCGGGCGTCGGGCTGGGACTCAGCCTGGTGGATACCATCGTGCGGGTGCATGGCGGCCGGCTGACGCTGGCCGACAATGCGCCGGGGCTGCGGGTGGACGTGCGCATGCCGCGCGGCTGATCAGGCCATCGAAAGCCACCGGCCGTTGGAGGCAAGGACGGTTTCGACGAAGCGGAGCCCGCGCACGCCATCGGCGACATCGGGCGCCAGCGACGGCCGGCCGGCGAGCGCGGCGGCGATGTCGGCATAAAGCGCGGTGAAGGCGGCGGTGAAGCTGGCGGTCAGTTCGTCCGGGGATACCGGCATCATCCCCGGCGCGGGCACCTTCAGTCCAGTGACCGGGAGCTGGTCCGGCGCGGCGAGGTGCCAATCGAGGCTGGCGCGCGTGCCGACGACGCGCAGTCGCAGGCCCGGCCGGGTGCCCGGCGCCGCCTGCGTCGCCCACAGCAGGCCGCGCGCGCCGCCATCGAAGCGCAGCAGCGCATGCACGCCATCGTCCAGCGGGCCACCGGCGACATGCTGGATGTCGGCGGCGAGCGCACTGACGCGCTGGCCGCTGACGAACTCCGCCAGGTGGAAGGCGTGCGTGCCGACATCGGCGCTGGCACCGCCCGCGCCGCTCAGCGCCGGGTCGTGCCGCCAGCCGCGCGGTTTGCGCTCCGTCAGCCGGCCGTCCTGCGCGAACTCCACCAGCACCTGTGTGACGGTGCCCAAATCGCCCGCCGCCGCCATCGCCCGCGCCTCCCGGATGCGCGGGAAGGCGCTGTAATTATAGGTGACGAACAACGGCGTGCCGGTCGCCGCCTGCACTGCCGCCAGCGCCTCCGCCTCCGCCAGCGTGCCGGTCAGCGGCTTGTCGCAGATGACCGCGACACCGGCGCGCAGGAAGGCGCTTGCCTGTTCGGCGTGCAGCGCGTTCGGCGTGGCGATGCTGACCGCCCGCAGCCCCAGAACCGGCGTCGCCGCCACCAGGTCGCGCCAGTCGGCGAAGGTCGCCGCCGGGGGCAGGCCCCATTCGGCGCCGGTTTTCGCCGCGACCTCGGCGCGGGAGGAGGGTGCGGCCGCCACCAGGGTGAAGGCACCGCAGCCCAGCGCGGCGGCCCGGTGCATCGGCCCGATCATTGCCCCGCCCCCGCCGCCGACCAGCGCCCAGGGGAGGGTCATGCCTGGCTCTCCCGGTGCAGCCGCGCCAGTTCGACATAGCCCGCCGCGCCGGCGCGGTTCCGCGCGATTTCCGCCTCGGTCAGCCTGCGCATGAATACCGCCGGGCGGCCGCCCCACAGTTCGCCGGCGGGGATGCGCTTGCCCGGCGTCAGCATGGCACCGGCGGCCAGCATCGCGTCCGGCTCGATCACGCAGCCGTCCATCACGATGGCGCCGAGCCCGACGAAGGCGCGGTCCATCAGCGTGCAGCCGTGGATCATCGCCATGTGGCCCACCAGCACGTCATCGCCGATGGTCGTCGCCGCCAGCTTTCGCGTGACATGCACCACGCTGCCGTCCTGGATGTTGCTGCGCGCGCCGATGACGATGGGCATCACGTCGCCGCGCAGCACGCAGCCATACCAGACGCTGGACTGCGGCCCCAGCGTCACCTGCCCGATCACGCTCGCGCCCGGTGCCACCCAGGCGTTGGAGTCGATGGTCGGCGTGGTTCCCATGAAGGGCAAGAGCGGCATCAGCGCGCTTTCACATAGACGATGTGCGGCCGCAGCGGATGCCCTTCGGCATAATTGGGATGGTCGAAGTCCAGCGTTTCCGCCCGCGTCATGCCGATCCGTTCCATCACCCGCCAGCTCGCGCGGTTGGCGAAATTGGTCTGCGCCATCACCCGCGGCCAGCGCGCCAGGCCGACCGCCAGCGCCGCCGCCGCGGCTTCGCTGGCATGGCCCTGCCCCCAGGCGTGGCGGGCGAAGCGCCAGCCGATCTCGACGTCGTGCGGCTCCGGCCAGGGCACGGTCAGCGGTTTCAGCCCGGCGATCCCCAGGAAGCGGTCATCTTCGCGCAACCCGACGCGCCAGAAGGTGACGCCCAGGGCATCATCCCAGCCCTGCAGGCGCCCGCGCATGATCGCGCTCGCCTCCCGGCTCATGGTGAAGCCGAAAAAGCGCATCACCTCGGGATCGCCATTCAGCGCCACCAGATCGTCGAGGTCGGCGTCCTGCCAGCTGCGCAGGACCAGCCGTTCGGTCTCGATCCTCATGGCGCGTCCGCCACATAGACCACATGCGGCCGCAGCCGGTGCCCCGGCGGCAGGTTGGGGTGCTCGAAATCGAGGTCGCGCATGCGGCGCATGCCGATGCGGGCCATGACCCCCTGCGAACGCAGATTGTCGGTCGCGGTGAAGGAGACGATGCGCGCCAGCCCGCGCGCCGCGAACCCGAAGGACAGCACGGCGGCCGCCGCCTCGCTGGCATAGCCCATGCCCCAGTGCGCGCGGGCGAAGCGCCAGCCGATCTCGGTCTCGCCTGCCAGCACGGTTTCGAACGGCACCGGCGCGATCCCGGTGAAGCCCAGGAAAGCGCGATCGGACTTCCGCTCGACGGCGAACAGGCCGCTGCCGGTCTCGGCGATCATCCTTCCCAGCCGGTTCAGCAGCGCGTCGCTTTGGCCGCGCATCAGCAACGCCGGAAAATGTGCCATCACCCGCGGATCGGCGTTCAGCGCGGCGAACGGTTCGCGGTCGCTCTCTTTCCACTGCCGCAGGATCAGGCGCGGCGTCTCGACGATGGCCTTGTCCGGCGGCGAGGGGCGCGGAAAGGCGGTCATGGGAACAGCGGCGCCGCGTCCAGCCCCGTCGGCTCGGGCAGCTGCGCCATCAGGTTCATGTTCTGCAACGCCTGGCCGCTCGATCCCTTGACCAGATTGTCGATGGCGACGGTCAGGATGGCGCGGCCGGGGATGCGGTCGGCGGCGATGTTCAGCACCACATGGTTGCTGCCGCGCACCATGCGGGTGGAGGCCGGCACGCCGTCGGGCAGCAGGTGGACGAAGGGTTCGTCACGCGCAAAATCCTCGATGATCGCGCGCGCGTCGGCGACGCTGGCGCCGTTGAGTTCAACGGTGATCGTTTCCAGTTCGCCCCGGCTCATCGGCACCAGATGCGGCGTGAAGCTGAGTGTGACGGGCGCGGCGAACGCCAGTGCCAGCTCCTGCTCCATCTCCGGCATGTGGCGGTGATGGCCGACGGCATAGGGCGCCGCCGCCTCGCCGATCTCCGCGAACAGGTTGGCCTCTTTCAGGCTGCGACCGGCGCCGGTCAGGCCGGAGAGCGCGTTGATGGTGATGTTGACGGGGCGGATCGCGCCGGCGCGCGCCAGCGGCACCAGCGCCAACAGCGCCGCGGTGGGGTAGCAGCCGGGGCAGGCAACCAGGCGTGCCGACGGCAGCGTGGCGCGGGCGAATTCGGTCAGGCCATAGACGGCGTCCGCCAGCAGCGCCGGCGCCGGGTGGGCGCCACCATACCAGTCGGCATAGGTGGCCGCGTCCTTCAGGCGAAAGTCCGCGCTGAGGTCGATGATGCGCGGGCCGCTGATCTGGCTGAGCAGCGTGGCCGAGGCCGCGTGCGGCAGGCAGCCGAAGACGAAATCGACGCGGGAGAAATCGATGTCCTCCGCCTTCACCAGCGGCGGCAGGTGGCGATAGGGGACCATGTGCGGCCAGATGTCCGCCATCGCCTGCCCGGCCTTGGCATTGGCGGACAGCGCCACGACCTCCACGCCCGGATGCGTCAGCGCCAGGCGCACGAGATCGGCGCCGGTATAGCCCGAAGCACCCAGCACCGCGATGCTCACCCTGTTGTTCATCGCGTCCGGTTAGCACCAGATGTCGCCGCCAGTAACCCCCCGCCGAAGGCGCAAGCGCCCACGGAGTCTTCTGTTTCCTTCGGCGATTCAAAGACCGGGAATATGAAGCGGCTTCAAGGTGGGAAGGATGCTGGCGAAATCATCGCTCCAGGCGCTCACGGCGGCGTCACGCGGCAGCGGCTGCCAGTCGCCATCGGTCGCCGCCAGCACCGCCGCCATTCGCGCCTCGCTGCGGGTCAGGACGATCCAGTCGCTGCTGGTGAAGGTGCGGTTGCCGGCATTGTCCTCCGACGTGGGCTTGTATTGCAGCTCGCGCGCCCGCCAGCCGCTCTCCGCCGCGATCGCCGCCACCACCGGCGCCAGCCGCAGGAAGCGGTTGGAGATATGCACCAGCAGCACGCCGTCCTGGCGCAGCACCCGCTTGTAGATGGCGAAGGCCTCTTTCGTCATCAGGTGCAGCGGGATCGCATCCGAACTGAAGGCGTCGACCGCCAGCACGTCCAGACTGGCGGCAGGGGTCGCCGCCAGTTCCAGCCGCGCGTCGCCCAGCTTCACCGCCAGGTCCGGCTTGCACTGGCTGACATAGCTGAAGCGTTTCGGGTCGAACGCCATGCGCACGATGACCGGATCGATCTCATACACCGTCCAGCGCTGGCCGGGTTGCGCATAGCAGGCGAGGCTGCCGGTGCCGAGGCCGACGAAGGCGATGCTGGCGCCCGGCCCGAACAGCGCGGGCGCGGCGCGCATCACCTGGCCGACGCCGCTTTTCGGCGCATAATAGCTGAGCGGCGTGCGGCTGAGCGCCGGATCGAGCGACTGGATGCCGTGCAGCGTCGTGCCGTGCAACAGCCGCCGGCTGTTGTCGGCATAGTTGTTTTCGATGCTGTAGATGCCGAAGAAGCTGCGCTCGCGCGCGCCCGGAATGGTGGAGATGTCGATCTGCTTCCAGCCGCCCAGCGCCAGCATCAGGTTCAGGAGCGCGAAGGCGAACAGCGCCGGCCGGCCGATGGCGAGCACGGCGATCAGCGCAATCACCGCGACCGGCGCCACGATCAGCATTTGCAAGGCATCGATGCTGATGGCGAAACTGGTCCACCAGCCCAGCGCCGCCAGCGCGACGACGGCAAACGCCGTCAGCAGGCGCGGCCGGCCCTGCCACAGGCGCCCAATGCGCCGGGTCAGCGGCCGTGCCGGCAACAGCAACGCCGCCAGCACGAGCAGCAGCGGATATTCATAGGTCCAGTCGAACAGCATCGGCGCCAGCAGCCCGCAGAACAGCCCACCGAGCGCGCCGCCGAAGCTCATCCACAGGTAGAATTCGGTCAGCCGCGATGGGTGCGGTCGGTCGCCGGCCAGCGTGCCGTGCAGCGCCACCGCGATCACCAGCAGCAGCAGCAGCGTCGCCAGCCCATAGAGCGTTGCCACCTTGCCGATGGCGAACAGGCCGACGCCGCCGAACAGCAGCAGCAGCACCGGCGCCACCAGCACCGCCCGCCGGGTCCAGGCAGCACCATTGCCGCCGAACACCAGGATGAAGCTGATGAGATAAAGGCCGAGCGGCAGCACCCAGAGCAGAGGCATCGCCATGATGTCGGTGGTGATGTGCGTGGTGGAGGACAGCATCAGCCCCGACGGCACCGCGGCGAGCAGCACCCAGCGGACGCGCCGGCGCCAGCCGATGCCTGCTCCGGCCGCGCTTTGCTCACCCATCTCCCCCGCAGGCGGGGGCGGTGTCCGCGCAGCGGACGGAGGGGGCATGAAGCCGACCCGCCAGCCGCACAGCCCCACCAGCAGCAGCAGCGCGCCGAACCCGATCGACCAGCCGAGCGTTTGTGCCGGCAACGCGGTCAGCGGCTCCAGCAGGAAGGGGTAGGCGAGCAGCCCGAGCAGCGAGCCGGCGTTGGAGGCGGCGTAGAGAAACCAGGGATTGGCGGCATCGCGGTCGCCGGAGCGCGCGAACCAGGCCTGCATGAGCGGCGCCTGTGCCGCGACCGTGACGAACAGCAGGCCGATACCGCCGGCCAGCGCCGCCAGCAGCCACAGGCCGGGCGCGGTGCTGGCGTTGATGCCGACAGGCGTCGCCAGCCCCACCGGCAAGGTCAGCGCGGCGAGCAGGAATAGCGCGACATGGAGGCCGGCCTGCGTGCGCACCGCGAACCGGCTGAGAAGATGCGCGTAGAGATAGCCCAGCAGCAGCGCGCCCTGGTAGAAGAGCATCGCCACATTCCAGACATTGGGCGAGCCGCCCAGCGTGGGCAGCGCCAGCCGCGCCACCATCGGCTGGATGAGGAAGAGCAGGAAGCTGCCGAGGAAGATGGTGGCGGTGAAGAGCGCGCGCATGCCGGCAGCGTTAAAGCCCCATCCGCAAAAGGCAAATGGTCAGAGCAATCTTGGCTGTTCCACGAGCGAGCCTTCGTGGGCGAGCAGCCAGCGCTTGCGATGCAGCCCGCCGGCATAGCCGGTCAGCGAGCCGTCCGCGCCGATCACCCGGTGGCACGGCACCACGATCGCCAGCGGATTGCGGCCGTTCGCCGTGCCCACGGCGCGCGCCAACCCGCCGTCGCCCGTGGCAGGGGACCCGAGCGCGCGGGCAACGGCGCCGTAGCTGCGGGTTTCGCCCGCGGGGATCCGGCGCAGTTCCGCCCACACCGCGCGTTCGAAGTCGCTGCCGAAATGCCGTGCGGTGGGCAGCCCCTCCAGTGCCGTCAGCGCGCCGGCGAAATAGGCGGCGAAGGCTTCACCCAGCCATTCGGGCACCGCCGTTGCCTCCGCGACCGGCCCGAGGCCGAAGCGCTTCAGGCTGACGCCGATCCGCGCCGCATCCTCATGAAACTCCGCCGCGAACAGGGTTGCGCCATCATGCACCAGGATCATCGGCCCCACCGGGGTGTCGATCCGCGCGCTCAGCAGCGTCACACGGGCACCCCGTAGAGGTCGTGCTCGTCAGCGTCTTCCACGACCACCCGGACGATATCGCCCGGTGCGGCATGGCAATCGCGCAGGAATACCTGGCCGTCGATTTCCGGTGCGTCGGCCTGGCCGCGCCCCGTCGCGCCGCCCTCCCCGTCCGCCTCATCGATGATGACATCGATCCGGCGCCCGACCTTTGCCGCCAGCTTTGCCGCGGAGATGCGGGCGCTCGTTTCCATGAAGCGTGCCAGCCGCTCCTGCTTTTCCTCCTCCGGCACATGGCCGGGCAGGTCGTTCGCCGCGGCGCCGGCAACATTTTCATAGGCGAACGCCCCCACCCGGTCGAGCTGGGCCTCCTCCAGCCATTGCAGAAGATAGGCGAAATCCGTCTCGCTCTCGCCGGGGAACCCCACGATGAAAGTGCTGCGGATGGCGATGTCGGGCACCGCCGCGCGCCAGGCGGCCAGCCGCTCCAGCACCCTCGCCTCGTTCGCCGGGCGGCGCATCGCGCGCAGCACGCCGGGCGCGGCATGCTGGAAGGGAATGTCCAGATAGGGCAGGATCAGGCCATCGGCCATCAGCGGGATCAGCTCATCCACACTGGCGTAAGGGTAAACATAGTGCAGCCGCACCCAGGCGCCCAGGCTGCCGAGGTCGCGCGCCAGGTCGGTGATGTGCGCGCGGCGGCCGTTATAGTCGGCATGCCGCAGGTCGCGGCCATACGCCGACGTGTCCTGCGAGATCACCAGCAGTTCGCGCGTGCCGGCGGCCACCAGCTTCTCCGCCTCCCGCAGGATGGCGTCCGGCCGGCGGCTGGCCAGATCGCCGCGCAGCGAGGGGATGATGCAGAAGGCGCAACGGTGGTTGCAGCCTTCGGAAATCTTCAGATAGCTGTAGTGGCGCGGCGTCAGCTTGGTTGGCGCCAGGTCGACGAAGGGCTGCGGCGGCATCGGCGCCGCGTCCCGCACCGCGCCCACCACCGCCTCATATTGCTGCGGACCCGTGATGGCCAGCACCGCGGGGAAACGTTCGCGGATGCGCTCCGCCTCCACCCCCAGGCAGCCGGTCACCACCACCCGGCCATTCTCGGCGATCGCCTCGCCGATCGCCTCCAAGCTTTCCGCCTTGGCGCTGTCCAAGAAGCCGCAGGTGTTGACGATCACCACATCGGCGCCGGCATAGTCGGCGGACATGGCATAGCCATCGCCGCGCAGCGCCGTCAGGATGCGCTCGCTGTCCACCAGCGCCTTGGGGCAGCCAAGCGAGACCATGCCGATCTTCTTCGGCGGGTCGAGAACAGTCGTGTTCACCCGCCGATCTTCATCAACGCCAGCACTTCCTTGCGGCTGCGCTCATCCTCCCGGAACACCCCCATCATGCGACTGGTAATCATGCTGACGCCGGGCGTCAGCACGCCGCGCGCCGACATGCAGGCATGGCTCGCCTCCACCACCACGGCGACGCCGCGCGGGTGCAGCCCGTGCTGGATCGCGTCGGCGATCTCCGCCGTCAGCCGTTCCTGCACCTGCAACCGCTTGGCATAGCCCTGCACCACGCGCGCCAGCTTGCTGATGCCGACCACGCGCGTTGTGGGCAGATAGGCGACGTGGCATTTGCCGATGATCGGCGCCATGTGATGTTCGCAGTGCGACTGGAACGGGATGTCGCGCAGCAGCACGATCTCGTCATAGCCGCCCACCTCCTCGAAGGTGCGTGCGAGATGGCCTTCGGGATCCTCCGCATAGCCCTTGAAATATTCGCGATAGGCACGCGCCACCCGCCCGGGCGTGTCGTGCAGGCCTTCCCGCTCCGGATCATCTCCGGCCCAGCGAATGAGCGTGCGCACGGCATCCAGCACATCGGCGGGAATGCTGGCGTCGCGGTCCTCGCCGCTCAGCGGCTCGTCGTCGTCATGCGTGTGGTAATCGGCCATGGATCTCTCAAAAGCAGGTCGCGGCCCCGCGTCCGCCGGCAGCTTTAGCGCTTCCATTGGAATTCCACAAACCACGCAAATGTTGCGTTGCCGCAAAATCATGTCTTGCTTATCGGCCCGGGCCACCCCATTTGCCGCCGCAATCCGGGCCCCTCTGGCGGTGTGGCGACACCGTGATGTCGGATGAAGCATGGTTTCGGCGCGGCACGCGGCGCCGCAGGTGGCAACAAAGGGGCCCGTGATGGATGTCTTGACCTATGAATGGCTGACGAAACCCTTGTGGCTGTGGTTCAGCTTCATCGGTGTCGTGATCGTGCTGCTCGCCTTCGACCTGGGCGTGCTGCACAAGGACAACCGCGAGATCGAGGTGAAGGAGAGCCTCATTCTCTCCGCCTTCTACATCACGCTGGGCGTTGCCTATTCCGGTTTCGTCTGGTGGGCGTTCGAGGATGCGAGAGCCGGCGCGACCGCCGCCGAGGCCGCCACCCTGCTGCCGGGGTTCGAGGCGGCGAAACTCTATCTGACCGGTTTCGTGATCGAAAAATCACTGGCGATGGACAATGTCTTCGTCATCGCCATGATCTTCACCTATTTCGCGATCCCGCGCGTCTATCAGCACCGCGTGCTGTTCTGGGGCATCCTGGGCGTCATCGTGCTGCGCGCGATCATGATCGGGCTGGGCGCCACGCTGGTCAGCCAGTTCGCCTGGGTCATGTATATCTTCGCCGTCTTCCTGATTTACACCGGCGTGATGATGTGGGTCACCGCCGACAAGGAATATAACGTCGGCGAATCGAAAGTCCTGAAGTTTGTGAAGAAGCGGTTCCGGGTGACCGACGAGCTCCATGGCGACCGCTTCTTCGTGGAAAAGCCCGACCCGCAGACCGGCAGGATGGTGCGCTGGATGACGCCGCTGATGCTGGCGCTGATCATGATCGAAATCGTCGATGTGATCTTCGCGGTGGACAGCGTGCCGGCGATCTTCGCGATCACCACGGATCCGTTCATCGTCTACACCTCGAACATCTTCGCCATCCTGGGCCTTCGCGCGCTTTATTTCGCGCTCGCGGCGCTGGTGCACCGCTTCCACTATCTGAAATATGCGCTGGCGGTGCTGCTGGTGTTCATCGGTTCCAAAATCTTCGTCGCCGACCTGCTCGGCTTCGAGGGCGGGAAATTCCCGGCGAGCTGGAGCCTGTCGATCACCTTCGTCATCCTGTTCACCGGCATTGGCTGGAGCCTGTGGAAGACGCGCGACACCGCGCCGGAGGCGACGCCGAAAACGACCGTCGGCTACCCGCTGGGCGGCAACAAGCCCGGCGACGCCGGCTAGAGTGTATCGCGGAAAAACGGGTTCCGGTTTTCCGCAAGGGATGCACCGCGACAAAAAGACAGACCCGCATTTTGATCCCATCAAAATGCGGGTCATACGCGGCAGTTGAGCAAAGCGGCATGTCGCGCTACACGCGCGGCATGCCGGAATAGCACAGCGGTAGTGCAGCGGTTTTGTAAACCGAAGGTCGGGGGTTCGATCCCCTCTTCCGGCACCACCCCAGGCAGTCGAACGGCGCGCGCCCTGCCACTTCCCTCCCGCCACCCGGTCGGCTAACGGGACGTCATTACGCAGGGTCGGACCTGTTCGGAGCATCGCCTTTGGTCGCGCATGTGGCAACCGTCGCCTATCTTGGGCTGGAGGCAAAACCCGTTGACGCACAGGTCCAGGTGGCCCCCGGCCAGACCGGAGTCACCCTGGTGGGCCTGCCCGACAAGGCGGTGCGCGAAAGCCGCGACCGCGTGGCTGCCGCCTTTGCCGCCATTGGCCTGTCGCTGCCGCCCAAGCGCGTGACCATCAACCTGGCGCCCGCCGACCTCGCCAAGGAAGGCTCGCACTACGACCTGCCCATCGCACTGGCGCTGCTGGGCGCCATGGGGGTGGTCGACGCGGAAACGCTGGGCAGCTATGTCGTCGTCGGCGAACTCGGCCTCGATGGGCGGGTCGCGCCGTCGCCGGGCGTGCTGCTCGCCGCGATGCACGCCGCGGGACGGGGGCTGGGCCTGATCTGCCCTGCCGCGCAAGCCTCGGAAGCCGCCTGGCTCGCCTCGGGCAGCGGCGGCATCGAGGTGATCGGTGCGCCCGACCTGCTCGCCCTCATCCACCATCTCCAGGGCGTGCGCGCGCTGCCGGCGCCGGAGGCCGCGGCGCTCAGCGAAAGCGGCTTCCGCGGCCCCGACCTGGCCGAGGTGAAGGGCCAGGAAATTCCCAAGCGCGCGCTGGAGATCGCCGCTGCCGGCGGCCACAACCTGCTGATGTCGGGCCCGCCGGGCGCCGGCAAATCGATGCTCGCCGCCTGCCTGCCCGGCATCCTGCCGCCGCTCTCCACCGCCGAGGCGCTGGAAGTGGCGATGATCGCCAGCATGGCCGGCACATTGGATGGTACCCGCATCGCCCGCCACCGGCCTTTTCGGGCACCGCACCACAGCGCGTCCATGCCGGCGCTGGTGGGCGGTGGCGCGAAAGCCAAGCCCGGCGAGGTCAGCCTGGCGCATCTGGGCGTGCTGTTTCTCGATGAGCTTCCCGAATTCGCCGCCGGCGTGCTCGACAGCCTGCGGCAGCCGCTGGAACGCGGCGAGGTCGTGGTCGCCCGCGCGGCGGCGCATGTCACCTACCCTGCCCGCGTGCAGCTGATCGCCGCGATGAACCCCTGCCGCTGCGGGCACCTCTCAGACGCCGCGCTCGCCTGCGCCCGCGCGCCGCGCTGCGCCGGGGAGTATCAGGCGAAGCTGTCGGGGCCGTTGTTGGACCGCATCGACCTGCATATCGAGGTGCAGGCGGTCAGCGCCGCCGACCTCAGCCTGCCGCCGCCCGCCGAGGACAGTGCGATGGTCGCGGCGCGCGTCGCCGCGGCCCGCGCCCTGCAACGCGCGCGCTATGGCGATGCCGCCCGCTGCAATGCCGAGGCCGATGGCAAGCTGCTGGAGGAAGCCGCCGCACCGGACGACGCCGGCCGCCGGCTGCTGACCCAGGCGGCCGAGGCGATGAAACTGTCGGCGCGGGGCTATCACCGCACGCTGCGGGTTGCGCGCACGCTGGCGGATTTGCAGGGCGCCGAAACGGTCGGACGCGCGCACATCGCCGAGGCGCTGAGTTTTCGCCGGCAGCGTCCCGTCAACTGATCGCGGCTTGACGCCACGCCTTCGTCCCTGCCAGCATCGGACACAAGCAGGGGAAATGACATGATGTTCGAACCATTGCGCCGTTACGCGGATTTCAGGGGGCGCTCGCGCCGTCAGGAATATTGGTTGTTCTCGCTGTTTCTGGTGGTGATCTATGCCTTTGTCGCGCTTGTCGGCACCTTGGTCAGCCCGCCGGGCCCCAATGGCGAGCCGGGGGGCGTTTTCATCGCGCTCGTCGGCATCCTCGCCCTTGCCTTCTTCATTCCCTCGCTCGCCGTCGCCGTCCGTCGTCTGCACGATACCGATCGCAGCGGCTGGTGGTATCTGATCGGCCTGGTCCCGCTGATCGGCAGCATTGTGCTGCTGGTGTTTTTCGTACTCGACGGCACCCCCGGCCCGAACCGTTTCGGGGACGATCCCAAGGGCCGCGGCAATCCTGGCATCATGGAGCGATAAGGCGGCCGGAACCTCCGCCCCACCCCGCTTGGTTGATTTTTTCAACCAAGCGGACTAAGTTTGGTTGGTTCACACGCAGGAAACCGCCATGACCGCCCCGCTTCCCGTCATCAACATGCATGAGGCCAAAACCCACCTCTCCCGCCTCGTCGCCGATGCCGCCGCTGGCAAGCCGTTCATCATCGCCCGCGCCGGCAAACCGCTGGTCAAGGTGGTGCCTGCCGACGACACGCCGCTCTCGGGCGAGAAGTTGCTGATCGCACGCGGCTTCGGCGCGCTGAAAGGCCGGTTCGTGGCGCCGGATGATATCAAGACGCCGTTCCGCGACGAAATCGAAGAGATGTTCGGGCTGCGCGATTGAGGCTACTGTTCGACACGCATCTCCTCCTGTGGTTCACGGCAGGCGACGCCCGCTTCACGGCTCAAGCGAGGGAGATGTTGGGCGATGTCCGCAATGAGCCGCTGTTCAGTTCGATCAGCATCTGGGAAATCGGCATCAAGCAGGCCGCTGGCAGGCCCGACTTTCGCTGGGACGCAAAGGAAGTCGAAACAACCCTCCGGCGCGCGGGGTGGGGGGAGTTGCCGTTCAATGCGTTACATGCGCAGCATGCTGCCGCCTTGCCACTCTACCATCGCGATCCATTCGATCGAGCTCTGATCGGACAAGCGATATCGGAAACTGTTACCCTGCTGACCGTCGATACGACGCTGACCCGCTACCCCGGCCCGATCCTGCTGGTGTACCCCTAAGCGCCGGCCTCAGCCGCGCATCATCTCCACCATCAGCTGGCGATAGCCGTGCACGAAGCAGTTGTTCACCCGTTTCGGCTCGGCGAGCGCGCGTACGCGCATGTTGCGAGCCAGCATCTCTTCGAACAGGATGCCCAGCTGCAATTCGGCCAGACGCGCGCCGACGCAGCGATGGATGCCGTGCCCGAAGGCCAGGTGCCGCCGCGCATTCTCCCGGTCCGGCATCCAGGTGTCGGCGGCGGCGAACATGCCCTCCTCGCGGTTGGCGGACAGATACCACATCACCACATTGTCGCCGGCGCGGATCGTCTGCCCGGCCACGACGGTATCGGCGAGCGCGGTGCGCCGCATGTGCGCCAGCGGCGTCTGCCAGCGGATCAGTTCGCTGGTGGCGTTCGGGATCAGCGCCGGGTTCGCCACCAGCTTCGCCCATTGATCGGGATAGCGGTTCTGCACCATCACCGCGCCGGTCATGCTGTTGCGTGTGGTATCGTTGCCGCCCACGATCAGCAGGATCAGATTGCCCAGATATTCCAGCTGGCTCATGTCCTTGGTGGCATCCGAATTGATCATCATCGAGATGAGGTCGGGCGCCAGGCCCTTCTCCTTGCGCTCGTCCCACAGCCGCTGGAAATAGACCACCATCTGGAACAGGATCTCATGCCGCTTGCGGTGCGATTCCACATCCTTGATCGCGTCGAAGTCGGTCGCCACATCGGACCAATAGGGCAGCAGGCGGCGGTCTTCCCAAGGGAAGTCGAACAGAGTCGCCAGCATCTGCGTCGTCAGCTCGACGGAGACCAGATCCACCCAGTCGAACGCCTCACCTACGGGCAGGCTGTCAAGCAAGGTCGCCGTGCGGCCGCGGATGCTGGCGCGCAGCCGGTCCATTTCGGAAGGCGTGAAGGCCGGCGCCACCGTGCGCCGCTGGCCGGTATGCTGCGGCCGGTCCATGGCGATGAACATGGGGAAGCGGATTTCCTCCTCCCCCTCCGGCGGCCGCCCGCCGATGGTGATGCCGCCCCGGTCCCAGCTCGAAGAAAAGATGTCGGGTTTGCTCTCCACTTCCACGATCTCGCGGTGGGACATGACCGACCAATAGGGGCCGAAATCGCTCTCCGGGCAGTAATGCAAGGGGCCGGCGTTCCGCAGCGTCGCCAGCTTCGGCAGGATGGCATAGTCGCGCCACAAATCCGGCCGCGAGATGTCCAGATCGTCCAGTGTCAGCTCGCTCGGCTTGTAGGCTGTGGCCATGATGCGTCTCCCGATTCGCTCGCCCTCTCAATTTGAGGCTAACTCAAATCGCGACGGATTGCCAAGCGAAATCTACGGACGTTCACTCCGCAATACCGCGGGTTCGGGGCGGCCCAGCTCGCCTTCCCACTTCGCCACCACCGCCGTCGCCACCGCGTTGCCGACCACATTGGTGGCGCTGCGCCCCATGTCGAGGAAGTGATCGACCGCCAGGATCAGCAGCACGCCCTCGGTCGGCAGCCCGAAAAAGCTGAGCGTCGCGGTGATCACCACCAGGCTCGCGCGCGGCACGCTCGCCATGCCCTTCGACGCCACCATCAGGAACAGCAGCATGGTGATTTCCTGCGTCAGCGTCAGGTCGATGCCATAGGCCTGGGCGATGAACACGGTGGCGAAACTGCAATAGAGCATCGAGCCGTCGAGGTTGAAGCTGTAGCCCAGCGGCAGGGTGAAGCTGGCGATACGGTTGGGCACGCCGAAGCGCTCCAGCGCCGCCAGGAAGCGCGGATAGGCCGCCTCGCTGCTCGCCGTGCTGAACGCCAGCAGGAAGGGTTCGCGGATTTCCCGCACCAGCCGCGGGATGTTGCCGAACCCGATCACCAGGCCACCCGCCGTCAGGATGATCGCCAGCAGGATCAGCAGCGTGGCATAGAAACCGCCCATGAAGGCCCCATAGGTCGCCAGGATGCCGACTCCCTGTTCAGCGACGGTCGCCGTTACCGCCGCGAACACCGCGAAGGGCGCCACCCACATCACGATGTTGGTGATGACCAGCATCACCTCCATCAGCACCTCCATCGCCTTCACCAGTGGCCGGCCACGCTCCCCCACCTTCGCAAGCGCAATGCCGAAAAACACGGCGAACACCACGATCTGGAGGATGTTGTTGGTCGCCATGGCATCGACGATGCTCTTCGGGAAAATCTCGGTGATGACCTTGCGGAACGTCAGCGCCTCGGTCTTCACCGCGGTCGCCGCGTCCGCCACGGGAAGGGAGAGGTTCAGCCCCACCCCCGGTTGCAGGGTATTCACCGCCAGCAGCCCCAGCGTGATGGAAACCACCGTCGCCGCCAGAAACCAGGCGATGGTGCGCACCCCGATGCGCCCTAGCGACTTGCTGTCCCCGCCCATGCCGGCGATGCCGGCGACCAGCGTGGCGAACACCAGCGGCGCGATGATCATCTTGATGAGCCGCAGGAACACGTCGGTGATGATGGTCAGCTGGCTGCCGATGGCCTTGGCATCCGCCGGTGCCATGGTGGCGTTCATCACCAGGCCCAGCACCAGCCCCAGCCCCAGCGCCACCAGAATCCAGACGGTCAGCTTGTTTCCCACGCACCCACTCCCGGCTTGTCCTTGCCGCAGCAGTGGCAGGCGACGCCGGGAAGGGCAAGGGTGGCGGGGTCAGCCGCCACCCCGGCCGTCACTTCCATGCCGCATCATAGGCATCGGCAAGGATGGGGCAGGTGCTGATCTTCGGTGGCAATACCACGTTGGCGACCACCGCGGCTTCCACATTGTTGGGAAAGCGCATGATGCAGGCATGGATACCGCCGCCGCCCCCCGAACCCACCACGCCGCCGTGATTCCAATAGGTGCCGAAATCGCCGACCCGCCCCATCACGCCGAACCTTTTGTCGATCATCCGCTGCCGCCAGGCCGCGGGCAGCAGCACCTCGCTGTTGTGCAGGAAGGTCATGAACCGCACCAGGTCGTTGGACGACAGATACCAGCCGCCCGAGCCGCAGAATTCCGACCAGCTGTTGTTGCCCATGGACTTGTTGCCCGGGATGGTCTGGTCCCTGTCATAATAGAGCGTCTGCGTTGCACTCTTGTCCTGACACAGCGCGCCCTTCACGCCCACCGGCTCCAGCACATTCTTCTGCACCCAGGCGGCATAGAACCAGCTCACCAGCTTGCCGACATATTCGTCGCTCCCGGCCTCGCCGGTGATCTCGCCCAACTGGCCTTCCATCGTCCGCGCGATCTCATCGGATCGCAGCGTTACCCCCGGGATGCGGTTATGCATGTTGTACAGCAGCACGCGCAGCAGCGCATAGTTGACGTTGCGATAATCGATGCCCTTGGGTGGTGCCGGCAGCGGGGCCGGACCCGGCGTGCCCGCGGCCACCATCGCCTTCATCGCACTGTAATCGAGCAGTGCCTTGCTGTTCATGTTGGCATTCGGAAATCCGCTGCGATGGCCCAGCAGATGGGCGAACGTCAGCGTGTCGACATTCGGGCCTTTCTTCCATCCCGGCGGGAAATAGCCGGCGATCAGCGTATCCTCGTCCTTCCCCATCATCCGCAGGGTCTGCAACACCGCCACGGCGGTGATCATCTTCGATACGCTGGCGATGTTCTGCCGCTGACTGGGCGAATGCGGCAGGTTGCCGTCGGCCGGTGTCCGCGCGAACCCCTTCTTGCCCGTGCCCGCCGGCTTGCCATTCTGTGCCACCGACCAGGCGAACCCGCCCGCCACCGCGTCCATCCCGCCCTGGATATTCTTGCCGAACAGCGCGACATCGAACGTCTTGCCAGTGCCTTTCTCGGCCTGCGCCGGTACCGCCACCAGGCTGGCGGCAAGCATCATCATTGTCATCTTGTACATGATATTCCCCGATTTCGTGAACGCGGCGCTTATGCCGTGCCGGGCGCGACCCCAACAGTCGCAGCGACATGCGCAACGGTTGCGCAACCCCTTGCGCACAATGACGGTTGCGCAACCCCTTGCGCGCCGCAGCGGAGCGTCGATCAGTCCCGCCCGCCGATCGGCGCCGCGCGGGACAGGCTTTCGGCAAAGCGCATCAACAGCAGCAACTCTCCGCCGGCCGCATGCGCCGCCGGGCCGATATCGGGCAGCAGCCGCCGCGCATACGCAGGATCGACGGCTTCCGCGGCGGCAAAGGAGCTCGCGCGCATGCAGCGTTCCAGCACGGCATCATCGTCGGCCGGGTCCGGCGGCAGGTCGGCCACCCGCTCGAAAATGCAGGGCGTCGCCACGATATCGCCGTCGGTGTTGCGCAGGCAGGTCAGTGTCAGCCCGTCGAGCACCACCGCCTTGCGACGCGCCACCGCCTTCACGATCGAAAAGATGAACACGCCGCTCACCGTGTCACTGGCGATCGAGAAGAGCTGTCCCTGGATCGGCAGGCCGATGCCATGGAAGCGCAGCCCGAACACCCCCAGCCGATAGCGCAGCAACCCATCCGGCGCCACCCGCTGCACCATATGGTCATGCACGAATGGTGCCCCCGCATTGTCCGCAGAGGGCCGTGTGGTGCGCCAGACGCCTTCGTAGGCACCGCCTCGCATCGCCGTGTTCGCCCGCGCCTCCGTCATCAGCCCGGGTGCCAGCCAGTCCACGTCCGGCGCCGCCGCCTGCGGTGGCGTTACGCCCAGTCGCGCCGCGAGCGCCGGCAGTGCAACGTCCCAATCGGCCATGGTGAAACCGGGGTGCGTGGCCGCCACTCGTTGCGTCAACCGCTCCAGATTATGCGCGGATGGCAGCGCGGTGCCCGACACCCAACGCCCGACCGCGCTCTTGTCCACCGCCAACTCATGCGCCAACCGGCTGCGACTGACCGACAAGGCCTTGATCGCCAACGCCAGTTTCGCGCCGAACCCGTCGTCCACGTCCATGATGTCAGCATTTCACGCAACCGCCGCTGGCGCAACCGGGGTTACGCGTCCCCCATCCGCAGCGCCGCGATGAACGCCTCCTGCGGGATCTCCACGCTGCCATATTGGCGCATGCGCTTCTTGCCTTCTTTCTGCTTGTCCAGCAGCTTGCGCTTGCGGCTGATGTCGCCGCCATAGCATTTCGCCGTCACGTCCTTGCGCAGCGCCGCGATCGTCTCCCGCGCGATCACGCGGCCCCCAATGGCTGCCTGGATCGGAATCTTGAACAGATGCCGCGGGATCAGGTCCTTCATCCGCTCGCACATGTGCCGGCCGCGCGCCTCGGCGGCGTCGCGGTGCACGATCATGCTCAGCGCGTCCACCAGCTCGCTGTTCACCAGCACCGTCATCTTGACGAGATCGCCCTCGCGGTGGCCGATCTGGTGGTAATCGAAACTGGCATAGCCGCGGCTGATGCTCTTCAGCCGGTCGTAGAAATCAAACACCACCTCGTTCAAGGGCAGTTCGTACGTCAGCTGCGCCCGTCCGCCCACGTAAGTCAGGTTTTTTTGGATACCCCGCCGGTCCTGGCACAGCTTCAGCACACTGCCCAGATACTCGTCCGGCACGAAGATCACCGCCTCGATCCACGGCTCCTTGATATGGTCGATCGCGACCGGATCGGGCATGTCCGCCGGATTGTGCAGTTCCAGCATCTCGCCGTTGTTCAGATGCACCTCATAGACCACGCTGGGCGCCGTGGTGATCAGGTCCAGGTCATATTCCCGGCTCAGCCGCTCCTGAATGATCTCCAGATGCAGCAGGCCCAGGAACCCACATCGAAAACCGAAGCCCAGGGCGGCGCTGGTCTCCATCTCGAAGCTGAAACTCGCGTCGTTCAGCTTCAACTTGTAGATGCTCTCGCGCAGCTTCTCAAAATCGGCGGCGTCCGTCGGGAACAGGCCACAGAACACCACCGGCTGCACTTCCTTGAACCCCGGCAGGGCCGCGTTCGCCGGTCGCTTCGCGTCGGTGATCGTGTCCCCCACCCGCGCCTGCGCCACCTCCTTGATCTGTGCCGTGATGAAGCCGATCTCCCCCGGCCCCAGTTCGCCGCGCTGCTCGATCTTCGGCCGGAACGCGCCCACGCGATCGGTCAGATGCACGCTGTCGCCCGCCATGAACTTGATCTGCATGCCTTTTTTCAGCACGCCGTCGATGATCCGCACCAGGATCACCACGCCCAGATAGGCGTCATACCAGCTGTCCACCAGCATCGCCTTCAAGGGTGCCGTCGCGTCGCCCTTCGGCGCGGGAATGCGCGTCACGATCGCCTCCAGCACATCGCCGATGCCGATGCCGCTCTTGGCGCTCGCCAGCACGGCGTTGCTGGCATCCAGACCGATGACCTCCTCGATCTGCGCCTTCACCCGCTCCGGTTCGGCGCTCGGCAGGTCGATCTTGTTGATCACCGGCACGATCTCATGGTCATGCTCGATCGACTGATAGACGTTCGCCAGCGTCTGCGCCTCCACCCCCTGTGCCGCGTCCACCACCAGCAGCGCGCCTTCGCACGCCGCCAGGCTGCGGCTCACCTCATAGGCGAAATCGACATGCCCCGGCGTGTCCATCAGGTTCAGCACATAATCCAGGCCATCCTGCGCCCGGTAATCCAGCCGCACCGTCTGCGCCTTGATGGTGATGCCGCGCTCCTTCTCGATCTCCATATTGTCGAGCACCTGCTCGCTCATCTCCCGCGCGGTCAGGCCGCCCGTGGCCTGGATCAAGCGGTCGGCCAGCGTCGATTTGCCATGATCGATGTGCGCGATGATCGAAAAGTTGCGGATGCGCGAAATGTCGGTGGAAGGAAGCGAAGCCATGCCGCGCCTTAGCCGGTTGTGGCGCCCCGGCAAAGGGGCGGGTGGCCGCAGGCATTTCCAGCGCTGCCACGCCCGGCGGCGGATCAACGACAATTCCCGCCGTTCAGCGCGGGCAGGAAAGATCGCCCTCTGCGCATTTGCCCAGGCGGTCGAGGTCGGCCGTGCGCGCCCGCGAAAGATCGGCCGCGCAGGTCGCCGCCACCATCGGCGCCGCGGAGCCGCCATCGGCGCCGTTGGAGCGGAACTGGCATTCCAGGTCCCGGAAGGCGATCCAGGCCCGCTGGCTGGCCTTCAACCGCTCCTGCCCGCCAGCGCTCAACCCCTTGCGCAGGCGGGCATAGCTCTGGTTCAGCCGCAAATCCGCATTGGAGCGGCCGGCGGCGGCACAGGCGGTCATGTCGGCCTGGGAGACTGCATTGGCGCAGTTGGCGGGCTGCGCGGCGGCGGGCAGCGGCGCCAGCAACAGAACCACGGTGGCAATGGTTCGGGGCATCATCGGATCATCCTTTCAGACAGCGTCTGCGAACAACGCGGCGCATGGGCCGGTACGGATCCCGGACGATCTGAAACCCGCCCGGTCAAGATGCCCCCGCCGGAAGTTTCGGGGTGAGCACGGCGTCGATCACCTCGATCTGGCCATTGGCCTCGAACACGTCGAACATGCGCAACTTTGCCGTGATGCCGTTTTCGTCCGTAACGCGGATATCCAGCCCCTTGCGGGTCAGGCGCAGGGTGCAGCCACCCAGCGTCCGGATCACCTGCGTGCCATCCGGGCCAAGCCCGAACTTCACCTCGCGGCCCACGATATGGCAGCCCACCAGCGCCCGGATCCTGTCGCGCTGGCGCGGATCGACAAGGGCGGCGGCCAACGCCCGCGGCAGCGCCGCGAACGCCTGGTTGGTCGGGGCGAACACGGTGTAGCGGCCCGGCGTCCGCAGTGTCACGTCCCAGCCGGAAGCTTTCAGCGCCGCCATGAAGCGACTGTTGTCCGGCTGTTTTTCCAGATGGCCCAGGATGTCCTCGTCGGGCGACCAGGACGGCACCGGCTGTGCGGCAAGCGGCAATGCCAGAAACAGCATCGCCACGGCTGCAACTCCCGCCGCGGATGTCACTGCGGCGTTTCCTCTGCCGCCGCGCCGCTGTCGCTGTTGTCGCCACTGCTGTTGCTGTCGGCATTGCTTTCGGCTTCGCGCGCCTGCCGGTTCTCATCGGCTTCACCGGCGCGGATTTCCGCCTGGCGCCGGGCATCCTCAGCTTCGGCCTGCGCCGCGCGCGCATTGTCGCGCTGTTCGCGATCCTGCGATGCCTGGATTTCCAGCTGGTTGTTCTGGTTGGCCAGATAGGCGGCACGCTGCTGCGCGTCGTCCAGCCGGTCCTGCTGGTCGCGCTGCGCCTGCTGGTTGGCGGCATAGGCGGCGCGCTGCTCGTCCTGCGTTGGACCATCGTCGCCGCTCTGGACATAGGTGCGCGAGACATAAGTGCTGCTGCTGTGGCTGGATCCGCCGATGGCACCGCCCAACAACGCCCCTACCAGCCCGCCGACGATCGCCGCGCTGACCTTGCCGCCGTCACCACCGCGCCCGGCAACCCCACTGCTCTCTCCCCAGGAGCCGACGAGGAAAGTGGCGGCACAGCCATTGTCCACCCATACGCCGCGGCGGTCATAGCCCCAGCTCTCGGCCTGGCGGCAAGGCGCACGCGACAGTTGCTGCTGCAACTGCACGCCCCGGCCGGTGTCGGCGGCGCAGTAATGATAGGCACCGTTGACACTGCCACAGGCGATCGTGCCGGCGTTCGCCGACCCGCCGACCCCTTCCCCGGGCAGCACCAGCGCCGCCGCCATCGCAATGCCGAGGAAAGACAGTTGTACAGATCGTGTCCGCATCGTTCCCATCCCGTCGTGCTGGTCGTGAAAAAGAATCATCTGGCAAGAGCCGCTGAGCTGATATACAAACGAATGTACCTGAAAGCAAACAAGGGTTCGATGATGCCGAAACGGAGATGGTCATGGAGGCGCGCAAGGCGGTTGGCGAGCGCGGCGGTCGGCGGCCTGCTCGCCCTGGGGGTGGTCACGACCGCCCCGGCGTCCGCCGATGCCAGCCTCGACCGGGTGCTGACACAGCGTAACCTGGTGGTGGCGGTGGCGCTAAATGCGCCCTGGGTGCTGAAAAGGCCCGACGGCAGCCTGGCAGGCTATGATATCGACATCGCCCGTGCGCTGGCGAAGGATCTGGGCGTAGAGGCAAGGTTCGTTGAAATGCCGTTCGGCAATCTGGTGTCCGGCGTCGCGGCAGGCGAGGCGGACATGGGTGCCGCCGGTCTCGCCATCACGCCGGAACGGGCCCGCGCCGTGGTGTTCTCGGCACCGGTCGGGCTCACGGTGGTGCGCACGGTCGCCGTCCGCGGCAGCAAGGGCGCCATGCCCGCGGACGGCGCCGGCCGCACCATCGCTGTCCTCGCCGGCTCGCTGGACGAAGCCGCGGCGCGGGCCTCCTATCCCAAAGCGAAGCTGCTGCCCTTCGCCGACAGCGCACAGGCACTTGCCGCGCTGGTAGATGGCCGGGCGGACGCGCTGGTCGCCAAATCGCCGGTGCCACGCATGGCGGCCCGCATCTATGGTGGCCGGTTCGAACTGACCGGCACGCCGCTTACCAAAACCGCCGAGGCGCTGGCACTGCGGCCCGATGATGTCCGCCTGCAGCGCTATGTCGACAACTGGATCGAAGCGCGCAAGGTAGACGGCTTCCTCGCCAACCTGCGCCAACATTGGTTCGTCCGTTTCGACTGGATCAACGAGATGCAGGTCGGCACCAAAGCGGCGAAGGCCTCGAAATGATCACGTCGTCAAAATCGCTGTTCCGGCTGCTGGCAATTGCCCTGTTGGCCGTGGCGCCGTTCGCCACCCCGCTTGCCGCGCAGGATGCCACCCCCGACCCTGCCGCCATGCCCGATCCCCCGGCGATGCCCGATCCCCCTGTGATGCCCGATCCGCCCGCCAGCCCCGCCGCCGACGCCGCCCAGCAGCAGGACAATATGGGCCGGATGGTACAGCAGTCGCAAGACAGCGGCACCACGCATGTCGAACAGACGAGTGAGGAGCGCTCCACCAGCGTCACCATCGGCGGCCCCGTCAACGGCGCACCGACGAACCCCGCAATGGGCGGCAACGGCGCGGGGTGGGGGCGGCCCACTGCCGACATGCTAGCGGGAAACTGGACACTGCGCTGGGATGGCGGCAGCTGCAACGTGCAGCTGAAACCCGACAAATCCTTCGGCACCTATCCGGCCTGGACCTATGGCGGTTGTCCGGACGGTTTCTTCACCGCCAACCGGTGGGCCTTTGACGGCGACGCCATTGTGCTGATCCGGATCGGCAATGAGGTCGTTGGCCGCTTCTCGCTGCGTGACCCCAACCGCCTGGTTGGTCAGCAGGCGAGCAACGGCCGGACGATGACGCTCAGCCGCTGAAGCCCAACAGGTCGCGCGCCAGCCGATCCGATTGCGCCTCGAAATCGAAGATCGTCTCCGCGTCCGGCAGTGCCGCGCACAGCAGGAATACGGCGGCGTACCATAGCGCATGCGTGGCGGCCGCGCGGCGACCGACATCATCGCGGCCGGCGGCGCGCAGCATCGAATGGGTGATGGTGCCCCGCTGCCGCCGCATCGCCAGGCCCAGATCGGCGGGCATGAAGCCGCGCGCCGCGGCCAGCGAGATTTCTGCCATCCCGCGCGTGCCCACCCGCGCCAACGCGCTCTGGCGCGACCGGTCCGCGATCCACTGCCGCGCGCCGCCCACGCTGCCGTCCAGCGGCGAAACCTGCGGGGCGGCGGCGTTTGCCCGCTCGAACAGCCGCAGCAGGCCGGCGTAGCCCAGGTCCGCCACCGTCCGGAAATGATGCGTCGTGCGGGCGAGCGAAATGCCGGCACGCTGTGCGACCGCCCGGTTGGTGACCGATGCCAACCCCTGTTCCTGGATCAGGTCGGCGGCGGCATCGACCATCAGGTGGCGGCTGAAGGCCGAACGCCCGGCCGGGCCACCGGGGACGGCATCCTCCGCGCCGGGATCGAGGTGGAAGCGAAGGGACACCGCGTCCACCTCGGCATGCACCTCCGGCACCGGCCATCCGGTCAGCGCCCGCACCAGCTCCGCCAGCCCGGCTTCCGCGGTCATCCGCCACGCGGCCGAACCGGCGCAGCTCAGCGCGAAACAGCTTTCCGACAGGCTCACCAGCCCCAGGATGTCGAACGCGGTCGCATCGCCTCCCAGCGCCGCGCCCAGCGCCCGGTAGAAATCGCGCCGGCCGACGATGAACGCCCGGCACTGCGCCGCCACCTGAGGTTGCTGCGGCGCCTGCAACCAAAGGTCGGCGAGTGTCAGCATGTCACCGCGCCAGACGCCGCCAGCGGTCTCCACGAGGCTCCACAGCAGCGGCGGCGCCACCGCGCGCGCCATGCTGAACGATTGCACCTCGGCCAGTTGTGCGTCGCAAAAAGCCAGATCACGCGCCACGGTGTCGGCATAGGCCGCCGCCAGCAGCCGGTCCTTGGTCTCGAACATCGCCAGCAACCGCGCCACCGGCAGATCCGCTTCGGCCGCGATGGTGCGAAAACTCGCCGCCCGCGCCCCGCCGGCACCGATCAGGCGCTGGGCGATGTCCAACACCTGCCGCCGCTGCTCGGGCATGGCGGGTGTCTGGAGCTGAAAGCGCATCATTCGCGCCGGTTATCCCAGGACCACGCCACAATCCAGCGCCGCGGGATCCTGATCATGCCAGAACGCTGCGTGTCGCAATCTCGATCGGTGCGCGGTCATAGGCGAGCGCGCTTGCATCGACTTCGGTGTCGCCCGCAATCCGCTGTCCGATGATCGCCTGCGCCAGGAGCGATCCGATGGCGGGGGCAAGCTTGAAGCCGTGCCCGCTGCACCCGTTGGCCACGAAATAGCCGCCGACCGGGGTGGCGCCGACGACCGGGTGAACATCGATATCGTTGATCGTATAGAGCCCGCTATACCCGGCGACCCCCCGCAAATGCCCGAGTCCGCGAAGCCGATGCTGGAGGGCATGCAGCTTGATTGCGGCAAAGTCATTGTCCACGCCCCGATCAAAATCATCGGGATCGACAAATTCGCGCTCGTCCTCCTCAAGCACCGAGCCCAGCACGATTTGCTGGCCGCGGTTCTGCGGGCGGAAATAGATGCCGCCCAGCGGGTCGGCACAGGTCGGTACCGGCCCCACAACCGTGTCGGGGCGATCGATATGGACAATCTGGATGCGGGTCGGGCGCAATGGCCAGGGGCAATCGAGCCCGACAAGACCATTCAGCGCGTTGCACCAGGGACCGGCCGCGTTGACCAGAACCGGCGTCCTGATTTCCCCTCCGGACCAGCGTACCGACGAGATGTCGCCAGACCGCAGGTCGACACCCGTCACCTCGGCGCCGAAGCGTATCTCCACGCCGCGCGGGCGCAGCACACGCAGCAGATCCTGAAGCGCGTCGACCGGATCGACATAGCCGCCTTCGGTCTCGACCATATGGATCCCGCCCGCGATACAATCATGTGGCGCGCCGTGGACGAGATCGGGCGCCAGCGCGCACGGATTGACCGAGGGGTAAAGTTCGGCAAGCCCGGCATCATCCATCGTGGCAACGGCAACACCAAGCATCTTGAGCCGTTCCGCCTCTCTCACCGTCGTGCCGGCATCGCCGTTGCCAAGCCACAGGACGCCGGTTTGATGAAGCCGCGCGAAGGGATCGCCAAGCGCCAGAAAATCGGGCCAGTTCCGATAGGCCGCGATACCGTCACGGGCGAGGACGACGGTGCGATCAAGCGAATATTTCGTCCGGCACACCGCCGAGGATGCGCCCGTCGAACCCTCGCCCGGCCCGGCCCCCTTCTCCAGAACGATGATCTTCGACCGGCTGCGCTTGGCGATCTGCAGCGCCGCGCAAAGGCCGATGATCCCGGCACCGGCAATGACGATGTCCGCCGTTTCAGCCATGCGTTGGGGGATTCCGCCCGGCGCGCGCACGCAGGTCATCGATCGTGGCGGCAAGCGCCTGGCCGCCATCGTGTCCCGTCAGGACGCGGTGATAATAGGGGGCAAGCGCCAGCCGGTCTTCAAGGCTCTCCTCGAACGCCAGCGCATAATAGCCGATCTGATGGAAATAGTTGACGCGGGCACGCGCGATCGCGGTCATCCTGTCTTCCCCCGACCCTTCGAAGATCGCGGCCAGCATGATGATCCAGTCCTCGTCGATCTGCCGCACCAGCCGGGCGACTTCCGGCGATTTGCGCGCCCAGAAACGGATCGCCATATCGAACGTCGGATAGGCGGGATCCTCGCTCAGCCAGATGCGGACCGCCTCCATCACCCCACCATCACCTTGGCCGTTGCGGTCGCGGATCTGGGCAAGCTCGTTGCGGTTCTGCGTTTCCCATCCCGAAAGCAGCGCATCGAGCAGGTCCTTGCGGTGCTTGAAATGCCAGTAAAAGCTGCCGCGGCTGACGTTCAGCTTCTTCGCCAGCCGGTCGACCTTCACATCGTCCACGCCCGACGCGATCAGCACGAGACGGGCAGCCTCGATCCAATCTTCGCGGGAGAGCGAGCTGCGGCTGTTCTCCATCGCTGCGTCTGTAGAAGCTGAGGGGGCAAGGGCAACCATTAACGGGACTCCGGTCGGATGGCTTCGCGCATGGTATCGATGATGAAATCGGGGCGTTCATAGACGAATTGATGGGTGGTTCCCGCGGGCGCAACAATCCGTCGGGCATTCGATGACGTCGCCATATAGCGTTCGCGCGATCTGGCAAAAAAATTGATCATCCGCGCCTGCTCCCCACCCGCGCCCGCGACCTCGGGATTGGCGGTCACTTCGCCGGCGTCTCCCGGTGCCACCAGCCAGACCGACATGGCGCCGAGATCACCATCATAGACAACGGTTTCCCACCCGCAGGTGCCGACATGCGTGCCGAGCAGCTCGCGGTAGATGTCATATTCGGCGAAACGATGCCCGGCGCTGGTATCGACCGCGCGCAGCGTGCCATATGCCGCCCCGAGTTCGGTTTCGAACGCGCTGCTGGCTTCGGAATAGGCGGGATTGCGTCTGACGGCCCAGCGCGCGAAATCAAAGTGAATGCCGAACAGCCGCAACAGGCCGGTGATGAAGGCCGTGCGGCGCATTGTCCTGATCGCCCCCAGCCGCGGACCGAACACGATGGTTTCAAGCGGGGTTGGGTCGATCAGCACCAGCCTTGCGACAAGCTCGGGATGGCGGCGGGCGATATTGGCGGCGAGCAGGCCACCGAAGGAATAGCCCGCGATGATGAAGGGCCCCTGCTCTCCCGCCGCTTTCAGGGTCTCGACCATCTCTTCCGCTTCGCGCGCGGTGGTGCGCGGGAACCGCCCGGTTCCGCTCCAGCCCGTCCCCGGCCGGTCGATCAGGATCGAACGTGTCTCATCGCGCAGCGCGCGGTGGACATGATCCATCACCAGCCCGGCGGCATGCCCACCCCCGAACCATATGATCGGCAGCCGGTCCTTCGCCTCGCCTTCGGCGACGATGTGGATTTGCGTGCCCGCCACATCGATCATCTTGCCCGGCGGCGGGTATTTGCGCCGGGCGGCGGCGATGGTCACAAGATGGATAACGCCCCCGACCGCCATGAGCAACGCCAGAAGGATGAGGGCCACGCCCAGCCCCGGTCCGTTTGGGCGTAGCGCCAGCCCGGCGGCCGCGAAGATGGACGCCGGGATGAAGGCAAACCATTCGCGGCTGAGCAGGGTAAGGATCGCGGTCCGCATCAGGAAACCCCGTGCACGGCTTCATGAAAATCCCGAAGGTTGAACTTGTCGCCCAGCCTGTCCCGCATCCGCGCGCGCCTGTCGGCGATCGCGAACTCACCCAGCCTGTAGGCAAACGCCTGACCCGCGACATCGCACGCATATCGAAGCGTTTCGGACCGGATTTCGGTTTCGGGGAAAAAACTGTTCTCGCGCCTGTAATCGCGCGCCGGCTCAAGGCTCCAGGCACGCGCGGTCATGCGGATGTCGAGCACCCGCTCCGCCGACGCATTGCGGACATCGTCGATCAGGCGAAGGGCAAGGCCGACGGGATCGGGGGACATCTCAGTCATCGCCTCCGCTTGCCGCCGCGATCGTCGCCGGCAGTGTCTTCGAACCCCAGCGCAGGACGATCAGCCCAATGAAGAAGGCGGGGATGACGACAACGGAAAGCGCATGGAGGATGCCCGATGGACCATGGAAATAGCTGTCCGACAGGAAGCCGATGAACGGCGGCAGGATCGAGCCGAAGATAATCGTCACCATCCCGCCGACCGCCACCACGCGACCGCGCATGTGCGCCGGCGCGATGAACTGCAGCACGGCGGGTGACAGCGACATGGCGACGATGGTGAACACCGTCTTGACGCCGATGATCGCATAGAGGTGCGCCGCGGTCTGGACGAAGGGAAGGCCACACGAGACCAGCAGGCCGATCAGCAGCCCGCCCTGCGCGACGAGCATCGGTGCGTGGTCCCCGAACCGGGGGCGCAACCATCGCACCGCAAGCCATGAGGTGCCGACCCCGGCAAGCGCCGCAACCATCGATATCTGCCCCAGTGTCTGCCCGACAGTCGCGGGCGTCTCCCCAAAACTGCGTTGCAGCGTGACCGGTATCCAGGCGCCCTGCGCGCCATAGGCGGCGTAGCTCAGGCCGAAGCCGATAAAGACGCCGATGATCGTCCGGGCATGCGCACGGCAATAGGCCATCACGCCTTCGACATCGCCTTGAACAGCGACTTGCGGCGCCAGAGGACGCAACCGCATGGCCAGCAGCATGACGATCAGCAGCGGGCCCGCGAGCGCGCAGAGGATCATCGCCACGCGCCAGCTTTCCAGTCCCGCGAAGACCGCGGGAAGCCCGATGCGGTGGCCGTCGAGCCACGCCAGCAGCAGCCCGCTGGCCCAGTTGGCCGCGGCAAAACCGAGCAGCACGGCGATGTAGAAAATGAAGTTGGCATTGATCCACTTGTCGCGTGGAAACATGTCGGGGATCATCGCATAGGTGATCGGGCCGAGCACGGCTTCGCCCAGCGCAATGCCCATCGCGAAGGCGAACATCAGCGGAAAGGTCGTGGCCAGGCCGAACGCGGCCGTCGCGACCGACCAGACCGCAACGCTGATCGCGAGCAGCCAGCGCCGGTCAACCTTGTCCGCAAGCCAGCCCATCGGAATGGCGGCAATCGCGGTGGTCAGCGTCAGGGCCAGGCCATTGAGGCTGCCGATCTGGGTATCCGACAGCGAAAGCGAAAGCTTGATCGGCTCTGACACCAGGATGATCATGTATTTGATCAGATTGCCGATCAGCGAGACGAGGATCAGCGCCGCCAGCCCATACCAGGCCCAGCCGATGGACGGGCGCGCGGCCCGGTCGGCGCCCAATGCTATGCCCGCCATGGCTTTCCTCCCCCGTTCATGTCAGCGCCAGTTCTGCCGGGCTATCCGCAACCAGTTGTCGTGCAGGATCTTGGCAAGACTGCCGTCGTCATAGCCGCGCCGCCGCAGGCCCGACACAATAGCCGGCAGATCCTCGGGCGCGACCATCCGGATTTCGGGCGAGAACCCTTCCGGAAAGCTGTGCTTCATGGTTTCCAGATAATCGAGCAGTTCCTGCATGTCGTAGCAGTAGTCGAGCGAGAGGCCGACATGATCGGGCCCGACCAGCTGCACCGCATGATCGACATGGGCAACAAACGCCTCGACAATGTCCTTTCCCGCGCCGCAGAGAAAGTCTCCGATGCCGTTGATGCCCACGACGCCGCCCTGCGCGGCGCAGGCCCGAATCATCGCGTCGGAAATGTTGCGCTTGTGCGCGTGCAGCGCGCCGCAGTTCGAGTGCGAGAAAATCACCGGCCGGCTCGACGCGTCCAGAACGTCGCGAGCGGTGCGTTCCCCCGTATGCGAACAGCAGACGGTCATGCCCGCCGCATTCATTTCGCGGATCATGTCGCGGCCAAACGGCTTAAGCCCGAGGTCCTCCTCGTCATAGCAGCCATAACCCGCGAGATTTTCGCGATTATAGGCGATCAGCATCCAGCGGACGCCCAGCGCGTAATAGTCCGCGATGCTCTCCAGCCGGTCGCCGATCCCGCGTGCGCCCTCGATATCGAACATCACGGACATGCGCCCCTCAGCCCGCGCGATGGCGATGTCATCGGGCGTCGAGACAATCCGATAGGCGTCGCCGCGTTCGCCGAGCCATTGCCGGAACCAGCGCAGCACGGCCCGGTGCTCTTCGGGGGTCTGTTCCATTGCGCCGATATTGAGCGAAATGACCGATACGCCATTGTCCCGCGCCCGCTCCAGCTGCGGCAGGAAGACGCCGTCATTGGCGCGAAGGGGCATGCAGGCGTGATTGTCCCAGACCGGTAGCATTGTGGAGCCCATGTTCACCCCTTGAACAGACCGCTTGACGTTGCCTGTGTTGATGACCATACACATATGTATGGTGCCTGCAACGGGATTTGCTTACGCCGGGGAAAATTGATCATCGACTGCTGAAACAGCTGTGCGGGCCGCCAAAACCGGGGAGATTACAATGACAAAGGGCTGGTATTTCGCACACACGAGCATGGTGGCACTTTTTTCCGGAAGCGTTCTGACCGTGGCGACGCCCGCCCTTGCGCAGGCCGCTTCCGCGGAGGATGTGGCAACCGCGGAAATTGTCGTGACCGCCCAGAAGCGTGAGGAGCGGCTTCGTGACGTCCCGATGTCCGTATCCGCACTCACTGCCGCGGACATCGAAAACCGCAACGTCACGTCGCTCGACCAGCTCCAGTCGGCAGTGCCGGCACTTCGTCTCGTCGACATCGGCCCCGGCCAGCAGCGCATTCAGCTACGCGGCATTTCCCAATATCTCGGCCTGCCCACGGTCGGGCTGTACATCGACGAATTCCCGATCAACACCTATGGGCCATCGGGCAGTGCCGAGGTGCGACTGCTTGATATCGAGCGGATCGAGGTGCTGCGCGGACCGCAGCCTGGCTTGTATGGCGAAGGTTCCATGGGCGGCACGATCCGCTATGTCACCGCCAAGCCGAACCTGACGACCATCAGCGGGTCGGGCCTGGCAGAAGTCACTTTCCCGAAGGACGGCGATACGGGCTATCGCGTCGAGGGCATCGTCAATGCCCCTCTGGTGGCGGACATGGTTGGACTGCGCATCGCCGCGACGCACGAAAAGGAGGGCGGCTGGATCGACGGCGCTCCGGGCAACAATCTCAACGGTCGCAACACGACGACCGCGCGCGTGACGCTCCTCGCCAAGGCGTCCGATACGTTCAAGATCACCCTGTCGGGCCTTTACAATGAATCCGACCAACTCTTCAAAAGCTATTCGAATGCAACCAGAGGTCGCACGGGGCAGATTGTTCCCTCGAACGCGCGGCAGCGCTATTGGCTGGGCACGCTCAACCTCGAATATGATGCCGGCCCGGTCACGCTGGTGAGCACGACCGGTTATCTCGACCAGACCAGCCGAAGTGTCGACGATTCGGGTCCATTCTACAACAAGCTGTTCGGCGCACCGTTGCTGCGCACCGCGCTGACGGACGCGCGGGGCGGTCTCAAGAAGTTTCACCAGGAACTGCGGCTGTCGTCCAACAACGATGGTCCGCTGCGCTATCTGGTCGGAGCGTCCTACACCGACGGCAAGAACAAGGGCCTGACCGACGGCAATGGTGAGTCGTTGGTTCCCGGATTGCCACCTTCGGCACTCGGCGTCGTCTTTCAGCAGGACTCAAAAACCCAATCAAAGATTTTCGCGGCGTTCGGCAGCGTTGGCTACACGTTCGGCGACCTTGTCACGGTTGATCTCAGCGGGCGTTATTTCAGTGATCGTCGAACCAGCGTTGGAACCTTCAATCTCGTTGGCTTTGGTCCACCGCAGCTGACGAACCAGAAGGGGACATTCGACAGCTTCAACCCGCGCCTTGCCGTGAGCATGAAGACGGGGGATACAGGCATTATCTATGCCAACGTCGCCAAGGGCTTTCGCAGCGGCGGATTCAACAGCATCACGGCACCGAGCGTGCCAGCGACCTTCGCTCCGGAAAAGCTGTGGTCCTACGAACTCGGCCTGAAACAAAGCTTCCTCAACAACCGCCTCTTCGTCGAGGCTTCAATCTATTACAATGACTATAACAACATCCAAACGACGGTCATCGTTCCGAACACGGCATTCGCAGCGGTCCTCGGTTCGGGAAAGGCAAGCGGCCCGGGCGTCGATTTTTCTGTCCGCGCCCAGCCGTCGCGCGACCTGACGTTTGCAGCCTCGCTCGGCTATAACAGGATGCGGTTCGACACCAGTTCGACCGACAAGATCAAGGGCGATCCGCTCGATCTTGTGCCCGATTGGAACTGGTCGGCGTCAATCGATTATCAGCCCCGACTGTCGGACACCGTCGGCCTGATCGCCCATGCCGATATCGGATTTACGGACAAGGGCTTCATCACGCTGCGCCAGCTGCCGCCGGTTCCGGGCCTCAACCGGGTCGAACGTTCCGAAGCGCGTGAAGTCGCCAATCTTCGCCTGGGCGTCAGTTTCTCGCAGTTCGAGGTCTATGGTTTTGTCAACAATGTCTTCGACACGTATCGGATCGTGAATCCGCAATTCGGTGCCTTTTTCGAACCGACCTATACCAAGCCCAGGACGGTCGGGTTGGGCGTCAAAGGCAAATTCTGACGGACGAGTTTTGGCGCGAGTGGAGGTGGAGCGTGTCGCAGATCCAGTTCATGACGGAGGCGCAAGCGCTTCTGCCCCAGCTCTCGGCCTTGCGCCGCGCCATCCATCGCGAACCGGAACTGGGGCTGTTTACCCCCAAAACGATGGCGAAGGTGCGCGAGGCGCTGGCGGATTTGCCCCTTGAATGGCGGCAGGGCAGTTCGACGTCGGGCCAGGTCGCCATCCTGCGGGGTCACCGGCCTGGCCGGCGGGTTCTGCTGCGTGGCGACATGGATGCCTTGCCGTTGCAGGAAGAGACCGGCCTGGCATTTGCTTCGCAGACGGCGGGTGCCATGCACGCCTGTGGACATGATTCGCATGCCGCCATGCTGGCGGGCGCCGCCAGGCTGCTCTGTGCCGGTCGGGACACCCTCTGCGGAGAGGTGCTCTTCATGTTCCAGCCCGGCGAGGAAGGCTATCATGGCGCACGCTTCATGCTGGAAGACGGCCTGCTCGACCCGCTGCCCGACGCGGCCTTTGCGTTGCACATGATGCCCAACGCCCCGCACGGCAGGTTCAGCGGCAGGGCCGGCCCGTTGCTGGCCTCCTCGGACAAGCTGACCATCCTTGTACACGGCGCCGGCGGTCATGCCTCGATGCCGCATCATGCGGTCGATCCCGTGCCGATCGCCTGCGAGATCGTCTGCGCCCTGCAGGCCATGGTGACGCGCCAGTTCCCGGTGTTCGACCCGGTGGTCGTGACCATCGCCGAAATCAAATGCGGCAACAATGACAATGTGATCGCACCGATGGCGCGCCTCCACGGGACAATCCGCACCCTTTCCGCTGAAAACCGCCGGATCATCGTCGAACGCATCACCACCCTCGCCAGTCACATCGCCTGCGCCCACCGCGCATCCGCGGAGATTTCCATCGAAGCCGGTTTTCCGGTCACCCTTTGTGATGCGGAGGCGGTCGGTACCGGAAAGGCGGCTGTAACATCCCTGTTCGGGGATGATGCCTGGCATCCGATGGATGCGCCCGTCATGGGGGCGGAAGACTTTTCCTATGTGCTGCAGAAGGTACCCGGCGCCATGTTCTTTCTTGGCGCCGCTGAAGCCGGAACCGATTGGCGAAGTTGCTGCGGCCTGCATTCCAACCATATGGTGCTCGATGAGAATGTGATGCCGATGGGCGCGGCGTGGCTGGCGGAGGTGGCGCACCGGTTCCTTGAACGGGGATTTGCGACATGACCGCAGCCGAACGCCTGGCAGAGCTGGCAGCGCGCTATTGGTCGTTCGAGTGCGCGGAGTTTCCCTTTGCGGCGATCCAGGCTAGCGTGGCGACCGATGCCGTCGCGGTCTTCCGCGACAGCGCGGAGGACCACGCCCGGCGCGATGGGGCGGCGGGGGATTTTCTCGCCGAGCTCGACGGCATCGCCACGGCCGGCCTGTCCCCGCAGGAGCGCGCGACGCACGCACTGCTGCGGCAGGAACTGGAGAATATCCGTACGGAATATGCGGTGTCGGCATCGCTTCGGCCATGGCTGTTGCCGGTCGGGCCCGATTTCAACACGATCTTCTTTGCCAATTCGGCCGTCCTTGGAACGCTGGAATCCGCCGGACTTTACGTCGAACGGCTGCGGGCGTTCCCGCGCTTCCTCGCCGACGTCCAGGGCAATCTGCGCGCGGGTCATGCCAAGGGTATCCGCTACCCGTGGGCCGTGCTGCAAGCGGCGGCCGCCAATACCCGCGGCATCGCCAGGCAGGCGCCCGCCGAAAGCGGCTGGTACGGCGCGTTCAAACGCGCGACGCTTCGCGGCGACAGGTTCGATGCGCTTGCGGTGCAGGCGCTGTCCGTCATTGAAACCATGATCATTCCCGCAATGCACGCCTTTGCCGATCTCATCGACGGCCCGCTGATGGCCGGCGCGCGCAGCAACCTGTCATGCATCGATGCGCCCGACGGGCGCGCTTATTATGACTGGTCGGTGCGGCGCTTCACCACGACGGCGATGACGCCCGAGGATATCCACGCGCTGGGGCTTGCCGAGGTCGCGCGGCTTGAAACCGAGGTCGCGGCGCTCGCCGCGGACAATGGTTTTGCAGGCGATGTATCGGGCTATCGCAAGCGCATCGCCGATGATCGCAGCTTCATTCCCGAAAGCCAGGATGCGCTGCGCCGGTCACTCGAAAGCCTGTGCAAGCGGGTGGACAAGCGCATCCCCGCCTTTTTCGGCCGCATCCCGCGTTCAACCTATGGTGTTGATATCGTTCCCGAAGCCGTTTCGGCGGCGCTTCCGCCCGCATACGCCCAACCCGCGCCTGCCGACGGCTCAGGCCCCGGAATCTTCTGGGCCAACGGCATCCTGGCAAAATGCCCGTCCTATCTTTACCCGGCGCTCGTCGTGCATGAGGCCTGGCCGGGGCATCTGATGCATCTCGCGGTGTTGCAGGAACTCGATCATCTGCCCGCCTTCCGCCGTTACGGCGCGGTCAAATACACCGCCTATATCGAGGGCTGGGCGCTCTATTGCGAGCGGCTCGGCGTTGAAATGGGGATCTACCAGCAGCCTCATGAACATTATGGCCGACTCGAAATGGAGATGTGGCGCGCCTGCCGCCTCGTCGTCGATACCGGCATCCACCTCCATGACTGGAGCCGCGACCAGGCGATCGCCTACATGCGCGAACGGCTTGCCCTCGATGATGCGACGATCGCCGGCGAAGTCGATCGATACGCCGCCTTCCCGGGGCAGGCGCTTGCCTATCAGATCGGCAACATCCGCATCCGCGACCTGCGCGCCAGGGCCGAGGCCGCGCTTGGCGACCGGTTCAGCATCCGCGATTTCCATGATGCGGTGCTGACGGCGGGTGCCGTGCCGCTCGACGTGCTCGACATGCTGGTGGAGGACTGGCTGGCGCGCGAAACCGGCCGGCTGGCGGCCTGATGGCCTTCGATCCAGCCAGTGGCATCCATTTCGAAGTGCTGGGGCAAGGCCCGGCGGTGATGGTCGCGCTGCCGCTGATGGCGTCTTACCGCGAGATTTTCGGCGATGCGATGATGCCGGTCTTCAATGGCTATGTCGGGCCGCTCAAGGACCGGTTCAGCCTGATCCTGATCGACTATCCAAGCATTGGCCAAAGCCGCGACATCGCGCCGGAAGACCTGACCGCCGACCGGGTGTGCGCCGACCTGCTCCGCGTTGCCACCGCCGCCGGGCACGATCGTTTTGCCTATTGGGGCTATAGCTGGAGCGGCGCCGTCGGGCTGCAACTGGCGGCGCGGACAGACCGGCTCTCGGCGCTTGTGATCGGCGGCTGGCCGCCGCTTGGCGGCCCCTATGCCAACCTTCTCGACGCCTCCCGCCGAAAAATCGGCCATGTCGAGCCGGGCTCGCGCATCATCCTGCGCAGCGACGATCAATATCGCCAATGGTCCTGCTACTATCAAAGCATGATCGACTGGGACGAGGCGTCAAGCGTCGCCGCGATCGGCTGCCCCCGCTTCGGCTATTTTGGCGGCAACGGCGATCTGGTCGAGGCAGGGCTGGCCGTCAACATCGCGTCCGCCTTTCGCGCAAATCGCGCGCGGCTGGAGGCGATGGGGTGGGATATCGTCGAGTTTTCAGGCCGTGGCCATGACGTTTGCATGGACGCGACACTGGTGGTCCCGCCCGTCGCGGCGTTCCTTGACCGCGCGCTGGGATAATCATGCACGACTTCCTCTTTCCCGAGATCGAGCCTCATGCCAGCGGCCACTTCGCGCCCGATGATGTCCACACCGTCTATTGGGAGGAATGCGGCAATCCCGATGGCGTGCCGCTGCTGTTCCTGCATGGCGGGCCGGGCGGGCCATCAATGCCGGCGCACCGGCGCTATTTCGACCCTGGCTTTTACCGCTTCATCACCTTTCACCAGCGCGGTTGCGGCAAGTCCGTGCCGCCTGCCGAGACGCGGGGCAACAGCACGCAGGCGCTGATCGCCGATATCGAGCGTCTGCGCAACGCCCGGGGCATCGCCCGATGGCTGGTGGTCGGCGGCAGTTGGGGAACCGCGCTGGGGATCGCCTATGGCGAGGCGCATCCCCAGGCCTGTTTCGGCTTCGGGCTGATGGGGGTGACGCTGGGCCGCCCGACGGACCGCGACTGGTGGTGGCGGGGCACGCGGAAGCTGTTTCCCGAGCCGTTCGATGAGATGCTCCAGATCCTGCCCGAGGCATCGCGCGACGAGCCGATGAAGGCCATGCACAGGTTGCTGATCGATCCCGATCCCGCCGTTCACCTGCCCGCGGCCAGGGCGCTCTGCCTGTTTTCGGCCGCGACGGTTTCGCTGGAACCGAACCCGGAAGCGCTCGCGCGCTATGAGGATCCGGAGATCACCCTGCCCCTTGCCCGGCTGTTCCTGCATTATTGCGTGAACGACCATTTTTTCGTCGCCGGACAGCTGCTGCGTGATCTCGGCCGAGTCGCGCATCTGCCCTGCGCGATTGTCGCTGCCCGCCATGACGTGACGACTCCTCCCGAAGCCGCCTGGACCCTCCACAAGGCGTGGCCGGGATCGACCTACACCGTCGTTCGTGACGGCGCGCATGGGCTCAGCGACCCGCAGGTCGCACGCGCCTTCCTCGATTGCATCGAACAGCTGAAGGAAATCGCCCGATGAAGGAGCATGAGGCCATCCCGCTGCCCGACCGCATGGACTATCCGCATCCCGAAATGATTGCGCGGGCAGACGCGTTTTACGAGACGATGCGCAAGCGACACACGGTGCGCGCCTTTTCCGACCGCCCGGTCCCGCGCGAGGTCATCGAAACCGCTGTAAAGACCGCCGGGACCGCACCGAGCGGGGCCAATCATCAGCCCTGGTTCTTTTCGATCATCGGCTCTCCGGCAATGAAGAAAGAACTTCGCGAACGCGCCGAAGTCGAGGAGCGCCTATTCTACGCGGGCAAGGCTGGCGACGAATGGCTGGACGCACTGACCCCGCTCGGCACCGACGACCACAAACCCTATCTCGAGACCGCCCCGTGGATCATCGCCATTTTCGGACAGCGCAAGGGCGGCGTTCGCAAGGGGATCGAGCGGCAGAATTATTATGTGCCTGAATCGGTCGGAATCGCGATGGGATTCCTGATCGCCGCACTCCACACTTCGGGCGTCGTGACGCTCACCCACACGCCCAAACCGATGACCTTCCTCAACACCATGTGTGGCCGTCCCGCGTCCGAAAAGCCCTATCTGCTGCTGGTGTGCGGCTACCCCGCCGAGGGGGCTACGGTGCCCACGCACGCCAAGGTGAAAAAGCCGTTCGACGAGATCGCGAGGTTCCTGTGATGATCGACCTGACACAACCCTGGCAGGGACCCTATGGCGGCCTGCCCCCGCTCGATGTTGCGACGCCCGAAGCCATTGAAGCGGCAACGCACAAAGCCATCGCGATGAAGCGCGAAGAGATTGCGGCAATCGTCGCCAATCCCGCCCCCGCCGATTTCGCCAACAGCATCGAGGCGTTCGAGGATAGCGGACGTGCGCTGCGGCGGGTGTTCCCGCTGTTCATGCTGTTCAACTCGAACAAGAGCGGCGGCGCATGGACCGAAATCGGGCCGCGTCTGGCCCCCCTGTTCAGCGCGCTCGATGACGAGATTGCGCATGATGCGGCACTGTTCGCCCGGCTCGGCGCCGTGCCTGATGAGGGGCTTTCGGATGAGCAACGGCGCCTCAGGACGGTGATCATCGACCGCATGAAGCGGCGGGGTGCGGGGCTGCCCAAGGCGACGCTCGCCCGGCTGGTGGAGGTCAATGGCGAGATTGCCCGGCTGAGCGTGCAGTTCAACCAGAACCTTGGCACCGATCAGGATGGCCAGGCGGTGTTCATATCCGACGAAACACGGCTGAGCGGCTATCCCGAAGCAATGAAACAGGCGGCGGCAAGCGCGGCCGAGGCTCGCGGCAGGCCGGGCGAGTGGGCGATCGTCAACACCCGTCCCACGGTCTGGCCCTTCCTTCAGACCGTCGCTGACCGGCCCTTGCGCGAGCAGGTCTGGCGCATGTGGTCGTCGCGCGGCGCGCATGACGGACCCAGCGACAACCGGCCCATTATCCGCCGCATGCTCGAACTGCGGGGCGAACGCGCGAAGCTGCTCGGCTTTGCGACCTATGCCGACTATGCGCTTGCCGACCGCATGGCCCGCACGCCGGACATTGCCGAGACGATGGTGCGCGACATGTGGGCAGCCGTCCTGCCCGTCACCCGCGCGCAGATTGCCGAGATGCAGGCCATCGCCGATGCCGAAGGTGCGGGCTTCGCGCTGATGCCATGGGACCGGCTCTACTATGCCGAGCGACTGCGGCGGACGCGCTTCGGCCTCGATACCGAGGCGGTCAAGCCCTATCTCACGCTCGACAATGTGCTGGCAGCCTTGTTCGATCAGGCAAAGCAGCTGCACAATCTCGATTTCAGCCCGTTGCCCGATGCACCGGTGCTGCATCCCGATGTCCGCACCTTTGAAGTGTCGCGCGACGGCCACCCGGTTGGCGTCATGTATTTCGATGTCATCTGGCGGGAGGCGAAGATGCGCGCCTCATGGCAATATGAAGTCCGCACGCATGAAAGTTTCCGCGGTGACGTCCTGCCGATCTCGAACGTCTGTTCGGGGCTGATGCCGGCACGCGAAGGCGAACCCGTCACCATGAGCTGGGAATATGCCAATGTGCTGTTCCACGAGTTCGGCCACGGGCTGCACATGCTGGCAAGCCGCGCGGCCTATCCCTCGCTCGGTCCCTGCACCGTGCCATGGGATTTTATCGAGGTGCCCTCCCTGCTCAACGAGCGCTGGCTCTATGATCGGACGCTCATTCGCCGCCACCTGCGCCACTGGCGGACGGGCGAACCGATGCCCGAAGCGATGATCGATGCCGTGGAGGCAGGGCTGAAGTTCGACCGCGTGTTCAGCGTCAATCTCGACTATCTCGCCCCCGCGCTCACCGACCTGCGGCTGCACCGCCTTGCCGACGGGCGCGCGATCGATCCCGTTGCCGTCGAAGCCGAGCTGCTCGCCGAGCTCGACATGCCCCAGGCGATGGACCCGATGATGACGGTGACCAACGCCTATCACACCTGGACCGAGCATTATGCTGCCGGTCTCTATGTCTATCTCTGGGCCGATGTGATCGCCGCCGATCTCGGCAGCAGCTTTGCCGATGCCGGCCTCTACCACAGCGCGCTTGCCGACAAATATCGCCAGGAAATATTGGGCAGTGCCAATATCGTGCCGGTCGATGATGCATTCCGGCGCTTCCGCGGGCGCGATCCCGATACGGACGCGCTCAAGCGGCGCTTCGACCTCGCGGCATGACAATGCGCGAGCCGTCCATCACCCTTGATCCGGCCGCGCTCGAAGACGATCCCTATCCGGCCTATGAAGCCGTCCGGACCATGGGGGGCGTCGCATGGATCGAGCCGCTGGGCATGTGGTGGGTGGTCAACCATGCCGATGTGCGCGCCATCCTTGCCGATCCCGTGCATTTCGCGGTGGGAACCGATGCCTCGCTGATCCGCGGCACCTTCGGCGAGAACATGCTCACGCTCGACGGGCCCCGGCATGCCGACCTGCGCGAACGCTATCGCGGCATGTTCGCGCCCGGAGAGGTCAAGCGGACGTTGACGCCGGGGATCGAGGCGATCGCCGACCGGCTGATCGACACCTTCGCAGGCGAGGCGCGGGTCGATCTCAGGCCGTCCTATGCCGCCCGTCTGCCGGTCCTGACGATGCTGGCGCTGTTCGGTCTGGACGAGGGTGCGGAGGCCGATGTGCGGCGCTGGTACGATGCCTTCGGGGCGGCGCTCGCGAATTTCGGGGGGGATGCGGGGGTGCGCACGCGCGGGGAGGCAGCGGCGGCCGAATTCCGCGCCTTTTTCGGCGGCGACGAGGAAGCGGCCTCGAACGCCCTGCTCATCTTCTTTGGCGGGATTTCGACGGTCGAAGGGCTGATCCTCAACACGCTCTATGCGGCCGCCCTGCATGACCAGGCGTTAAGCCCCGACACTGTGGATCGCGCGATCGAGGAAACGATGCGTTGGCTGTCCCCGGTTCAGTCCGCCACCCGCCATGTCGTGCGCGCAACCGGTCCCTTTGCGGTGGGCGATACCGTCAACGGCATGATCGCCGCCGCCAACCGCGATCCGGCGGTGTTCGCGGAGCCTGATCGCTGGGACGTATCGCGCCCCAACAGCGCCGGGCATCTGGGCTTCGCGTCAGGCCCGCACTTCTGCCTTGGCAATCACCTCGCCCGGCTCGAAGCCCGGATAGCGATCCTCCGCCTCCGCGAACGTCTCGCCACGGCTCGCATCGATCCAGCGTCCCACGGCGGTGTTGCTTGCATGGTTCGTGGCAGCGAATTCCGCCACCCGACCCATCTTTGGCTCCAGATCGATACCGCGCCTTGACCGCGGGCGCTGCGCTCGGCTGTATCTCAACAGGCACGGGACAATGAGACTCAAGGACCAGGACATCGTCGTTATCCGGGCCGCACGCGACCCCGGTCTCGCCTGCGCCATAGGCTTTGTCGAGAAAGACGCGCGCATCATCCTGGCGAACATCGACGCGCCAGCAGGCGAACCGGCACAAATGGCCACCATCGCGGCCTTCCCCGTGCCCGACGACATTTCCCATGTGACCGGCCAGCCCATCCATACCGACGGTGGCCGGCCGGGGCCCAATGATAGGGTGGCGATCGAATGACCCGGGGCTTTCGCGTCGGTGTCGATATCGGCGGCACATTTACCGATGTGGCGGTGGAACAAGGCAGCCGGCGCTGGTCGGTCAAGGTGCCGACCACCCACGATGCCCCCGATGACGCGGTGATGGAGGCGGTGGCGCGCGCCATGGCGCAATGTGGCGGCTCGTTCGCGGAGATCGATTTCCTGGTCCATGGAACGACGCTTGCCACGAACGCACTGATCGAGCGCAAAGGCGCGCGCACCGCCCTGCTGACGACCGCCGGATTTCGCGATGTCCTTGAAATGGGCACCGAAGGCCGCTTCGATCAATATGATCTGAAAATCGTCAAGCCGACGCCACTGGTGCCGCGGCATTGGCGCTTTGGCGTGGGTGAACGGCTTTATGCCGACGGCTCGGTCCTGGAACCGCTGGACGAGGCCGGGGTCGAGGCGGCGGCCGATGCGATGTCCGCGGAGGGCGTGGAGGCCGTTGCGATCGCCTTTCTCCATGCCTACGCCAATGGCGCGCACGAACTGCGCGCGGCCGAGATCCTGCGCTATCGCCTGGGTGGCGACGTGCCGCTGTCGCTCGGCCATGACGTGTCGCCCGAGATGCGCGAGTATGAGCGGGTTTCCACGACCTGCGCCAATGCCTATCTGCAGCCGGTCGTGAGCGCCTATCTGCTCCGTCTCGAACGGCGCCTGCAAGCCGCGGGGCTCGTCGTGCCGATGCTGGTGATCCTGTCGAGCGGCAGCCTCACCACCGTCGACGCGGCATCGCGCTTTCCCGTTCGGCTGCTCGAATCCGGACCGGCGGGCGGCGCGATTTTCGCGTGCGACATCGCCCGGCGGCTGGGTGAGGACCGTGTGCTTTCGTTCGATGTCGGGGGAACGACGGCCAAATTCTGCATGATCGACAAGGGCGAGGCGCACCATGCCCTCACGTTCGAGGTTGGCCGCACCTACCGGTTCAAGCGCGGCAGCGGCCTGCCCGTGCGTGTTCCGGTGGTCGATCTGGTGGAAATCGGCGCCGGCGGAGGCTCGATCGCGCGGATCGATGCCGTGGGGCGGGTCGCCGTCGGCCCGGAAAGCGCGGGATCGGAACCCGGGCCTGCCTGCTATGGGCGTGGCGGCGTTCAAGCGACCGTCAGCGATTGTGACCTTTTGCTGGGCAAGCTTGACGCCGACAGCTTCGCGGGCGGCACGATGCCGCTGGACCGCGCAGCGGCCGCGCAAGCCATCATCACCGACGTCGCCGGTCCGGCCGGCCTGTCTCCCGAAGCTGCCGCCTATGCCGTCATCGAGACGGTGGCGGAAACCATGGCATCGGCGGCCCGGGTTCATGCCGCCGAGATCGGGGTGGATGTCGAGGCGCGAACGCTGATCGCCTTCGGTGGCGGCGCGCCGTTGCAGGCGGTGCGCTTCGCCGAGAAACTCGGCATTCGGGAAATCATCATTCCCGCGGGCGCGGGCGTCGGCTCGGCGCTGGGGTTCCTCAGGGCACCGCTGGCTTTCGAGATCGTGCGCACGGCACGGCTGCTGTTGCCTGGGGCGCGCATCGAGCCCGTTCGCGCGGCATTGGCGGAAATGGAAGCCGCTGCGGCCACAATCGTGCGCTCGGTGGTGCGCGGCGAACCCGACCTGGCGGTCGAACGCACCGCTTACATGCGCTACCGGGGCCAGGGGCACGAGATTGCCGTGGCGCTTCCCGGACACCCGGACGACAGCGATTTCGCCGAGCGGCTGCGCGCCGCATTCGATTCCGCCTATCAGAGGCTGCATGGCCAGGCGCTGGCCGACAGTCCGGCAGAAGTAACCTCTTGGGTGGTTCGGGTGCGGCACCGGGACGACACCCGCGCCGCCGCGCCACGAGCGACCACGCCCGACGCAGCCATCGCCGACGCCGCGCGCCGCATTTATGACGGGCGCGACGAATGCTGGGCGACATGGCCGGAATACAGCCGCGAAACGCTGGCACCCGGTGCCACCGCCTCTGGCCCGGCGATCATCACCGAGGCGGAAACCACCACGGTCGTGAACCCCGGCTATCGCTTCACCATCGATGGCTGGGGCTATATTCGCATCTCGCGGGAGACCTGGGCATGAGCGACATCGTGGTTCCGGGTCGGGTGACGGTCGATCTTGTCTGGCAGCGGCTGATCGCGATCCTGGAGGATCAGGCGCAAACCCTGATCCGCACCGCCTTTTCAAACACGACGCGGGAGGCCGGCGACCTGTCGGCGGGCTTGTTCGACCGACGCGGGCGCATGGTGGCGCAAGCCGTCACCGGCACGCCCGGCCACGTCAATTCCATGGCCTTGGCCGTCGAGCATTTTCTCCGCCTGTTTCCGCTCGACAGCCTTGAACCTGGCGATGTCCTGGTCAGCAACGATCCCTGGATCTGCTCGGGCCATCTCCACGATTTCACGATCGTCAGCCCGATCTTTCACCGGGGGCGCGCCGTGGGCGCCGTCGCCAACACGGTGCATGTCGTCGATATCGGCGGGCTGGGATTCGGCGCGGACGCAAGCGATGTGCATGAGGAAGGATTGTGCATTCCGGTCTGCAAACTGGCACGCGCCGGCATCGTCGATCCGCTGTTGATGGCGGTCATCCGTGCCAATGTGCGCGAATCGGATCAGGTGGTTGGCGACCTCCATTCCTCGATCGCCGGAAACGCCGTTGCCATCCGGCGGACGATGGCACTGCTCGAGGAGTTCGGCCTTGCGGATCTCGAGGGTGTTTCGGATGCTATCATCGATCGCACGCGCGACACGGTCGAGGCGCGGATCATGGCGCTTCCCGACGGGATCTATCGCAACAGCCTCGCGCTCGATGGAACCGGGGACGGGCTCGTGCTCCCGGTGACGATCACCATCGCCGGGTCACGCATGACGCTCGATTTCGCGGGGAGCCCGGATGTTTCGCGGCGTGGTGTCAATGTCGTTCTCAACTATACCACGGCCTATGCCGTGTTCGGCGTGAATTGCCTGATCAACCCCGACATTCCCTGCAACCATGGCAGCCTTGCCCCGATTGAGGTGCGCGCACCCGAAGGATCGATCCTGAACGCCCGGCGGCCCGCGGCGGTCTCCGCGCGGCATATGATCGGCCAGATGCTTCCCGATCTTGTTCTCGGCGCACTCGGCGCGCTCCTGCCGGTGCCGGCCGAGGGGGCCGGGCTCATCTGGAATCCCAGCCTGCGCGGGCGTGGGCCGGACGGGCGCCATTTTGCGACGGTCACCTTCAATGCGGGCGGGGCCGGTGCCCAATCCGATCGCGATGGGTGGAATGCGACCGCTTTTCCCTCCGGCGTGAGGACGATGCCGGTCGAAGCGGTCGAGGCATCGGCCCCCATCCTTGTCCGCCGCAAGGAGCTGCTGCCGGACAGCGGCGGCCCCGGGCGGCAGCGTGGCGGATTGGGCCAGGTGATCGAGATCGAGGGCATCGGCGAAACACCGCTGCTGCTCAACGCCATGTTCGACCGGATCGATCATCCGCCCAGGGGCCGGGAGGGCGGCATGGACGGGCGCGCGGGCAGGGTCAGGCTGGCATCAGGACGTCCGGTCGGCGGCAAGGGCAGATTTGACATCCCTCCCGGTGATCGCTTGATCCTGGAGTTGCCGGGTGGCGGCGGTTTCGGCCCCCCCGAGGCGCGGTCGCCGGAGGCCATCGCGCGGGACCTGCGCGACGGCTATGTCTCGGCCGAGGCGGCGGAACGGCTCTACCGGACGCGCTCATGACATCGCACCGGCGCATCGACCTTTATTCCGATTCCATGACACGTCCAGCCTTGGCGTGCGTGCCGCAACGGCGGCTGCGAGGTAGGAAACGAGCAACCGGATAAGATCCGGCCGTCACGGCACTGACCAGCCGAGTCGTCACGATGCTCGACAAGGAGGCGGCGCTTTTCCTGCCATCGGGCACGATGGTCAATGTAATTGGGGTAATGGTCCGTTGCCAGCGTGGCGATGAAATCCTGGCCGAAAGATCCAGCCATCTTTTCACTTCGAAACGGGCGGAGCAGCGGGCCTGGGCTGCCTGATGACCACGCCACTTGCCGGCAGTCGGGGATTGTTCAACCTTGCTACCCTCGAGGGCGCGCTGCGTCCGGCGCGGCGTAATGCACCGCGCCCCAGGCTGATCTGGGTCGAGCAAACAACAGACATGGGCGGCGGTGCGGTTTGGCCGCTGGCGCTGCTCCGCCACATTCGGCAGCTGGTGTTGGAACGAAGACTGGGCGTTCATATCGACGGCGCACGGCTTCTGAATGCAGCCATTGCAGACGCCAGCCTCGGATTACGGCGCGCTATCCGATTCGCTCTGGCTGGACTTCACCAAGGGACTGGGCGCGCCCTTCGGCGTGGTGCTCATGAGAGCGGATGGCTTCATTCAGTCCGCGCAGCGCTGCAAGCATATGCTTGGCGGGGCGATACGGCAGGCAGGCAGGCAGGCATAATGGCCACCGCCTGCCTCCATGCGCTCGATCACCACGTCGAACGGCTGGCGGACGATCATATCGATGAGCGTCGACTGGCGGAGGGTGCTGACCTCACCGCCACCATGACGGCGCTTGGCCGCGCGCAGGTGCTTGCCGAGGCGCAGCGGGTCGCGGCACAGGATCAAGCGCGCGAGCAGAACCGTCGGTTCCTGAAGGCCGGCCGCGGCTACGTCCCCACCCCCATCACCATGTTCCGGGATTGAGCCATGCAGGACATCGGCGTCATCGACCGGTTCCTCGACACCTTCACCCGCTACATCGACAGCGGGTTCGGGCTGGTGGGGGGCGAGGTCGCGTGGCTCGCGGCGACGCTCATCGTCATCGATGTCACGCTCGCAGCCCTGTTCTGGGTCTGGGGGGCCGATGAGGACATCATTGCCCGGCTGGTCAAGAAGACGCTTTTCGTCGGCGTGTTCGCCTATGTCATCGGCAACTGGAACATGCTGGCGAGGATCGTGTTCGAGAGCTTCGCCGGGCTCGGGCTGATGGCGTCCGGCACGCCGATGGCGATGGCGGACTTCCTGCGGCCGGGCCGGATCGCGGAGGTCGGGCTGGAGGCCGGGCGTCCCATCCTCGACGCGGTCGGCGAGCTGATGGGCTTCGCCTCCTTCTTCGACAACTTCGCCCAGATCGCCATCCTGCTGACCGCGTGGGCGGTGATCCTGCTGTCGTTCTTCGTGCTGGCCATCCAGCTGTTCGTGGCGCTGATCGAGTTCAAACTGACGACGCTCGCCGGGTTCGTGCTCGTGCCGTTCGGCCTGTTCGGCAAGACCGCCTTCATGGCCGAGCGGGTGCTGGGCAATGTCATCTCGTCGGGGATCAAGGTGCTGGTGCTGGCGGTCATCGTCGGTATCGGCTCGACGCTGTTCAGCGAGTTCACCGGTGCGTTTGCCGGGCCGGTGCCGACAATCGACGAGGCCTCGGCCGTCGTGCTGGCGTCGCTATCCCTGCTGGCGCTTGGCATCTTCGGCCCGGGCATTGCCAACGGCATCGTTGCAGGCGGCCCGCAACTGGGTGCCGGCGCGGCCGTCGGTACCGGGCTTGCCGTCGGAGGCGCCGCACTGGCTGGGACCCTATTCGAACGATGGCGCGCCGCCATACTTGCGTCCGGCAGGTCAGACCCCGGAACAACAGGCACGGATCGCGGCCAGAACCTCCGGCCTCTTCTTTGGAAGCGGCAGCGCTGCATCGCCACCGGCGGCTGATGCGCCATCAATGACGACGAATGAGCCACGCGGATCAGGTGAGGCAGGTTCGGCTGAGAAAACCCAGCCGGAACCATTCGTGGCCTTGGCCAGCGGGCCACCCAGCACTCTGCCATCCGCCGGCCGGAACATCTTGCGCGCCGGAACCATTATTCCGGCGGCCCTGGTCACCGGCATCCAGTCGGATCTGCCCGGTCTTGTTATCGCGCAGGTTACCGAGCCTGTCCAGGACAGCTTCAGGTACTCGAAGATCCTGATCCCGCAAGGTGCCCGTCTGATCGGCACCTACGACAGCGAACTGGCCGCCGGCCAGACCCGGCTGCTCCTGGTCTGGACCCGGCTTCTACTGCCCGACGGCCGGTCCATCGATCTAGGCCGCATGCCCGCCGCCGACGCGACAGGTCAGCCCGGCCTGAGCGACAAGGTCGACAATCACTGGGGCAGGACCGCAAAGGCCGCCCTGATCTCGACCATTCTCAGCATCGGCGCCCAGTCCGGCACTTCCGGAGACGAAAGCGACATCGCCCGCGCCCTCCGCGACGGTGCATCCGACAGCATCAGCCGCACGGGCAGGCAGATCGTCGAGCGCGAATTGTCTCGAAGGCCGACAATCACGGTGCGTGCCGGCATGCCCATCAGGGCAATTCTGACGAGAGATCTGATGCTAGCGCCTTAGCGCCAGCCGCCTCATTCAATCCCGGATCCGCAAAGATCAAAACCATTCTTGCTGCAGCGTGGGCGTTGCAAGGCGACAAAATGCGACATTCTACGCCAAAATACGCTCCCGAGACATTACGTCGCCATTACGCGACCACCCCGATCGCGCCAAGTAATGGCTCGATTGCGCTGCCGCGACTTCCAATTCCTTGATATTCCAAGAGAAACTGGAGCGGATGAAGCGATTCGAACCCTCGACTTCAACCTTGGCAAGGCATGGATGGCGGTAGCCGAACTTACGCCAGAGCATTTCTTCTCTCTTTTTTACAGCGGCTTGGCCTGCGCCATGGTACGATCCGCTTCGCCACGGCTTGCTTTCAATGGCTTCCTATATGCTTCCCACATGGGCAACCCGTGCTTCCGCACCCGGCGATACATCAATTTGCGCAGCCAATAAGCGGTGAGAAGATGATTGAGGCGGTAATCCGCCAGGTTCGTGCGAGACGTAATCCGCCGTCTTCAGGGCGCGCCGGGCAGGTTGACAATGATTTCATGTTGCCCGGCCTCCATGCTCCACCGAAACGCGCCGCCTGCGGCTTCCAGTGTCTCCCCGTTTCGCGTCGCCCGCTGCGTGCGCAAGCCAGGCACCCGTTGCACAGTGATCCGATGCCCGCCCCCGGCCGACCGCATGACGATTCCGATCCTGTCCCAGCCGGAGGGCAGTGCCGGCCTGAGCTGGAATTGGTGCCCGGATCGGGACAGCCCGATGATCGAACCGATCCCGGCGCGATACATCCACCCGGCCGCGCCAGTGTACCAGGTCCAGCCGCCGCGTCCTACATGCGGTTCCACCGAATAGATGTCGGCCGCAACAGCATAAGGCTCGACCCGATAGCGCGCCGCCGCTTCCGGGGTCAGCGCATGGTTCACCGGGTTCACAAGATCGAACAGCGCGAGGGCGCCATCGATGTCACCCAAGGTCGCCTTGGCGATGATCGCCCACATGGCGCCGTGGCTGTACTGGCCGCCATTTTCGCGCAAACCGGGGGGATAACCCTTGATATAGCCCGGATCGCGGGCTCCCCGATCGAATGGCGGCGCGAACAGGCGCAGGATCCCGGCGTCGCGGTCCACGAGATGGCGATCCAGCGACGCCATGGCAGCGCGCGCGCGCTCCGGTGCGGCAGCGCCCGAGATCACCGCCCAGCTCTGCGCGATTGCATCGATACGGCATTCGGCGGACTCCCGGGTCCCGAGCCAGCTGCCATCGTCGTAGGTGGCGCGCCGGTACCATTCGCCGTCCCAGGCCTCTCTTGCGACCGCTTCGCGGATTCGGGCCGTGCGGTCGCGCCAGTCGGCCGCCTTTTCGGGCGCGCGCGCATCGGCGAGCGGGGCGAAGCGGTCGACCGCATGGATCAGGTGCCACGCCAGCCACACACTCGTGCCCCGGCCATGCTCGCCGACGCGGTTCATCCCATCGTTCCAATCGCCGGTGCCGATCAGCGGCAGCCCGTTGTCGCCGATCAGCGACAGCGCCCGATCAAGCGCACGGGCGCAATGCTCGAACAGCGGCGCCTGTTCCGTGCTCGTTCCCGGCAGAAAGAAGCTGTCGTGGATCCCGGGTTCCAGCGTCGGCCCGGTCAGGAAGGGCAGTGGCTCGTCCAGCAGCGTGGCGTCGCCTGTCGCATCAACATAGTCCGCGACCGACAGCGCCAGCCATCCGGTATCGTCGGAAATGCGGGTGCGCACGCCCCGGCCGCTTTCCGGCAGCCACCAATGCTGCACATCGCCCTCCGGAAACTGCCGTCCGGCTGCCCGCAGCAGGTGCGGGCGCGCCATATCCGGTCGCGCCAGCAGCAGGGCGCCGCCGTCCTGCAGCTGGTCGCGGAAACCATAGGCGCCGCTGGCCTGGTAAAAGCCGGCCCGGCCCCACAAGCGTCCCGCAACCACCTGGTGCAGCAGCCAGCCGTTCATCATCAAGTTGAAGGCCGGATCTGGCGTCTCCACCTGCACCTGCCCCAGGATGTCGTTCCATTGGGCCCGGGTGGCAGCAAGCGCCGCGTCAAGATCGGCATCACGCCAGCGGCGCACGATGCGGCTGACCTCTGCTCCGTCGGACGCGGTGCCGATCAGCCACAGCAGCTCCGCGGACTGGCCTGGCGCAAGCACGACGCGCCCCTGCAGGGCGGCACAGGGGTCCAGGCCGGCACCGATCCCGCCGGAAAGCGGTCCGGGGCTGGCTAGCGCCGCCGGGCGGGAAGGGTCTCCGTCGGGCCCCAGGAAGCTGGTGCGATCGGCGGTGAAACTGGTCTGCGCCCCGCCAAGGTCCGCGAAAGCAACCTGGCCCGAATTCTCCGTCGCAAACGGGTTGCGCGCCAGGATGGCGCCGGTCTCCGGGCAGATCGACGTGACCAGGTGCCGCGCGGTTTTGGTCCGGTTCGGTCCCAGTACCCATTCTGCATAGCCCGTCACGTCGAGCATGCGGGTGCGGGTGCCGGTGTTGCGCAGTGTCAGCCGCGCGATCCGGACAGGATCGTCCGGCGGAACGAACAGCAGCAGGTCCGTGTCGATGTCGTGCGCGCTCAGCAGCTGGCGCGTGAAACCGAAACCGTGGACCGTGGTGCGCCCACCCGGAGCGCCGCAGGGCCATGCGGAAGCCGACCAGGTCAAACGCGAGGCAGCGTCGCGGAGATAGAGCGTGTCGCCGCCTGGGTCCCCGACGGGATCGTTCGACCAGGGCGTCAGCTGGTTCTCGCGGGCGTTGCCGGCCCAGATGGCGCCAGTCGCGTCGGCGGATACATGACAGCCGAAATGGGGATTCGCGAGTACATTGAGCCACGGGGCGGGCGTCCTGCCCGCAATCACATAGGACTGGCCATCGGGCGCGAAGCCCCCGATTCCATTGAACAGCAGGAGCGCCGATTCCGGCGGTGGTGCGGCCGCAGCGCGTCCGGGCCGTTGGGGCGCCGCAGGTGGGAGCGGTGCGACCGGGCGTGGCGCGGCGGCTGACCGCCCGTCGAGCTGGCGACGCAGCCGCCCGCGCCGGGCGTCGATGTCGACCCTGGCGGCCGCGACAAGCTGCAGCCGCTGCTCTTCGGACATCAGATCGCCTCTGAGCGCAAAGAGCCGGCCATGGCTGCCTCCCATCCGGCCGATGGTGGCAGCGACCGCCGCGTCGATCGCAGCCTGAAGATCCTGGATGTACGAGGCGCGGCGCTCGTTCAGGATGACCAGATCCACGTCGAACAACCGGCCACGGAAAAACTCGAACGCCCGCAGCAGTTCGGCCGCCACAGGCAGATCGCGGGGGTCATCGAGGCGGACGAGAAGGATCGGGCGGTCCCCGGAAATACCGTGCACCCATAGCGACGATTGCGGCCCCGCATGAGCTTCGACCAGCGCCGCGTCCGGCGCCAGATGGCCGCCGAACAGCACATGACGGGCCAGGCGCTGGAAATCGGCCCGTTCGCCGGTATCGAGGCCCAGATAGCGGCGTTCGACCTGCACGCGAGTCCAGGCGGCAACTTCGGCGCGATCGAAGGCATCAGGGCTGGCGTGGCGGTCGATAATCTCGTCAAGCGTCGCGGGATCGGGCGCCACGACTGTCCAGAAGGCCACGCGTACGCGGCCACCAGGCGGCACCGTCAGCCGCACCCTGAGCGCAAAGGCCGGATCGATCACGGTGCCCGCATTGCCCGCCATCGGGTCGTCCAGCATCGCAGGATTGGCAATGCCGCGCCCGCGACCGATGATGCTGCCGCGATCCGTGTCCCAGTCCGCCGGTTCGCGGACCGCACCTTCCACAACGGCGAAATGGGCCATGTGAACCGGTGGCTCGTCGGGCGATCTCGGGCGGCGGCGGGCGATCAGCACCGGCCCGGGCCGAACCTCGGTTTCGATGAACAGCTTCGAGAAGGCCGGGTGCGCGAGATCGGCGCCCGGCTGGGCCATTGCCAGCTCCATGAAGGATGCAACATCGACGGCGTGCGCGCGCGAGGACTGGCTTGACAGGGTCACGCGCCGGACCTCGCCCTCGCCATCCGGTGCGACCAGAATGTCGGTCGAGGTCGAGATGCGGCCGTCGCGGCGATGAAACTCGGCGCGCCCGTCTCCGAACTGCGCCGAGTAGCCTGTTGCTTCGTCGGCGCCCAGCGGCGCGCGGGTGGCGGACCAGGTGAGCCCGGCGGTGTGATCGACACAGTAGAGAAACTGCCCGTGGCCGGTGACCACAGGATCCGGTCGCCAGCGATTGAGCGCGAGCCCGCGCCAGCTGCTGGTGCCGCCGCCCGAGTCGGTCACGATGAGCCCGTAGCTGCCGGACGCCAGCAGGTGGAGCGCCGGATACCGTCCGGGATGCGGCCCGTAGCGGCGGACGGTGGGGGATTGCGGCGCCAGGCTGCGATAGGCATGGCTGCGCTCTTCCTCGCGAGGCTCGAAGGTGCCCACTCCGCGGGGCGGGCGCTCCTGCAGCAGCAGGTCCACAGCCGCAACCATCGGCTCGGCGTGGAAGGCGTCGCGCAGCCGAGCCCCGTCGAGCACATTCACCAGCGCGAGCATCGCCATGCCCTGGTGGTGCGCCATATGGCTGCGGACGATCGCGAAGCGCTGGCCTTCGGCGAGCCGCTGTGGCGTGAAGTCCAGCGCCTCGTAGAAGCCGTGGGTGCCCCGCGCGCCGAGCCGCTCCAGCGCCTCGAAGTTGGCAAGTGCGGCGCGCGCGTCGACCATTGCGGCCAGCGCGGTTGCATAGGGCGCAATCACCAGATTGCCCGAAAGGCCGCGCTTCAGCCCAAGTCCCGGAACCCCGAACGGGCCATACTGATAGTTCAGCTCGCGATCGCGCGCATTGAACCCCGATTCCGATACCCCCCAAGGGATCTGGCCCGCCTCGCCATGGGCGCGCTGCAAGGTCAGCATGGCGCGGTTGGACCGTTCGAGCAGGCTGCAATCGGCCGCACGCATCACCAGCGAGGGCATCAGATATTCGAACATCGATCCCGACCAGGAAATCAGGACCGAAAAGCGACCGACCCGCGTGGCGCTGCGCCCAAGACGAGCCCAGTGCTTTGCCGAAATGTCCCCCCGCGCGATGGCAACAAGGCTCGCCAGCCGCGCTTCCGAGGCGAGCAGATCATAACAACTCTCATCGCGCCGGCTGTCGGTCACGGACCAGCCGATCGACAACAAGCGGCGCTCGGGATCGACCAGGAAGTCGAAGGGCATGCCAGCAACTTCGGCGCGCGCATGCGCTGCAAGCCGGGCTGCCTCCGGCGCGTCCCAGGCATCGAGCAGATTGGCGAGCGCAATCAGGTGACCAGCGAAATTGCCGCTGTCGACGGTGGAGACATAAGGCGGCTCCAGCACCTGCAGGCTGCGCGTGTCGTACCAGTTGAAGAGATGCCCGCGATGGCGGGTCATGCGGGCCAGCGTGTCAAAGGTGCCGCCCAGACGCTCGAGCGCTTCCGATCGGTCGATCCAGCCGCGGTCGTGCGCGGTCGCGACGGCAAGCAGGTAAAGGCCGATGTTGGTCGGCGAGGTGCGGTCGGCCACCTTCAGCACAGGCTCGAACTGGACATTGTCGGGCGGCAGGTGATTGTGCTCGGCAGTGGCATAGGTTGCGAAATAGCCCCAGCTTTCGCGCGCGATCTCCTCCAGCGCCGCGCGATCGCCGGGGGACAGCCGCGCTGCCGAGGCAAGCGGCGCCGGCCGACCGAGCATGGCGAGCACCAGCGGCGCCGAGAGCCACAGCAGCGCAAGCGGCAGAACGAGCCACGGCCTGGCGCCGAGCCAAAGCGCAAGTCCGGCAAGCGTCGCCACCAGCAGCAGGGAGGTCGCCATCCATCGTGCAAGCGCCGGCCCCGTCGGCGCCGGCGCACGCGCGGCCTGCGCCGCCGTCTGCCATTCCAGGAGGTGTCGGCCGCTCACGGCAAGGCGCCACAGCGTCCGGACGATGGCATCGACCATCCGCACCGCCTGGTCGGCCAGCGTCAGCAGCATCAGCGCGCCGGACGCAAGCGCCAGCGCCACATCCTCGGCGACATCGCGCAGGTGAAGGCGAAGCGGAACGTTGCGGGGGATGGCCGCCAACAGCAGCGACGGCACGCCGAGCATCGGAGACACCGCCATCAGCACAAGGATCGCCAGCATCCAGGGCGCCGCGGCGAACGGCGGCAGGAACCAGCCGGCCACCAGCGCCGTGAACGCGGCGGGCGCCACGACCGACCGGCGCAGATTGTCGAGCATCTTGGCGCGGCCTTCGAAGGGCACTCCGCCCTTGCCGTGCGCAAGCAGCCAGGGGAGGAGCTGCCAGTCCCCCCGCACCCATCGGTGCATGCGCCGCGCGGCTGCATCGTAGCGGACAGGCACATCCTCCACGACCTCGATGTCCGAGACGAGCGCCGCGCGGGCAAAACTGCCTTCGAACAGATCGTGGCTGAGCAGCCGGTTTTCCGGCACCCGCCCATGGAGGGCCGCCATGAAACTGTCGACTTCGTAGATGCCCTTGCCGGTGAACGACCCTTCGCCCAGCAGATCCTGATAGAGATCGGATGCGGCCGCGGCATAGGGGTCCGTTCCCGCGGGTCCGCCCGTCAACCGCTCGAAAACGGACTGGCCGCGGCCCAATGGCAGCGCCGTCGTGACGCGCGGCTGCATCACCCCATGGCCGCCCACCACCCGCCGCAGCGCAATGTCGAAGCGTGGCCGGTTTACCGGATGGGCCATCTTGCCGACCAGCCGTCGGATGGTGCCGGGGGGAAGCCGCGTGTCCTGGTCCAGCGTGACAACATAACGGACACCGGCCGGGACAGCAGGGGGGGCGCCATCCCGCTCGTAACTGGTGCCCTCGCCGCCGCGCAGCAATCGGTTCAGTTCCTCCAGCTTGCCACGCTTGCGCTCCCACCCCATCCACACGCCCTCACGCGCATTCCAGAGCCGTCGGCGATGGAGCAGAAAAAAGCGGGGCGTGTCGCCGGTCCCGGCATGCCGTGCATTGATCGCAGATAGCTGCTCGCCGGCGAGCGTCAGCAACGCATCCTCGCCGGCCAGATGCTCGGAGGCCGCATCGGCGAAATCCGACAGCAGGGCATAGAAGACCTCGGGTTCCCGGGCACCCAGGTGCAGCACCTCAAGGTCGGTGATCGCAGCCTTCAGCTGGGCTGCGTCCCCGATCAGCACCGGCACGACGACAAGCGTGCGAAGCTCCGGCGGAATCCCGCCCTCAAGCGCCATCGCGGGCACCAGCTGCGGCGGCAGGATCATCGCATAGGCGCGATTGACCAGCGCCGTGGACGTCTCGAGCGTGATCACGGCTCCCACGCCGAGCAACAACAGGCCGAACGCCCAATGCGTTTCGGCCGCCCCCGTCAGGGCAAAGACGATGCTGAGCGTCACCACTGCAAGCAGAGCGATCAGCCCGATATACAGGCCAAGTCTGCCCTGCCGGAGCAAACGCTGCAGTCTGGCCGTAAGCCCCGGCACGAACCCGATCTCGGCTTCCAGCGCAGCCCGGCCATCGCGCAGCAGCCAATAGCCCGGATCGCGATCGCTGCGGTTGCGGCTGGCGTCCTGTGCGCTCAGCTTCAGTGCAATTTCGGCAACCCGATCTTCGCTACAGTCCGATCCGCGCGCCAGTTCCTCGATTGCGTTGCGGTAAAGATTGCGGGTCGCGAAATCCATGGCGGCGAAATCGCTGCCCGCGGCCAGCAGGCGGTCGGACAGGCTGACCGCCTCGACAAAGGCGCCCCAATCCGCCTCGGCGACCATCCGGATGGACATGATTACATTGCGAACCGACGTGGTCGCGGCCACGAAGCGCTGTTGTGCCTGGGCATCGAGCGCCGCGAGCGACGTCCCGGCTGCCTGCGCGTGCTGATCCAGCCAGCGGCGGCTTTCGACCGCAAGCGGGTCGTCGAAACGCAGGCGAAGGGCGAGCTGCGAGTGAAGGATGGGCCGCACTTCGCTGATCGAGGCTGAAAGCCGCGCTACCGCCCGCGCCGGGTCTGGTGCGGCAAGCACCTCGATTGCCAGGTTGTCGGCTTCCTGCCGCTCGCGCTCGTCCGCGATTCCCTCGTCGGCCAGCCGCCGGAGATTCTCGACCAGCACCAGCTGCAGCATGATCGCCATCGCCCACAGCTCGCCGATGGTGAGCGCATAGGAGCGCTGATATGCAGCGACAAAATGCTGGAAGCGATCGCGCTCGAAATGGCTGTCACTGTGCGCCACATAAGCCCACGCCAGTTCGAAGGCCCGTGGCAACGTCGCCAACGGCCCGTTCGCTACCTTGGGAAGCTGGCGATAATAATCGGGCGGCATGTCGTCACGGATTTTCCGGATCTGCTTTTCGACCAAGTGGAAATTGTCGATCAGCCATTCTGCGGCGGGTGCGATGGGTCTGCCCTGAGCCGTCATTTTCACGGTCGCCGCATAGCAGGCGGCAAGCGAGCGGGCATTGGCGTTGAGACGATCGAGTAAGGTGGTCGACGCCGGCGCCATCCGTTCTTGCCGCCGTTCACGGGCAAGCGATCGCGCATGATCGGCAAGACGCTCAAGCCCGAACAGCTCGGAGCGGATCGGTTCGATGTCGCTGAAAGCGGGAATGTCGCCAGTAGCTTTCGTCACCCAACGCATGAAACGCTTAACAACTAAAACCTGTTCCGAGTTCATGCCTGCTTGCTATCACAGATTCGCACAGCCACAACGTCGCACGGTGCTGGCGCAGCATTCCGACATGTCCGGGCGACAGAGGGCGGGGCGTCGAGCAACCAGTTCGCTTCCAATAGGCGCCGGCGAGACCATCTGGTCGCTTCTCGACAGCCGGTCGGGCGTCTTGCCGACCGCGAGACATCTGCCCCTCTTTGCAAACCATCAAGACGGTGCAGCATTTTGGCAGCGGAAAGCACATAGGAAGCATTTCCGCGCGTGAGCAGATCAATGCTTCACAGAAGATCGTTCAGCCTAACCTGCTGCAATTCATGGGTTAGTTTTCGTCCCCTGTTCGTCTTCAGGCGATCGCAACCCTTGCAACGGCTTCCTAGATGCTTCCACGCCCTTTCCCAGCTTTGCCGGAAGCGTCGCTTGGCGTAAACAGCGCACGCTGGCGCACTGGAGCGGGCGAAGGGATTCGAACCCTCGACTTCAACCTTGGCAAGGTTGCGCTCTACCCCTGAGCTACGCCCGCATCCGTCGCCGGAAGCGCGGCACTAACCAAGCCGCCCGACAAAGGCAAGCCCTTTCCATTCCTTTCAGCCTGCCCCATATCGGCGCGCGACAAACGGAGCATCGCCAGTGGCCAGCCTTTCCATCAGTCCCGCCGAACGCGCCTCGATCGAAGCCTTCCGCCGCGACGTGGTCGAAAAATCCATGACCGGCATCGTCCTCGTCCGCTTTACCGCCGAATGGTGCGGTCCCTGCAAGACGCTCGCCCCCATCATCGATCGCGCCATCGCCGCTGCCGGCGATCCCCGCCTGTCGCAGGTGGTCGTCGATATTGACCAGAACCGCCTGCTCGCCGAGCAATTCCGCATCCAGTCGGTCCCCACCGTCTATGCCTTCGTGCGTGGCCAGCCGGTCGACGGCTTTGCCGGTGCCCGCTCGGAAAAAGACGTCATCGCCTTTATCCAAAAGCTGCTCAGCACCCTCCCCCCCACCGATGCGCAGGCCGACCTCGAAGCCATGGTCGCCGCCGCCAGCGAGGCCCTCGCCGCCGGGGATGCCGAACTCGCCGCAGAAGCCTTCGGCGCTCTTGTCCAGGAACTGCCGGACCGCGCCGATATCGTCGCCGGCTATGCCCGTGCGCTGCTGGCGCTGGGCCATGTGGACGCGGCCCGCTCAACGCTTGCCACCCTTCCCACGGACAGCAAGGATGCCGCCGTCAACCAGGCGCGCGCCGCGCTGGCGCTCGCAGAGACCGCCGTTCCCGATTCGGAAACCGCGACGCTCCAGGCCGCTGTCGCCGCGGACCCCGCCAACCACCAGGCCCGGCTCGATCTTGCCACCGCCCTGATGGCAAAGGGGCAGAACGACGCCGCCGCCGACCATCTGCTCGCCAGCATCGCCGCCGACCGTGGCTGGAACGAGGGCGCCGCGCGCGCCAAACTGCTGCAATTGTTCGAGGCTGTGGGCATGGGCGATCCCTGGACGGTCGCCACCCGCCGCAAACTCTCGGCGATCCTGTTCGCATGACGCCCCCCAGCAGCGCCGCCGACCTGCCCGCGACGCTGCCGGTGTTTCCCCTGGGCGGGGCGATCCTGCTGCCGCGCGCGCTGCTGCCGCTCAATATCTTCGAACCGCGCTACCTCGCCATGGTGCGCGATGCCATGGCCGGCGACCGGATCATCGGCATCGTGCAGCCGCGCGGCGACTGGCGCGGCGAGCGGCCGGACCTGTTCGGCATTGGTGGCGTCGGCCGCATCACGCAATTTTCGGAAACCGGTGACGGCCGTTTCCTGATCGCCCTTACCGGCCTGATGCGCTTTCGCGTGCGCGCCGAGCTGTCCGTCACCACCCCCTATCGCCAGGTTCAACCGGATTATGCGGACTTCGCCGCCGACTGGTCACCCCCGGCACCGCTCGCCGCCACCGCCCGCGCCGCGCTCGAGGACACGCTGCGCAGCTATCTCGACAATCAGGGCCTCAGCGCCGACTGGGAGGCGATTTCCAGCGCCGACGATGAATCGCTGGTCAATACGCTCGCCACCGTCTGCCCGTTCGACAGCGTCGAGCGCCAGGCGCTGGTCGAGGCCCCCACGCTCGCAGCCAGGACCGCCACGCTGACCACGCTGATGACCTTCGCGCAGGGTCCGGAGGACAGCGTCACCCTGCAATAGCTTGCACAGCGCAATGGCTTGCCACAGCCGCCGAGGCGTCGCATCCTGCCCTTGGGGAGGCGGCGGTCATGGCGGAGCAGGCATCGACGCTGAAGATCATCTGGGGCTTCATCCTGATCGGCATCGGCTGGAAGGACATCCACGCCGACGAGATCGAGCGCAGCTATTCGCAGGTGATCCGCGCCTATGGCCTGGCGTTGCGCACCCGCCTTGTCGGCTCCCCGCCCGCCGCCGGTGCCGAGGCAATGGCGGCCGAGATCGATGACGCCATCACGTCCGCCGAGGGCGACGGCAGCACCAGCGACGCCTTTTCACGGCTGATGCAGGTCGAGCTTGCCTATTTCCGCGCTTCCGACCCCGCCAACAAGCTCGCCTCCGCCCAGGCAACCCGCGAACGCTTCGCCCGCGTCGCCGCGCCGGGTGCCGTGACCGCCCGCGAGTCCACCCAACCCGTTGCCCTGTCGCTCACCTGGACGGACGAGATGACCGCCGACACCATCGGCCTGATGAACTATATCCACGCGCAATATATGATGAACATGGCGCGGGAGATGGCGGTCACCCGGCAGAAGACCGCGCTCATCCTGCGGGTGCGCCGCGTGCTGGCCGCCCTGTTCGCGGCCTTCGTCGTCACCGCGCTCGTCCGCCTCGGCTTTGGCTTCGCCGGCCACACCGACCTCGGCGATACGATCCTGAAGCTCGGCGGCGTGCTCTCGGTGATCTTCGCGCTCGGCTATCTCGGTTCCATCGTCAGCGTCACGCAGCGCTTCCAGAAAGCCGTTGATTCGAACGTCATGGGCACCGACCCCGTGTTCACCATCGGTGGGCTGCTGACCGGCCAGCGCGGCATCGACGTCGCCATGCTGTCCGCCGGCGTCTTCGCGCTGTTGCTCTATGTCCTGTTCGCCAGCGGCATGGCCTCGGCGCTCGGCCTGTCGGGCGGCGTCTTCCCCGCGGTCGACAACTGCCCGGCGCTCGCCGCCACCACCCAGATGGGAGACATTGGCCGGCTGATGGGCTTCTGCGGCAGCGCCGACCTGCTGCGCATGTTCATTTTCGCCTTCCTCGCCGGCTTTTCCGAACGACTGGTGCCGGATGTCATCAACCGCATCGCCGACCGCACCGCCGTCAGCGAGAAATAGCTACCCCGCCATCACCGCCGCGAACGCCCGCACATTCGCCGCCGGGTCGCCATTCCACACGCCCGCGCTGACCGCCAGGAAATCGGCGCCGGCCGCCACCAGCGGCGCCGCGTTCGCCGGCGTGATCCCGCCGATGGCAACACAGGGCAGCTGGCTGATCGTCGTCCACCAGCTCAGGATCGCCGGCTCCGGCCGGTGCTCGCTGGGCTTGGTCGTCGTCGGGTAAAAGGCCCCGAACGCCACATAATCCGCGCCGGCCTCCCCCGCCTCGAACGCCAGGTCGCGGCTGGCATGGCAGGTCACGCCAATCTGCGCTTCCCGCCCCAGCAGCGCGCGCGCATCCGCCACGCTGCCATCCCCCTGCCCCAGATGCACGCCGTCGGCGCCACAGGCCGCGGCAAGATCAGCCCGGTCGTTGACGATGAACGCCACCTCCGCCGCCGCGCAGATCGGTTGCAACACCGCCGCCGCCGCGAGAACATCGGCATCAGCCACACCCTTCATCCGCAACTGATAGGCCGCGACCGACCCCGCCCCCAGCGCTGCGCGCAGTGCCTCGGAATGCGTAGCGAGGTCGAATGCCGGCGGCGAGATCAGATAAAGCTGACACGCCGGCCGCCGCTCGGCTCGAAACCGCTCGGCAAAGTCCGGGCCGGGTTCGAAATCAAATGATGTTTCGTTGATGTTCATTTGGGAAGTTTATCCCAGAAGTTTTCGTATTTTTCGGCAAATCTCCAAGAAATTCCAGGAAACTTTTCGCGATAACCGGTAACACCCCTTTTCTCGGCTGCCGCTGCTGCCCTTATTGATTCTTGGTTTAACCCCTCATTGGCCTCCGTTTGCGATAAAACAAAAAAACGATTTTTTTCATCGTTGGGCATAAATGCCAATACATAAAATATGTCATTTCTGTCCGGTTTCTTTTTTACTGTCCAGTAATTTCTCTTATATAGGCCTTTTACATCAATGCCAAAATTAACCCCGTTCGGGCTTGAAACCATTAAATCCTTTGTAGGGTGATTGCCCATCGTTAGAGCAACTTCATATCCGCGTTTGCACAGCTCACTCGCTACCGCAAACTGCGCTGCCCACTGCGTTTGATGGCTTGAACGCCGTTCGGGTTTAGTTTCGGCCAATTCTATTCCTGCCCCAGATAGATCCGCACGATCTTGTCCAGCAGCGCCAGCGCCTCGTCCCGCGGCCGCTGGAAGCTGTTGCGGCCGATGATGCTGCCATTGCCGCCGCCATCACGAATGTCCCGCGCGTCCTGATACACCGCGTCTGCGCCCTTGGTCGCGCCGCCACTGAACACCACGATCCGCCGGCCGTTGAAGCAGCTCTGCACCACATGCGCCACCCGCTTCGCCTGGGTGCTGCTGTCAAAGCCTTCATACGCCTTCTTCGCGTCCTTCTGCTCGATATGATCGCTGGGCAGCTTCACCTTGATGATATGCGCCCCCAACAGTGCTGCCATATGCGCCGCATAGGCGCCCACATCCAGCGCCAGCTCGCCTTCCTTGCTCAGCTTGCCGCCGCGCGGATAGCTCCAGATCACCGTCGCCAGGCCTACCGACTTCGCCTCGGCCGACATCTCCTTGATCTCTTCCATCATGTCGAAGCAGTCGTCCGCCCCCGGATAGATGGTGAAGCCGATCGCCGAGCAGCCCAGCCGCAGTGCGTCATCCACCCCGCCGGTCAGCGCCTGGTTTACCCCTGTTGCCCAGCTGTTCGAGCTGTTCACCTTCAGGATGGTAGGGATCTGCCCGGCGAAGGTCGCGGCGCCGGCCTCCAGCATCCCGAGCGGCGCGGCATAGGCGGACAGCCCCGCGTCGATCGCCAGCTGGAAATGATAGTGCGGGTCGTAGCCGGCGGGGTTGACGGCAAAGCTGCGCGCCGGCCCATGTTCGAACCCCTGATCCACCGGCAGGATCACCATCTTCCCCGTGCCGCCCAGCCGGCCCTGCATCAGCATCCGCGCCAGGTTGGCGCGTGTTCCCGGATTGTCGCTTTCATAATTGGCAAGAATGGCGCGCACGGCAGGGGTCATGGTCATCGAAAGCTCCGCATACGAATGTATGGCGCGGGCGATAGCCGGGCCGCCCGGCAGAGGCAACCGCCGTTACAGTTCCAGCCAACGTCGCAATGCGGCATCCACCTGCACCATTGTGGATCGGTCAAGCATCCCGATCGTGGGCCCGATATGGGCCACCGCCACGGAATAGATCAGGTCCACTTCGACATCAGATGGTCGCTTCAAGCCATTTGAATCCGACGGAAGGACATGAACACGGAACAGCGAACTGTCACTCAGTTGGGTGGTCAGCGGACAAATGGTCAGATAGCTACGGTCGGGAAGCGCCCGATTGGTCTGAACGATCACGCACGGACGCGCTTTGCTTGTCGGACTGTGCGGTTCGCGCACAATGACGAGCTCACCGCGCTTCATGCCGGCGGACCGTTCGGACCCCAATCATAACCGCCGTCCATGGCATCAAGCGACCGCAACCAAGCCTTTGTCCCATCGCCGCCGGTGTCGATTTCAGCGCGCGCTTCCCGTGCCTTTCGCAGCGTCGCCAACTGCCTTTCCCATTCGGCATCCTCACTATGTCGGTCCAGATATTCCCTCACCGCCACCCGCGCGATGTCACTCCGCGTCCGGCGCGTCTCCGCCGCGTGCTGCGCCAAACGCTTTTCCGTCGCCGCATCCAGCCGCAAACCCAACATCGCCGCCTCCGTTCAACATGTTGAACATAGCGTGTCAGGCTGCCTGTCGCAACGCCTCCACCCCCGGCAACGTCTTGCCCTCCATCCATTCCAGGAACGCCCCACCCGCGGTGCTGACGAAGGTAAAGGCCTCCGCCACCCCGGCATGGTTCAGCGCCGCCACGGTATCGCCACCCCCCGCCACGCTCACCAGGCCGCCGTCCTCGGTAAGTGCCGCCGCCGTCCGCGCCAGCGCCACCGTCGCCCGGTCGAACGGCTCGATCTCGAACGCCCCCAGCGGCCCGTTCCAAACCAGCGTGGTGCAGGTTTTCAGCACATCACCCAGCGCCTCCACAGCGTCCGGGCCGATGTCCAGCACCATCGCGTCCGCCGGAATCTCGTGAATGTTCACCACCTCGCTGGGCGCCTGCGCCCGGAATGCCCGCGCCACCACCACGTCATAGGGCAAGTGGACGGTGCACCCCGCCGCGTCGGCGCGCGCCAGTATTTCGCGCGCCGTCTCGCCCAGCTCATGCTCGCACAGGCTCTTGCCCACATCCACGCCGCGCGCCGCCAGGAAGGTGTTCGCCATCCCGCCACCGATGATCAGATGGTCGACCTTCCCCACCAGGTTGCGCAGCACGTCCAGCTTGGACGAGACCTTCGCCCCGCCCACCACCGCCGCCACCGGGCGTTCGGGCGCCCCCAGTGCCCGCTGCAGCGCGCTCAACTCGGCCTGCATCGTGCGCCCGGCATAGGCCGGCAGAACATGCGCCAGCCCCTCGGTGGAAGCATGCGCCCGGTGCGCGGCGCTGAAGGCATCGTTGACATACAGCGTCCCCAGCCGCGCCATGGCCGCCACCAGCGCCGGGTCGTTGGCCTCCTCGCCGGCGTGGAAACGCGTGTTCTCCAGCACAGCCACATCGCCCGGCGCCATCGCGGCCACGGCCGCCTCGGCTTCCGCGCCGGCGCAGTCGGCCACGAACGCCACGGGTCGCCCCAGCACCTCCCCCAGCGCCGCCACCACCGGCCGCAAGCTGAGCGCCGGATCAACCCCCTTCGGCCGGCCGAAGTGCGACAGCACCAGCACCACCGCGCCCCTGTCCGCCAGGGTGGCAATCGTCGCCACCGCCGCGCTCAGCCGGGTGGCATCGCTCACCCGTCCATCGACCATCGGCACGTTCAGATCGGCGCGCACCAGCGCCCGCTGCCCGCGCAAGTCCATCGGCAGCTCATCCAGCGTCCGGAAAGCCATTCCCTATCCTCTTTGCCTTGGTGTCACCCCGGCGCCCGGCGCAGGGGTTTACAGAAATCGGCCCATCGCCACCGCGGTGTCGGCCATCCGGTTGGAAAAACCCCATTCATTGTCATACCAGCTCACCACGCGCACCAGCATGCCGTCGATCACCGCCGTCTCCAGGCTGTCGACCGTGCTCGACGCCGGCGCATGATTGAGATCGATGCTCACCAGCGGCTCGTCGGTAAAATCCAATATGCCCTTCAGCGGACCGGACTCCGATGCCGCCTTCAGCGCCGCATTGATCTCCGCCTTGCTCGTTGCCCGTCCCGGCACGAAGGTCAGGTCCACCAGGCTGACATTCGGCGTCGGCACCCGCACCGCGCTGCCGTCCAGCTTGCCCTTCAGCTCCGGCAGCACTTCGCCCACCGCGCGCGCGGCGCCCGTCGTCGTCGGAATCATGCTCATCGCCGCTGCCCGCGCCCGCCGCGGATCGTCGTGAATCTGGTCCAGGATCTTCTGATCGTTGGTATAGGCATGAATCGTCGTCATCAGCCCGCGTTCGATCCCTACAGTCTCGTGCAGCACCTTCGCCACCGGGGCCAGGCAGTTCGTCGTGCAGCTGGCGTTCGACACGATCCGATGCTCGGCGGTCAGCCTGTCATGGTTCACGCCATAGACCACAGTCAGGTCCACACCCTTCCCCGGCGCGGAGATTAGCACGCGCTTCGCCCCTGCCGCCAGATGCGCGCCCGCCTTGGCGGCATCGGTGAAGAACCCCGTGCACTCCAGCGCGATGTCCACGCCCATCTCGCCATGCGGCAGTTTCGCCGGATCGCGCTCCGCCGTCACGCGGATGCGCTTGCCATTCACCACCATCGCATCGCCGTCCACGCTCACGCTGCCACCGAACGGTCCGTGCACGCTGTCGCGCTTCAGCAACCGGGCATTCGCCTCCGGGCTGGCGAGATCGTTGATCGCCACCACCTCGATATCGTCGCGGCCGGACTCGACAATCGCCCGCAACACGTTGCGCCCGATGCGCCCAAAGCCATTAATGGCAACCCTGATCGTCATGCTCGCTCCTTCAACCGCTCGCCGACTTTTGCGGCGATGTTCGCGGGCGTCAGCCCGAAATGCTCATACAGTGCCTCGATGGGCGCGCTCGCGCCAAAACTGTCGATGCCGAAGGTCATCCCGTCGGTGCCGACGATGCGCTCCCATCCCAGCGTCGCGCCGGCCTCGATGCTCACCTTCAGCACATCGGCTGGGAACAGATCGGCGAACAGCGCCCAAGGCTGCGCCATCAGCCGCTCCCAGCAAGGCAGGCTGACCACATCGGCCCCGATGCCCTGCGCCTCCAGCAGCTTGGCGGTATCGGCCGCGATGGCAACCTCGCTCCCCGTTGCCACCAGCACCACCCGCCGCGGCGCCGTCGCCGGCACCAGCCGGTAACCGCCCGTCGCGCAGCGCATCCCGGCATCAACCCGCAGCTGCGGCAGATTCTGCCGGCTCAGCGCCAGCACGCTCGGCCGGGTCCGGTCCGCCAGCGCGAGCGCCCAGCATTCCGCTGTCTCCACAGCGTCCGCCGGACGATACACCGCCAGGTTCGGCATCGCCCGCAGGCTCATCAGATGCTCGACCGGCTGGTGCGTCGGGCCGTCCTCGCCCAGACCGATGCTGTCATGCGTCAGCACATAGACCACGCCAACCCGCTGCAAGGCGGACATGCGGATCGCGTTGCGCATGTAATCGCTGAACACCAGGAAGGTGCCGCCATAGGGGATGATCCCGCCATGCAGCGCCAAGCCGTTCATGGCCGCCGCCATGCCGAACTCGCGAACACCCCAATAGACATAGCGCCCGCCATAGTCCTGCGCGCTGAACGGTTTCGTGGCCGCCGTCTTGGTGTTGTTGGACCCCGTCAGATCGGCCGAGCCACCAACCATCGCCGGCACGGCTTCGGTCAGCACCCCCAACGCCATCTCGCTCGCCTTCCGTGTCGCCACCTTCGCCGGATTGGTCAGCAGCGCCGCCACATGCCCGTCGATCAGGCCGGCATCCGGCACCGCGCCGAACCGCACCTTCAGCGCCGCACCTTCGGCACCCGCCGCGCGCGCTTCCCAAGCCTGGCGTTCACCTGCCCCACGCGCGCCCACGGCCCGCCACGCCGCGGCGATATCGTCCGGGATCTCGAACGGCGCACTGTGCCAGCCCAACGCCACGCGCGTCGCGGCAATCTCCGCCGCCCCCAGCGCGGCGCCATGGCTGTCCTTGCTCCCCGCCTTGGTCGGCGCTCCATAACCGATCGTCGTCCGGCACGCGATCAGGCTCGGCCGTTCATCATCCCGCGCCTCGGCCAGCGCCCGCGCCACATCCCCATCATCATGACCGTCGCACGCCACCACATGCCAGCCGGCCGCCGCGAACCGTCCTGCCATATCCTCGCTGGTCGACAGCGAGGTCGGTCCGTCGATGCTGATCCGGTTGTCATCCCACAGCACATTCAGCCGACCCAGCCGATGATGGCCCGCGATCCCGATCGCCTCCTGGCTCACGCCCTCCATCAAACAACCATCGCCGGCGATCACCCAGGTGCGATGATCGACCAGCGCATCGCCATGCACCGCGTTCAGGTGGCGCTCGGCCATCGCCATGCCCACGGCCATCGCCAGGCCCTGCCCCAAGGGGCCGGTGGTGCACTCCACGCCCGCCAGTTCAAAATTCTCCGGATGCCCGGCACAGGGCGACCCCAATTGCCGGAACCGCCGGATATCGTCGATCGTCGGCCGCGCATAGCCGGTCAGGTGCAGCAGGGCGTAGATCAACATGCTGCCATGACCCGCGGACAGCACGAAGCGATCCCGGTCCGGCCAGTCCGGCGCGTTGGCGTCGAATTTCAGATATTGCCGGAACAGCACGGTCGCCGCGTCCGCCATGCCCATTGGCATCCCCGGATGGCCGCTGTTCGCCGCCTCCACCGCGTCCATGGCAAGCGCGCGGATGGCATTGGCCATGCTGCGGTTGGTCATTGTCATCGGCGCATCAAATCCCTGTGCTGGCCCGCAAATCCGAATCAGGCCCCGGCGCGGCGCCTCCCTGTTGCAAGCCATGACGGCAAAATCAATCGCCGCGCCGCAACGCCGGTTGACGGGCGCCAAGATGCCGTCCTATCAATTCCCTTTAAGTCTTTGCGTTGTGGGGGAAGTGCATGACGGCAGCGGAGGCATCATCCGGCGCGCCCGCCGCGCGGCTTGCCGCCGCCCTTGCCCGCATCGAACGCGCGATTGCCGTGCGCGACGCGCGCCACCAGCGGCTCCGCCACGAAGCCACCGCCGCACTCGCCGATCTCGACCGGCTGATCGCCCGCAGCAATGGCTGAGGTTTCGGTCAGCGTCGGCGGCCGCCACTATCGCCTGACGTGCCGCGACGGAGAGGAAGCGCAGATCCGCACCGCCGCCGCGCATATCGCGAGCAAGACCGACGCGCTCACCGCCGGCCTCGGCCCGATACCCGAAGGCCAGCTGCTGCTGATGGCCGGTCTGATGATCACCGACGAGCTCTTTTCCGCCCGCAATGGCAGCGGCGCGCCCTCCACGCCGGCCGACGACCCCGTCCTGCTCGCCGCCATCGCCCGTCTCGAGGCCCTTGCCGACAAGCTTGAAGCCGATGGCTGAAGCGCTTACCTTGCTTGATGGCGGGAACTGCCGGGTGCGCGTCAACTGTATCCCTGAGGCGATTCCACATCCACGGGGGCTGTCCCTGTCCGCATCCTGGTGCGGTGCATATGGTCCCCACCTGACGTACTTGGCGTCAGAGGATCCAACGACAAACGGCCCACGCGGTCCCGCCACAGCCTTTTCTGTTTCGGCGCGGCGGAAACAGGGCGGCACCGGCCCGCTCCCCCACCCGCCCACCCAACGCCAGTATCCTATGGGTGGCCGGGTGGGGGAGCGGGCCAGTGCCGACTCCGCCAAAGGCGGCCAAAGATGATCCCCCGCGCCGATGTCCGCCGCGCCATGCGCGCCCGCTGCGCCGCCTATGTCCGCGCGCTGACCGCCGGCGAACGCGCCGAACAGGCACAGGCGCTGGCCGACCTGGTCGCCCCCGCCCTGCCCCGCCGCGGCGTCTTCGCCAGCTACGCTCCGATGGGGGACGAGATCGACACCGCCCCGCTCGAGGCCCTCGCCCTTGAACGCGGCATGACGCTTGCCTTCCCCAAGGTGCGCGGTACCGCACCGCTCAGCTTCCACCGTTGCCGCCGCGACCAGCTCATCCCCGGCTTCAAGCGCATTCCCGAACCCCCGGCCGACGCGCACCCCGTCCGGCCGGACGTTGCCCTCGTCCCGCTGATCGCTGCGGATCGTTTTGGCAACCGCCTGGGTCAGGGCGCCGGCCATTGGGACCGCACGCTTGCCTGGTTGCGCGCTCAGAGCGGCCCTGGCGTGCTTGCCATCGGCATCGGCTGGGACATGCAGCGCGTCTCCCACGTCGCCGCCGAGCAATGGGACCAGCCGCTCGATGCGCTTGCGACACCAACGCGCTTCCAGTTCTGCCTGCGTTAGTCTAACCCGCTGCGCATGGAGCCCGTTCCCCAGCTTCGCCGCCCGTTCGGCATCATCCTGCTCTGCCTCTACCTCTTCGCCTATGTGCTGGGCGCCGCCATGCTCTTCACCCCCATCGAGCGCCTGCATGTGCTGCTGCAACTGCCGATCTGGCTGATCCTCGGGCTCGCCTGGCTGCTGCCGCTGAAACCCTTCCTGCGCTGGATGGAGACCGGCCAATGGCGGTGATCGACCGGCCGCTCACGCCCGCCGAGGCCAGCACCATGGCCGAGGTCCGCGCCGGCGTCGACGCGCTCGATGCCCGGCTGGTGGCGCTGATCGCCGAACGCTTCGCCTGGATGGACGCCGCCGCCCGCATCAAGCCAACGCGCGCCGCCGTGCGCGACGAAGCACGCAAGGCCCAGGTCATCGCCAACGCCCGCGCCCATGCCGAAACCCACGGCCTCAACCCCGCCGCCATCGCCGAACTGTGGGACACCCTGGTCGAAGCCAGCATCGCCCACGAGTTCCAAGAATGGGACCGGCTGCGGCGGTAGCCGACAACGCCTGACGGGCTGATGTGCCGCGACAAACGACACACGCCCATCGCCATCGGGTTGAAATCATTCGAATCCTGCTTCAGTCGATGACGCGCGGGGGTCGGACATAACCGAAATCGCCGCTGCCCGGCCATGCCCTTCCATCCGGATAGCGCATCTCGACACCCGACAGCTCTCGCTCATCAGCCAGCCGCATGTTCACACCAACCACCGCATTGCCGAATTTCTCAACCGCGGCTTCGCTCAGCTCGAAATGGGACGTGGCGCCGCACGTTCCGCAGAACCGGATGATGGCACCCGGTTCCGCCTTGTCCGCCCGGCGATATCCCAACGTCGAGCCGTTCACTCTGACCTCCCGCGGGTCAAAATAGCCCCATATGGCCCCTGTCTTCATGCACAGGGAACAATTGCATTCATGAATGAAGTCGGGCCGTCGTTGTACGCATAGCGTCACCGACCCGCAATGACAGGACAGTTCCACGCTCAAATCGACCTCACTTGGCATGCTCCACCAAATTCATCGGGGCAGGTTACAAACAAATCATCAGATGATCGGTCCTTCCATTTGCTTTTGCACATTCCAAATGATCCCTTATCACATCCATTAACCATAGAACGCCTAGCTTCACCGCTCATGGGCAAACCGATCACCATCAGGTGTCTGTCGTCACATCATCCCAATCGCACTCTCCATATCCGATCAACCAATTCAACGCATGGTGGCGCTCCATCACCACCCCCTCATCCAACCCACCCGGCACGGGCATTTCCGAGAGCTGAGCCTCACGCACGGCCCAGTGCAAGCGATAGATCAAATCGACCTCATCCAGAATCTCGTCAGCCGACCTCGTTCCGACACCCTCCCAAAAGCCATGCGGGATGGTTTTCCAGAAATCGGACAGATACTCGAAATTGAAGTCTTCGGTCGGGAACGACAATTCCTCCATCAGACCGGTCGCCCACATCAACGGAACCATCGCCTCGCAGCGCCAACTGAACTGCACGCGATCATGGTGCGATGGCGTTGCCGACGAAAGAAAAGCACGCTCTTTCGGCGAAAGATGCTCTGTCAGACTCCACCGTTCCAGCAGCGATTGCGCGCCCGCAACGCTCTCAAGCGCCGCATAGGAAACTGCAAACAGGCACATTGCCCGTCGAATCACCTCCTTGCCGTCGCGAAGCCTGATCTCGTTCGAATTCTCAACAATGGGCAAATCCGGATTGATAGGAATATCCAGTCGCAGCAGCAGCGCTTCGGATCGTTCCTTTCGTTCCAACGCTCCCCGGTCACCCGGCATGTGTATTCTCTTCCATCCGCGCCATGTTCGCCGGCAGGGCCAGCAGCCGCTCCGTCGCCAGCACCCGCGCGGCGTCGCGCGGCAGGCCCAGCGCGTCCGCCATAGCCGCGCCCAGCAGCGCGTCGCCCATCGCCGCCAGCACCAGCATCAGCGTCTCGCGGTGCAGCGCCGGCGCGTCATGCCCCTCGCCCAGTTCGTCCACCAGCGAATGGATCATCGCCACCACCGGATTGAGCGCGCTCTCGTTGCCGTTCAGGATCATCCAGGTCGCCAGCGCCCCCGCCCCTTCCCGGTCGAAGGCGTCGAACACCAGGTCCACCACCGCACGCGGATCGGGCGCCCTGGCCCGGTTCGCCACCACCACGCGGGTGATCTCCGCGCACACCCGCGCCGCCAGATGCGCCGCCAGCGCACTCTGCAACCCTGCCGCGCTGCCGAAATGATGCAGCAGATTGGCATGCGTCCGGCCCATGCGGGCCGACACCGCCTTCAGCGTCACCGCCGCCGGCCCCGCCTCCACCAGCAGCCCGCTCGCCGCCTCCAACGCGGCTGCGCGACTCTCCTCCTGGGTGAAGCGCCGCTTCTCTGTTGACATTTGTGTCAATAGCGTCCATTCACATCATTGTCAGTCCACCACCGGATTATCACCCATGGCCACCACAAAGTCACCCGCCGACCTCACCATCACCCCGCGCGACCGTCGCTTCGGCCGCGGCACCGCCCACGCCCGCTGGTGGATGGGCGGCGATCCGGTCGCCACCGCCTTTTACAACGCGCTCTCGGCCACCTTCCCGCTGGGGGAGGCGTATTTCGTCGAGTCGGTAAAGGCGTTCCGCGACGATGCGCCCCCAAAACTTGCCGCCGAAATCCGCGCCTTCGTCGCGCAGGAGGTGGCCCACAGCCGCGAACATCTCGCCTTCAACCGCCGCGCGGTCGAATCGGGCTATGACCTCAGCCGCATCGAGGCCGGGGTGGCGCAGTCGCTGGCGCTCACCAAGGGTCGACCCCCCATCCTCGACCTCGCCGTCACCATGGCGCTCGAACATTACACCGCCATCATGGCGCAGCGCATGCTGTCCGACCCCCACGCCTTTGCCGCCGCCGACCCGGAACAGCAGGCGCTCTGGCGCTGGCACGCCATCGAGGAGATCGAACACAAGGGCGTCGCTTATGACACCTGGCTGCACGCCACCCGCGATTGGTCGCGCGGCAAGCGCTGGCGGGTCAAGGCGCTGCTGATGCTGCTGACCAGCCGCAACTTCTGGAAAAACCGCTACGCCAACATGCTCGACCTGCTGGCGCAGGACGGCATCACCGGCGCCCGCGCCCATGCCCGCATCCTGTGGTTCCTGTTCGGCAACCCCGGCGCGCTGCGCACCCTTTTCTTTCCCTGGCTCGCCTTCTTCCTGCCCGGCTTCCACCCCTGGAACCATGATGACCGCGACCTGATCGCCCGCGCTGACCTGGACCCGCTGCTGCCCGGCGCTCAGGCCGCCTGAGAGTCGGCGAATGCCACGCATGGAAACGGCGCCGCGTTCTCCCCGAACGCGGCGCCGTCACCCTCCCCGGGTGTTTCGTTACGCGGCCTTCTCGAACTGTGCCGCTTCCGTTGATTCCTTCAGCGCGGTCGTGCTTGATTGCCCGCCGCTGATCGCTTCCGCCACCGCATCGAAATAGCCGGTGCCGACCTCGCGCTGGTGCCGCGTCGCGGTGTAGCCCTTGGCCTCGCTGGCGAACTCCGCCTGCTGCAGTTCGGAATAGGCAGCCATGCCGCGGTCACGATAGCCGACCGCCAGCTCATACATGCCATGGTTCAGGCTGTGGAAGCCCGCCAGCGTCACGAATTGATATTTATACCCCATCGCTCCCAGCTCGCGCTGATATTTGGCAATGGTGTCCTTGTCCAAATTCTTCTCCCAATTGAAGCTGGGCGAGCAGTTATACGCCAGCATCTTGTTGGGGTGCACCTTGCGGATCGCCTCGGCAAAGCGCTTGGCATCGTCCAGGTTCGGGTGGCTCGTTTCCCACCACAGCAGGTCGGCATGGCTGGCAAAAGCCAGACCGCGCTTGATGCAATGATCCACCCCCGTGCCGGGCTTCAGGCGGAAGAAACCCTCCGGCGTGCGCTCGCCGGTCAGCCACTCATGGTCGCGCTCGTCGATGTCGCTGGTCATCAGCATCGCGCTTTCGGCATCCGTCCGCGCGCAGATCACTGTCGGCACGCCCATCACGTCCGCCGCCAGCCGTGCCGCGTCCAGGTTGCGAATATGCGCCTGGGTCGGGATCAGCACCTTGCCGCCCAGGTGGCCGCACTTCTTCTCGCTCGCCAGCTGGTCCTCATAATGCACGCCGGCCGCACCTGCCTCGATATAGGCCTTCATGATCTCGAAACAGTTCAGCGGCCCGCCAAAGCCGGCTTCGGCATCCGCCACGATCGGCGCGAACCAATCCCGCTTCACGCCGCCTTCGCTATGCTCGATCTGGTCGGCGCGCTGCAACGCCCGGTTGATCCGCCGCGCCAGCTCCGGCCCGGCGTTCGCCGGATAGAGTGACTGGTCGGGATACATCGCCCCCGCGGTGTTGGCATCGGCCGCCACCTGCCAACCCGACAGATAGATGGCCTTCAACCCGGCGCGCACCTGCTGCATCGCCTGGTTGCCGCTCATTGCCCCCAGCGAGTTGATGTAGGGCTCGGTCTTCAGCAGCTCCCACAGTTTCAGCGCGCCACGCCGCGCCAGCGTATGTTCAATCTGAACCGAACCGCGCAGACGCTCGACATCCGCCGGCGTATAAGGCCGCTCGATCCCATCGAAGCGCCCCGCCGGCGCCGGCACCACATCATAAAAGCTCTTCGACACCATCTTTTCCTTTGACAGATTTTTTACCGGGAATGCAGCACCCGCTTGACCTCTGACGGCCGTTCCGTCAAGAAATAGCGACAAGACGGGGGCGAAATCGGGTTTATTGGTTCAATCTTTACCCTCCAATGTTGTAAATTTGTGAAAGTATTGACAATTTGGCCAGCGCCGCCGAAAGCAACCGCAAACTCTTCGCCGGCCCCCGCGTCCGCCGGCTGCGCACCTCGCTTGGCCTCACGCAAACCCGCATGGCGCAGGATCTCGGGGTCTCCATCAGCTACCTGAACCTCATCGAGCGCAACCAACGCCCGGTCACCGCCGCCGTGCTCCTGCGTCTCGCCGATCTCTACGATCTCGACGTCCGCACGCTGACCGACAGCAATTCCGACCGCCTGTCGCACGATGTCACCGCCACGCTCGCTGCCGAGCCCGCCATCAGCCGCGCCGAAATCCGTGATTTCATCGAGGCGCACCCGACCATCGCCGCCGCGCTCACCCGCCTCGCCAGTACCGCGCCCTCCGCATCAGCCGCCCCCACCGACCCGCTCGCCACCGTCCGCCGTGCCATGCTCGACCGGCAAAATCATTTCGCCACCCTCGATGCCCATGCAGAGGCGGTCTCCGACGAACTGCGCCTGTCCGCCACAGGCCTTTACGCCGCCTTGCAGGATCGCCTGCGTGCCCGCCACGGTCTTACCCTGCGTGTCCTTCCCACCGACGTCATGCCGGGCGCGCTCCGCCGGCTCGATTGGCACAACCGGCAACTTCACCTGTCCGAGGCCCTGGACGGCGCCTCGCGCACCTTCCAGGCCGCGCACCAGCTCGCCCTGCTCGACGCCAAGGCCGAGATCACTGCTGAGGTCGCCGCCGCGTCGCTCGCCGATCCCATCGCCCAGCGCATTTTCACCGCCAACCTCGCCAGCTATTGGGCCGCCGCGCTGATGATGCCCTACGCCCGCTTCCATGCCGCCGCCGAGGCGCTCGGCTATGACCTCGAACTGCTCCAGGCCCGCTTCGGCGCGGGCTTCGAACAGGTCGCGCACCGGCTCACCACCCTGCAACGCGCCGGCGCGCGCGGCATCCCCTTCATCATGCTGCGCGTTGACCGCGCCGGGCAAATCTCCAAACGCCTCGCCGCCGGCCGCTTCCCCTTTGCCGAGGAGGGCGGCCAATGCCCGCTCTGGGTGCTGCACGCCGCCTTCGAATCCCCCACCCGCATCCTCACCCAGGTCGCCGAGGTCGAAAGCGGCGAACGCCTCTTCACCATCGCCCGCACCGTCCGGCCCCAGGTCACCCCCTGGGGTGCGGTACAGCCACGTTTCGCCATTGCGCTTTCCTGCGGCCTCGACCATGCGCGCGGCCTCACCTACGCCACCGGCCTCGACCTCATGACCCTTCCCCCCACCCCCATCGGCTCCGGCTGCACCGCCTGCCGCCGCGACAACTGCCGCCAGCGTTCCGCGCCACCATCGGGCGCCACGCTTGCCATCGATCCCGCCGCGCGCGGCCTCACCGCATTCCAGTTCACCTGAAAGGCATTTTCATGACCGGCATCACTCTCCACGGCGCCCCCGTTCCCGGCGGCGAGACCATCCTGACCGACGCGGCGCTCGCCTTCATCGCCCACCTGCACCGCATGTTCGATCCCACCCGGCAATCGCTGCTCCGTGCCCGCGACGACCGCAAACGCTGGTGGCAGGCCGGCAACAGCCTCGATTTCGCGCCGGAAACCTCGTCCGTCCGGGATGGGCATTGGCAGATCAGCGGCACACCCGCCGACCTGCTCGATCGCCGCGTCGAAATCACCGGGCCGTGCGACCGCAAGATGGTGATCAATGCGCTGAACAGCGGCGCCAAATGCTTCATGGCCTGCATGGAGGACGCCACCAGCCCGACGTGGCACAATATCATCGACGGCCAGATCAACCTGCGCGACGCCGTGCACCGCACCATCAATCTCGAAGACAAGGGCAAATCCTACAAACTCAACGACATCATTGCCACGCTGATCTTCCGCCCGCGCGGCTGGCACCTGCCCGAAACCCACATTCGCGTCGATGGTGAGGAAGTCTCCGGCGCCATCGTCGATTTCGCGCTCTATTTCTTCCACAACGCCCGCAGACTCGTGGAAAATGGCTCCGGCCCTTATTTCTACCTGCCGAAGATGGAACATTATCTCGAAGCCCGGCTGTGGAACAACATCTTCGTCACGGCCCAGTCGATCCTTGGCCTGCCGCTCGGCACCATCAAATCGACCGTGCTCATCGAAACCCTCCCCGGCGCGTTCATGGCCGACGAAATCCTCTACGAACTGCGCGACCATATCGTCGCCCTCAACTGCGGCCGCTGGGACTATATCTTCAGCTACATCAAGTGCCTGGGGCATGACGCCAACAGTGTCCTGCCCGACCGCTCTGCAGTCACCATGGCCAGCCCCTTCATGGCGCACTATGCCGCCCATGTCGTGCGCACCTGCCACCGCCGCAACGCCCACGCCATGGGCGGCATGAGCGCCTTCATCCCGGTGAAGGACGACGAGGCAAAGAACAGCGCCGCCTTCGCCGCGGTGAAGGCCGACAAGGAACGCGAGGCCACGCTGGGCCATGACGGCACCTGGGTCGCCCACCCCGGCCTGGTCGGTGTCGCCATGGAAGTGTTCGACCGGCTGATGCCAGGCGCCAGCCAGCGCGAGAAAATCCCCGCCGGTACCGTCTCCGCCGCCGAACTTCTCGCCGCCCCCGAAGGTCCGAAGACCCGCGCCGGCCTCGCGATGAACATCAATGTCGCCATCGGCTACATCGCCGCCTGGCTGCGCGGGCAAGGCGCGGTACCACTCCACAACATGATGGAGGACGCCGCCACCGCCGAGATAAGCCGCACACAACTGTGGCAATGGCGCACCCAGGGCGTCACGCTGGACAGCGGCGAAACCGTCACCGCCGCACTGATCAACGCCGAAATCCAGGCCCAGCTTGCCGTCTGGAAAGATGCCGTGGGCGACAATTTCTTCGCCACCGGCCGCTATGCCGAGGCCGCCACCATCCTCAGCGACCTTGTCCTCGCCAAGACGCTGCCGGATTTCCTGACCACGCCCTGCTACCGCCAGTTCATGGCGGCCTGAGAAACTGGACGCGGCCCCTCCGCCCGGCTAACAGGCCGCGTCCAACATCTGCCTTTTTCGGAGCTTCTCTTGTCAAAAACCGCGTTGATTACCGGCGTCACCGGCCAGGATGGTGCCTATCTTTCGCAATTGCTGCTGGCAAAGGGCTACACCGTCCACGGAGTCAAACGCCGTTCCAGCAGCTTCAACACGGCACGCATCGACGACCTGTACAAGGACCCGCACGAGGGCCATACCAACTTCTTCCTGCACCATGGTGACCTGACGGACGCCACCAATCTCATTCGGCTGGTACAGGAAACCCAGCCGGACGAAATCTATAACCTCGCCGCCCAGAGCCATGTTCAGGTCAGTTTTGAAACACCGGAATACACCGCCAACGCCGACGCGCTTGGCACGCTGCGCTTGCTCGAAGCCATCCGCATCCTGAAGCTGGAGGACAAGACCCGCCTCTATCAGGCCAGCACGTCAGAGCTTTATGGCAAGGTGCAGGAGGTGCCGCAGAAGGAAACCACCCCCTTCTATCCGCGCTCGCCCTATGCCGCGGCCAAAATCTACGCCTACTGGATCTGTGTGAACTATCGGGAAGCCTACGGCATCTTCGCTGCCAACGGCATCCTGTTCAACCACGAAAGCCCGCTGCGCGGCGAGACTTTCGTCACCCGCAAGATCACCCGCGCCGTCGCCGCCATAGAGGCGGGCGCGCAATCGAAACTCTACCTCGGCAACATGGACGCCAAACGGGACTGGGGCCACGCCCGCGACTATGTCGAGGGCATGTGGCGCATCCTGCAGCACGATGTCCCCGAAGACTGGGTGCTTGCCACCGGCGAAACCCAGACGGTTCGCCGCTTCGTCGAACTGGCGTTTGCGGAAATCGGCGTGACCATTGAATGGAGTGGCCACGCCGAACAAGAAGTGGGCCGCTGCGCAAGGACCGGCCGCGAGCTGGTTGCCATCGACCCCCGCTATTATCGCCCGACCGAAGTCGACCTGCTGCTCGGCGATCCGACCAAGGCCAACACCAAACTCGGCTGGAAGCATCAGGTGACGCTGCCCGAACTGGTGCGCGAGATGGTCTCCGCCGACCGCGCGCTCGCCGCCGCCTGCCGCCTGTGAGCGCAGTCCTGTTCGATCTTGCCGGGCGGAGCCTGTTCGTCGCCGGCCATCGCGGCATGGTCGGCAGCGCCCTCGTGCGCCGGTTGGCGTCCGAACCAGTCACCGTTCTTACGGCTGACCGCGCGCAGCTCGATCTTACCGACCAGCCTGCCGTCCGCGCCTTCATCAGGGCGAAGCGCCCCGATGTCGTGGTCATTGCCGCGGCAAAAGTCGGCGGCATCGCCGCCAATAATGACTATCCCGCCGATTTCATCGCCACCAACCTGGTCATCCAGTCCAACCTGATCGATGCCGCCGCTGCCGCCCGCACCCCCAAGCTACTGTTTCTTGGTTCCTCCTGCATCTATCCCAGGCTCGCGCCGCAACCCATTACCGAGGACGCGCTGCTGACCGGTCCCTTGGAAGCCACCAACCAATGGTATGCCATCGCCAAGATCGCCGGCCTCAAACTGGCGGAGGCCTATCGTCACCAGCACGGCCTCGATTTCATCAGCGCGATGCCCACAAACCTCTACGGCCCGGGCGACAACTACGACCTTGCCAGCAGTCATGTCATCCCCGCTCTTCTGCGCAAGGCGCACGAGGCAAAAACCACGGGCGCCGACACCTTGACGGTTTGGGGCAGCGGCACCCCCCGGCGGGAGTTCATGCACGTCGACGACCTCGCCGATGCCCTTGTCTTCGTGCTGAAACATTACAGCGACGCGCCGCACATCAACATCGGCACCGGCAGCGACGTCACCATCGCCGAGGTGGCTGAAACCATCGCGCAGGTGGTCGGTTTCACCGGCAGGCTCGTCTTCGATCCAACCAAGCCTGACGGTACCCCGCGCAAGCTGATGGACAGCAGCAGGCTGACGGCGCTCGGCTGGACACCCCGCATCAGCCTCGTCGACGGCCTCGCCCACGCCTATGCCGCCATGCCGAAATAATCTCGTGCCGCCAAAGATCACGCTCATCACCGTCGCCTGGAACGCCGCCGCCACCATCGCCGACACGCTTCGCTCGGTCGCCGCCCAAACCACCGCGCCACACGAGCATCTCATCGTCGATGGCGCCTCGTCGGACACTACTATCGCCCTTGCGCAGCAATATGCCTTACCCTTCACCCGCATCATCAGCGAGCCTGACAAGGGCCTGTATGACGCGATGAACAAAGGGTTTGCCGCCGCCACCGGCGACTATATCGGCTTCCTCAATGCCGACGATTTCCTCGTTCGCACCGATGCTATCGCGCTGCTGCAAGCCGCCGCCGGGGCGCATCCCGAGGCTCTTTCCGCCGCTGTCGTGCTGGTGAAGCCCGATGCGCCCACGGTCCGCACCCGCAGCTACTCCGCGCACCATTTCCGCCCCTGGATGCTGCGTTTCGGTCACATGCCGCCACATCCCGGCTTCTACGTGCGCCGCGATATTGCCACCGTCCTCGGCCCAATGCGCACCGATCTTCGCATCAGCGCCGATTTCGACTTCATGGTACGCTTTTTCGCCCGCCACAGCGCCGCCACGCTCGCCGAAACGCTTGTCGCCGTGCGCGAAGGCGGCGCATCGAACAGTGGCTTCAGCAGCCGCCAAACGATCGCCCGCGAAAATCTGGCCGTGTTGCGCGCCCACGGCATCGCCTCGGCTTCAGCCTTGATGTGGGCTAAATATGCCGCCAAAATCGCTCAATATGCGATCCCCGCGGCGCATTATCCCGCGCCTGCGACCGTCCGTTGGGAGCCATGACCGGCTTAACAATGTTCCGTGCGTCGGCCAATCACCGCGCCTGCCTGTGCGCCGACTCCCGCGGCCAGGGCCGTGCCGCCTACACTACCACCTGAGGCTGCACCTACCACGGCGCCGCCCACTGCGCCAATCACAGCACCCTTGCGCTTGGCCTTGCGCTTGGCCTCCAGACACTCCCGCAGGCTTTCATAAAAATTATTGCCATATTGGTAACGGACTTTTTCTTTCGCTCCCGCCGGCATGGCCAGCACCACCAGTGCCGCCGCGATCAATCCCGCCGTCCGCATGTCCCGCGCTCCTTCTTCGATAAACATCGTTTATCATGAACGGAGAAGAAACGCAGCCGGCTTTTTCAGTCCCTCAGCACTTCTTCGTGCTCTTCCCGATTGCCCCGCCCGCCAGTGCGCCCACACCAGACGCCAGCGCTGTCTCGCCGAAATTGCCGCCGACCAGCGCGCCGGTCACCGCACCGCCCACGGCACCCACGATCGCGCCCTTCTTCTTCGCCTTGCGCTTCGCCTCCAGGCATTGCTCATAGGTCTCATAAACCCGGTCGCCATATTGATAGCGGGTCTTCTCCTTCGCGCCCGCGGGCACCGCCAGCAATATCGCCGCCATCACCATCACTGCTGCACCACGCATCACCATTCTCCTTCACAGCCCAAACAGTCTATCACCCTCCCCGTTCCCGCCAAGCCCGCTTCACCGCCCCATCCGCGCGGCCTACAACAGGCGCATGGCCCACTCCCTCGACCTTGCCGACCCCCTCGCCCATGCCCGCGGCCGCTTTCGCCTGCCAGACGGCATCGTCTATGCCGACGGCAACAGCCTCGGCGCGCTCCCCGCCGCGGCGCCCGCCCATCTCGCCCATGTCGTCGAATCGGAATGGGGCCAGGGCCTGATCCGAAGCTGGAACGACGCTGGCTGGATCGACGCCCCGGCGCAGCTTGGTGCCCGCATCGCCCCCCTCATCGGCGCCCATGCAGACGAGGTGATCGTTGCCGACAGCGTGTCGGTGAACCTCTTCAAGCTGCTCGCCGCGGGCCTCACCCCCCGCCGCCGCACCATCGTCACGCTCGCCGGCGACTTTCCCACCGACAGCTACATCGCCCAGGGTCTCGCCAACCTGCTGGGCAACGTCACCCTCCGCGAAATCCCGCTCGCCGATATCGTCACGGCACTCGATGACCAAACCGCGATCCTGCTCCTCACCCATGTCCATTATCAGAGCGGCGCCCGCCATGACATGGCGGCGCTGACCGCCCCTGCCCACGCCGCCGGTGCGCTCACCCTCTGGGATCTCAGCCACAGCGCTGGCGCCATCGCCGTGGACCTCAACGCCGCAAACGCCGATCTCGCCGTCGGCTGCGGCTACAAGTTTCTGAACGGCGGCCCCGGCGCGCCGGCCTGGCTGTTCGTCGCCCGCCGCCATCAGAAACGCCTGGAAAACCCCCTCTCCGGCTGGATGGGCCATGCCCGCCCCTTCGCCTTCGAACCCGGTTACACCCCTGCCCCCGGCATGGCGCGCTGGCTCGCCGGTACCATGCCCATCCTGGCGCTCGCCGCCCTCAACGCCGGCCTCGCCACCTTCGATGGCCTCGCCCCCGCCGCCATCGAGGCCAAGGCCGCCGCGCTCACTACCCATTTCATCGACCGCGTCGCTCATATACCGGGCATCACGCTCGCCACCCCCCGCGATCCCGCCGCCCGCGGTGCGCATGTCGCCCTCGCCCACGATCACGCGCAACCCCTGACGCAGGCGCTCATCGCCCACCGCGTCATCCCCGATTTCCGCACCCCGAACCTGATCCGCTTCGGCTTCGCACCCCTCACCAGCCGCTTCGCCGACGTCGAAACCGCCGCCGCCACGCTCGCCCACCTCATCGAAACCCAGGCCTGGACCAATCCCGCCTATCACCAATCGCGGAAAGTCACCTGATCGTTCAAGCTTTCCCCCTGCAAGGGGGAGCGACTCGCGGAACGCGAGCGGAGGGGGTGTCTCCCGCATCAGAAAACATTTCCGACCAGCCTGGCCCGCGACCCTTAACTCACCGCCAGTTGCCGGCAGCCAAAACTCCCCGGCACCTGAAACGCGCACTCCACACGCTGGCCACCCCGGTTGACCACGAACCGCATGGCAGCGCGTGCATTGGGCAGCACCGCCCCCAGGTCGCCCACCGTGCGCACCGGCGTGCCATTCACCATCTCGATCAGGTCGCCCGGCGCCGGAAAGCCGGTCCGCGCCGCCGGCGCGCCGCCGGGTACCCGCACCACCACCACGCCCCGCTCCGGCAGCCCCGCCCCCAGTTCCTGCGCAAACGCCGGTGACAGGTTGGCAACCGTGATCCCCGCCAGGAAATTGCCGTTCGGCACCTGTGTCAGCTGCCGCGCCGGCACTTCCGGCGGCGCCGCCAGCGCCAATTCGACATTCCGCGCCTTGCCGTCACGCACCACGGTCAGCTTCACCCGCTCTCCCACCGGCAGCGTCGCGATGCGATAGCGCAGGCTGCCCGGATCGCTCACTTCCTTGCCATCGATGGCATAGACGATATCCCCGGCCCGCAGCCCCGCCGCCGCCGCCGGCGAGCCGGGCGACACCCCCGTCATCAGCACCCCGGTCGGCCGGTCCAGGCCAGCCTCACGCGCCGTGTCGCTGGTCAGCGCCTCGCCCTCCGCGCCGATCCACGCCGTCACCAGCTTGCCACTGTCCGCGGCCCGCAGGAACATGCGCACCATGTTCGATGGTACCGCGAAGCCCACGCCATTGCTGCCGCCGCCACGCGACAGGATCGCCGAATTGATCCCCAGCAGCTCACCGTTCATCCCCAGCAAAGCACCGCCGCTGTTCCCGGGATTGATCGCCGCATCGGTCTGGATGAAGAATTGCGTGTCGCTCACCCCGATCCCCGTCCGCGCCAGCGCGCTGACGATGCCCTGTGTCACCGTCTGCCCCACGCCAAAGGGATTGCCGATCGCCAGCACCAGGTCGCCCACCTGCGCCCGGTCGCTGTCCCCCAGCTTCAATGCCGGCAGCGCCGCGCCCCTGGGATCGACCTTCAGCAGTGCCAGGTCCAGCCGCGCATCCGCGAACAGCAGCCGCGCCGCATATTCCCGCCGGTCGGCCAGCGCCACGATGATCTGGTCCGCGCCCTCCACCACATGGTTGTTGGTGATGATCAGTCCCTTGGCACCATCCACGATCACGCCCGATCCCAGGCTGTTCGACACGCGGGGCTGGCTGTTGAAGAAACGGAAAAACGGATCGGCCATCATGGCATCGCGGTTGCGCACCACTTTCGCCGTGAAGATGTTCACCACGGCCGGCTGCGCCGCCCGCGCCACCGGCGCGAAACTCAGCGAGATCTGCGCCGCGCTGCCCGGCACCGTCCGCTCCACCGCCGGCGCCGCGTCGCGCGCCAGCTCGCTCGCCTGGTGCGCCAGCGCGCCGCCATTGCCGTTCTGCCAGTTGACCGTCAGCGCCAGCGCCAGCCCCGCCACCGCGCCGACCGCCAGATATCCCAGAGCCTTCGTCCGCTCCACCATCGCCGCCAGCATCAAACCTCCATCGCTTCCGTGTGTCGCCATAGCGCTGACAGTTTAAGCCGCCATGAACATCAACCCCCGTAAATGCTGCGCAGTGCCCGCATGCTCTCGGCATCGCGCCCCTTTGCCAACCGCCCCAGCACCGCCAGCCGCATCGCGCATTGGTCCGCCGCTGAACCCTTGTCATCCAGTGCGGCCTCGAAACGCGCCGGCGACAGTCCACTGGCAGCCCGTGCATCGTCCAGAACACGACTCGAAACGCTGGTGCGCCCCGTTCTGGACTTCGGCAGGTCCACCGCGGCATTGGCCAGCACCTCCGCCCGCACCGCATGAATGCGGGCCCTTAGGTCGGCGGGAAGGTCATCCATCTCGATCGGCTCGCTGCCGTTCAACACCCCGACACAGAGTTCGGGCTTGGCTTTCCGGTATCGCCGCGCCACCTCATCGTTCAGCGCGTGCCAGGCGCGCACCTCGGCGATGTCACCCCGCGGCAGGGCGCGGGAAAAACTCTCGTCGATCAGATTGCCCACCTCGATCCGCCGCCCGCCGACGGGCTCCCCCGCCGCCGCCGAGTCCTCCCACGCCGCCAGCAGCTTGGCGTAGAGCGGCGCGTTGCGAACCCGGATTGCCTCATAGGCGCCCGCACCCTCATCCAACCCGCTCAACATCTCATCAAGCGTCTGCGGTTCCACCACCACCGGCACCGGCGGGGGTGCCGGCGCCGGCTTGGGCGTTTCACGCGCGACCAGCAGCGCCAGCCCGATCCCCAACCCGATCGCCAGCAGCAGCACGATCGTTCGCAATCCCTGCGTCGGCTCCAATCGCAGCCCCAGTTCGATCAGGAACAGCGCCGGCATCAATCCCAGCGCCAGCCCATAGCCCCACTGCCCTGCCCACAGGCCCAGCAGCCCGCACAGGGCGGCAAACGCAAAACCGCCCATCGCAATGATCGACCCCGGACGGAGACCAGGCCAGCGACGCTCGATCCAGAAGACCAGCGGATCAACCCCCTGCATCAGCGCCTGCATGCACAGCAGCGCCACCACCCCCAGCACCAATGCCTGCTCGTGGCTCAGCGCCATCAGCGACCACAACAACAGCAGAATCGGCCGCCAGCCCGCCCGCCACAACCGGCCCAACAGGGCCCGCGGGCGTTCGGGATCGCGCCCGAAAGCACAGGCCATCATCGCCAGGCTCAACAGCAGTCCTCCTGCCAGTACCGTCCATTCCAAGGCAATCGTCACCGGCAGCAGCGCGAGCACCGGCACTGGCAGCAACCACGCCGGCATCACCATCGTGGTCTCGAAGCGCCCCGCCAAACGCGCCCCCAATCGCTGCGCCGCGAATACCAGCGCCGGCAACAGCATTCCGCCAAACGTCAGCGATGCCAGCAGGTTGTTGGTCGCGTCGTCCTCCGCACTCGATTGCTGCCGCACCCGGACAAAAATCAGCAGCAACGGCGCCAGCACCAGCAGCAGATGCGCCAGCGAGAAACGCGGCCGCGACAGCAGCTCCTCCGCCCAAGCCAGTGCCTCGCCGTTCAGCCGCGCCACCAGCGAAACATTGTGGCGCGCCTCATCGACCAGCACCCACAGCTGCGCCATCATCCCCGGCCGCAACGCCCACAAGCGCCACTGCCAGCGCGGTCGTGTGCGTCCGCTCAACAGCCGCCAGCCAGCCCGGACACCCCCCGCCGGCGTCGCAAAGCCTCCGATCCGTCGCAACCCGTCGGCCCGCAACCGCAGCTCCCACGCCACCGGCGGCAGATCGCGGCGCGAATCATCATCCCAGCCGAAATGCGCCAGCACCGGCGCCACCAGGGCGTCACTGGCCGGCGCGTTGTCGGCGACCAGTGCCCCCAGCCAGCCCTCCGCCGCCGCCTGCGCGCCGATGTCCGCCTCCGCCATCGCGCCCTGCAACACCGCAAGCGCGGGCAACCCGTCCTCGCCCTGCTCCAGCGCTGCGACCAGCGCATCCTGCGCCTCCGCCACCGCAGACCGCGCCGCGGCTGACGCCACCGCCGCCTCGGTCGGGGGCGCCACCGCATCCCGCGCCGGCTCCTCCGCCGCCGTTCGCCGCGCCGGCCGCTCCGCAGCCTGTGCCATCGCCGCCTCATAGGCCTCGCGCAACGCCTGGAACCCCGCCGGATCATCCTCGGGGTTCGCCTCCCGCAGCAGCCCGGCATAGGCGCGCCGGATCGCCAATGTCTCCTTCGTCCGGGCAATCCCCAATACGGACCAGGGCCATCGGCTCACAGAAACGCGTCGCCCTCGAACTCGTCCAACGCGCGGTTCAGATCAGCAATCGCCGCCTCGATCGCGCGCGGCTCCTGCCGCTCCACCACCCCCTGGAACTGCCCGATCAAGCCGTTCACCCAGCCCCGCGCATCCCCCAGTGCGCTTTCATAACAGCGCTCGGCCCGCGCCAGCACCGCCCGCACCGCCTCGCTTTCCCTCGGATGCGTCTTCAGCGCCGCCAGCGCCGCCCGCCGCTCGGCAAACGCCGCCGGATCGGGCGCCTCCTCCCCATCCACGATGGTCAGCGTGCCGCGATAGCCCGACAGCGGCACATCCACATCCACCTCCAGCAGGCCATTGATGTCATAGCTGAAACGGCACTCGAACGGCACCAGGCCGCCATCCCTGGACGGCGGCACCGGAATCCGCATCGATCCCAGCTCGACATTGTCGATCACCCGTCGCGCCTCGCCCTGATAGACTTTCAGGTCGACGTGCCGCTGCTGCGGGTGCGTCGTCTGATACCCCTGCACCCGGCTCGCCGGAATCACCGTGTTGCGCTCGATGATCGGGCTGAACAGCCCCGCCTCCTCGCTGCCGTCCGGCCGCCGCTCGCTGATTTCGATCCCCAGGCTGAACGGCGCCACATCGGTCAGCACGACTTCCCTCAACGCTGCGTCGCGTGCCTTCAGCCCCGCCTGCACCGCCGCCCCCAGCGCCACCGCCTCATCCGGATTGACACTGCTGTTCGGGAAGCGCCCGAACATCTTGGCCACCGCGCGCCGCACCACCGGCATCCGCGTCGCCCCGCCGATCAGGATGATCTCAGACAAGGCCTCCGGCCGCAGGTTGCTGTCGCGCATCCCCCGCACCACCGGCTCGCGCAGCCGCGCCAACAGCCCCGCGCACGCCGCCTCGAACCCCTCCGCGCTCACCGTGATGCTGTGCTCCACCTCCCGCCACACCAGCCGCATCACCACCTCGGATGCGCCGCTCAACCCGCGCCGCGCCCGCTCGGCCGCCTCCCGCACCCGCTCGTGCAGCGCCGGGTCGGTCCGCGCCGCCGCCGCCAGCGCCGGCCCCATCGCGTCCAGCATCATCGCCATCAGCACCGCGTTGAAATCCTCGCCGCCCAGCCGGTTGTCCCCGGTCGAGGCGCGCACCTCGATCACCCCCTCGAACAGCTCCAGCACCGAAACATCGAACGTGCCCCCGCCCAGGTCGAAGATCAGAAACCGCGATTCGTCCCCGCGCCGCTCGATGCCATAGGCCAGCGCCGCCGCCGTCGGCTCGTTGATCAGCCGCTCCACGCTCAACCCCGCCAACTCGCCCGCGCGCTTGGTCGCCTTTCGCTGCCGGTCGTTGAAATAGGCCGGCACGGTGATCACCGCCTCGGTCACCGCCTCGCCCAGAAACGCCTCGGCATCCTCCTTCAGGCTGCGCAGCACCAGCGCGGACAGGTCCTCCGGGCTGAATGCCATGCCCGACAGCGTCACCTCATGCCGCGTTCCCATATAGCGTTTGAATGCCGTCGCGGTGGCAAGCGGGTGGCTCACCTGCCGCTCCCGCGCCGCCAGCCCCACCAGCACCGCGCCGCTCTCGTCCACGCTGACGGCCGAAGGCGTCAGCACCTGCCCCAGCCGGTTCGGCACCAGCACCGCCGCCCCGTCGCGCCAGATCGCGCAGGCGCTGTTCGTCGTTCCCAGATCGATGCCGATGATCATCCCGCCCCCGCTGCTCCTGTCGAAAATATCCAATACAACAGCCGCCCCGCCGCGCCACCCTTTCGCCGCATCACCAGGGGGCGTTAACGATGACCAGCTTCACCGCCGACAATCACCGCGCGTGGCACGACCTGTCAGAGGCCGAGCATGTCGCCCAGCGCGACACCCTCGCCGCGCAGAGCTTCCGCACCCTGTCGCTCTCCATCCATGGCCCGGTCAGCGCTCCGCGCTATGCCGCCGCCATGGTCAAGCACGCCACTGTCTTCGCCGCACGCCAGGTCATCAACCGCAGCTTCGACCAGTTCCAGGCCGATTTCGAAAGTCTCGCCGCCGAGGGCTTCGGCCCCTATGTGCTCAGCGCCACCGGCCCGGCCGACAACCCCCGCTACGCCGCCGCCTTCCGCAAGTTCGGCTTCATCCCGCTCACCCGCCATCACCTCACCCGCGCCCGCTTCGTCGAAATGAACCGCGAAGCGCATGACCGCGGCGACCGCCTGCTCTGGGCCGATGCCTTCGGCGCCGCCAGCGACCCGCGCTATTGCGCTATCTGGGTGCCCAACCCCGACCGCATCGCCTGGAACATCGATGCGGTGGACGAGGGCGGCGACACGCTCCAGCACCGCTTCCTCGCCATGCGCGCCACCGGCGCCCGCCCCACGCTCGTCGCCGGCACCCCCGGCGGCCGCGTCATGGAGATGTTCACCGACACCGGCGTCGGCAAATGGGACGCCGCCGTCAACATGACCCCTGCGGAATATACCGCTCGCCGCGACACCAACGCCGCCGCCGGCCGTTTCCCGCTCTGCCTGAACAGCCGCGGCAGCGGCGCCGACCGTCGCTACGCCGCCATCTTCGCCGGCCGCGACGACATCACCCCGCGCACCGTGCGCAGCAGCGGGACAGCGGCGGTCGCCGCCATCGACACGCTGATGGGCGACATCATCAAGGACCGCAACCTGCGCGGCCTCGCCATCGCCGTCGGCCACCGCACCCGCCTGCTCTACGCCCGCGGCTACACCTTCGCCGAGGCAGGCTACCCCGACATCACCCCGGAAACCCGTTTCCGCCAGGCCAGCACGTCGAAAACCTGGTGCGCCGCCGCGATCTGGCGCCTGATGCAGCAGGACAGCAGCTTCACGCTGGATACCACGCTGCAATCGGTCCTGAACCTGAAAACCCCTTCGGGCGGCGCCCCAAAAGACAGCCGCTTCAAGGATGTCACCATCCGCTACCTGCTGGAAAGCACCAGCGGCATCCCGCAGGGCGGCATCTACCGCAGCAAGGAAGCGGTGGACGCCGCCGGATCCACCCTCCCGCCAGCGGCACGCAGATCGCCCGCTGGCTCGCCGACCAGGACATGACCGGCACCCCGGGCAGCATGACCAACTGCGTCTATGGCAACAGCGACTATCTGCTGCTCAGCCTGATCCTTGCGAAGAAGATGGGCGTCAACAGCTTCGAGGCCGCGCTCAGCAGCCTCGTGCTCAACCCGCTCGGCCAGACCCGCACCCGCGGCAGCCGCAGCGACCCCGATAACCAGGTCGATGGCGAAGCCCGCCACCACATGACGGTGCACAGCGTCCGCGACCCCAACGACCCCAGCGACAAACGCTGGGAACTGTTCCACTTCGACTGCGGCAGCAGCGTCCGCCATACCGACGAACGCCTTGTCGCCAAACATTATGGCTGCTGGGATTATGAATTTCTCGATGGCTGCGGCGGGCTTTCGGCGGGCATCGTCGACATGGCGCGCCTCTGCGCGCTCTTCGCCGCCCGTCAGAACAACCCCGTGCTCGATACCGACACGCTCACCGACATGCTGACCGCCGCCCGCGTCGCCACCGACACGCTGACCGGCCCCGATGCCCATGGCCACCATGGCTTCGATTGGGTGGCCAACGCCGGCAGCAACCGCTGGACCTATTCGAAGGGTGGCTGGCTCCCCGGCCAGGGCACCGTCCTCACCGGCGACACCGGCGGCTATTTCTACTGCATCGCGCAGAACGGCAACACGCACACGGGCTACAAGCTGGAATGGCTCGACCCGCTGAAGGCCATTGTCGAAAACCGCGACTGGGGCAGCACCGACCATTTCCCCGCCTATGGGATGGCCGCCCTGCCGCAGACCGGCAGCATGTCCGCGCAGCAGTTCAAACTGTCCCGCAAACTCGAGCAGCGCGGCGCCACCCGCACGCTGGAGGCCAGCATGGCCCGCAGCTTCAGACCCTGACCGCGCGCCCCGCCACCCAGCCCGTCGTCAGCGCGTGGCCGATGCCCGCCGCCGGCAGATAGCCGCTGCCGCCGCGCCCGCTGATCCCGCGTGCGGCGCCGCCCGCCGCGAACAGGTTGTCGAACACCCCACCATCCGCCCGCACCACCCGCGCCCGCGCGTCGATCTGCAATCCGCCCTGGGTGTGAAACAGCGCCCCCGTCACCCGAATCGCCTGCATGGCGCCCCTTGGCGGCGGCACCTCGAACCGCCGCCCGAATGGATCGTCGCGCTCGCCCCGATGCACCGCCTCCGCCGCAGCCAATGTTGCTGCCAGCGCCGGCAGGCGCAGCCGCGATACCTCACGCAGTGCCCCCAGCGCCCGCAGTTCGGCAAATTCCGGATAACCCTCCGCCGCCGCGGCCTGCCGCGCGTCGAACACCACCCAGGCTCCGCCCTGTGCGGCCACCCGCGCTCCGGCGCCAGAGACATCCTCCACCTCATTCTGGAACCGTTCGCCGGCGTCGTTCACCACGATCCCGCCCGCCACGCACAACTGCAAGTTCACGATGATCCCGTGCGGATCGGCCAACATCCCCAAGCCCTGATAGCTGTCGAGATCACCCGTCATCGCGCCCAGCGCCTCGCCCAGCAGCAGCGCATCGCCCCGGTCGCCCTCCCAGCCGTGCACCCGCGCCTGCGCCATCGCCGGAATGTGCCGCGCGATCAGCGTCGGATTGGCGTTGAAGCCGCTGGTCGCCAGCACGAGCGCATCGCAACCGATCACCTCCCGCGCGCCATCCGGCCGCACGATTCCCACCGCCCGCACCCGGCCATCGTTCACCCACAGCGCCGCCAGCCGCGCCTCGTTCAACAGCATCGCCCCATGCCGCACCGCCGCCGCTTCCAGCATCGCCAGCAACTCCACCCCTGTCTTGCTCGGCGGTGCGTGCAGCCGCGCCGTGCGATGCCCGAATGCCGGCGCCCAGCCGGCATCGAAATCCAGCCGCACCCCTTCATCCGCCAACCAGTCCAGACAGGGGCCACCGTTCTCCGCCACCAGTCGCGAAATCACCGGGCAGGCCGTCCCCGCGCTTTTCGCCTCGATATCCGCCAGGAATGCCGCGGCATCGTCCGCCACCCCCGCTGCCCGCTGGCTCCGCGTCCCCGCCGCCGCGGCATTGCCCTGGCTCATGCTGGTCAACCCCAGGCAGCGCGCATCCTGCTCCACGACCGCCACCCCGATGCCCCGCGCCGCCGCAGACAGTGCCGCTGCCCATCCCGCCGCGCCGCCACCCGCCACCAGCAAGGGCACATGGGCGCCAGGCGCGTCATCTCCTGTCGCGTCATTGAAATAAACTGTCGGCGCGTTCATCGTCTGCATCAACTTCCTGCTGGACACGCGCGCGCTTTCGGTCAAGCATGGCCTGCCAAAGATGGGAGGCGGCAGACCGCCAGCCGATGAAAACGCTCAATACCGAGCTGCTCGTGCGCGCTTACAGCGCCGGCATCTTTCCCATGGCTGACAGCCGGGAGGCGTCCGAAGTCTTCTGGGTCGAACCCCGCCGCCGCGGCATCATCCCGCTCGACGCCTTCCACCTGCCGCGCTCGCTCGCCAAGACGCTCAAATCCGAACGCTTCAGCCACAGCATCAACCGCGCCTTCGAAACCGTCATCACCGCCTGCGCCGAGCCCGCGCCCGGCCGTCGCCAGAGCTGGATCAACGCCAGCATCCACGAGGGCTATTGCCGCATGCACGCCGCCGAACTCGCCCACAGTGTCGAGGTCTGGGATGCCGACGGCCGGCTGGTCGGTGGCCTCTACGGCGTCCACATCGGCGCCGCCTTCTTCGGCGAATCGATGTTCAGCCGCGCCGACAACGCCAGCAAGGCGGCGCTCGCCCACCTCGTCGCCCGCCTCCGCGCCGGCGGCTTCACTCTCCTGGACACGCAATTCCTCACCAACCACCTGGCGCAGTTCGGCGCCATCGAGGTCAAGCGCGACGTCTATGTCGCCGCGCTCGGCAAGGCGATCGCCGGCTCCGGTGACTTCTTCGCCTTCGGCGCCGCGGAAGGCACCGCCGGCGACGGCTTCGCCGGCGGCGTGTCCGGAAAAGCCATCGTGCAGCGCCTCAGCCAGACATCATAAACCCGATGCCGCATCGGGTTGAGCGAGGGCGATTCAGCGAACAGCCAGCCCGAAAACACCCGCCGCACCCCGCGCTGGCCACCGTTCGACACCGTCTCGTCGACCTGCACGAACGCGCCCGACACCTTCGGCCGCTGCCATGGCGGCGTCGTCTCGCACTGCGCCAGGAACACCGCCAGCGGCCCGAACACCGCCCGCTGCCCCGGCTCCAGCGTGAAGAACTCGCTGCGTCCCGTCCGCTTGTCCAACACCCCCACCACCGCCACGCGCTTCGCTGAAACCGGCGGCGCTTTCGGCGCCGACCGGACAGCCGGTTTTGCCGGCGCCGCCTCGGCCCGCGGCGCGGGCTTCGCCTCGGCCGCGGGCGCCGGCGGCGCCTCCTGCGCCACCACCCGCGCGATCGGCATCAAGACCAGCATCAGCGCCAGCGGTGCGGCCCTCACTTCGCCGCGTCCTCCGCCGCCGCCTCCGCCGGCTTGGTCTCACCGCTGCGATTGATGAAGCTCCCCACCAGCCCCATCAAATCCGTCGCCCCCTGCGTGTCGCTGATCTCGTCGCCGGGCCGCAGCATGTCGCTTTCGCCGCCCGGCGCCAGCGCGATGAAACTGCCGCCCAGCAACCCCTCGCTGGTGATCGCCGCGCTGCTGTCCACCGGCAGCCTCACCGCCGGATCCAGCGTCAGCGTCAGCACCGCCTGGAAACTCTTCGCGTCCAGCACTTGGGCCGTCACCGTCCCCACCTTCATGCCCGCCACGCGAACATCGCTGCCCACATTCACGCCGGTCACGTTGGGAAAACGCGCCGTCACCGCATAGCCATTCGCCGCCGCCCCGCGCCCGCTGTGCGTCCAGCCATAGAAAGCGAACCAGCCCGCCACCAGCACCACCAGCAGGCCGGTCAGCGCCTCGGCGACATGCTCCTTCAGCAAAGCGGTCATTCCGGCGACCAGGCCTGGTAATCCGCGCTCGACCGCGCGCGCCGGCCGCCCGCCGCCAGCGCGCCTGACGGCAGCTCCGGCGCCACCCCCGTCGGGTTCGGCCGCCACGGCTTCTCCCACGCCTTCACCGGCAACGGCACATCCGTCGGCGCGGCGTCGCGCGTATGGTGCAGCCACAGGTGCCACTCCGGCGGCACCCGGCTCGAATCATTGACTCCGGCGTACATCACCCAGCGCCGCGCGCCGTCAGCGCTCTGAAAATAGACATTGCCGTCGCCATCGCGTCCCACCTCACGGCCGAAACGCATCGTATAGAGGCTGGTGCCGATGGTGGAGCCGTTCCACCAGGTGAAAATCTTCGACAGGATCGACATGCCATCCGCTTTACCGGCTGCACGGGCGGCAAAGCAACCCTGGTGGCGCAACCCTACCAGCGCACCTTGTCGCCGGGCCGCAGCCCGATCCGCGCCGCCTCGCCACCCGCCAGTTCCAGGACCGCGATCACCGGCCCGCCCGAATCAATCAGCGATTCGGACAGCGGCACCGCATTGGCGGCGATGCTCAGCACCCGCCGGTCCGCCCCGATGAAGATCAGGTCCAGCGACACCCAGGTGTTGGACATCCAGAAACTCGCGCTGCGCGGCGGGTTGACCGGAAACAGCATCCCCGTCCCCGCCGGCACCTTGCGGCGATACATCATCCCCGTCGCCTGCTGCGCCGGGGTCGCCGCCACTTCCACCCGATAACGATGCTCGCCCGCCCCGGTCACCAGCGTCAACGGAACGACCTTCAGCCCGCGGTTCGGTACCGCTGCCACCTGCGCCGCCTGCGTCGCTGCCTGCGCCGCGCCCACCCCCGCCAGCAGCAGCGCCAGCGCCGCCAGCGCGGCGCGCGCGCTATTCCTCATCATCTTCGATCACAACCGCCATCGGCCCCTTGGGCCCCTTGCTCACCCGCGCCCGCAGCAGCTGGCCGGGTTCCAGCGTCATCAGGTCCGCCCGCCTTACCGTTTCCATATGCACGAATATCTCCGGTCCATCGGGATCGTCATCCGCCAGCAGGAATCCATATCCCTTCACCCGATTGAACCAGCGAACCTGAACCGGAATGAAATCACCCGCGCTGTCCAGAAAATCCAGGGGATCGGTGCGCCCCGCCTCGCGCCGGTGTTGCAGGTCGGGATCTGGGCCCACCGCCGTCGTCAGGTCGATCGAGAGCAATTCGGAAATCTGCCGCCCCCGCTCACCCTCGATGACCGCGGCGCGAACAGTCGCACCTTCGGGCAGCGTGCGCCGGCCAACCGCCTTCAGGACGCTGTAATGCAGCAACAGGTCGCCGCCCCCGTCCGCCACCTCGACGAAGCCATAGCCGCGCACCGCGTCGAACCATTTCAGCCGACCGGACAGCGCGGGCGCGCTGCAATCGATATCATTCTTCAATTCACCTTCGCCGCTGCCGGCGTCTTCTCCCCGTTCGCTCATCGCACGCACCGCTTCACTTGCCCCTCGCCGATAGCTAACACAGTCCTGCCATGACGCAAGTCGCAAAGGTTAATTCGATTTCATGAAAGGCCCGAAATGGAACTGAAAGGCGAAACGCGCATTGCCGCGCCCCGCGCCGCCGTCTGGGCCGCGCTCAACGATCCCGCCATCCTTGCCCGCTGCATCGACGGCGTGGAAAGCCTGACCGCCAGCGGCGACAACCGCTTCTCGGGCGTGCTCAACGCCCGCGTCGGCCCCGTCCGCGCCAAATTCAGCGGCGACGTCGAACTCACCGAACTCGATCCCCCCAACCGCTACGTCCTCGTCGGCGAAGGCAAGGGCGGCGTTGCCGGCTTCGCCAAGGGCAGCGCCGAAGTCGTGCTGAGCGATGCCGACGGCGGCACCCATCTCGCCTATCTCGCCAAAAGCACCGTCGGCGGCAAGCTCGCCCAGCTCGGCAGCCGCCTGATCGAGGGCGCCGCCAAGGGCTATGCCGAAAGCTTCTTCGAAAAGTTCAAGGCCGAGGTCGAAGGCCCGCCGCCGGGCGATTTCGCCCACCCGCCCGTCGAAACTGATGGCAGCACGCCGCGGCACGATGCCGAAACCCTCCCCGGTCGCGGCATCTCCCCGCTGGTCTGGGGCAGCGCGCTTGTGCTCCTGGTCCTCGCGCTGCTCGCCTGGCTGCTGACCCGCGGATGAGCGACGAGCTGACCGACATCCTGGACGCCGCCACGCAATGGCGTACCGACGGCCACGGCGTCGCGCTCGCCACTGTCATCGCCACCTGGGGCAGCGCCCCGCGGCGCGTCGGCAGCCACCTCCTCATCCGCGACGACGGACTCTTCCTCGGCAGCGTCTCGGGTGGCTGCGTCGAAGGCGCCGTGCTCGCCGAAGCGCCTGACGTGATCGACGAAGCCGGCTTCCGCCGCCTCGATTTCGGCGTGGCCGACGAAACCGCCTGGGAAGTCGGCCTCGCCTGCGGCGGGCGGATCAGCGTCCTCCTGCAAGCCATCGCCGACTCCGCCTTCCCCCCCGCGCTGCTGGGCACAATCGCTCAGGCGCGGTCACACGGCACCACGCTCACGCTCAGCACCGACCTTGCCACCGGACGCACAACGGTCGGCGATGCCCCCGGCCACACCGGCGTCTTCACCCACCGCTATGACCCCCCGCTGCGCCTCATCCTGGTCGGCGCCGTCCACATCGCGCAATCGCTGGTGCCGCTCGCCGAGGCACTCGGCTTCACGCCGCTGATCGTCGATCCGCGCGGCGCCTTCGCCGCCGGCCCCCGCTTCGCCGGCCACAGCGTCGACAGCCGCTGGCCGGATGAGGCGCTGGCGGACTGGCAGCCCGACAGCGCCACCGCCATCGTCGCCCTCACCCACGATCCAAAGCTCGACGATCCGGCGCTGGCCGCCGCGCTGCGCTCCGATGCCTTCTACGTCGCCGCGCTCGGCAGCCGCAAAAACCACGCCGCCCGCCGCGAACGCCTCGCCGCCCAGGGCTTCACACCGCAACAGCTCGACCGCATCCACGGCCCCGCCGGCCTTGCCATCGGCGCCGCCAACCCTGCCGAAATCGCGCTCAGCATCGCCGCCCAGATGATCGCCACCTGGCGCCAGGCGCCATGATCTTCACCACCTGCCCCCCCGCCGAGGCCATCGGCGGCCTGCTCGCCCACGCCATCACCCTCAACGGCCGGCGCATCGCCAAGGCCACCCCCGTCACCCCCATCCTTGCCGCCGCCGCCGCGCATCTCCCCAGCCTCACCATCGTCCGCCTCGACCCGCACGACGTCGCCGAAGATGCCGCCGCCGCCGCCCTCGCCGATGCCCTCACCGGGCCTGACCTCCGCGCCGCGCCCCCGCTGCACGGCCGCGTCAATCTCCACGCCACCCGCGCCGGCCTGTTCCTCGCCACGGACGTCACCGCCGTGAACGCCGTCGACGAATCCCTCACCCTCGCCACCCTGCCCCCCTTCATGCCGGTCGCCGCCGACCAGGTCGTCGCCACCATCAAGATCATCCCCTTCGCCGTTGCCGCCGCCACCCTCGCCGCCGCCACCCTCGCCGCCACCCCGCTCGCCCTCGCCCCCTGGCGCGGCGGCACCGCGCACCTCATCCACACAACGCCCATGCCCGCCAAGGTCATCGCCAAGACCAGCGCCGTCACCGGCGCCCGCGTCGCGGCGCTCGGCATGACCCTCACCCAGGGCCCGCCCATCCCGCACGACGGCGTAAGCCTCGCCGACGCGCTCGCCGCCGCCCCGCCCTCCGCGCTCATCCTCGTCGCCGGCGCCACCGCCACCGCCGACCGCGCGGACGTCATCCCCGCCGCCATCCTCGCCGTCGGCGGCACCCTCATCCGCGTCGGCATGCCCGCCGACCCGGGCAACCTGCTCGTCCTGGGGCAACTCGGCAGCACGCCCGTCATCGGCCTCCCCGGCTGCGCCCGCAGCCCGAAACGCAACGGTCTCGACCTTGTGCTTGAACGCCTCGCCGCCGGCCTCGCCGTCACCTCGGCCGACATCGCCGCCATGGGCGCCGGCGGCCTGCTCGACGAAGCCGCCGCGGCGCTCCCCTGGGGCTGGCGATGACCATCGGCGTCATCCTGCTCGCCGCCGGCCGCGCCCGCCGCATGGGCCACAGCAAGCTCACCGCGCTCGTCGACGGCCAACCGCTCATCGCCCACAGCCTCGCCGCCATTACGGCGGCCGGCCTGCCCTGCCTGATCGTCACCGGTGCCCATGCCGACGCGGTCCACGCCGCCCTGCGCCCCGGCATCGCCACCACCCACGCCCCCGATCACGCGGACGGCCAAAGCGCCAGCCTGCGCGCCGGCCTTGCCGCTGCTCCGGATCAATGGACCGGCGCCCTCATCGCGCTCGGCGACATGCCGCTCATTCAGCCGGCCACCTACGCGGCCCTCGCCACCGCCCTCGCCGCCGCGTCCGCCGTCATCCCCAGCTATCAGGGCAGGCCCGGCAACCCCGCCGGCTTCCGGCGCCCGCTCTGGCCGATCCTCATGACCCTCACCGGCGACCGCGGCGCGCGGCCGCTGTTCGGCACCACCCTGCCGCACCCGCTCGACATTCCGGTGAACGACCCCGGCATCCTGCACGACATCGACACGCCCGCCGATCTTGCGGACCTCACGCGGCCAGACGCGCTTCGATCGCCCGCCACAGCCCCACGAACGCCAGGCTCCCCGCGCTCCCCGGGGCGCTCGCGGTGATCGGGGCCTGCTTCACCGCCATCCCCTCGATCGCCGCCGCATAGGGAAGGACCGGCACCTCGGGCGAAGCGGCGACCGTCAGCCGGTGCAGCGCCTTCCGCCGGTCCACCATGCTCCACACCGGCAACAGCCCCGGCGCATCCTCCAGCTTGCCGAGCCGCGCCCGCAACTGCTCCAGCGCCCGCTGCGACAGCGGGCTCGGCAGCAGCGGCGACACGATCAGGTCGACCGCCCGGAACAGCCGCTCCGCCAGTTCCGACAGCCCCGGCGGCGCATCGATGATCACCCGGTCATAGCCGGCGCTCAGCGTCTTCAGCAGTTTCTTCAACTGCTTCAGCTTGTCCGCGGCCGCCAGGTCGCCCTCCAGCCGGCGCAGCGAATCATCCGCCGGCAGCACATCCAGATTGGCATAGTCGCTCGCCTGGATCAGCTCGGACAGGCTCGCCTCCCCGGCAATCGCCGCCCGCGCGCGTGCCTTCGGGCGGGCATGGAGGCGCAGCGTGAAACTCGCCGCCCCCTGCGCATCCAGATCCCACAACAGCGTCCGCCGCCCGCCCTGCGTCGCCGCCACATGCGCCAGATTGACCGCCGCGCTGCTCTTGCCCACCCCGCCCTTGGCGGAAAAAAGCGCGATCGCCTTCATCGTCTCAGGCCGCCAGCGCCGCGGCCAGCCGATCCCGCACCGCCCGCAGCGCCGCCAGATCGACCCCGCCGGCCCCCGGTGGGACCGGTTCTGCTGCCGGCTCCGCCCCCGTCTCCCCGCTCAGCGCGCCGACACCTTTCGTCGCGATCAGCTTCTGCACGCCCTTCACCGTATAGCCCTCGCTGTGCAGCAGCCGGTGCAAGGCGGCCGCCAGGGCCACATCCGCCGGGCGGTAATAGCGCCGGTTGCCCCCGCGCTGCAGCGGCTTCAGCTGCGGAAAGCGCGTCTCCCAGAAACGCAGCACATGCTGCGGCACGCCCAGGCTCTCGGACACTTCGCGGATCGTGCGAAAGGCGCTGTCGCTCTTGTCGGTCATCAGTCGTTGATATGTTGCCGCAACAACTGGCTCGGCCGGAAGGTCAGCACGGTACGCGGCTGGATCGGCACCTCCACGCCCGTCTTGGGATTGCGTCCGATCCGCAACCCCTTCTTGCGCAACATGAAGCTGCCAAAGCTCGACAGCTTCACATTTTCCCCGTTCAGCAGCGCGGCCGAAATTTCGTTCAGCACGCCTTCCACCAGATCGGACGATTCCGCCCGCGACAGCCCGATCTCGGCATGCAGGCGCTCCGCCAGGTCCGCCCGCGTCAATGTCTGCGCCATCCCGCACCCTCCAGTCCGAGTCCTGGACCCAAGCCTACCCGGCTTTTCCAGCCATGAACAGGTTCAATAACGAACCGCCACCGCGCCCCAGGTGAAACCGCCCCCCATCGCCTCCAGCACCAGCAGGTCGCCCCGCTTCACCCGGCCGTCGCGCACCGCCACGTCCAGCGCCAGCGGCACCGACGCCGCCGAGGTGTTGGCATGCTCCCCCACCGTCACCACTACTCGCGCCGGATCGAGCCCCAGTTTCCGCGCCGTCGCCTCCAGGATGCGCGCGTTGGCCTGATGCGGGATCACCCAGTCCACATCCGCCGCGCGCGCGCCCGCCGCCGCCAGCACCTGCTCCAACACCGCCGCCAGATTGGTGACCGCGTGGCGGAACACCTCCCGCCCCTTCATCCGCAGCTTGCCGACCGTGCCCGTCGATCCCGCGCCGCCATCGACGAACAGCAGCTCGTTATGCCGCCCGTCGCTGTGCAGCGCGCTTGCCAATATGCCGGCCTCGCCCTCCTCGGCGCGCAGCACCACCGCCCCCGCGCCGTCACCGAACAATACGGCGGTCGCCCGGTCGTCCCAGTCCAGGATGCGGCTGAAGGTCTCGGCGCCGATCACCAGCGCCGTGGTCGCCGCGCCGCTCTTCAGCATCGCGTCCGCCACCCCCAGCGCATAGATGAAACCACTGCACACGGCAGCGACATCGAACGCCGCGCCGCGCACCATCCCCAGCCGCGCCTGCACCCGCGTCGCCGTCGCGGGAAAGGTCTGTTCGGGCGTGGCGGTCGCCACGATCACCAGGTCGATGTCCGCCGCCGCCATCCCCGCCGCCGACAGCGCCTTCTCCGCTGCCTCCACCGCCAGGTCGGCGGTCGTCTGCCCGGGCGCCGCGATGTGCCGGGCGCGGATGCCGGTACGCTCGACGATCCATTCGTCGGACGTGTCCATGGTCGCCGCCAGCTCCGCATTGGTCACCCGCCGCGGCGGCAGCGCGCTGCCCGTGCCGCGGATGACGCTGCGCCGCGCCATTATTTCGCGGCCACCACCATCGCCGGGCGATGCGCGCTGAAATTGGCGAGGTCGGCGCGGATCTTCGCCTGGATGTCCTGTGTCACCAGGTCATGCGCCACGCCGATGGCGTTGGCGAACCCCTTCACCGTGGCGCTGCCATGGCTCTTCACCACCACGCCATTCAGCCCCAGGAACACCGCGCCATTGTGATTGTTCGGATCGAGATGGTCCCGCAGGGCGCGCAGGGCCGAGCGGGAGAGCAGATAGCCGATCTTGGTCAGCCAGCTGCTGCGATAGGCATTGCCCAACAGGCCGGTCACCAGCTTCGCCGTCCCCTCCGCCGTCTTCAACGCGATATTGCCGGAAAAACCATCGGTGACGATCACATCCAGCAGCCCCTGGCCGATGCCATTGCCCTCCACAAAACCGCTGAACTCCATCGGCAGGTCGGCACCCGCCGCCCGCAGCAGCGCGGCGGCATCCTTCAGCTCCTCGGTGCCCTTCATATCCTCTTCGCCGATGTTCAGCAGCGCCACCTTCGGCCGTTCCAGCGCCAGCACGGTACGCGCGAACGCCGCCCCCATCACCGCGAACTGCACCAGATTCTCGGCATCGCATTCGGTGTTGGCACCCAGGTCCAGCACCACCGAATCGCTGCGCAGCGTGGGCATCAGCGCCACCAGCGCCGGCCGCTCGATCCCCTCCATGGTGCGCAGCGCCAGCTTCGCCATCGCCATCAGCGCGCCGGTGTTGCCGGCGCTCACCGCCGCCTGCGCGGCGCCCGATTTCACCGCCTCGATCGCCAGCCCCATGCTGGTGGACTTCGCCCGGCGGATCGCCGCGCTCGGCTTGTCGGTGCCGGCAACCACGCCGTCCACATCGACAATCTCGGCTTCCGCCGCAATGCGCGGCGCGGTCTTCAACTCCGCCTCGATGCGGGGTTTCTGTCCGAAGATGCGAAACCGCAACGCCGGATAACGCTCGCGGGCGAGTTCCGCGCCGGCGATCACGATCGCCGGGCCGACATCACCCCCCATGGCGTCCAGCGCGATGACCGGATTGTTGTTCACCCCGGATGCCTAAGCGCGCCCCCCGGCAAAGTCCATCAGGCTGATTGCGCAATCACTTCACGGCCATCATAAAAACCGCAGGCAGCGCAGACATGGTGCGGCAGCTTCAGCTCGCCGCAATTGCTGCATTCCTGATGCTGCACCGCCACCAGCGCGTGGTGGCTGCGCCGCATGTTGCGCCGCGAGGGCGATGTTTTACGCTTGGGAACGGCCATAAGGGCACCATAATCCTGTTCTGGGCACGGAGAACGCCCCCGCGCATCGGCTCGAATCGAGCGCGGTTCCTTAAAGCAATCGCGCCATAACGCAAGATACGCGCTGCACGCGAATGTCATCTGGCCGCGAATTCCCGGCGCGGATTCCTCATCGCCGCGAATTCCAGGCGCGGATTCCTTATCGCCGCGAATTCCAGGCGCGGATTCCATATCGCCGCGAATTCCAGGCGCGGCGCTTGCGCCATCGCCCGCGTGCGCGCACCATATCGGCATCGATCTGGGGAGTTCGACCATGCCCATCACGCTCATCACCGCCGGCGCCTTTGGCTTGCTGCTCATCATCCTGTCCGTGCGGGTTACGCTGGTGCGCCGCGCCGACGGCATCTCGCTGGGGGATGGCGGCAATGCCGAACTGCTCGCCCGCGCCCGCGCCCAGGCCAATTTCACCGAATATGTCCCCTTCGCACTGATCCTGATGGGCCTCCTGGAAAATGCCGGCGCCGACGTGCGCTTCCTCGCCGGCCTCGCCATGCTGCTCTTCGTCATCCGCATCCTGCACGCCATCGGCATGGCCCGCCCCGCGCCCAACACGTCGCGCGTCATCGGCACCGCCGGCACCTGGACCATCCTCGCCATCCTCTCCGGGGCTGCCATTTTCGCCGCGGTCGCCTAAGGGGTCCCATGCTTCCGGTCTTCTTCGGCCTCGCCGGCCCCGTCCTCACGCCCGACGAGCGCGCGCTGTTCGCCGCCTGCAACCCCGCCGGCTACATCCTGTTCAGCCGCAACATCATCTCCGCCGACCAGACCCGCGCGCTGACCGACGACCTGCGCAGCCTCAGCGGCAACCCGCGCCTGCCGATCCTGATCGACCAGGAAGGCGGCCGCGTCGCCCGCCTGAAAGCCCCCGCCTTCCCCGCCTTCCCGCCCGCGGCGGACTTCGGCCGACTCTACGATCGTGCCCCGATCAGCGCGATGGCCGCCGCCCGCGCCAACGGCGAGGCGCTCGGGCAGCTGCTCTCCTCGCTAGGCATCAGCGTCAACTGCACCCCCGTCGCCGATGTGCCCGTGCCGGGCGCGCATGACGTCATCGGCAACCGCGCCTTCGGCACCGAACCGCTGCGCGTCGCCGCGCTGGCCCGCGCCACGCTCGACGGCCTCAACGCAGGCGGCACCGTCGGTGTCCTGAAACACATCCCCGGCCACGGCCGCGCCACGCAGGACAGTCACCACGCCCTCCCCCGGGTCACCGCCGGCGCAGGCGAGCTGGAGACCGACCTCGCGCCTTTCATCCGGCTGAAGGACGCGCCCATGGCGATGACCGCGCACATCCTCTACGACGCCTGGGACCCGGCGCTCTGCGCCACCCTCTCCCCCGCCATCATCCACAACATCATCCGCACCCGCATCGGCTTCGACGGCCTGCTGATGACGGACGCGCTGGAAATGCATGCGCTGGGCAGCCAGCCGGGCGGCAACGACATGGCCGCCCGCGCCACCAACGCGCTCGCCGCCGGCTGTGACATCGCCCTCCACTGCCTCGCCGATTTCGCCGAAATGGCCGCCATCGCCGACGCCTGCCCCCCCATCACCCCGGCCGCCACCGACCGCCTCACCCGCGCGATGGCCTGGCCGACAGCGACCGACCCGGCGCAAGACCCGGCGGCGACGCGGGACGAGCTGCTCGCGCTGATCGAGGCTGGCGAACCGGTCATGCAGCCCGCATCGCCCGTCGATGTCTGGTAAGCAGCACCTGAACGGCTCTCCCCCGGCACGGGGGAGCGACTCGGCGCAGCCGAGCGGAGGGGGCCAGCGAGCGGGAGGGGGCCAGCCGCCCCTGCGCCGCCGCCCATGACCGACTTCGCCGAAGACCCGCCGCGCGTCCCCGAGGCGTCCGACACGCTCACCATCAGCCTCGCCGCCTACGAAGGCCCGCTCGACCTGCTCCTCACCCTCGCCCGCACGCAGAAGATCGACCTTGCCGCCATTCCCATCCTGCCGCTGGTCGACCAATATCTCGCCTTCATCGCCGAAGCGCGTCGCCTCCGCCTCGAGGTCGCCGCCGATTATCTGGTGATGGCCGCCTGGCTCACCTACCTGAAATCGGCGCTGCTGCTGCCGGCCGATCCAGAGGCCGACCCGGACCCGCAGGAACTCGCGGCACGGTTGGCCCATCGCCTGCAACGCCTCGAAGCCATGCGCGATGCCGCGGCGAAGCTCATGGCGCGCGACCTCCTCGGCCGCGACGTCGCCATGCGCGGCAACCCCGAAGGCCTGCGTGTCGTCCGCCACAGCGTCCACGAGGCCAGCCTCTATGACCTGCTCAGCGCCTATGGCGCCCTGCACGCCCGCCGCGCCACCCAGATCTGGTCGCCGCACGCCCGCGGCGCCATCGTCACCCTGGAACAGGCGCTGGAACGATTGAACGGCCTCCTGGGCACCGCCCTCGAATGGACCGACCTCCGCCGCTTCCTCCCCGACACGCCCGACCCGGCACTCGCCCGCAGCAGCCTCGCCAGCCACGTCGTCGCCGCCCTCGAACTCACCCGCCAGGGCCGCCTCACCCTCACCCAGCCCACCCCCTTCGGCCCTCTGCTGCTGCGCGCCAATCCTTGACATCGCCAAACGCTTGCACAATATGCTAGCGTGAACAGCAAGCAGCAGCGGACGCTTCGCGCCGTCTTCACCGATCCCGTCAGTCCGTCGCTGGCCTGGGCGGACATCGAAGCGCTATTGCTGGCCGCGGGCTGCATGGTGGTCGAAGGCAATGGTTCGCGCGTACGGTTCGAACGCGACGGGCTGATCGCCAGCTTCCATCGTCCGCATCCGGCCAAGGAAGCCAAACGCTATCAGGTGCGCGACGCCCGCGACTATCTGGCGAAACTTGGAGTAACCCCATGACCGGCATCATCCATTATCGCGGCCACAGCGCCCGCATCGAATTCGATCCCGACGACATGATCTTCACCGGCCGCCTCGCTGGCATCAACGATGTCGTCGGCTTCCACGCGACAGACACCGAAACGCTCATCCGCGCCTTCCATGATGCCGTCGACGATTACGTCGAAACCTGCGCGCGCCTGGGCAAGGTGGCCGAGAAACCCTTTTCCGGCCGCGTCATGTTCCGGGTCCAGCCCGAGGTGCACGCGAAAGCAGCCCGCGCCGCCCAACTCGCCGGCAAAAGCCTCAATCAATGGGCCGCCGAGGCCTTGCAGGCTGCCGCCGAGCGATCGCCGGGTCTTACCCCCGCCAGCGCGCCGTGAACGCCCCTGTGGCCTCCAGCTCGGCCGCCAGCTGCAGCAACAGCGCATCGTCGCCAAAGCGCGCCTGCGCCATGACCCCGATCGGCAGCCCATCGGCCGACATCCCCAGTGGCAGCGTGATCGCCGGCGTGCCGGTCAGGTTGGCCAGCCCGGCGAAGGGGCAGAAAGCGGTGTAGGTCGCGGTGAATTCGTCGACGTCGGGGTTGGACAGGCTCAGCTTGCCGATCTCTACCGGCGGGCAGGCGAGCGTCGGGGTCAGCAGGATATCGTGCCGCCCGAAGAAATCATCCATCGCCGCCCCCGCCGCCTCGATGACGCCCAGCGCCGCCTGCAACGCCGGCGCGCTCCGGGCATGCCCCATCCGGTGCCAGTTGGCGACCGCCGGCTCCAGCTCGTCCGCGCGGAACGAACGACCCAGCGCGGCGGCGCGTGCGTCGATGTCGGCGGCGGTGCAGGCGGCGATATTGGTGATGTTCGCCGCCATCAATGCCGGCATGTCGATCGCCGGGCGATCCTCCGCGAGGCCATGACCCAACGCCGACAGCCGGGCAACCGCCGCCTCGAACACCTGGTCGACATCGGCATGATTGGCCACCCCGAACCCCGACTGACGCATCACCGCGACCCGCAGCCGCCGCAGCGGCGTCCGCAGCGCGGCGGCAAATCCCGCGGCCGGTCGCGGCGGCTGCACTCGACTCCCGGGTTCGGCGCCGGCGAACACATCCAGGAACGCCGCCAGGTCCCGCACGCTGCGGGCAATCGGCCCGATGCCCGACAGGCCGTTCCACGCGGTCACATGTGCCGGCCCGGTGGGGATCAGGCCGCGCGAGACCTTCAGCCCCGGCAGGCTGCAGCAGGACGCCGGCACCCGCACCGAACCCCCGCCGTCGCTCGCCTGCGCCAGCGGCACCACGCCCACTGCCACCGCCACCGCCGCCCCGCCCGATGACCCGCCGGCGACCCGCCCCGGATTCCACGGGTTGCGGGTGATGCCCGTGGCGACGCTCTCGGTTGTCACCGTCAGCCCCAGCTCCGGCGTTGTCGTCTTGCCGAAGGTCATCAGCCCGGCGGCGTCCGCCAGGTCCATGAAGGTCGAATTGCGCGCCGGCACCTGTGCCATGAAGCGGCTGCCAGCCCAGGTCGGCACACCCGCGATGTCCACCCCCAGGTCCTTCACCAAAAAGGGCACACCCGCCAGCGGACCCCCGGGTCGCTGGCCTTGGGGCACCGCATCGAACGCCGCCGCCGCCGCCCGCGCCCGCTCATGGCAGCGCTGCGCCAGGAAGTTGAACACCGGGTCCATCGCTTCCCCGCGCGCGATCGCCGCCTCCAGCAACTCGCCCGCGCTCACCTCTCGCGCCGCCACCCGCGCCGCCAGCCCCACCGCATCATCGCTCGCCAGCATCGCGTCCGCGCTCATTCAGCTTCCCCCCACAGCCGCCGCGAACCGCGCCAGCCCCGCCTCCAGATCGGCGATCAGGTCGCCCACATCCTCCAGCCCCACATGCAGTCGCAGGCACAGCCCCGGCGCCTGCCACCGCGTCACCCGCCGCAGCCTTTCCGGCGAGCAGGGGATCATCAAACTCTCATAGCCACCCCAGCTGAAACCCAGCCCGAAATGCCGCATGCCGTCGCATAGATGCGCCGCATCGGCCCGGCTGCCCGCTTTCAGCACCACACCGAACAACCCCGAAGCCCCGCTGAAGTCGCGGCGCCACAGCGCATGCCCCGGGCAGCTCTCCAGCGCCGGATGCAGCACACGGTCGACCAGCGGATGCGCCGCCAGCCAGCGCGCCACCTTCAGCCCGCTCTCCTGATGCCGCGCCAGCCGCACGCCCATGGTCCGCAGCCCCCGCAAGCCCAGCGCCGCGTCGTCTGCCCCCACGCACAGCCCCAGCTGCCACACCGTCTTCTGCAGGTCGCGCCAGCGCGCCGCGTTCGCCGTCACGCTGCCCAGCATGGAATCGCTATGCCCCACCACATATTTGGTGCAGGCCTGCATCACCAGGTCGCAGCCATGGCGAATCCCCTGGAAATACAGGCTCGTCGCCCAGGTGTTGTCCAGGATGGTCACCACCCCCGCCTCCCGCGCCACCGCGGCCATGGCCGGCACATCCTGCACCTCGAAGGTCAGGCTGCCCGGGCTCTCCAGCAACAGCGCCGCGGTGTTCGCCCGGAACAACCCCGCCACCCCGGCCCCAATCAGCGGGTCATACCATTGCGGCTCGATCCCGAACCGCCGCATCAGCCCGTCGGCAAAGGCACTGGTCGGGTCATAGGCGCTGTCCGGAAGCAGCACATGGTCGCCCGCCTTGGCGCAGCTCAGGATCGCCGCGGTGATCGCGCTTACCCCGCTCGGCATCAGCATCGTGCCCTCGGCGCCCGGCTCCAGCCCGGTCAGCGCCTCCCGCAGCGCCCAGGTCGTCGGCGTCCCCTTGCGGCCATAATAAAGGTTCGCATCGACATCGCGGTTGGCCGCGTCCATCGCGGCGATCGTCTCATACAGCACCGTCGAGGCGCGATAGAGCGGCGGATTGACGATCCCGTGCGTCCACGCCCGCCGTCGCCCGGCCTCGACCAGCCAGGTGTCGGCCTCGCTCAAGCGGCGCCCGTCACCACCGGCGTATCGGGAAGCGCCCCCCATTCGGCCCAGCTGCCATCATACAGCGCGGCCTTGCCGTTGCCGAGGCGGTGCGCGGCAAACACGATGTTCGCCGCCGTGATCCCGCTGCCGCAGGTCGCGACGAGCGGCTTCATCGGATCCACCCCCGCCGCCGCGAACGCCGCCTTCAGGCCATCGATATCCTTGTAGGTGCCGTCCTCGTTGAACAGCTCGGAGGAGGGCAGGCTCTTCGCCCCCGGCATGTGCCCGCCGCGCAGGCCCGGCCGCGGCTCCGGCTCGCTGCCGGCGAAACGCCCCGCCGGCCGCGCGTCGACCACCTGTTCCTCATGCGTCTTCAGGTTGGCGCGCATCGCCGCCAGGTCACGCAGGCCGGCCTTGTCCGCCCACACGGTGAAGTGGCGATGCCGGATCACCGGCTTGCCGCTCTCGATCGCGCCACCGGCCGCCTTCCACGCCGCCAGCCCGCCGTCCAGCACCGCCACATTGTGCGCGCCGAACAGCGTGAACATCCACCAGGCGCGGGCGGCCGAATGCAGCGGGCTGTTGTCATACACGATGATGCGGCTGCCATCGCCCAGGCCCATCGCCTGCGCCCGGCTGGCGAACTTCTCGGGGCTCGGCAGCATGTGCGGCAGGCCCGAGGAGGCATCGGTCACTTCGTCCAGGTCCAGGAACACCGCGCCCGGGATATGCGCCGCCTCGAACTCCGCCCGGCCGTTCCGGCCATGGTCGGGCAGGAACAGGCTCGCATCCACCACCCGCACATCGCTCTTGCCCAGCTCGCCCTTCAGCCACTCCGCCGTCACCAACGCGTCCATCATGCCTCGCCTGTTTGTTCTGATTCCGCCCCCATTTACGGTCGCCGCGCCGACATTGCCAGTGCCCCCATGCGATTCAAGCTTTGCCGCTCCCCGCCGTCACTGCCATCGTCACCCCCATCATCGGACCCGCCGCATGTTCCACACCCGGCCCAGCCCCCCGCCGCTGCCGCTGCCGCCCCTGCCCCTGGTCGCCGAAATGGGCATCGAACGCCGCCTCGTCCGCCGTGCCGAGGCGCTCTGGTCCCGGCTGCACAGCCCCGACGCCCTGCCCGCCGGCGCGCACGCCGAGACGCTGCTCGCCTACCCCTTCGGCCCCGTCGCGCTGCACATCGCCGCGCTCGACGGCGCGCCTCGCCTCGTCACCGCCGGCTGCGCGATCCGCCGCCTGCTGCCGCGCGCCGCCCTCCCCGGCGCCCCCCTCGACCCGCGGCCCGAAACCGGCGCGCCCCTGCTTTCACAGGCCGCCGCGCTCGCCCGCCTGGCCCACCGGCGCGGCTGGCCCGCCCGCATCGACGGCGAGTTTCCGCTCGATGGCCATGACGGCGCCCTGCTGCTGCGCGCCGTCGCCCTGCCGCTCGCCGACCACAGCGCCATCCTCGTCGCCAGCTGGCGGCAACTGCTCGGCGCGGCCGAGACCCGCGCCCTCCAATCCGAATTTCTTGCGGCCATGGCCAAATATTCTTCGCTTCCCGCGCACTGATCCCATTCGCACCCGTCTTGAACGGGTCACGCCGAAAGCGCATAGCAGCCGGGTTTTCCGACTGCTTCTGGAGCCATCATGGGCCAATCCGCCCCCAAAACCGCCGATTTTGCCCCCGAACTGGCCGATTGGCTCACCCGCGCCGCGCCGCCCGGCGAACTGGACGGTCTCGACCGCCACGCCCTCGCCCTGCTCGCCGCCGCCGCCGCCGATGCCATCCGCACCCGCGCCCCCGACGCCGACATCGTCCATCTCGGCGCCAGCGAAGGCGAAGCCGGCGCCCGCCGCATGCGCCTCATCCTGAACACCGGGGACCGGCCCTTCCTGGTGGACAGCGCCACCGCCGCCGTCGGCGCCGCCGGCCTCGCCATCGAGCGCCTGCTCCACCCCGTCATCCCGGTCAGCCGCGATGCCGCCGGCGCCATCACCGGCATCGGCAGCGGCCCGCCCGAATCGCTGATCGTCATGGATGTGGAACGCGCCCCCGCCCGCGCCCGCGCCGCCCTCGCCGAGCGCCTCGCCGACGTCTATGCCGATGTCCGCATCGCCACCCGAGACTGGCAGCCGATGCTGGCCCGCCTGCGCGCCGCCGCCCGCAGCCTCAATGACAGCCCGCCCCCGCTCGCCCCGCACATCCTGGCCGAAACCATCGCCTTCCTCGAATGGCTCGCCGCCGACAATTTCACCCTGCTCGGCAGCCTCGACGAGAGCGGGCCGCTGGGGCTGTTCAGCGCCACCGACCGCTGGCCCGCCCCGGCCGACCCGGCCACCGCCGACGCCGTCGCCATCGCCAAGTCGCCGCTGCGCTCCACCGTCCACCGCGCCGTCCCGCTCGACCTCATCAGCGTCCGCCGCTTCGACAGCATGGGGCGCGCGGTCGCCACCAGCCACTTCATCGGCCTCTTCACCAGTTCGGCGCTCAGCGAATCGCCGCGCCGCGTGCCGCTCGTCCGCCGCAAGGTCGCCGAGGTCACCGAACGCCTGCGCTTCGATCCGCGCGGCCATGCCGGGAAGGCGCTCTCCCACATCATCGAAACCTTCCCGCGCGACGAGCTGTTCCAGATCGACGCCGACCGCCTCGCCACCATGGCGCAGGGCCTGCTCAGCCTGCTCGACCGCCCGCGCCCGCGCCTGTTCGCCCGCGCCGCCGCCGACGCCACCATGAGCGTCCTCGTCTATGTCCCGCGCGACAGCTACTCCGCCGACCTGCGCACCCGCATCGGTGCCATGCTGGCACAGGAAACCGGCGGCCAGATCAGCCGCTTCGACGTCGAACTCCGCTCCGAAGGCCTCGCCCGCGTCCACTACATGCTGGACGGCATCACCACCCCGCCGGACGAAGCCGGCCTGGACGCCGCGCTCGCCCACCTCGTCCGCGGCTGGGAGGAAGCAATCGAAGCCGCGCTGGTCGAGCGCACCGGCGCCATCCGCGCCGCGCGTCTCACCCTGTCCCACGGCCGCGCCTTCAGCGCCGCCTACCGCAACGAATTCACCGCCACCGACGCCGCCGAGGACATCCTCCGCCTCGCCAGCCTCAGCTCGCCGGACGAGCGCGACATCGCCCTCTACCGTCAGCCGGGGGATGACGACCGCACGCTGCGGCTGAAAATCTACCGGCTCCAGCACATCATCCCGCTGTCGGACGCGGTGCCCGTGCTCGAAAATTTCGGCTTCCGCGTGATCGAGGAAGTGCCGTACGACCTGAAGGGCGGCAGCCTCGGCTGGATCCATGATTTCCGCCTCGAACTGCCGGTCGCCGTCCCCGACCTCGCCGCGCTCACCGCCCGCGTCGCCCCGGCACTCGACGCCGTGTTCACCGGCGCGCAGGAAAATGATCCCTTCAACGCCCTCATCGCCCTCGCCAGCCTCAGCGCGGAGGAGGCGAACTGGCTGCGCGCCTGGTTCCGCTACCTGCGCCAGACCGGCGTCGCCTATGGCCTGCAAACCGTCGTCGACGCGCTGAAACGCCACCCCGTCGCCACCGCCGCGCTCCTCGCCCGCTTTCGGGCCGACCACGGCCCCGGCGGCCACACCCCCGATCAGGCAGCGACGGGCGACGCCAGTGCCGCCGACAGCGCGTTTGCCACCGCGCTCGATGCCGTCACCGCCATAGACGACGACCGCATCCTGCGCCTGTTCCACGCCCTCATCGCCGCCACGCTGCGCACCAACGCCTTCGTCCAGCCCGAAGCGCTCGCCTTCAAGCTCGACAGCCACGCCGTCCCCGGCCTCCCCAAACCGCTGCCCTGGCGCGAAATCTGGGTCTATTCCCCCCGCGTCGAAGGCATCCACCTGCGCGGCGGGCCGATCGCCCGCGGCGGCCTGCGCTGGTCCGACCGGCGCGACGATTTCCGCACCGAGGTGCTCGGCCTCGTGAAGGCGCAGATGGTGAAGAACGCCGTCATCGTCCCCACCGGCGCCAAGGGCGGCTTCTACCCGAAACTGCTGCCCGCCCCCTCGAACCGCGATGCCTGGCTTGCCGAAGGCACCGAAGCCTACAGCATCTTCATCCGCGCGCTGCTCTCGATCACCGACAACATCGGCCCCGCCGGCATCATCCCGCCCGGCGGCGTGGTCCGCCGCGATGGTGACGACCCCTATCTCGTCGTCGCCGCCGACAAGGGGACCGCCACCTTCTCCGACACCGCCAACGCCATCGCGGAGGCGCAGGGCTTCTGGCTCGGGGACGCCTTCGCCTCGGGCGGCAGCGTCGGCTACGACCACAAGGCGATGGGCATCACCGCCCGCGGCGCCTGGGTCTCGGTCGAGCGCCACTTCGCCGAACGCGGCGTCGATGTCGCGACAGACCCGATCACCGTCGCCGGCGTCGGCGACATGTCGGGCGATGTCTTCGGCAACGGCATGCTGCTGTCGAAGGCGCTGAAACTGGTCGCCGCCTTCGACCATCGGCACATCTTCATCGATCCCGCGCCCGATCCCGCCACCAGCTGGGCTGAACGCGCGCGGCTGTTCGCCCTGCCCCGCTCCAGCTGGGCCGATTACAACGCCGAGCTGCTCAGCCCCGGCGGCTTCATCGTCCCGCGCGACCGGAAGGCGATCCCGCTCACCCCGCAGGCGAAGGCACTGCTCGACCTCAGCGCCGACAGCGTCAGCCCGTCGGAACTGCTGTCCGCCATCCTCCACGCCCGAGTCGACCTGCTCTGGTTCGGCGGCATCGGCACCTATGTGAAGGCGGCGGCCGAAACCCATGCGGAGGTCGGCGACCGCGCCAACGACGCGCACCGCGCCGACGGCGAGAACCTCCGCGCCACCGCCATCGGCGAAGGTGCCAACCTCGGCGTCACCCAGGCCGGCCGCATCGCCTTCGCGCGCCGCGGCGGCCGCCTCAACACCGATTTCATCGACAACAGCGCCGGCGTCGACACCTCCGACCACGAGGTCAACATCAAGATCGCACTGGGCAACGCGGAGGCCGCCGGCCGCCTCACCCGCCCCGACCGCGACACGCTGCTCGCCTCGATGACCGACGATGTCGCCGCGCTCGTGCTCGCCGACAACAGCGCCCAGACCCTCGCCCTCTCGGTCGCGGAGGCCGCCGGCGGCGCCGCGCTCGATGCCCACATCCGCCTGATGGACGCCCTCGAGGCGAACGGCCGCCTCGACCCGCGCGTCGAAGGGCTGCCCACCCCGCAGGAGCTTGCCGAGCGCAAGCGTCTCGGGGTCGGCCTCACCCGCCCGGAACTCGCGGTCCTCCTCGCCTATGCCAAGATGGAGCTGAAGGACGCACTCGTCGCCAGCGATGTCGTCGCCGACCCGCTGCTCGAAGCCGACCTGATCGCCGCCTTTCCCGCCGCGATGCAGGGCGCCCACGCCGACGACATCCGCGGCCACCGCCTGCGCCGCGAGCTGATCGCCACCAAGCTGGCCAACCTGCTCGTCAACCGTGGCGGCCTCACCCTGGCGCACGACCTTGCCGGCGACATGGGCTGTCCGCTGCCACGCATCGCCTCGGCCTTCGTCGCCGCCCGCGCGCTCTACGACCTGCCCGGCCTGTGGCGCGGCATCGACAGCGCCGCCGTCCCTGCGAAAACCAGCCTGGCGCTGCACGCCCAGGCCGCGCTCGCCACGCGGGAACTGGTCGCCGACCTGGTCCGCCGCTCGGGTGCCGACAGCCCGTCCGGCCTCGTCGACCGCCTCGGCCAACGCCTCGCCTCGCTCGGCACCCAGCTCGACACGCTGCTGCGCCCGGAACCCCGCGCCCAGGTGGAGCGGGTCCGCGCCACCCTCGCCGCGCTCGGCACCCCCACCGCGCTCGCCGACCGGCTGGCGCAGCTCCATGCCCTCTCCGGCGCCGCCGGCATCGCCGCGCTCGCCGGCGACCTCAATGTCGATGAATCCGCCGCCGCCAACGCCTACACCCGCCTCGGGGAGGCGCTCGGCCTTGACTGGGCGAAGGGCGCCGCCGCCACGCTCACCCCCGCCGACAGCTGGGAACGCATGCTCGCGGCCTCGCTGGTGCGCGGCTTCGAAACCATGCGCCTCGCCCAGATCCGCGCCATCACGCCGCCCGGCGCCGACCCGCTCGCCGCGACCGAGGCCTGGCTGGCGCAGGCGGACACGGCGCCGCTCACCCGCGCCATCGCCGCCGCCCGCGCCAGCGGCACCCCCACCCTGCCCATGCTCGCCCACCTCGACATCCTCGCCAGGGCCACCCTGACGCCATAGCCACACCCCTCCCGTTCACGGGAGGGGCGACTCGGCGACAGCCGAGCGGGGGTGGGCCCTCCCCTCCCTCCTGTGAGCGCAGCGAACAGAGAAGGGAGGGGGCGACTCGCGTCAGCGAGCGGGGGGTGGGTTCCCGGCGCCGCGTCCTACGCCATCACCCTTACCACCGCCTCCCGCCGCCGCATGGCAAAGCCCACCATGCCGAACCCGGCGATCAGCATCGCCCAGGTCGCCGGCTCGGGCACCGGCGGCGGCGGCGCCATCTTCACCGGCCGCTGCACCACGAAGAAGATCTTGTCCGGCGACGGCATGTCCATCCCCCAGATGTTGGTGATGTTGGCCTTCTTCGGATCATAGATTCCGGTCTGCTCCTTCAGCCCCTTCTTCGGGTCATTCTGGTCGGTGTCATGCGCCACCGTCACGCTGAACCGCCCATCCTTGAACTTCGTCAGGCCCACCACGCTCGCCACATGGCCGATGCGCTGCACCACCTTGCGCTTGCCCATCATCACCTCCCGCCGGTCGAACACCGACAGCTCCACCGCCGCCCCCTTGTCCATCAGGTCCAGCACCTTGGACCAGTCCTCCAGCACGAAACTCTCGACCGGCAGCTTCTTGTCCTTCAGATAGGCCGCCTTGTCCTTGCCCCAGTTGATCGCCGCGCCATTGGGCGGGTTCACCTTCAACCCCTTCTGCAACGCCTCCAGGCTGATGTCGTCCTTGTCCATCTTCAGGTCATATTTGCCGTTCAGCCATTTCAGCCCGTTGGAAACGCCCGCCGGCGCGCACAGCATCGAGCCGCACTGCTGCTGCTCGAACTTCTCGATTTTCGCCTCCTTCTCCACCTCGTCGCCCTTCATCGCCATCGGCAGTCCGACATATTGGAACGCGCCATCACCGATCGCTGGCCCCATCACCATGTCCAGCGGCAGCACCCGCGCCACGCTGTCCATCCCCGGCGCCGCCGCCAGCGGCCCGGCACTCAGCGAAAAGCCGTAATTCACCTGTGCAACCGCCTGCCCCGGCGCATTGCCCAGCGAAAAGGCATAGCTGTTGCTGGCCATCGCCCCCGCCCCGCCAAAGGACTGGAACGGCATGTTCTGGATGCGCCACTCGCCATCCACCACCAGGTTGACATAGGACGGCGCCGCGCTCCCCAGCGCGCTCACCTCCAGCACCCCCCAGTCGCTCAGCGGCACGCCCACGCCGGGCACACCGCCACCGCCACGGTAATCCAGATTGGCCTGGCCGAAAGTCAACAGGGTGGAGGCCGCCACCGGCCCCATCCCCAGCACTGCCACCAGTGCGCCCGTCAGCATCGCTTTCATCGTCATATCCTCTCGAACGAACGACCCGGACAGACTACGAACCCCCCCGCGGCACCGATGCAGCCGCCACCGGCAAATCATCCCTAACCCGGCTTAACCCCCCTTCGACCGATAGCCGGCCTCCGCCGCCGCCATGTAATCCCGCGTCAGCGGCACGGCATCGCGCCGCTTCGCCAGCTGCATCTGGAACACCATATGGTCGTCATACTGGAACGCATTGCGCGCCCCCCACAGGTAAAAGGCCCACATCCGCCAGAAGCGCGCGTCATACAGCGCCTCGATCTCCGCCCGCTTCGCCGCCGCCCGCTCATACCAGGCCTCCAGCGTCCGGGCATAATGCAGCCGCAGGATCTCGATGTCCGTCGGCCACAGCCAGGCCCGCTCGACATGCGGCATCACCTCGGACAGCGCCGGCGTATAGCCGCCGGGGAAAATATACTTCGCCGTCCAGGGATCCGTCGCCCCCGGCCCGCTCACCCGCCCGATGCTGTGCAGCAACGCCACGCCGTCATCGGCCAGCAGCGCGTACAGCTTGCGGAAGAATTCGCCATAATGCGGCCGCCCGACATGCTCGAACATCCCCACCGACACGATCCGGTCGAACCGGCCCTCGACGGCACGATAGTCGATCAGCTCGAACCGCACCCGGTCGGCAACCCCCGCCGCCGCCGCCCGCTGCCGCGCCACCTTCAGCTGCTCCTCGGACAGCGTCACCCCCAGAACGTCCACATCGGCGACGCGGTTGAGGTACAGCGCCATCCCGCCCCAGCCGCAGCCGATGTCCAGCACCCGCTGCCCCGGCATCAGGCACAGCTTGCCCGCGATATGCGCCTTTTTGTCCGCCTGCGCCTGCTCCAGGCTGACATCGCCATCGAAATAGGCGCAACTGTACTGCCGGTCGGCATCCAGGAACAGGTCATACAGCCGGTCGCTCAGGTCATAATGATGCGCCACATTCCGGCGGGAGCGCCGCGCGAAGTTCACCTGGTCCACCTTCGCCGCGATCGCCTGCTGCCGCCACAGCCCCACCCGCGTCGCATTGTCCCCGTCCCAGCGCAAATTATACGCCACCAGGTCCAGCAGCGGCCGGATGTCGCCTCCCTCCGGCACCAGCCGTCCGTCCATCCACGCCTCGCCCGCCCCCAGCGCCGGGTTCAATCCGATCGCCCGCGCCGTCGCCGCGTCGGTGATCCGCGCCCGGACCGGCGGCCAGTCCGGATGCGGCACGCCAAAGCGATGCTCGGCACCCGCCGCATCCACCAAGATCAGTTCCCCCACCCGGATCGCCCGGCGCAACAATCGGCTCAACAACCACATGCCGCTATCATGCAATCACCGTCGTCACCGCGCAACTCCGGCAGCCGTTTGCGGAAATTCCGCTCATCCTCAGCCTGTCGAACGACGGCCATTGGAAGGATGGCCACACCGCCCTGCGTCCGCCGGGCCACAGGCCTGATGCAAAAAACAGCCCTGCCCTGTTTGCTAGTGGCCAACCGCACCCGCCGCGCCAGAAAGTCGCACCAACGCGCATCACGCCAGCAAGAGCGTGCGCCGACTTTTGGGAGGAAGCCACCGATGACCCTGTTCCGCACCGCGCTGCTCGCGTCCGCCACGCTCGCCGGCCTCGCCGCCGCGCCTGCCCTCGCCCAGACCGCCGCGCCCGCCGCCCCGGCCGCGAACGCGGACCAGGGGCTCGAAGACATCCTCGTCACCGCCCGCCGCCGGGTGGAGAGTATCCAGGATACTCCCGTCGCGGTCAGCGCCATCTCGCCGGCCACGCTGGCGAACGCCGCCGCGCCGGACATCCGCGACCTCGTCGGCCGCACCCCCAACCTCGTCATCGACGCGGTCAACGCCGGGCCATCGGCCGCCGCCATCGCCATCCGCGGCATCAGCTTCGAGGATATCGAGAAGAGCTTCGACCCCGCCGTCGGCGTCCTGATCGACGGCGTCTATCTCGGCACCAACACCGGGCAACTGCTCGACTTCTTCGATTTCCAGAAGATCGAGGTGCTGCGCGGCCCGCAGGGCACGCTGTTCGGCCGCAACACCACCGCCGGCGTCATCAATATCGAACGCACCAAGCCCACCGGCGTCCTCGGCGCGAAAATCCAGGGCACCGTCGGCAACTATGGCCGCCGCGACCTCCGCACCGTCATCAACCTGCCCAAAATCGGCGACGCGCTCAGCCTCAAGGGCTTCTGGCTGCACAACGAGAGCGGCGACTTCTACAACAATGTCACCCTCGGCAAGGATTATGGCGGCCGCCGCTACGACAATTACGGCCTCACCGCCCGCCTCGAACTCGGCGATTTCGACGCCACCGTCACCTACGAGCGCGTCAACGAGAACACCGAGATCGACCAGTCCGCCACCAGCAGGACCGGCGTCGACCTGATCTGCCTTCAGGTGCCCGTCCCCGGCGTCGGCCTCATCCGCCCCACCGGCATCCCCAACGCGCAGTGCGACCGCAACACCGGCGATGACCTCTACACCACCTTCAGCAACGTCCCCGGTTTCGCCAGGAACGACGGCGACAATGTGACGATCAACGCCAACTACAAGCTCGGGAGCGTCACCCTCACCAGCGTCACCGGCTGGCGCTCCAGCGTCGAAACCGTGCGGCAGGATTTCGATTCCACCAGCATCAACTTCTTCGACACCCGCCGCGAACAGACCTACCGCCAGTTCAGCCAGGAGCTTCGCGCCAGCGGCGAGGTCGGCGAGGCGATCAACTATGTCGTCGGCGGCTATTATTTCAACAGCAACTACACCCTCGACCAGACCACCTTCTTCGGTCCCTTCCTCCAGGCCGCCGCCGGCCTGCCGGCGCAGGGCGGCAACCGCGTCAACCACACGGGCAAGTCCGCGGCCCTGTTCGCCGACGTCGTCGTCAAGCTCGCCGAGGGTCTCAACCTCACCGTCGGCGGCCGCTACACCTGGGACACGAAGCGCATCAGCAACGACATCTTCAAGACCGGCATTCCGGCGCTGATCGCCACCCCCAGCGCCAAATGGAAACAGTTCACGCCCAAGGCCAGCCTCGACTATAAATTCTCCGATGATGTGCTGGGCTATGCCAGCTACTCGCGCGGCTACCGCGCCGGCGGCTTCAACGGCCGCGCCCAGACGCTGTCCTCCGCCAACACCCCCTACAACCCGGAAAAGGTGGACAGCTACGAACTCGGCCTGAAGACCGAGTTTCTGGAGGACCGCGTCACGCTGAACATCGCCGGCTTCTACACCAAGTACAAGGACAAGCAGGAAGAAGTGGTCCGCGCCGCCCCGCCGCCCGCGGGCCAGGAAACCATCGTCAGCAACGCCGCCAGCGCCACCATCAAGGGGCTGGAGGCCGAGTTCCGCGCCCGCGCCACCGACGAGCTGACCCTCAATGGCTCGCTCGGCCTGCTCGATGCGAAATATGACAGTTTCCCCACCCTGATCGGCGCGGCGATCGTCGACGTCTCCGGCCGCAAGCTGCGCCGCACCCCCGATGTCAGCGCCTCCTTCGGCTTCGACTATGTGCTCCCCGTCGGTCCCGGCGACCTCATGCTCGCCGCCAGCTACCGCTATGTCAGCAGCTACCAGACGACGATCGTGGGCGCCTTCGGCAACCCGCAGGCGAACGACCCCCGCGGCCTCGCCGGCGCCCGCAACGTGGTCGATGCCAGCCTCGGCTACCGCTTCGACGTCGGCGGCACGAAAATCCGCATGTCCGTCTTCGGCCGCAACCTCACCGACGACCGCGGCCTCAACAGCACGCTGCCCGTCGCCGGCCTCTTCACCTTCTCCGCCGCAAGACCCCCGCGCACCTACGGGGCGGAACTGGGGGTTGAGTTCTAGATGTTTAGTCCCGGCATTTGATGGGTTGGATTGATGGTGAATCGGTTTGGCTGGGAAGTCCAGCATTTGCAGATGAACTCGTAGGGTGTGAGGCCCTTGAGGGTCTTCATCCTGCGGCCGAAGTTGTAGGCGCTGATGAAGTCGGCGAGATGCTGCCGGAGCTGGTCGTGCGTTTCGTAGTGGAAGCGCTTGACGGTTGCTTCCTTGATCGTCCGGTTCATGCGCTCGACCTGGCCGTTGGTCCAGGGATGGCGGGGCTTGGTGAGCCGGTGATCGATATCGTTCTGGGCGCAGGCCAGTTCGAAGGAGTGCGCCCAGAACCGCTCACCGTTAGCGATGGCTTCCTTGATAAGCGGGGCGGCTGATCCGCCAGCGCCAGGTGTCGTGAAGTGGATGCCGTTGTCGGTGAGAACGGTATGCACCTTGTAGGGCACGGCTTCGATGAGATGGCGCAAGAAGTCACCCGAGATCCTGGTGGTGGCCTTCTCATGCAGCTCGACGAAGGCGAACTTCGAGGTACGGTCGATGCCAACGAACAGGTAAAGCCTGCCTTCTGCCGTGCGCACCTCAGCAATATCGATGTGGAAGTAGCCGATCGGGTAGGTCTTGAACTTGCGCGTGTTCGGCTTGTCGCCCTCCACCGACGGCAGCTGGGAGATGCCATGCCGCTGCAAGCAGCGGTGAAGGGACGAGCGCGTGAGATGGGGCAGGCTTGCCTGCAAGGCATAGAGACAGTCATCGAGCGGCAGCAGCGTGTGGCTTCGGAACGCGACGATCACCGCCTCCTCCTCGATCGACAGCACCGTGGAGCGCACTACCTTCGGGCCGGTCGGCAAATCAGCTGTCGACGTGCGCCGCTTCCACTTGGCGATCGTCTTCTGGTTTACCCCGTGGCGCTTCGCCAACGCCCTCAGGCTCTCTTGACTATGCTGTATCGCTCGACGGACTGCCTCTGTCGTTGTGGCGCCCCCGTGCAGAACCTGTCCCATAGTGCCTCCCTCCATGCAGGCGAGAATAATGCACCATCAAAATCTGGGATCAAACACATAGGCTCAGGACTCATTGCGGCAACCAGAAGATGCTGGTGGCGGCGATGCAGATGGCGGACATGAAGGTGTGCGCGCAGCGGTCGTAGCGGGTGTGGATGCGGCGCCAGTCCTTCAGCTTTCCGAACATGTTTTCGATCAGGTGGCGCTGGCGGTAGAGCACTGGATCGTGCGGGATATGGGCTTTCCGGTTCGACTTCGAAGGGATGCAGGCGACGGTTTTGCGCGCCGCCAGCGCTTGGCGGAACCAGTCGCCGTCATAGCCTTTGTCGGCGATCATCGCTTTGGCCCTGGGCAAGCTGGCGAACATCAGGGCGGCTCCCTTGTAGTCGCTCATCTGGCCCTCGGAGAGCATCATCCCCAACGGCCGGCCCTTGCCGTCGCAGACCGCATGCAGCTTCGAGTTCAGGCCGCCCTTGGTCCTTCCGATACGTGGAGAACAGCCCCTTTTTGAGCAGGCTGGCAGCGGTGCGATGGGCCTTCAGATGCGTGGCATCGATCATCAGCATGTCCGGCTTTCGTCCCTTGGCTGCCAGCTCGGCGAAGATGCGGTTGAACACACCGAGCCGGCTCCAGCGGATGAACCGGTTGTAGATCGTCTTGGGCGGGCCATACTGTGCCGGCGCATCCCGCCACCGAAGCCCATTCCCGATGACGAAGATGATCCCCAAGATTACCCGCCGGTCGTCCACCCGCAGAATGCCGTGCGACAGCGGAAAATAGGGCTCAATCCGGCGCATCTGCGCCTCCGACAACCACCGAAACTCCGCCAGGGCAGCACCTCCCAATGCCGCCAGTGAACCAGAAACCAACCACCTTGAGAATCCCTCTAATGGGTCATGAGCCTAAGCTGTGCAGATGGACCGAGCTACCTCTGTCAGCCCATTCTAGATAGTATCCATTAACCGTCTATCGGTTAATTAATGTGAAAGATTGCTTGCACGGTCTACGCCACTTTGTTAGCGCCGCAATGGGGTCGGTTTGAAAATGAAACAACCTTTCAACAGGTTGTTTCAAGGGGTAGCCGATCATGGAGAATACCGATCTATTGGCCCGTGTGGCAGAACTGCCTGAAGCGTCCAAGATCATAATTCGTCTTGTTAACAAGCACTTGACCTCAAAAGAGATCGCAAAGGCGCTGTCGATCTCGCCTAATGCGGTCGATATGCGTTTGCGTTATATGCTTACACGCACGGGGGCCCCGTCACGGACAGCATTGGCACGCGCGCTTGCACATCATGAGCAGCTCAAATCCTTCACTGATGGTCAGTCTCAATCAACGGTCATAGCTGAAGCGTTGGCGGGAGTGCATTGGGTCGCCTCGGCAAGACCTGATGTACCGGTGAACTATCGAACAAGCGAGCCTATGCAAATACGTGCTGCATATCAGCTTGCAGAACCCGATGCCTCGCCGGGCCATGTGGCCCTGTCGTCGATCCATGATGGCATGGTTGGAGGAAATTGGAACTGGATTATCAACTGGACTCTGGACAACACGGACGGCTGGCGCAAACGAATGGTGGTGATTTTTGCCATTGCTGCCTTCGCGGCACTAACTGTCAGTTCACTTATTTCCAGTATTCATGCCTACAAACATCTTCATGAGTCGAGTTTCCAGCCGACACGAAAGAGAGGGTAACGTTGATGAACGAGAATGATCTTACCACAATTGCTAGACAGATTGCAGAGCAACTGTTCGATACCGAGGAGGCTGTAGATAATGCCTTAGAAAAGCTCGCTTTGTTTATCGCTTTCATGCCAGTTGCTCGGCGCAATGCAAATCTCTCAATTGGATTTGGTCAGGTTGCCATTCGTCGCATGACAGCAGCTGTCGATAAGATAGCCGAAGTACGGCAGCAATTGGCAGGCGCGCACAGCGAGCTTGCTGACGCCCAATCGAAGCTAGGGCTGGACGCGGTTGCTTTTGGCGGTTTTTCCGATAAGCCTGGGCGCCGACACATCATGTCTGCGCCTACTTTGCGGCTAGTGGACCAGGCTGCTTGAGGCGGTCTGGAGACGGGGCAGAGGCATGACTTGGAATGAAATCCTGTTCGCCGCTGTCTTGTTTCCTATCTGCTTTTACGCAGTCTGGAAGGGCAGCGCCCCTGAGCGCCTTGCTGTCGTGACCATCTTAGCAGCATCGTTCCTGACACCATTCACGGACCGTGCAGGGTTCGACAGGGTGGAGAAGGGAATTCTCCTGATCGACATGGGAGTGATGGTAAGCTTTGGAGGAATTGCGTTTACCGCCAATCGTTTTTGGCCCCTATATGCAACTGCCTTTCAAAGCGAATCAGTGCTGATCCACGCGCTGCACATTTCCCCGGTTCCAAACCCGCTCGTTTATGCCGACAGCATTGCTATCTGGGCCTATCCGGTCCTTGTCGCACTGGCACTCGGCACATGGCGCGAATCAAGGAAAACACCATGGCTGATATTTCCATGACATTTGAGCGCCAAGATAGCTTCACCAAGCACTACCCCTGCACAGCCATCAGCGATCCATTAACCAGTGCTGATGCTATGGCAATCGAGTTGCTTTGCAATGCCGGCACAACCGGTGCGACAGCCCGGCATTTGGTGCGGTCTCTGGGCGGCGGCGCGCGCGCCATTACCGCGTCGCATGGCCTCTTAGCGATGCATGGTGCAACACGATCGGAGATCGCGATCCTTCAACGGCTAAAGGATCTTCTCTTTTCTGTGACCAAAGCAAGGATCGATGATCGACCAGTCTTGGACAATTCCGAATCGCTGATCGATTATCTGCGGCTTGTGCAAGGGCACAGTGCCCGCGAACATGTGCGTGTCCTGTTTTTGGATGCGCAGTATCGTCTTATTAAAAACCATCACATTAGTGATGGTGACGCTCACCAATCGCTCATCTGCCAACGTCAGATTCTCGGGGCTGCGCTGCAATGCGACGCGTCCTCGTTAATTCTTGTACACAATCATCCATCTGGCGCATGTACATTCAGTCAAAAAGATATCGTTGCGACACGCTCTCTTGTCCTTGCAGCGCACGTTGTGGAGCTCGATGTGCTGGATCACATTCTTGTCACAAGTGACGACGCGGCTAGCATGCGGCGGGACATGCCCATTGTCTTCTGTGAAGGCGCCGCCAGGATGGCCGACGCTGAACAGCTTGCGTTGGCGGCCTGAGAGCGCCGTTCTCGTCGTACTGATAGTTCAGAGGGTATTGATCATGACTCTGCAGTATGCATCTCTATCAGACTGTTGGGCAGCGCACACAGGTGCATCGCGACGTCTCTCACATTGGATCAGTTCCGGCTCTACGTCATGTCGGCCGCAATCAGCCGTGCTCGACTATCGCCTTCCAGCCGCCCAATCTTCGCGATCTGATCGCGCAAGCCTTCAAGATAGCAGACCCGCCGGACTGGTGCGCTGGCATCAGGATCCTATGGGAGTAGCCGAAAAACCGCCAGTGGCACGCGAAGCTCTGGTCGCGACTGCGGAAATGCTGCTGAAGGTTCGCAGGTTGCGTACAAAACGTTTTCCTGAAGACCTTTTTGCCGACCCCGCATGGGACATTTTCCTCGACCTGTTCGTCTCGCACATGCGTGGCAGGAGACATAGTGTCTCAAGCGTGTGCATTGCTGCCGGTGTACCTTCGACGACTGGCCTACGCTGGATCGGACGATTGACCGAAGATGGATGGCTAAAGCGCTCAATAGATACTAACGATCGCCGCCGTTCCTACGTCACACTCGCACCTCGAACTCTTGAGGCGGTCAAGCTTTGCCTGGAAGACATGTCGCATGAGGTCATAGGGCGACAGACGCGGTCGCGTAGCCAGGCAGCTTATCCCCTACAGCTAGCTATGGACGTATAATTCATATATTATAAATTAGAGCATACTAATGCTAATATCAAAACAAGCATTTCGAACTCCATCAATAATTATACGGATATAAAAGTTGGCAATATCCGGCAACACCTTTTCATTCACAGTCCAGTTCTGCTGTCAGGCGAGCTGAACATCCCCAGGCTAGTGTAAGAAGTCGGTCTCCGGGTAAAACAGGAATTTCCTCGATTGCTCTGCGGACATCCTTTGGAGTCATCGGCTTTTCTGACGCGAGCACGGCTTCGGCGACCGTGGCGCCATCATTCGGCGTAGCCGAGGGCATTCCGATCCTAGCACGGGCGACTGCACGCATTAAGGCGAGCTCACGGCCTGCTGTGCCTGCTGGGTCGAGGTCTTGTGTCTCGGTCAGGAATGCCCGGAAATCGTTGGTGGCCCACAGCGCCTCCGCACGGAAGCTGGCGTTTTCCGCCGGAATAGTCTCAATGAGCGCCGCACCTTCCACCATTCGCCCACTGCGAAGTGCGGCAACGATCGACAATCGCCGCCGAAGAAGGGCGACATCCGATGGCGCATTCGCGACATCCGTATTGTCAAGCAGAGCATAAGCGCGGGCGGCATCATTTTCCTTGAGACGCCACGCTGCCGCGTGAGCCCCTAACACAGCCTCCGCAGGCTGGCCTTTACGAAGCGTCGCCTGATGCTCGATGATATCGGCCGCGCGAGCGAAAAGACCGGCTTGGGCCAGCCTACGTGCCACCCCACGGGCCAATGCATCGCCGTCCGGTCCGCGTGGAATCACATCCCGGTAGGTCCAGTAGATATCAACCATCCGCAACAAAGGTGTGTTCGACGCTGGACCGAATATCGTCGCAATGATCCAGTTGACCGTGGGAGCCACTTGGACACCAGAGATAAAGGCATTTGAATTGAACCGCGTCAGCAGAGTAGCGCCCGCATCCAGCGCCATCTCCCAGTCACGGGCACGTGCCGCGATGTCGAAGCGGGTGGCATGGAGGTGCCTCTCCGCCTCGCCCCCGCGCCATGCAAAGCGCAGGGTTTCGAGTGCCTTCAGGGCCTCGTCTGATGTCATCCGCTTGGTCTGCAACTGCAGGGCGATCGAATCGATACGGGCGTGAGCGGACAGCCGTCGGTCGGCGGAGGCCGCCACGATTTTCCACGCGCCCAGCGCGCCTTCCACATCACCGACGGCTGCACGCGCTCGACCTGTGATCAGCAGCATCTCAGGGTCACCGCGGGGTTGTTGGTCAAGGATGCGTAAGGTATCGACGGGGCGGTTAGCGACCAACAGTATCCGCGCAGTCGCAAGTCGCACGGAATGAGCAAGCGGCGGATCTGAGGCACCGGCCGCCCCAAACAAAGGCGCCGCGCAGGCAAGAAGCGGAAGCGCTGCCGTACGAGCAAGCCGCTCGGCGGCGACCAGGGCGATGCCGCACGCGGTGGGCGACTGCGGCAGACCGGCGGCAAGGTTCTGCGCTTCTTCAAAGCGACCGGCGCGAAGCGCCACGCGGGCAGCAAGTAACACAGTACCCCGTGCACCCGCATCAATGGGTGAGTTAGCGGCAATAGCGGCAAGAGCGCCGCGCGCCTCGGCAGCCCGTCCTGCGGCAAGCATGGCACGCGCATAGGCAAGCCGGGCGGCCACCCTGTCCGCTGGAGCAGCAAGCTCAGCTGCTGGGCTACGCTGCGATACGGTACCCGCTCCAGTGCCGGGGTCCATGGTGCGCCCGGCAGACGGTATGGGAATGGCCAACAGCAGCGTGACGATAACAAGGCCGATAGCCGTCGTCAGTCGATTGACGACTCCAATCGAACACCGACTTATCCAACCCGGCTCCCTAAGCAGACGCTCGCCATGATCACGCAAATTATGCCTATGCGGATCGGCCGGGTAATGTCGATATTCACTGGTGTGGTACGGACACGAAAGGTCGGGCATGACGGCTCCTGCGGGCAGCGGCTAAAGGCTGTGGATGGCAGGTCGTTATAGCCCATATGGACGGGCATATTTGGTCGAAGCTGTCATGGCGTTTGCTCGCAATCTTTGGCACTCTTGCGATGGCGCTTATGGGGACACCGACAACGGCGGATGCGCCGGTCGCTCAAAACACCATCATAAAGCCGCAACTTCTGATGGATGTTCCGATCATCGATGGCGATCTTGTGATCGGCACATTGTCGGTGCAGTCCACAGTGATACTCGCCGCTTCGCAAGACGAAGTGCGGTTCGACGAACGCCGCGGCACGATACGCGAATTGCAGCTGCTCCAGCTCGCGGAATTCGCTCGTTTACGAGCCCATCCAGAACGTCCTGTTAATGCAAAACGCGTGGCTGTTGCTATGGAAGAAGCGCTGCATCTCGCCGGATTTCGCACCGCGCGGATTTTGGTAACCTCGGTTCGCGCCACCGAAGATTGAGCCCTTTCTATCCTCATGGTATATTCCCAGGGGATCGGAATATGGCTATGTCTCATAGCTGTCGTTTGTCATTTTACAAGAATCAATCCCAAGTTCGCACGATGCACTTTAGCTGGCACTAGCTTGCGCCGCTCCCACATGATCTTCTACCGAATTCGCTGGAGGTGTTGCCAAGCGGTCATTCTTCCGGTCCGCAAGCTTTATCGCCAGCGGTCCGGCAACGGCAGGCGGCATCGCTGCCATGACGGGCGCCAGTGCCCGCTCTCGCATCTCGCCGGCGACTGCCGCCAGCAATTCTGGCGGCAACTCGCTCATTTGGCGCGCAGCGTCGCGCGGTTTCATCGCCGTGTATACGCGGGCGAGCATCTGTACCCGAGCATCCCGGGCGGATTGCAGCGCGGCTGTGGCGCGCGCAATATCGGCCTGCTGTGTGGCAAGGGCCGCAGATTGTGCCACAAGTCGGCGTTCCAGCCCGGCGATTACCTGTTCACGAAGCGCCGCACGCCTTTCTCGGGCGTCCAACGCATTTCCGCGTGCGATCAGGCTATCCTCAACCGCAGCGCCAAGGCGCGTGGTGGCACTGGTACCGGTAGTGGCCCCCGACGCCAGTTGCCGCCCCGTGCCATCGGCAGCGAGTGCAATACGGCCGCCGGCGCCGGCGGCCATCAGTGCCAGTGCAGTAACCATGAACATAGCCGCCCTCATGACTTGCACAACTCCAAATCACGCCGTGCCAAATGCGCAGCCGCACAGGCCATGTCGATCCGATCGGCAACGGAGTTTGCGACGGCCACGACCTCGCGCAGTTCTGCCAGCGATGTTTCGCACCGACTGGAAAGGGTGAGTATGGCTTCCGTCGAGATCTGTGCGGCGAGCAAGCGAGCGGTTGAATCGTTGCAGTGGTCACTGGCGGCATTCAGTTCAGCCACCATCAATCGAATGGGTTCCGCATCTACCTTCAGTCGTCGCAATCGCTGCCAGACGAGCCCATGTACACTCAGCGACACAACCAACCCGATGCCAATCGCCGCATCAGTCGCGATACGAAGCATTTCTATGGTCATCAGTAACTCCTGCAAGACGGATGGATACTCGGGTCGAGGAGCAGGGTGTAGATACCTCGGCTTGAAAATAGCCTTCCATCTGCAACTGTCTGGCCTGCCGATTTCAAACTAGCCCGCTGGCCGCGACACCCGGGGAGAGTAAGCGTGTCGCCCTTCTTCAACCGCTCAATCGTGACCAGCGGCAACGTGATTGTCGCGATCTCGACTTCTAGGGGCAGCTCGATATTGTCCAGGGCAACTTGAAGTCCGACCCGCCAATCGTCGTCGGCGTTTAGTTGCCCTTCAACAAAAGGTTGCGATAGGATCGGTCGCAACGGCTCCAGGGGCGCCAGCGGCAGAATGATGGTCATTGTACCCTGACTGCCCAGCAGTTCGAGCGCAAAATCGGCGATCAGCACGCCTGTGCCTGTTGGGATGACGGCTGCCAGATGGACATCGTGCTCAATCCGTTCGAACATGCAGCGTAGTGCCGCAAGGCCGTCGAACATGCGCTCCAGCTGCTCCAGAATGATAGCTGCCAGATACTGGCCGAACCCGCGTTCAATGGCGGAAAGGGAAGCGCTCTCAGATGACGGAGCGGTTTTACGCGCCCCACCCATCATGGCATGGACAGCTGACTTGACGATAGTCGCTTCCATTCGGATCAGGATGCGTGTCTCCCAAGGGGTGACATGGCCGATCGCGAACACGCACGGCGGACAGGGCTGGTCGCGAACCTCCTCGAACCGGCAGGTTGCAAACCGCGTCAGTCGCAATTCAGCGCTGTCGCCAATGGCATTGCGAAAAGCGGTCGAGGTTGTTCGCGCAAGTTTTTCGAGCAATCCTGCCATCATCGGCAGCCGACGCGGACTTGGCGGAGGCGGGTTGAGCAAAGCTGAAATTCCTGCCGTCCCTTGTGGGGAATCCATTGGCCCGGCGTGGTTACCATGATGCGACGTCATTGTTGTACCAGTTCCTGGATAAGTACATCGTCCACCTTGTGTGGCCGCGCGACCGCGGTGGCGCGCAGCAGCAGTTCTTCTTTGATGCGGAACGGGCCTTGAGCTCCAACCATATCGACAGGGCGAACGTCGCGGAAGAAGGCAATGAAGCTGTCGTTGATCTCAGGCAGTCTTGCCCGCAGCTGTTCGGCGGCCGCCTCGTCGCGTGCGGCGATCATAACACGCGCCTTCAAGAAGCGGGCTGGACCACCGCCATTGTCCAAGTTGACGACCATCGGCGGCACTTCGACGTAGACAGGCGGCGGCAGTTCGTCGGCTTCGGCCGCTTTACCCGACATCGACTGCCACGTCACAAAACCGCCGGTTCCCAATGCACTAGTCAGCAACACGGCAGCACCGATTAGCAGTAGAGCTTTGGGCTTCGGCTTCGGGGTTACCGAAGCCACGGTGTCATCAGCCTGGTCCCCTAGCGTTGTTATCCTCGCCATTAACTTTTTCCTGCTACCTACTACGATCACGAGCAGTAATAGCGCAGAGGCGTTTCAGCCGTCGGCGGAAATTCGAACCGGGGCGTGCTGCGACGCAGGCTATAACGTTGCATCTATCTAACGGGAGCTTGTCGTCGTGGATATCGGTTCGGTTGTTCTGCTGGGCAATGAGATGGCGCTGCGGCGGCGTGTCGATGTCATCGCTAACAACATTGCCAACCTCAACACCACCGGCTTCAAGCGCGAGCAAACCATGTTCGCGACGGCGATCCGCGCAATGGACAACGCCACCGATCCCAGCCATCGTCCCGTCTTCCAAGTGCTGGACCATGGGGTTGCGCCCGACATGCGCGATGGGCCCTTCCAGCAGACCGGCAATCCGCTCGATATTGCTATAGTCGGCCAGGGCTATTTTGGTGTCGTCTCGGCAGATGGCATGCTTGGTCATACCCGCGCAGGCGCCATTCGAATCAGCGACGACTATTTTCTGGAGACTATCGGCGGCCGCCTGGCCGACGCGGATGGACGGCCGATCCAAGTACCACCGGAAGCAACTGCGCGGGTGGCGATATTGCCGGACGGTACGGTGATGGCGGGCACCGAACAGGTCGGTCGCGTCGGTGTGTGGACGGGCTCGGTGCGGACAATCGATCCACGTGGCAACACCGTGATGACCATCGGGGATGCAGTCGCATTGCCGCCCAATTCCGTGCGGCTGGCTGTGGGCGGTCTGGAGGGGTCCAATGTGTCGGCGGTCGTGGAATCAACGGCGCTTATAGAGGCGCAGCGCGCCTATCAGTCATCACAGCGGATGAGCGATGGCATCGGCGACCTGCAGCGCCGGATGATCGAGCGGCTCGGGCGGTCGCAATTCTGATCGAAGCAAAGGGAAGGAATTTTGAAGCCATGCGCGCATTGTCGACCGCGGCCACTGGGATGATGGCACAGCAACTGAATGTAGATGTGATCGCGAACAATATCGCGAACATGACGACGACCGGCTTTAAGCGCCAGCGCGCCGAGTTCGCTGATCTGCTCTATTCTGCTCAAGCGCGCGTCGGCGCGGGCACCAGCGCCGAGGACACGAGGGCTCCAACAGGCATCCACATTGGCAGCGGCGTACGTGCAGCAGGCGTCTACCGCGTTAATGAACAGGGCAGTCTTGCCCAGACCAGCAATCGCTATGACCTTGCGATCGAGGGGCGAGGTTATTTCCGCATCCAGCTTCCAGGTGGGGAAGAGGCTTATACCCGCGATGGCTCGTTCCAGGTCTCCGAAAGCGGGGAGTTGGTTACCTCCGAAGGCTATCGCGTTCTGCCAAGCATCACAGTGCCGCCGCAGGCGACCGATGTGATGATCGGCCGCACTGGGCAAGTGCAAGTAAAGATGCCGGGTGAGACGGAGCCGCAGACCCTCGGGCAGTTGGAGCTTTCGACCTTTGTGAATGATGCCGGGCTTGAGGCGATTGGCGGAAATATGCTGCGGCAATCCGCGGCATCGGGTGATGCAATCAACGGTACGCCGGGAGAAGAGGGTTTCGGTCTGTTGTCACAGGGCTTCCTCGAAAGCTCCAATGTTTCGGCAGTTGCGGAGATGACGGAACTTATCAAGGGCCAGCGCGCCTATGATTTGAACAGCCGCGTTGTTAAAGCCGCTGATGAGATGCTGCAAACGTCGGCGATGGTCCGCTGATGCAGGTTGGCATCACTGCGGCCGCCGACTTCCGCATCGTCATGCTCATGGCTGCATCCGTCCTTCTCATGTCGTCCGCACATGCTGAAATGCTCGGAACCATCACCGCCGTACCCATCGCCGCCGGCACCACTGTCACGCCTGCTCATATTACCGCATCCCCGTCCAATCGCGGACTTTCCGCAGCCGAGGCTATCGGGCGAAAGGTGGCCCGTGCCGTCCCCGCGGGGCGGCCGTTGTTCGCCTATGACCTGGCCCCTGACCATGTCGTCCGACGGGGTTCGCCGGTGCCGGTTGTGGTAGCCGGACCGCATTTCGAGATTGTCACGCCTGGCCGGGCTCTCACCAGCGCGGTGGTTGGGGGCATGGTCCGCGCGTCCGTCAATGGGCGGACGGTCGAGGGCATCGCTGATGCTGCCGGCCGTGTCATCATCGGCGCGGCACGGCAGACACCACAGGCTTCGCGTTAGCCGACTCCGCACCAGGAGAGATGAAATGTATTGGAAAAGCAACGTCCTTAGCCGGCGGTTTGTAGCCGCCACCGGTCCTCTGTTTGGCCTTGCGCTTGCCAGCTGCGGCACGGTCGAGCGGGTTCAATCCATCGGCCGTGGGCCGACCTTTACTGCTGCACCGCCACCCGTGGCCCCGCCTTGGCAGTCCAGCTTGGCCGAACCGGCTGCCTCTGGACGCACAGCGGAGCGTCCTGCAGTCATTCAGGTGCCAAGAGGCACGTCTGCCGCGCCGCTACTGGTACCGGGCGTGAACGGATCCCTATTCCATCCAGCCCAGGGATCTTTGTTCCGCGATCAGCGCGCTTTCCGTGAAGGTGACATCCTGACGGTGCGAGTGGACATAAGTGACAGCGCGCAGCTGCGTCAGGGTACGCAACGCCAGCGGGATGGGTCAGAATCAGGGGGAGTATCGAATCTGTTCGGCCTTGAAGGCGCGTTGCGCCAGCTTCTGGGTGGTCGAGATCCGGCGAAACTTGTGCAAGCGCAAACGGCGTCGGGGAACAGCGGCCAAGGTCAGGTCGCCCGGTCAGAGGCGATCGCTATGACCATAGCGGCGGTCGTCGTCGCTGTTCTGCCGAACGGCAATTTCCAGGTCCGTGGGCGCCAGCAAACCCGGGTGAACCAGGAACTGCGCGATCTCGTAATCGAGGGCATTGTCCGACCGCAGGACATCGCGCGCGACAACAGTGTGCGCCACTCGCAGATCGCCGATGCGCGCATCTCCTACGGTGGCAAGGGACTCATTCAAGACGCCCAGCAGCCGCGATGGGGCCAGCAGCTGATCGACGCCATCAGCCCATTTTGATGCACTAAAGATGTTCCAGATCTTGCCGTGAATATGCTCGACCCCGGTCGGTTCCGGGGCCTCTGGCCGGGAAATCAAGGCCCGCCACCGACGGTGGCGTAACGCTCAGGAGAGCAAGCATGTCGTTCACAATCAATAACAATTTCGGTGCAGCTGTCGCGCTACAGGGGATGAACCGCACTGCTGGTGAAATGGCCGTCAACCAAAACCGCATCACGACCGGCTTCAAGGTGGCGAGCACCAAGGATGATAGCGCTGCCTTCACCATCGCACAAAGCATGCGCGGCGACGTCGCCGGCATGCAGTCAGTTTCGGGCTCGCTGAGCCGCGCCAAGAGCGTGGTAGATGTGGCCGTCTCGGGTGCCGAGCAGATTTCCGACATCCTGAACCAGATGGAAGCCAAGGCACTGCAGGCTTCGGATGAGGGCATCGATACTGCCAGCCGTGCCGCGATCAATCGTGATTTCGCTGCACTGCGCGACCAGATCAACTCGGTCGTTAACAGCTCGGTGTTCAACAACACGAACTTGCTGCGCGGTGCGAGCTCGACCAATCCGGGAACTGACACTGTTTCTGCGTTGCGGACGACGTTGGACGGCGATCCGGGGACCGCAGGCTTCCAGTCCGACAACCTGACTGTTGCCAATGTCGATCTCGGCTTCGGCGCAACCGCCGGTGCCGTGATCACGCTGACGACCGCCGACGGCGTTGCGACCGCGGCCGATGCCCGGACCATGGTGGAAACCCTTCGCACATCGAAGGCGAACGTCAACACGGCGCTGTCCACCCTTGGCTCCGCCTCGCGCGACATTGATGCGCAGATCAGCTTTACCACCCGATTGACCGATGCGGTCGAAAGCGGCGTCAGCAAACTTGTTGATGCTGACCTCGCCAAGGAATCGGCGCGCTTCCAGGCGCTGCAAGTGAAGCAGCAACTGGGCATCCAGGCGCTGTCAATCGCTAATCAGGCACCGCAGGCGATCATGGGCTTGTTCCGCTAAAGCAATCCGTACGGCCGGGTCTTGATGGCTAGGCAATGGACCGGGGTGTGCGACGTAGCACACCCCGGTTTTTATCTCGTGTCGGATCCCAGCGCGAAAAAGCCCACGGGTGTAACACACCGGAGGCTCCGTTGGGCCGCCACGCCGCCACGCCCACCGATGCGGTCCCTCCCTATGCCGCGCGCAACGTGCTCTGGGCAGCCAGACCACGGGCAATCTCCTGGTTCACGTCGATTAGGTCGGAGACACTTTCCCGTCCTGCGGCAACATCACTGCTGTGGCGCTGCACCCACAATGCGATGCTGACGATGGCCGCCCGGAGTGCAGCCGGCAAGCCATTACCTTTGCCAAGACAGTCATTCGCCAGCAAGCGCCACAGCTCCCGGTTGAATTCGAGAGCCGCAACCAGCGGCGGCCCTTTCAACCCCTGATCCTGCGCTGTGCGCAACCTGACGATCGCTTCGGAAAGCGCTCGCTGTTCCATCTGCTGCGGCGTTTCCGCGGCCACCGTCGTCTTCCGATAGGCGTTGATCGACATCATCATTCTCCTGATGGGCGATGGGGAAGGGCTATAACCCCTTGAACCGTGATAGCCGGACGCTGGCAGTTGGTTCTGGGAAAAATGCGGAAGGGATAACAGTCATGCTTGCCGCAGTGGGACTTGTCGTCGTGCTGGCAGCCGTCTTCGGCACATTTGTCGTCGCTGGCGGCAATTTCACCATCATCAGCTATGCACTGCCCTATGAGATGGCGACCATCATGGGAGCGGCAATCGGCGCGTTCGTCATTGCAAACAAGACAAAGATCCTGAAAGGCGCCGGAAAAGGTATCATGCAGGCGCTAAAAGGTGCGCAATGGAAGCCCGGCGACTATCGGGAACTGCTGGTGTTTCTTTATGTCATTGCTGCCCGGATGCGCAGCGGGGGCGCCGCCGCCTTGGAGGCGGATGTGGAGGATCCCAACGCCAGCAGCTTGTTCAAAGCATTTCCTCGCATCCTGGCCGACAGGGATATGGTGGATTTCGTCTGCGACTATGTGCGCATGGCGGGCATCGAAAAGATCGAAGGACAGCATCTGGATACCGCAACCGAGCGGGATCTGGAGCGCCGGCATCATGATCACGCCCAGCCGCAGCATGCCCTACAGGTAATGGCTGACGGTCTGCCCGCGATTGGTATCGTCGCGGCCGTGCTTGGAGTCATCAAGACGATGGGCTCGATCGACCAGCCTACTGAGGTGCTGGGTGCGATGATCGGAGGGGCGCTGGTCGGCACCTTCCTGGGCGTACTGCTGTCCTATTGCGTTGTCGGTCCGCTGGCTTCGCGGTTGGGCCAAGTGCTTGATGATGATGCTAAGCCGCTATCAGTGGCGCGCACGGTTCTGCTGCTCGCGTTTGACAGTGTCGCTCCCGAAGTGAGTGTTGAAATCGGTCGACGTCAGGTGCCGGTCTATGCCGCACCGAGCTTCACGGAGCTGGAGGTAGCCTGCAAGGAGAAGCGGTCGCTCGTCACCGCGCGGGGCGCGGCCTGAATATGACCGAGATCACCACGCTCCCGGTACCGCGACCGATCATCATCAAACGGCGCAAGATCATCGCCGGCAGCCACCATGGCGGTGCGTGGAAGGTGGCCTATGCCGATTTCGTGACTGCCATGATGGCCTTCTTCCTCCTGCTGTGGCTGCTATCCTCGCCTGACAAGGCCCGATTAAAGGGTATCGCGCGCTATTTTTCGCCGATGCCACCCGCAGCCGACGCCGGCACCGGCACCGGCAGTGACTTAGTGAGCGCTGTTCGCAATGCAGCCGAAGTTCGCCCGGGCCGCGCGCCGCGCGAACCCGCCGCTGCCGTCAACGTACGTTCGATTGCCAATGACCTTCGCATGGCGCTTCGGGCATCACCCATCACCATGGGGATCGACGACAATCTGCGGATTGCTGCTGATCCACGCGGCACCCGCATCGAGCTGATGGACACTCGCGCCCGTCCATTGTTCCGGCTCGGAACAGCCGAACCCAATGCCTATGGCCTCCTGGTGATTAAGGCCATTGGAGAGCGACTGGGTGCGCGTGGGGCGCGGATCGCAATCGAAGGGCACAGCGACGGCGTTGGCGGCCTTACCGACCCCAACTGGCGCCTGTCGATGGATCGCGCCAACGTCGCGCGCCGTCTGCTTACAGACGCCGGTGTCGCAGCCGGGCGCGTGTCGGAGGTGGTCGCCTTCGCCAACACCCGGCTGGCATTTCCAGACGATCCCGCCCGCCCGGAAAACCGGCGTATTTCCGTGATCGTGCTGGACGAGGACGATGCCATGCCTGTGATGAAGCCGAGCGCCTAGTTATGAAGAAAGACCGGCGATGAAACCCATGGTAATTGTTGGCCTAGCGATCATGCTTGGGACTTTGGCCGGCGGCGGCTCAGCAATGCTTGTTGCTTGGGCAGCGCCGACCGGCTCACCCCAGGGCGCCCCACCTGTCGTCAAATCCGTCGATCTGGCCTGGATCGCGCTGGAGCCGCTGACAATCCCGGTCACGACCGGCGAAGGTGCATTCATGGGATATATGACCGTGAAAGCGCAGGTGCAGCTTGCTTCCGCTGACGCGGAGCCGGCTCGTAAGCTACTACCGCATACTCTCCACGCCATTAACATGGTTGTCTGGCGTTCTCCGCTGGGGCTGTCCGAACGGACCGGCGCACTGGACATCGCACTGCTTCGAACAATTATCCTAAAGGCGGCGCGGCAGACATTGGGCGCCGAGGTCAAAGCGGTCGCGGTGACAGGCGTGGAGGCAGCATGATGCGCAAGCTGTGTATAGACAGGCGGCCAGCTACGGCTACTGTATTGCATCTGTTAGCGGTAGGCGCTGTGACGCTTTTCGCTCACGCGGCTCATGCCGAGCGAATCAAGGACATTGCTTCCGTCGTCGGTGTCCGCGGTAATCACTTAGTTGGCTATGGGCTTGTTATCGGGCTTGCCGGCACCGGCGATCGCCTTCGCAATGCGCCCTTCACCCAAGAATCGCTCGGCGCGATGCTCGAGCGCATGGGCGTCAATGTGCGCGACACTCAGCCACGCACGCAGAATATCGCCGCAGTAATGGTCACAGCTACCCTGCCACCCTTTGCTCGCGCCGGAACCCCACTCGACGTGCAGGTGTCAGCCATCGGAGATGCCTCCAACCTGCAGGGCGGCACACTGGTCGCAACCAATCTTAAAGGGTTGGACGGCAATGTCTATGCTGTTGCACAAGGTCCGGTGGCTGTATCCGGTTTCGCCGCGCGTGGCGCTGCCGCAAGCGTAAGCCGCGGCTCTCCTACATCGGCACGGATCGCAGGCGGCGCCATCGTTGAGCAAGAAATCAATTTCGCACTGCCCGATACCGGCAATTTCCGTCTTGCCCTACGCAATCCCGATTTCACCACCGCCTCTAGGGTCGCAACTGCAATCCGGGGTGCTGGGCTTGCGGCGACTGCGCTCGACAATGCGACGGTTGAGGTTGCCATACCGGCTGGTCAATTAGGAGGAATGACAGCCGCCGTTGGCACGATTGAAAATCTGGCTGTGGACGTCGACCAGGTCGCGCGCGTCGTCATCGACGAGGCGTCGGGAACGGTTGTGATCGGCGAGAATGTCCGGGTCAGCAAGGTGGCGATCGCCCACGGTGCGCTGACGATCGCTGTCACCGAGCGTCCTGTGGTTTCGCAGCCCAATGCCTTTGCCGGCGGCCAGACAGCGATAGTGCCGCGCAGCGATGTCCAGGTTGATGACGGAAGTGGTGCAAAACTCGCGACCTTAGATGGCACTGCGTCACTTAAATCGCTGGTTGCCGGGCTTAATGCGCTTGGGGTGTCACCCCGGGACCTGATCACAATCTTGCAAGCGCTGCGTACCGCGGGTGCGCTCCAGGCCTCCATTGAGGTGCGCTGAGGTGGACGTGCGCCAAGTTGTTCCACAGAACCGCGCAGCGGGTGCAGTCCTGCCAGGGCCAGTACCCGCGGTGGCCGGTCATCGGACCGCCGCCCGTGAATTTGAAGCGCTCGTCGCCGGGCAGCTCGTTAACATTATGCTCGACGCTGCCAACAGTGGTTCGCTAATGGGAGAGGACGGCCCCGGCCAGATCTGGCAAGGAGTGCTGGCTGACGCCATCGGGCGGGACATGGCGTCGGCTGGGGCGCTCGGAATCGCACCGGCAATTGAAATCGAACTTCGCCGCGCCGATGGAGGCCGACCTTGACCTGCATGCTGACGACCGATGAACTTCGCCACGTGGCCGACGCGCTGATCGCGATTTTCGGCGACGAGGAGCATGCGATCGCTAGCTATGACCCGCCTGAACAGCTCGCCGCTATCGCGCGTACGAAGCGGCTGGTCGCGGATCGTTTTTGCTTTCTGGTCGATACCATTCGTTCCGAGGCGGATGGACTGCAAGACCGCCCATCCGTAATTGCTGTTTTACAGGATGTGCAGGGAGCTGCCGAACAGAATGCGCAGGTGGTCGGCCGTCGGCTGGAGCTGTTGCGCGGCCTAATCGGTGCCATCGAGCAAGAACATGCCCGGAAAGGCCATCGACGTGTTAGCCGCTATACGAGCGGCGGTGCGCTGTTGAGCCAAGGTTTCGCACCGGTTGCGGTCGATAGCAGCATCTGATTGCAGCGCGTCGCGCGTCGCACTTCTCGATCTTTTTCGACATTCAGATGATAGTCGATCCCATGGGCGAATTCACCATTTGGGACGGCGCCGGCACGAACCGGATCATGGACATAGTTGTTTAACGGGACCAACAGCCGAACACGTGACCCAGCGCAGGCCAATCGGTGCGGGTCCGTTGAGCTCGCGCCGCGTCATCCCATCCCCGCATAGGACCGCACCAGGCTGCTGACCACCAGTGCCCAGCCATCGACAAGCACGAAGAAAATGAGCTTGGCCGGGAGCGAGATGGTCGCTGGCGGTAGCATCATGAGGCCTAATGCCATCAGGACTGACGCCACCACCAAATCTATAACGAGAAACGGCAGCAGCAGCAGGAAGCCTATTTCGAACGCACGCTTTAGCTCCGAAATCAGAAAGGCGGGAATAAGAGTGCGAAGGTCAATGTCAGCCCGCGATTGCGGTGTCGTGCCCGCCATGTCGATGAACAGTCGCATATCCCCCTCACGCGTGTTGGCCAGCATGAAAGTGCGGAACGGCTCGATCGTTCGCTTAAACGCTTCGGCCTCGGTCAGCGAGCCGGCGAGATAGGGTGCCGCGCCCTGGGTCCATGCAATGTCGAATGTCGGCTTCATTACAAACAGGGTTAGAAACAGCGCTAGCGCGACGATGACCATGTTAGGGGGCACACCGGGCGCACCAAAACCGGTACGGAGCAGCGAAAGCGCCACAACAATACGCACAAAAGATGTAATCGTCATCAAGATGGCGGGCGCGAGGCTGAGCACCGTCAGCGCTACAATCAGCGACATCGCCGAGCCTGTGAGCGACGGACCCGATCCCGCAGATGGTGCCGGAGCGGCAGCGCCGAGCAGCAGCAGCATCACCGGTGCCGCAGCGATAATGATCATCCGACGCATCAGGGATGATCCTGCGGGCACTGTGCGGCAAGCGTTTGCGCGAAGGCGACTGGCACCTGCCCCAAGGCGAAGGCGCCATCACGACCGATCAAGATATGATAGCGGGCACCCTCTACCGTGACTCCCACCACCAAACGGCGGCCCGGCAAGCGAGCCAACGTCTCAGTCCGGCCCTTGCCCCCTCCCAGTAATTGAGCTGAGAAAAGAGGATTGGCAGGCACTGTGTCCGCGAAGCCGATACGACGAGCGATGAACGCGCCGCCAACGATCAGCCCGACAACAAGCAGCAAGACGCCGAGGGTGCCGAAACCGGATGCGATATCCATCTGCATAATCCTATCTGTCAGATCGCGCCCAGGCGAAGATGGAGCGCGCGATCGGTCATGCTGATGGTTGCGCGTGCCACCGGTTCGCCATTCACCCGCAGCGTCACTTGGTCGGCGGCGCTACGGCTTATTGGAATGACAGCGCCACGACCGAGATTGCGGATAGCACCCAGCGTCAGGATGCAAGGATCAAGGTCAATCTCGACGGAAGCCTCGGCGGCGAATAGGCCCTGCACGCTTTTCTCCCGGGCATCCCTGTGCCCCCAGCTATATAGCGGGGATAGAGGTGCTCCCGTCGGAAACGATATGGGCAGGATGGAAGGGACGACATGACCAACGAGTTGGCGACGACCCTGCGGGTAGCGGAAAGCGGATTGCGTGCCCAGTCGCTCAGAATGCGCGTGGTGGCTGAAAATCTGGCGAACCAGCATAGCTTGGGCACAACGCCTGGCGCCGATCCCTATCGCCGTCGCATGGTGACGTTTGGGGTCACCGTGGATCGCAACAACGGAGCGCGCTTGGTCAACGCCGGACGGATCGTCGCTGACGATACAGCCTTTGGGCGTGCCTTCGAGCCGGGCAACCCAGCAGCCGATTCCCAGGGCTATGTGTTGCGCCCCAACGTGAACGGGTTGATTGAAAGCGCCGATATGAGGCTGGCGCAGCGTGGCTATGAAGCCAACATCAGCGTGATCGAAGCCGCGCGCAGCATTACCAGTCGCACGCTGGAACTGCTCAAGTAACGTACGTCACCTCACCCAATTCGGCAGGAAGGACAGTGTCATGGTAGAGAGCATCGGAACACAAGGCATCTCAGCGTACGCCTCTACGGTCGGTCGCACCATCAGTGGTACCGCGGCGCAAACATCCGACGCCGGCAATGCGGGGTCCTTCGGCGCGATGCTATCGGGGATGGTTGACACCGCCCGTGCCGCAGGCGTCGCGGCAGAAATGGAAGGCGCGAAATCGGCAGCCGGTCAAGGCGACCTGATTGCCACCGCTGCCTCCTTCAATGCTGCCGAAGTTGCCTTGGAAACCTTGGTCGCCACACGCGACCGGGCGGTTGCTGCGTTCAACGACATCATTCGCATGCAGGTTTGAGCCATGACGCCGGACGCTGTTACCGATGTGTTGCACCGCGCGCTGCTCGCCGGACTGGGAGCATCATGGCCGCTGCTGGCCACAGCTTTGGCGGTCGGCGTTGTGATCGGCCTTGTCCAAGCGCTGACTCAGGTGCAAGAGTCCACCTTGACCTTCGTTCCTAAACTGCTGGCGGTTGGCGGTGCTCTCGCGCTTTGCGCCAGTCTGATGGGACAGGCGCTCGGAAGCTTTGCGCGGCATGCGATGTCACTGGTCGCAGGCGGCTGACAGCGGACGTGCCTCCGCTTCAGTCCCTGGACGCTGCGCGCGTGGTCGCGTTGGAGCCGGGTTTGGCCTTGCTGTCGCAGTTGGGGCTTGAAGGCCAAGCCGCGCTGTTCGCACTCACCTTCTCCCGGATTGCTGGCTTTCTGACTTTGATGCCGGCCGTGGGCGAGGAAGCCGTGCCGATGCGGGTGCGCATGATGATCGCAATCGGCCTGACGCTGGCGGCTCTGCCGCATGCCGTACCCGTCGTGCAGAGTTATCAGTATCTCGCGCTTGGTGTCGTGATGGAGAGCGCGGTAGGGGCGGGGCTCGGCCTGCTGGTGCGGCTGGTCTATACCGCAGCGGTCATCGCCGGCTCCTACATCGCAAGCTCGATCGGGATCGCCGGCGCCATCTTCTTCGATCCCGCCGCCGGCGGTGATACCACTGCGGTCACCCGAATCATCGTGCTCGCCGGGCTGCTCATGATCCTGGTGCTCGATCTTCATCATGTGCTGATCAGCGGATTAGTAGCTAGCTATCGCTTGAATCTTGGCCAGTTGACGATGGACTTGCCGATTGCGGCCGCTGCCATGCTTGGCAAGTCGTTCGAGATCGCGCTACGCATGTCGGCGCCCTTTCTCGCTTATGGCCTCCTCTTCAACCTCGCGCTCGGCCTGCTCTCCAGGCTTACGCCACAGCTGCAGATTTTCTTCATTGCTCAGCCGGCCAATCTGTTGCTGGGGCTTGCGCTGCTACTAATGTGCCTCGGAGTTTCGCTTTCCTTCTTCGCGCGCGCCCTTGGCGATGCCGCCGGCGGCCTGTTCGGCTGATGGCCGACGAGACCGAACAGAGCCAGAAAACCGAGCCTGCGTCCGAAAAGAAGATCGACGATGCAGCGAAAAAGGGCGATGTGCCGATTGCGGCCGATGTTCGTCAGTTGGCGATGTTCGGTGCGGTGCTCGCGCTGGCCGCGTTTGGCTTAGATCTCACCGGTGATCGGATCGGGCGGTTTGCCATCAGCTTTTGGGGCAGAGCCGAGCTGTTCACACTGGGTGCCGATGGCGGCAGAGCATTGATCTCGGCCCTTTTGGCACATTTGGTCTCGATGCTCGCGATTCCGCTTGCTATTGCGATGGTCGCGGTTGGCGTCGCCGGCGCAGCCCAAGGCCGCCTGCTGGTATCGGCTACACGCATCAAGCCTCAACTCTCGCGTATTTCGCCCCTTGCCGGCTTCAAGCGGCTGTTCGGTGCCGAAGCTCTGGTCCAGTTTGCAAAGACCCTGCTGAAAATCGTCGTCGTTGGCTGGGTCATCGCCATGCTCCTGCCCGATGTCGCCACGCTGATCGTGGCCGACACCCCGTTTGTGGGTGCACTTGCGCACCGAATCGCAGCGCTGGTTAACAAGCTGGTCTGGGGTGTTGTCATCGCAACAGCCGCCGTCGCGCTCATCGACTTGATCTGGGTGCGGCTGTCGTGGGCGCGGCGGCAGCGCATGAGCCGCGAGGACGTGAAGAATGAACACAAAAGCATGGAGGGTGATCCGCTGTTCAAGGCTCGGCGCCGTGCCATCGCAATAGAACGCTCACGGCGTAACACGATGGCAGCGCTGGAACGCGCCACCGTACTCGTCATGAACCCTACCCACTTTGCCGTCGCGCTGCGTTATGATCATGCGGTGGGCGACGCACCGCTCGTCGTTGCCAAGGGCATTGACTCTCTGGCGCTCGCCATGCGCACGCGGGCGCAGGAGACCGGTATCGAGGTTGTAGAGGATCCGCCACTGGCGCGTTCGCTTCATGCGACTGTCGAAGTGGATCAGCGCATTCCGCCCGAGCTTTTCGAGGCGGTAGCGCGGGTCATTACCATGATCATGGCGGCAGACAGGGACTTCAAGGCCCGAGGCTGATCGAGCTCAGAATGGAGAAATGGCCGCCAGGCTGTCAGCCCGGCGGCGACAAGCCTTGTTTACGCAGCGAGCGACAAGGGCGCGGAGGGTATCAGCAGACGCGCCAGCCGCTGCAGGTTACGCTGTTGCGGACGACTGATTGGGGGCAGATTGGTCAGCGACGCGACCGGCGCACCGGCCCTGGCAGCCATCCGTGCCTCCGAAAGCCGGACGGTCGCGATCTGGGCAAGCTGCTGCCGCACGCAGGTGGCGATTTCGCGTGCCCGTTCGCGATTGATGCCGAGTACCTGCACAGCGGTATCGGCGTCACATTCCTCCACCTCCAACAGCTCGAACGTGCGGCGCATCGCTTGCGCTACCCGATGGGGATCGAGGGCAGGCTCGGCGGCAGCCCGCGACAGGACGTCGACAGTCCGCATCTCGAATAGCGTCAGGAGGGACGACAGCGCCTTGCGACTAAGCATTGCACCGACATGATGTTCCATTCGCAGGAGGGCATCATCGTCAACGGATTCGGCTTGTTGTTCCTCGGTTTCGCCGGCGTTCAGAACTGGCAGCGCGACCGGCGCCACGCGCTGTTCCACGCCGTCCTCTTTAACCGTACCATAATAGGTTCGAACAATCCGCTTGAGTTGGTCAAGCAACTGGTAGTGCAGGAAGGTCGTGAACGCCGAGTTTCCCGGCACGTAGCGTTCGATCGCTGCCATCAGCGCCAGATCGGCTGCCTGTTGCGCATCGTCGGCGTGGTCAAGCAATCGGGCACGGCGGATCGCAGCGCGACAGATAGGCGCGACCAGGCTGCGCAATTCAACAAAGGCGTTATCATAAAGGCATCGCTGCTGCCGCGAGACATCACCGTGGCGACGGCAATCGTTCGCTTGGGCGATCGCAACCAATGCTTCGATGCGTTCGCCCGCCTCGCGGCGCCGGTCACTCTGTACGGTGACGGGTCGCTGGGCATGATAATCGGACATGATTGAAACCCCTAAAAAGCCGCACCACTAGTGGTGCATCTGCTTTCACGGGTGCACGCGGCGAAACTTTAGGGTAAGGTTAACATACGCCTGACTAGGCGATCTTATCGCTGGCCGGTAGCGATCCGCATGATCTGCCTCGACCGGCGATACAGGTTAGCTACTGTCGCATATTGGCTTTGAGTGTCAGCCATCTGTAGCAGCTGCGCTTCGATGCTTACGTCGTTTCCGTCGTTGCGCACCTCAGAAGATCCACCAGCTGCCACAATATGACCTTTATCAGCGCTACCTTGCCGGCCTACATTTGGCCGCTCGATGCCAGCCACCTGTGGCCGCTGGATGCCCAAGCCCGCGGTAGGCGCTGCTCGCGCCGTCTGGTTGAGCATCCGGCGGAAATCCGGCGAAGCGACATCGCGTGTCCGGTATCCCGGCGTGCTGGCATTGGCGACATTCTCCGCGATGACCCGCTGGCGCAATGCGAGATGCTGCATCGCCCGCTCTAGACCGCCGGTTAGCGGAAGATTGCGAAAATCCTTCATGGCAATGCCTTACCCACCTAGACGCCGCAGTGCGGCAGTGTAGCTTTCGATGCGCGCAGCTTCGGCTGGCGACAGTACACGGACGGGGCCGGCAGCCCGTGTCTCCTTGCCGGCGTCCCAGAACATCGATCGATACGCGCTTCGCAGCTGGGCCTCGGCCACATCGAGCCGACGCCGGCTATCCGCCGCTGCCTCTCGCGACAAAACGCCTGGCAGTCCGTCTAGCCGCAGCGCAAACGTCCCGCCGGGCTGGACCACCGCATCACCAGCGCGGGATACACGTGGTGACGCGATTCGCTGTGGAGCTATTCCCAGCCCCGACAGCAGGTCACGGCCGGTCGGCCCCGAACGCAGCGACAGACCCTCCGGTGTGCGGGCCTCGATCCGCAGTTCCTGCCGGCCGTCGATGGTGGCAACACGCGCGGTCCCAACGGCGCCCAGCGCGGTCGCAATCCGGCGGGATAGCGTATTCAGGCTATCCTCGACGCGGAGACTGATCGTGATCGAGCGACCGCCCGCGTCGATGGTAAAACTGTCGCCAGGGGCGGGCCCTTGAGCGCGCGCGACAGAAACTCTTCCGTCGCCGTCAACCAGCTGCCCCGGACGCAACCCTAGCGCGGCCAGTGTTGAACGGCCGGCTCGCCACTGCGCAACCAACGGCGATGAGTTCTCGCCGCTTCGCGAGAGTGCCGTCCATTCCGTCCGGGTGAGCGGCGCGATGCCGATGGCTTCACGTATTTCGCTCACGATCCGGTCGCCGCTACGGCCGGCGAGGGTGATGCCATGGTCGCCAATGGCGACGCCCGTCGCCGCGAAGTCCAGCGTCGCGCGCGCGTTCACGGCGGGCGGACTTGCTGGTGCAAGAGTAACCAGTTCCCGCAGACCATCGCTTCCGATGCGGATGATCGCGCGGACACCGGCGTTAGTGGCGGCTGCTGCAATCCGGCCAGGCCCGAGGTCAAGCCGGTTAGCGGACGCCACGGCCGAAAGGTCGCTAGGGATCACAATCATTTCGGCACGACCGTCGATGCTAGCGGCCGCCAAGATACCTTCTTCGGTAGCAATAAGATGTGAGATCTGCGAAAAGGTACCCGGCATCACCATACGCGCAAGCGTGGCTCCGGTGGCGTCGATCCGCCGCACCTCTGATGAGCCACCAGCGCTGCGTAAGGCGACCAACGTAGCACCCGGCAAATATGGGTCCGCGGCCGCCGCCGTCGTGGTCAGGGCTTCGCCGGTCAGATGCTTCAGTGCCATGATGCGATCGCCGTGCTGATCGAACGCCAGCACGGAACCCTGGGTGTCCGCGGGCATCAGCAGGATTCCTTGCTGGCTTAACAGCAGGCCCTGCTCGCGAACCGCAGGCGCATCCACCTGCCAGACAAGCGCGCCACTCTGATCGAGCTTTAGCAGGAGATGCCGGCTGTTATCACCCTGAGAGACGATGCCAGCTGCATAAAGAAACCCGTCCGCGTCGCCGACTGCCGCTGTCGCGACAAAGCCCATGTCACGGCCTGTGGCATCGCGTACCCCACCCACCACTTCGCGGGTTTGCACGCCCCCGTCCATTCCCATCCGCGATAGGCTCGCCCCACCGATCACCGCTGCCTGCATGGTTGCAGATAGGTCATGCAAAATGACATCATCGCTGTTGCCGTGAACGACCAGGCCCCAACCCTCGCCTTTTTCCACAGCGAAACGCGCCCCATGCAGGCCGGGCGCGGCGATGATTGCCATATTCAGTCGCTCTGCGATCATGTCGAGCGTCATGCCGGCATCGAGAGTAATGTTCATATAGTCGGTGCGCGTAGGCCCCCGAAGTTCAAGGCGCAGTTCCGCACCTACGGGCAAGGGAACGGGATCGCCGCGATTTTCTGCGACTGCGACGCCGCGAAAGCTGGTCGAGCTGACCACGACGCCACGTGCGCGCGCACTGACGGCTGCTTCATTCCAGAACAACTGCACCGGGCTGCCATCATTGCTGCTGAGCCTGTTGCGAAGGCCATCTGCCAGCGCATCAAAACGCTGTGCTGCAGCTGCTCGGTCAGGCGCCGTAATGGTGTTGGCCGCCATGGTCGTCAGCGCACGCATGCGATCAACCGCAGTCCAAGCCTCGAACAATTGCCTCAGCTCGTCAGGTACGCTGCGCGCGTCGGGAATGCGGCCAGCGACCGCGACTGGCTGCGCCAGTAGCTGCCGGGCGAGTCGTTCATGCGGTCTTGTTGCCGCAGCCCAAGGCGCAGCCACCTGCGGCGTGGTGAAACCCTGTCGGGCACGTTCGATGGTAGCGGAGCGGGGTGCTGCGGTTGCTACGCTCACGACCGCACGAGACGCCGGAGTAACCGCCGCGGACGTACTTGGCGCGAGAAGCTGCAGCGCTGCGGTCAGACTGGTCATGCATTCCCTGCCGATTGTCTATGGTGTTGCGCGGCCGCTGTCTGGCCATGCCCTATGCGCTATATAGCCCACAGATAGACCGGGAGCCTTACCGACATGAACGCGATTGCCGAACCCCGCCGCAGTCAGCCACCGGCCGATCTGCGACGGCTAGACCCGATGCAGCGCGCGGCTGCACTGATGCTCGTGCTGGGTCCCACTACGGGTCGACCAATCTGGGAGCAGCTCGACGAACAGGAGACCCGCGGCCTCGCGGCGGCGATGATCGACCTCGGTCCCGTCGCGGGCGGCACGGCTGAGCGGCTGCTGCGGGATTTTCTGGATGGCATGGCCGACGCAGGCGGTGTGCAAGGATCGCCGACGACAGCCCAGCGGCTACTCAGCGCCGTGCTGCCCGGCGACCGCGCTCAGTCGATTCTGCGGGATATCTCGGGTGACGACCAGAGCCAACCAGTATGGGAGCGAATGTCCAAGATTCCCGAAAATCAACTCGCGAACTATCTTGCCGCTGAACAGCCGCAGACGGCCGCGGTTATTCTGTCGAAGCTTCGACCGGATCGCGCTGCCGCCGTGCTCGCCGCCATGTCGCGCGATGCAGCCATCAACATTATCACGCGGACGCTGGCTATGCAGCCAGTCTCGCGGGAAGCGATGATTCAGGTCGAGCGGGTGCTCAAGCAGGAATTTATCGCCAGCGATTCGCGAGCGGCTCTGGCCGATCCACACGCCAAGGTCGCTAGCATTTTCAACGCACTGGACCGCGACACGGAGCAGCAGCTGCTCGCTCATCTGGAAGTAGCTGATGCCGACGCCGCCCAGCGCATACGCTCGCTCATGTTCACATTTGACGATCTGCGCCGCATTGATCGCGACGCGCTCGCGGTTCTTGTCCGCAAGGCCGACAAGGCCCAGCTGACACTAGCGCTGAAGGGCGCCGATGAAGAACTGCTGGAAATGTTCCTTGGCGTGCTGCCGACGCGGGCGGCCGGCCTGCTGCGGGAGTCTTTGGCCGACATGGGCCCAAAACGCGCGCGCGATATCCAGCAGGCGAGGGCGGGACTGGTCACTCTTGCCAAGCAGTTGGCCGAAGCCGGCGAGCTGACGCTTGATGGACCGGGAGATGAAAGTGACATGATTGCATGAGTGCTCCTTTCTTCCCGCATAAAGCAGATGGTATTCCGCTCATGCGGCCGCCTGGCCATCGTTTGCAGCGCTTGCGGCCTTTTGTGCCGACACCACTTGCCGAAGAGATAGTGACGCCGACCGAGTCGGCCGGCCCCGACCTCAGCGCACTGCTTGCAAGCGCGCGGGAGGAGGGCCATGCGCGCGGTGTGGCGTGGGCGAATGCCAGGCGAGATGAAGAAGATACTCAGTTGCTGGGCGCCATGGAGGCGCTGGGCCGCGCTTTCCAAGCTTCCGTTACCGCAATGACCAATGCTCGCCAAGCCGACTATGCGGCGATGGCGCGCGTTGCGCTTGCCATCGGCGAATTGATCGCAGGGTTGCTGCCGGACAGCCTGGATCAGCGCATTACTGACGTGATCGCAGACGAACTGAATGGTGCCGCTACAGAAGACCGGATGTGCCTCCACGTCGCACCGGACATATCATCAGTAGCATCACGCATTGTTGAGCGGGTGCGGGAAACGCATTTTCGGGATATTGAACTTGTAACCGATGTCGCGCTGGCACCAGGTGACGCGCGGCTAACTGTCGAAGGCCATTCGGTGGCCATGCTCGCGGCCGACCGGCGCGCGGCATTGGAGCGTATACTAAGACCGCTGCTGCCGGCCCCGGACAAGGCGCAGGGTGCAGGCAGCTGAATTCCACCCCCGGATGATTCCGGCGGGCTAAAACAGGCGGACAGGCGGGCATCATCCGCACGGTTATGAACAGGTGAAAACAGCGTGGCAGCAGCTGCTCTTCTCGACGGGGCGAGGGATTTTGCGCTCAACGGCGGCAGCCGCCGCTGGTTGGCGGCGAGTGCCGCGGTTGTCGCGATCCTTCTCACGGTCGCGATTTCGCGTTTTGGCCACAATAATTCGCCATCCATGGGTTACTTGTTCACTGATCTGGAACCCGCTGCCGCGAAAGCGATCACCGAGCGCCTTGCCCAGTCTAACGTGCCGTTCACGCTTTCGGCCGATGGCTCAGCCGTGCTGGCCCCGGTCGAACGGTTGGCCGGATTGCGCATGGAATTGGCCGGTGCCGAGCTCGCCGGTCCCGTCGGCTATGGTGTGCTTGATGCCGAAAGCCCACTCGGTTTGTCTGATCAGCGTGCACGCATCAACATGGTGCGTGCGATCGAAGGCGAACTCGCGCGCTCAATTGCCACCATCGACGCGGTGTTGAAGGCACGCGTTCATCTGGCATTACCGGAACGAGCGCTGTTCGTGCGCGAACCGCGCCCTGCGACCGCATCGGTCACGGTCCGCACGCGCAGTAGGTTGTCGACTGCAACCGTTCATGCCATTCGCGCGCTCGTGGCCGGCGCTGTACCAGGTCTCGCTGCTGAACGTGTATCGGTCGTTGACCAGAACGGCCGTTTGCTGTCAGGTACCGGTGGCGACGCTGCTGCGCTTGACGACCGTCAGACGGCATTGGAAACACGGCTTCGGGAGGAAGTCGAAGCGCTGGTCGAGCGCGCAACTGGCTCGGGTCGGGTGCGGGTTCAGGTGGCGGCCGATCTATCGCGCGCCTCCCGCCGGGACGAAAGCGAACGTTTTGATCCCGATGGCAATGTCGTTGCCCGATCCACCACGATGGAAACTTTGGGCGACAGCCGCGAGGGCGAGGCCGCTCAAGCTGCTTCGGTAGCGACACAGCTGCCTGATCGCACAGCAGCGCCGGCAGCAGCTGGCGACTTGCGCACGTCAGCCAATCGCGAGACCTCCGAGGAGACCCAGTTCAACAGTTCGCGCACAGCAAGCACAGTGATGGAGGATGCCGGCCGCCTGACGAGGTTGAGCGTGTCGGTACTAGTCGATCCGAAAACTGCCGCGGGTCGGACACTGGCGCCCGCCGATGTCGCGCAACTACGGCGCCTGGTACAGACTGCGGTGGGTTTCGACGCTGATCGCGGCGACCAGGTAACGATCGAACTCATGCCACTCGTCCCGGCCATAACGTCAGATGGGACTGAGAGCACGGAAGCAGCATCTGGTGCCATTCCCCAATGGGCAATCGGCGTGGCGGCCGCTCTGCTACTGCTCCTGGCCGCTTTGGCGGCACTGTTTTGGCGGCGTCGCACGGCGCAGCGCAAGGCCGAGCCGGTTGCTATCAACGGCGAGATTGTCTTGCGTGAAATGGCGAGCAGCCCCGACAATGCTGCCGTCGCCATAGCGGCCGAACAGCAGCGTTTGCCTGCACCCTCCCCGCGCGCGGCGCTCGACGAGCTACTGCAGCAGGTATCATCTGCCATTTCAGCCAACCCTGATTCCGCCGCAGCGGCGCTCCGCCGCATGATGACAGCCTGACGGAAGGACAATCAATGAGCAGCGATCCGCAGACCATGCCTATGTCCGATGAAGATGACGCCAGCGCGGCTGACAGTCCCACCGCCTCATCCGGAGACTTTGTAGCGATGCACGGGAACACCGCAGTTTCGGCCGTTGCCGCCGCCACGCTGTGGGAAATTCCGGTGCCGCTGCGGGTAGTGCTCGCGCGTACCCGCATGTCGATTGCGCGCCTGTTAGCATTGAAGGAAGGTGACGAAATCCGACTTGAGCGGCGCGTCGGGGAGCCGGTCGATATCTATGTTCACGATAGGATCATCGGCCGGGGTGAGCTTATCAGCGTTGATGATGACACTATCGGCGTGTCGTTCATTGATATTGCGAAACCGCGCTAATGAAATTGCCCCGGGCACTACAGGTTCTGTTCGACGGTTCGGGCGCCGGGCGCGACCTCGGCCTCGCAGCCGGTGTCGGCCTGATCATCGCCATCCTGCTTGTGCCGTTGCCGGGATGGTTCCTGGACATTTGTCTGGCGCTTTCGATCGCGGCTTCAGTCATGATACTAATGGCGGCGTTGCTGATCGAAAAGCCGCTGCAGATGTCGGCCTTTCCGACGATGCTGCTGATTGTCACACTTTTCCGTCTCGCATTGAATATCGCTACTACCCGGCTAATCCTCAACAGTGGTCACGAAGGTACGCACGCCGCTGGCCATGTCATCGAAGCGTTCGGCGCCTTCTTGATGGGTGGCAGCGCGGCGATCGGGTTAACGATCTTCCTCATCCTTGTCCTCATCAACTTTGTTGTCATCACGAAGGGTGCGGGGCGGATCGCTGAAGTCGCGGCACGCTTCAGTCTGGATGCCATGCCGGGCAAGCAGATGGCAATCGATGCCGACCTGTCAACCGGCGCCATTGACGAAAAGAATGCGCGCGAGCGACGTCAGGAATTGGAGTCGGAAAGCGCCTTCTACGGCTCGATGGACGGCGCATCGAAGTTTGTCCGAGGAGACGCCATCGCCGGGCTAATCATCACCGGCGTGAACATTATCGTGGGCATCGCCATAGGCCTCATTACACATGGGCTCAGCTTTGGCCAGGCATTTGAAACCTATACTCTACTGACGGTCGGCGACGGACTGGTTAGCCAGATCCCCGCGCTGATCATCAGCGTCGGCGCTGGCATCCTCGTCTCCAAGGGTGGCGTGACTGGCAAAGCAGAAGCGGCGATCGCTGGCCAACTGACGCGTGATCCAAAGACTTTCGGCGCAGCAGCTACCGTGCTCGGTGCGATGGCGCTGCTCCCTGGTATCCCCTTCATCCCTTTCGCCGGGCTGGCGGCCGGTGCGGCCTATGCTGCTCACCGTATCGCACGGCGCGCCGCTTGGGTGCGGGCCAGTTCCGAACGCGATGCGCAGGTAACGGCGGCCGCGACGCCGCAGGATACGCATCGGTTGCTGCAAGTTGATGCAATCCGTATCGAGTTCGGCTGCGCGCTCGTTCCGATTGTCAACGATCCGCTTGGCGAGCCACGTCTTGATGACCAGATTCTTGCGCTCAGGCGACATTTTGCCACTGATTTAGGTTTCATAATGCCACCTGTCAGGATGCTCGATAATCTGGCGCTGCAACCCGGTGAATATGTCATCTACTTGCGAGAGATCGCGGCAGCCCGCGGCGAGTTGCGTCCAGATCGGGTTATGGCGTTGGTTCCCAATGACCGGACGTCCCCCATTCCTGGAGAACCTGCGCGCGAACCCGTCTTCGGCCTGCCCGCGATCTGGATCGACCGTTCGTTGCGCGACGAAGCGCGCTTCCATGGCCTTACCGTGGTGGACGCGGCATCGGTCATCACCACTCACATCACAGAAATTGTCAAAGCCGCGCTTCCTGAGCTGTTCGGCCATGCTGAAATGCAGGCGCTGTTGGAAAGTCTGCCACCGGCCAGCGCCAAGCTGGCAGGTGAGCTTATCCCCGCCAAGCTCCAGCCAGCTGTCGTGCAGCGCGTGCTTCAGCGGCTGCTTGCCGAGCGGGTGTCCATTCGGGACATGGCGCTGATTCTCGACGGGCTCGCAGAGGCATGCACTTGGACGAACAGCATTAGCGGCCTCACGGAACATGTCCGGCAGAAGCTTGGTCGTCAGATCGTCCACGGCCATTTGTCTGATGGCGTGCTGCCCGTGGTTACATTGTCCGCCGATTGGGAGGCTACGTTGCAGGATGCGATGACCGGCGAGGGCCCCGACCGACAGCTTGCACTGAGCCCGACGCTGGTCAGCGGATTGGTCACCCGAATGAAAACGGTCTTCGCGGAAGTAGATTCCAGTGGTGAGCAAGCCGCTGCTCTCGTCTCGCCTATGCTGCGACCGGCTCTGCGACAGATTGTTGACCGCGTGCGCCCGGATCTGGCGGTTCTTTCGACCGCCGAACTTGGCGGACCCGTGCGCCTGCGTACAGCTGCCGTCATCTAGGGAGCCGGAAATGCTTGCTGCCGTCGCTGCATACGGGCTCTCCAAGGGGAGGCCGATGCCCGATATGCCCGATGCGCCATCGGACAAATTTTCGGAAACACTCGCTGCTGCGGTCCCAACCAACACGTCGCCAGTGCTTCCGTGCAGTGAAGCCGCTTGCAATCCCGCCGAAGCCTGCAGCTGGCCAGAGGATGCGGACCCAACCTATCCGTCTTCGCCCCAGCCCACAGTTCATTCTGATGGAGTTCAGCCACAATGGCTTGCGATCTATGTGCCGTCGCCGACGATCTACGCCGCGCCGGTGCAAGGCGCGGCACTCCATATCAGGCAGGGCACACAAGGCCATGAGACGGCGCATGATCAGGCATTCGCCTCGCCGGCGCCCGAAGCAGGTATGGCATCGGGCGGCGCAGAGACAACGCCCCCTAAAATGGCGCACGCGGACGGGATTCTGATCAATGAATTGCCGAGGCCGGGCGGCGCAGCCATGCCCTCAATCCACGCTGCGCCTGCAATCGCCTCGTCTCAACTGACCGGCGTGGCTGCGCCCATCCAGGCCAGCTCGCCCGTTCCGGCCACAACACTGGTAGAAGCTGTGTCGACCCAACCCGATCCGGTGTCCCTCGTGGCGGAAAACCATTCGCCGGCACAACCGAAGCGCGTGGACTGTAGCGGCGATCAGGTTGCCTCCCCCGCTACGCTGGGGCCACAGGGTGCGTCAGTTATGAGCACGCTCGTGGGGACTGCCGTGTTGATGCAGCCTGACGTGACAAGGATCACAAACATGGCCTCTGCTGCCGATGTACCGTCCGCAACTACATCTGCGCCTGATCCACGCGTTACGGTCGACGGTGCCCTTCAGACCATTGTTTCGATGGCGCAATCAGCAGCTGATGGTCGCAAGACGGTGCGGTTGAGACTGTTACCTGAAAGCTTGGGCGGCGTAGAAGTAAGGATCGTTTCCAACGAGGGACGGATCACTGAGATCAGGATCGTCACCGATACCTCCGCGGCGCGCGACCATTTGCTGCGTGACGAGCAGATATTGAGGAGTGCGATGGACCGCGGCACTGGCACGGGCGCGGTTCAGATCGAGACTCGACAAGCATTTGATACCAGCACTGGCGGTGGCACGGGTGCTGGTCAAGGCAGTGGCGGCGGAAGTCGCGGCCATTGGCACGATCCATGGGGATCGCAGCAGTCCGACGGCAGCCGCGTCCGCCACCACCTTTCGCAGGATGCTCCTTCAGATTCCACCGCAGGCCGACTTGACCGGCTCATCTAGTGCTTTTCCCAACCAACCGCAGTTCAAGGAACCAGTCATGACCATCATTGCAGCCAACCCGCTCGTCGGCCAGATCGCGGCTGCGTCCGGTAGCAAACCGAATGCCTCCGAGGGCACCCGCATCGCCGCCGACTTCGATACCTTCGTGAAACTGCTGATTACCCAGGTAAAGAACCAGGACCCACTATCCCCACAGGATCCTACGCAATATACTCAGCAACTGGCTACCTTTAGCCAAGTTGAGCAGGCGGTAGCTGGCAACCGCAAACTAGATGACATTCTTGCGTCGCTGTCGTCCCGATCTCTGGGCGACGCCGCCACGCTGATCGGCCGTCAGATCATGACCGTGGATATGCCGAGTTGGGCCCTTGTCACTGGAGTTACTGTTGATGGCGGCATGGTTAGGTTCAGCACCGACAGCGGCGCCCGCGACCCCGCTGCAGTTACCGCGGTGCGTTGATTATCAACCATTATCCCAATATGCATCAATGGTTGCCCAAAGCTAGTGGACAGGCCTGCATCGGCACGCGCTGATGACAATGATTGCATTTGCCTTCCTATGGCACCAGCGGCTCAAACAGATCAGATGGGAAAGAAGAATCCTTAGCCCGCCGCCACTACCCAGCCTCTGCCATATTACCCCCCTTGACTCCATGGCTAAGCTAGGCGGCAACCCCGCTTTTCGTCATGACCCTATGCGAAGGGGATACGCGTCCTGCGTAGCATGCACCCGTTCATAATCTTGGTAATTTACGCTGAAGCTAACATCGAGCCTGAGATCGTGTTCTTATCTGCAGTCAGAACTTTTCAGGCCCGAGACGGTTGACCCTTTCGGACCCCGGCGCTGCAGCTTCGGATACCGATTTGACGCAGTGCAAGAATGCCCGCCGCAAACCCCTGGATTTTCCGCAGGAATTTAGCCCCCGAAGGGAACGCTCCATCTCGTCAGGATTTCAGGACTGTCTGGTGCGGTCGAGAAGACTCGAACTTCCACGGCCTTTCGGCCACAACGACCTCAACGTTGCGCGTCTACCAGTTCCGCCACGACCGCACGTGCCATAAGGCAAGGTCGCCCCTGCCCGGTAGAGCGGCGCGCGTAGCAGGCCACGCGGCTGCGTTCAAGCCGCCTTGCGCACAAACACCGTGCCGGCGCTGTACCCCGCCCCGAACGAACAGATCAGCCCGACATCGCCCACCTGTAAATCGTCATTGTGCAGGTGAAACGCGATGATCGACCCGGCGCTCGACGTGTTGGCATAGCTGTCCAGCACCGTCGGGCTCTCGTCCGCGCTCGCTTCATGTCCCAAGACGCGCCCCGCGATCAGCCGGTTCATCCCGGCATTGGCCTGGTGCAGCCACAGCCGCCGCACGCCGGCCACCCCCAGTTCGCCCATATGGTCCACGATCATCTCGCTGACCATGGGCACCACCTCCTTGAAGACCTTCCGCCCCTCCTGCACGAACAGCTTGTCCGGCGCGCCCACACCCTCCGGCGCGGCCCGGTTCAGGAAACCGAAATTGTTGCGGATATTGTTGCTGAACACGGTCTTCAGCTTCGTTCCCACGATCTCCCAGTGCGCCGCCGGTGCCATCTCCTTCGCTTCCACCAGGATGGCGGTCGCCACATCGCCGAAGATGAAATGGCTGTCCCGGTCACGAAAGTTCAGATGCCCCGAACAGATTTCCGGGTTCACCACCAGCACGCTTTTCGCATGCCCGGCCCGGATGAAGTCCGCCGCGGTCTGGATGCCGAAGGTGGCGCTGCTGCACGCCACATTCATGTCGAAGGCGAACCCCTCGATCCCCAGCGCCGCCTGCACCTCGATCGCCATCGCCGGATAGGCCCGCTGCATGTTGCTGCACGCGCACAGCACAGCGTCCACGTCGGCGGGGGAGCGCCCGGCCCGCGCCAGCGCGTCGCGCGCCGCCGCCACCGCCATCTCCGCCAGCACCGAAATCTCGTCGTTCGGCCGCTCCGGCAGGTCGGGCCGCATCACCGCCGGGTCCAGGATGGCAGCCTTCGACATCACATGGCGAGACTTGATTCCGCTCGCCTTCTCGATGAACTCCACGCTCGATGGCTGCATCGCCACCATGTCCCCCGCGGCGATCGCCGCGGCATGTTCAGCATTGTGCGCCTCCACCCAGCGATTGAAACTCTCCACCAGCTCGGCATTGGAAATGCTGTCCGCCGGGGTGAAAAGCCCGGTCGCTGAAATGACGGGGTTGGCCATGCGCGCTCCATTCTTCTTTGCGCCCTCCTACGCCGTCCGCCGCGGCGGTTGAACCCTTTTCTGACAGCCGCGTGACAAGTGCCGCCGGCCACGGCAGAAAAGCCCCATGAAAGCGCACTGGATCATCGCCCTCGCCATGCTCGCCACTTCCGCCCCCACCTTGGCCATCGCCGAAGCGCTGACACTCGAACGTGTCTTCGCCAACCCGCCACTCGCCGGCGCCGCGCCGCGCGCGCCCGCCATCTCGCCCGACGGCCGCATGGTCACCGTGCTGAAAAGCCGTGCCGACGACCAGCTGCGCAGCGACCTCTGGGTTACCGACGTCGCCACCGGCGAGCAAAAGATGCTTGTGGACAGCCTGAAACTCTCCCCGGCGCCGGCCGCGCTGTCGGAGGCGGAACTGCAACGCCGGGAACGCGCCCGCATCGCCGGCGCGCGCGGCATCACCGATTATCGCTGGGCGCCCGACAGCCGGCGGTTGCTGGTGCCCCTCGACGGCGACATCTGGCTCGCCAGCCTCGACGGCACCGCCCAGCGCCTCACCCGCAGCGCCGAAAGCGAAACCGACGCCAAGGTCAGCCCGCGGGGTGGCTTCGTCAGCTATGTCCGCGGCGCCAACCTCTACGTCCATGACCTCACCGCCGAGCGCGCCATCACCACCGAAGGCGCCGGCCCGGTCAGCTACGGCAGCGCCGAATTCGTCGCGCAAGAGGAAATGAAGCGCAACACCGGCTATTGGTGGTCGCCCGACGACCGCCGCATCGCCGTTGCCCGGGTCGATGAAACCCCCGTCCGCATCGCCACGCGCGCCGCCATCGGCGCCGCCGGCACCGCCGTCACGCAGCAACGCTACCCCTTCGCCGGCACGCCCAATGCCCTCGTCACGCTGGAAATCCGCGGCGTTTCCGGCGGTGCCCCGGTGAAAGTCGATCTCGGCCCCGATCCCGACATCTATCTTGCCCGCGTCGACTGGCTCGACGCCGCGACGCTGGTGGTGCAGCGCCAGAGCCGCGACCAGAAACGCCTCGACCTGCTCGCCGTCGATGCAACCACCGGCGCCGCCCGCCTGCTCTTCAGCGAAACCAGCAGGACCTTCCTCAACCTGCACGACGGCCTGCGCCCGCTCGCCACCCCCGGCCATTTCCTCTGGCTGTCCGAACGCGATGGCTTCCAGCATCTCTACCGCTGGAACGGCAAACGCCTCATCCCCATCACCCGCGGTCCCTGGGTGGTGGACGAGGTCGAGGCGGTCGATGAAGCCGCCGGCCTCGCCTTCGTCTCGGGATTTTTCGATACCGTTCTGGAAAAATCCCTCTACGCCGTCCGCCTTGACGGCAAGGGCAGCCCGCGACGCCTGACGCAGCCCGGCGGCTGGGCCGAAAGCGTCATGGACAAGGCCGGCACCGTCGCCCTCGTCACCCGCTCCACCCCAGACCAGCCGCCGCAAGTCGCGCTCGTCGACCGCAACGGCCAGCACCGGCTCTGGGTGACCGAAAACGCCGTCGCCAGCACCCCCTATGCCCCCTTCCTGGCCGCGCATCGCACGCCGGTTTTCGGCACGCTGCCCGCCGCCGACGGCCAGGCCATGCACTATATGCTGCTGACCCCGCCGAACATGACCCCCGGCACGCGCCATCCGGTCTTCTTCGAGGTCTATGCCGGCCCCGGCGTACAGCGCGTGTCGCGCCAGTGGGGCCGCAGCACGCCGTTGCACCAATGGCTCGCGCAGCAGGGCTGGGTGGTCTTCATGCTGGACAATCGCGGCACGACGAACCGTGGGGTCGCCTTCGAAAGCCCGCTCTACCGCCAGATCGGCACTCTCGAGGTCACCGACCAGCTCGCCGCGCTGGACTGGCTGAAGGCGCAGCCCTTCGTCGATCCCACGAAGGTTGCGCTCTACGGCTGGAGCTATGGCGGCTACATGACGCTCCGCCTGCTGACCCAGGCACCCACCGCCTTCGCCGCCGGGGTCTCCGGCGCGCCCGTCACCGACTGGACGCTGTACGACACCCATTATACCGAACGCTATCTCGGCAACCCGGGCACCGACATGGCGCCCTATAGCGCGTCCAACGTCGTCAAGGACGCGGCCCGCATCAGCCGTCCGCTGCTGCTGATCCACGGCCTGGCAGACGACAATGTCGTGTTCGACAACAGCGCCCGCATGATGGCGGCGATGCAGGCGTCCGGCATCCGCTTCGACACCATGGTCTATCCCGGCCAGACCCACGCCATCCGCGATCCGGCGCTCGCCACCCACATGTGGCGCGGCATCATGGATTTCCTCGACCGTACCGTCAAAAACCGGCCGTGATGATCCCCTCCCCATGCCTCGACGCATGGAGAAGGGGAAAGCAACGCAACGGGTACTGAAGACCATACGCGCCAGAACGGCGCCGGTTTCAGCTACCAGGCGTAGGCCGCTGATAATCCCAGGATATCCACGCCGCCGCTGTTCGAGGAACGGACCGCCACGGTGGTCGCCAGCGGCGTGCCGGCGAAGAAGGGTTCGCTGCGGTCGATCGCCTCGGTGCTGACGAAGATGTGGCTGTAGCTGGCGCTCAGCCGCCATCCCGGCGCCGGTTCCACTGTCGCCCCCGCCGACAGCCAGGTGCGGTCGCCATCGGGCACCCGCGTCGTGCGCAGGCCGTCGCGCGTCGGCGTCTCGTCGCGCTGCACCCCGGCGCGCAGGGTCCAGCGCTCGTCCACCCGCCAGTCGCCCCCGAACGCCAGGCTGATGGTGTCGCGGTAATCCTGCTCCTGCACCGTCGTGCCGCCCGCCGTCACCACGCGGATCGCGTCGAACCGGCTCCACTGCGTCCAGGTCAGGTTGGTCAGCAGCGCCAGCGCCGGCGTCACCTGCCAGCGCGCCGCCAGGCTTCCCGTCGCGGGCAGCCCGATCGGCGCCTCCGCCTCAACCACCCGGTTCCCCGCCGCCAGCGGCCCGGACAGGCCACTGATCGCCAGCTGGCCCTTCAGCCGGTGGCGGATGCCCGAGCGCCACGCCGCCGCCAGCCGCAATTCCCCCAGGTCCAGCGTCGCACCGGCATGCCACCCCACCGACCAGTCATCGCCCTTCAGCCGCTGCGCCCCATCGGCGGCGCCCAGCGAGTTGGGCAGCGCCGAGGTCAGCTCCGCATTGATATATTGCGGATCGATCCCCGCCCCCACCGACAGCGCGCCGAACCGGTGCGCCACCGACAGCGCCAGATTATAGGTGTTCAGCTTCGACCGCAGCGAATCATAACGGCCGAACCAGCCCGCGTCATAGTTCACGATCAGGCCGAAGGGGCTGTTCAAACTCACGCCGATCACGGTATCCGGCCCCACCCGCAACGCCGCGGCGCCCGACGGTACCGGCACCACCGGCGCGAACGGGTTGCCGCCATCGCCACCCCCCACCGGGCGCGTGCCAAGAATATTGCTGATCGTGGTTCCCCGATCGGCCTGTGCCGAGCGGATGAACAGCGTGTTGACCGACCCCGCCAGCGACCCCCCGGCCGCCTGCGTCAGCAGCGCCGGATTGGCCCATTGCGACTGCGCGTCATCCCACTGCGCCGCGGCGCCTGCGAAACTGCGGCCCTGCCCCACCGCCCCCTGTTCCTGGATGGCGAACCCGCCGGCAAGCAGCGGCGATCCCGCCAGCAAAAGGACGGCAGCAACAAGACGCATCACACACTCCCTCGATAGCCGCACGAAAAGCCGCGCACGGTTTCAACGGTTAACCAGCCGGGCGGAGCCATGCCAACGGAAATTTCACGCGTTTTCCGCGCGTCACGCCATCGCGTGAAGCAGTCCCTCGAACAGCCGGCGGCCATCGGTGCCGCCATGCGCCGCCTCGATCGCCCGCTCCGGGTGCGGCATCAGTCCGAGCACGGTGCCCGCCTCGTTCACCACGCCGGCAATGTCCCGCGCCGAGCCGTTCACCGGTTCGGCATAGCGGAACGCCACCTGCCCCTGCTGCTCCAGCCGGTCGAGCGTGGCGGCATCGGCGACATAGCTTCCGTCATGATGCGCCACCGGCAGCTGGATCAGCTCCCCCGGCGCATAACCGCGGGTGAATGCCGCGGCGCCCGCCTCCACCCGCAGCGCCACATGGCGGCAGACAAAGTTCAGCCCGGCGTTGCGCATCAGGGCCCCCGGCAGCAACCCCGCCTCGGTCAGCACCTGGAACCCGTTGCAGATGCCCAGCACGCGCACGCCGCGTGCCGCAGCATTCGTCACCGCCCGCATCACCGGCGCGCGTGCCGCCACCGCGCCCGAGCGCAGATAGTCACCATGGCTGAACCCGCCCGGCAGCACGATCAGCTCCAGCCCGTCGGGCAGGTCATGGTCGCCATGCCACACCATCGCCGGCGCCCTGCCCGTCACGTCGCGCAGCGCCACCGCCACATCCCGGTCGCAGTTGCTGCCAGGAAAGACGATGACGGCGCTTTTCACGCCAGTTCCACCCGGAAATTTTCGATCACCATGTTGGCCAGCAGCTTGCGCGCCATCTCCTCGATGGTCGAAACCTCGGTGCCGTCCGCCAGCGTCAGCTCGAACATCCGCCCGACGCGGACATCCTCCACCCCGTCAAACCCCAGCCCCGCCAGCGCCTGACCGATCGCCCGCCCCTGCGGATCGAGAACGCCGTTTTTCAGCGTGACGAATACCCGTGCTTTCATGCTGCGGCGCTATGGGCGATGCCGCGCCGGCCCGCAACTATTTTGGCGCCGCCAACCGCGTGCCCAGTTCCGTCACGATCGTTTCCCACGCCCGCGTTCCCGGCGCCATGATCTCGAAATGGCCGGCATTGGGCAGCAGAAGGATTTGCGCCTTCATCCCCCGCGTCTGCGCCCGAAACACGAAACTGCGCCCCAGCTCGGGATAGCTGACGCCGTCATAGATGCCCTGCGCCATCACCACCGGCGCCGCAAACGGCAGCATCTCGAATGGCGACGTATCGGCAAAAACGTCCGCGCGCGCGTCGCTCTTCTCGCCGGTCATGGCCGCCGCCACGTCCGCCCCGCACACCTCTGCGGCGTAATCCTTCAGATCGCCCAGGCCGCCCAGGCTGAACACCGCCTTCACCGGCAGCATGTCGGCCGGTCGCAGCGGATGCTCCTTCGGCAATTTTTCCCGCGCCGCCGCCCACAGCGCCAGATGCCCACCCGCGCTATGCCCCAGCAGCGCCACGCGGGACAGGTCCAGCTTGCGCGCCGGCGCTTCCGCCGCCAGCTTCGCCAGCGCCGCATTCACATCGGCATAGGTGCCCGGATAGCCCGCGCCTTCCTCGCCGATCCGCCGGTACTCGATGTTCCACACGGCATAGCCGCGCGCCACCAGGTCGGTCGCCGCCGGGTTCATCACGCTGAGGTCGGCGAACTGCTTCTGCCAGCAGCCACCATGCAGCACCGCCACCACAGGCCACGGCCCCTCGCCATGCTTGGCGGCATCGGGCAGCCACAGCTCGGCGAACTGGCTCGGCGCCTCGCCATAGGCGATCCGCTCGGCGGGCTTTCCGGCCGGCAGGGCCATCACCGCCTCGGGCTGCATCAGCCGCGGCACGGTTGGAACCGGCTTTGGTTGCGCCAGCAGCGGCGCCGCCAGCAGCAGCGTCAGCAGCGCGGGCCGCCTCACAGCCCGCGGGACTTCCGCGCGCTTTCCAGGTCGAGCACGGTCGAATCCGCGCCATCGGGCAGCAACCCCAGACGCCGCGCCACCTCCTGATAGGCCTCCATCTCGCCCCCCAGGTCACGGCGGAAGCGGTCCTTGTCCAGCTTGTCGCCGGTCTTCATGTCCCACAGCCGGCAGCCATCGGGCGAAATTTCGTCGGCCAGGATGATGCGGCTGTATTCATCCTCCCACAGCCGCCCGAACTCCAGCTTGAAATCAACGAGCCGAATGCCGACGCCGGCGAACAGCCCGGCCATGAAATCATTGATCCTGACCGCCATGTCGACCATGTCGTGCAACTCGTCCTGCCCGGCCCAGCCGAAGGCGGCGATATGCTCCTCGGTCACCATCGGGTCACCCAGCGCATCATCCTTCAGATAATATTCCACGATCGTCCGGGGCAGCGCCGTCCCCTCCTCGATCCCCAGCCGTTTGGACATCGACCCGGCGGCGACGTTGCGCACCACCACCTCCAGCGGCACGATCTCCACCTGCCGCACCAGCTGCTCGCGCATGTTCAGCCGGCGGATGAAATGCGTCGGAATGCCGATCCCCCCCAGCAGCGTGAAGATATGCTCGCTGATCCGGTTGTTCAGCACGCCCTTGCCGTTGATCGTCCCCTTTTTCTGCGCGTTGAACGCGGTCGCATCGTCCTTGAAATACTGGATGATCGTGCCCGGCTCCGGACCCTCGTAGAGAATCTTGGCCTTGCCTTCGTAAATCTGCCTGCGGCGGGACATTGCGGTTCCTTGGGGAAAATCAAACCCTGCTTTAACCCTCTGTGCCCGCCGCCGCAATCAAACAGTCACTGGCACACCCCGCCCCACCAGCCGCCGCGCGCCGCCATGTCCAGGTGCAGGTGGTCGGCGTGCGCCGCATTATAATCCGGGCTGAGCGTGGTGGCGAACAGCTGACAGGCGCCATCGCGCACCGCGCGCAGGAACCGCGCTTCCGCGTCCGCCCCCTGCCAGTCGCGGAGCACGCTCACCGTCCGCCCGTCCGCCAGCCGGAATCCCGCCACATCGATGGCGTTCGCCCGCGCATGCTCGCTGAAATCGCCGTCCGGCCGGCCGCCGATCCGCCGGCAGTTGTAGGTGCCCAGATGATCGATCCGCGTCACCCGCTCGCGCAGGTGCAGCCGCGCCGCCGGCTGCACCACCTCGCGCTCCCACAACAGCAGCGCCGCCGCCACCGGACAGGCGACCGCCCGGTCCGCCGGCCGCCAGACGATATCGTTGGTCGCCCGCGTGCGCACGGCATCGGCATAACCACACTCGCCCACCGCCAGCGGCGGCAGCAGCGTCGCGCGGGCACCCGCCGCGTCCAGCAGCGCGACACAGCGCGGCGCGTCGTCACGCAGCGCCCTCACCTGCCGCCCGGTTGCCGGGTTCAACTGCGCGTTCAGGTCGAGCGGCGGCGCCCGGAACGCCACCGGCCAGTTCGTGGCGCAGGCGAACAGCAGGCTGGCCAGCGCCGCCATCAGGATGACCGCCGTCACGCTTCGCCGGATCAGTGCCATGGCCGGTCTAACGGCCGCCGCCGCCCCCGGTTTCCCGCGCCGCCGCGATCGCCGCATTGGCCAGCGCGTCCGCCCGCTCATTGTCCGGATCGCCGGCATGGCCCTTCACCCAGCGCCACTCGATGCGGTGCGGCTTCGTCGCCGCCACCAGTGCCTGCCACAGATCACTGTTCTTCACCGGCTTTTTGTCGGCGGTGCGCCAGCCATTCTTCATCCAGCCATGCACCCATTTCATGATGCCGTCGCGCACATAGACGCTGTCCGTCGACAGCGTCACCCGGCACGGCCGCGTCAGCGCGTTCAACGCCGAGATCGCCGCCAGAAGCTCCATCCGGTTGTTGGTGGTATGCGCCTCGAAGCCGCTCAATTCCTTCTCCCGCGCCCCCATCCTGAGGATCGCCCCCCAGCCCCCCGGCCCCGGATTGCCCTTGCACGCGCCATCAGTCGCGATGATGACCTCGGGCATCTCAGCTTGCATAATGCTCCAGCCGCCGCAGATAACTCAGCGGATCCTTCCGCGTCACCAGCGCACTTGCCGGCGTGTCCAGCCAGTCCTGGGCCCGGCTCAGCAGAAAGCGCAGACAGGCCCCGCGCGCCAGCACCGGCATCGCCGCCAGCTCCGCATCATTCAACCCGCCATAGCCCGCCCGCAACGCCGCGGCATGGCCCGGCAGGAACCGATCCGCCGCATCGAACGCCCAGGCCGTTTCCATCACCGCCAGGTCATAGGCGCGGAGGTCGTTGCAGGCGAAGTAGAAATCGATGAGGCCGGTCACCCGCCCGCCCAGCATCAGCACATTGTCCGGAAACAGGTCGGCATGGATCACGCCCCCCGGCAGCGCGTGCGGCCAGGCCGCCTCCAGCGCCGTCACCTCCGCCATCACCCGCGCCCGCAAGCCCGGCGAAATCGTCTCCAGCCGCGGCCCCATCGCTTCCGCCATCCCGCGCCAGGCCGCCTGCCCCAGCTCGTTCGCGCGCGGCGGCGCGAAACCCTCCCCCGCCCGGTGCATCACCGCCATCGCGGCCGCCACCGCCGCCGCCTGGGCTTCGGTCGGCGTGCTCAGCGAAACCCCGGGCAGAAACTCGATCAGGCAGGCATCGCGCCCGCACAGCCGCCGCAACGCCCCGCCATCCCGCGCCGCCACCGGTCGCGCCACCGGCAGGCCAGCGTCCGCCAGATGCCGCATCAGCGCCACGAACCAGGGCAGGTCCTCCGCCCGCGTCCGCGCCTCATAGAGCGTCAGGATGAAGCGGCCCCGCGTCGTTTCCACCAGATAATTGCTGTTGCTCACCCCCTCGGCGATCCCCTTCGCCGCGACCAGGTCACCCACATCATAAGCCGTCAGAAAATCCGCCAGCGCCTCCGCCGACACCTGCGTATAGACCGCCACCAGACCGCTATGCCCTGGGTCGTGTGTGACTGTGTGAAAATCGCTCAGGCCGCGGCGAAAATTCTGATTTTCGAGCACCGAAGCGCAGCGCACTTAAGGTGCGTGAGCATCGGAGCGCAGAAAATCGGGATTTGCAGACCGGCATGGGCGATTTGCACACAGTCACGCCGCCAGCGACCGCGGCAGCTTGAACACCACCTGCTCCACCGCCGTCGTCACTTCCTCCACCGTGGCATCGAACCGCCCGCGCACCGCGTCCAGCACTTCCTGCACCAGCAGTTCCGGCGCGCTCGCCCCGGCCGTCAGCCCCAGCGTGTCCACGCCCTCGAACCAGGCCCAGTCGATGCGATCCGCCCGCTCGATCAGGAACGCCCGCGCCCCCTCGCGCGCCGCCACCTCGCGCAATCGCTGCGAATTGCTGCTGTTGTCGGCGCCGATCACCAGCATCAGCTGGCACCGGCTGGCGATCGCCTTCACCGCCGTCTGCCGGTTGGAGGTGGCGTAGCAGATGTCCTCCCCCTTGGGCCCCAGGATGTCGGGAAAGCGCCTTTGCAGCGTCGCCACGATCTCCGCCGTGTCATCGACGGACAGCGTCGTCTGCGTCAGGAAGCCCAGCGGCCCCGGCGGCGGCACGACATTTTCCGCATCCTCCACCGTCTCCACCAGCGTCATGGCCCCCTCCGGCACCTGGCCGAAGGTGCCGATCACCTCGGGATGACGGGCATGGCCCACGAACAGCGTGTGCCGCCCCTGCTCCACCATCCGCTCCGCCTGGCGGTGCACCTTGCTCACCAGCGGGCAGGTCGCATCCAGGTAGTCCAGGCCGCGCGCCTCGGCGTTCGCCGGCACCGCCTTGGGCACGCCATGCGCGCTGAAGATCACCGGCGCGCCGTCGGGCACCTCGTCCAGCTCCTCCACGAACACCGCGCCCTGGCGCCGCAGGCTGTCCACCACGAACTTGTTGTGCACGATCTCGTGCCGGACATAGACCGGTGCGCCATGCTTCTTCAGCGCCAGTTCCACGATATGGATGGCGCGGTCGACTCCGGCACAGAAACCGCGCGGCGCGGCGACGAGGATGCGTAAGGCTGGCTTCATGTGCCGCGCTCTACCCCATTGCTTGCCGCCGACAAAGCCCCGCCGTAAAGGGACGTGCAATGACCCATATTTCCTCCCGTCTGTTCCCCGTCCTGCTGCTTGCCGGCGCCGCGCTGCTCGCCGGTTGCAACCGCAACCCGCTGCTCGTCACCCGCTCCGCCTGCCCGGCGGTCGCCATCCCCTATCACGCCGGCGAGGTCACGCGCTTCAACCCGCCGCAAAGCCGCGACGCCAGCGCCATCCAGCTGACCGCCCAGATCATCAACCTCAGCGGCACCTGCCTGGAAACGCCCGAACAGCTGACCACCGACGTCCGCTTCACCGTCGCCGCGCAGCGCCGCGACGCGCGCGGCGCCACCCAGGTCTATGTGCCGCTGTTCATCGCCCTGGTGCAGGGCGGCAATGTGCTCGTCTCCAAACAGGTCACCGGCGTCAACCTGACCTTCGCCGACGGGCAGCTGCGGGCCGAGGCGCAAAGCGGCGGCCGCGCCGACGTCAGCCGCGCCGCCACCCGCATCCCCGACGACATCCAGGCCAAAATCACCCGGGAGCGCAGGCCCGAGGATCCCGACGCGCTCACCGATCCGCTCGCCAACCCGCAGGTGCGCGCCGCCGTCCGCGCCGCCAGTTTCGAGGTGCTGGTGGGTTTCCAGCTCGACGACGCCGCACTTGCCTATAATGTGGCGAAATAGCGCGGCAGCGCGGCGTTTGTAAAATCTGTCCTTGACAGCGACGATTTAATATTTGCCGCTTCTTGCGCGATGACATCATGAACCCTAATGTTACGATATCGTAACGAGGTTTCAGCAATGCCATTCCGCCGCAACGTCGACATCGATCTGCTCCGCAGTTTCGTCACCATCGTCGAACAGGGCAGCTTCACGCGCGCCGCGCAGCGCCTGCTGCGCACCCAGTCCGCCATCAGCCTGCAAATGAAGCGGCTGGAGGAGCAGGTCGGCACCGACCTGTTCGAACGCGGCGGCCGCGGGGTCCGCCCGACGCAGTCGGGCGACATGCTGCTGGTCTATGCCCGACGCATCCTGGCCGCCAACGACGAGCTGGTCGCCCGCATCGCCGAACCCGATGTCGCCGGCGAGGTCAGCATCGCCGCACCCGAGGATGTCACCATCCTCCACCTCAACCACATCCTGTCGCGCTTCACCCGCGCCTTCCCCCGCGTGCAGCTCTCGGTCGCGCCCGACCTGCCCGGCGCGGACATCACGCTGACGGTCAGCATCGGCGCCGCGCCGGAGGCCGTGCTGTGGCGCGAGCCGCTGGTCTGGGCCGCGGTCGACGAGCTGATCCTGCGGCGCAACACCGTCCTGCAGCTGGTGACCGGGCCCGAGCCCTGCGCCTACCGCGCCACCGCCCTGGCGGCGCTGAACGGCGCGGGCATCGATGCCCGCATCGCGCAGCTCAGCCCCAGCCTCGCCGGGGTGCAGTCGGCGCTGCGGGCCGGCCTGGGCGTCGGTCTGCTGCCACGCTCGCTCGCCATCGACGGCATCCGCCCGCTGCCGCCGGAGGCCGGCCTGCCACCGCTTCCCGACCTTGCCCTCAGCCTCGGCCTGCGTCCGGCCACCGGCACCGTGGCCACGCGGCTGGCCGATTTCATCGTGTCCGTGATGGAAAACGCCTGACGCGCCACGCCCGTTCGGCTTGCCAACCCCCCCAAGCCGCATTAAAGCCATCCTCCATGTGGCGGTCGTAGCTCAATTGGTTAGAGCACCGGTTTGTGGTACCGGGGGTTGCGGGTTCAAGTCCCGTCGATCGCCCCAGCGATCGCATAAGCAGCTATCGCCCCAGCGATCGCCCAAGCAGCCATCGCCCCAGCGATCGCAACAACAGCTGTCGCCCCAGCGATCGCATAAGCAGCTATCGCCCCAGCGATCGCAGCAATCACTCTCGCCCCGGCGACCCCAGGCTCCCCGTGGATAGCGCGGCATGACCCCCCGCCTCCTTGCCGTGCTGGTCGCCCAGCCGCTGCTCGCGCAAAACCCCGATCCGCTGCCGCCGCTGCCCGACCTGCCGGGCGTCACCCTGCCCTGGCCCGAGCTGCCCGCCCCCGATCCTTCCGCGGCCCCGGTCGGCGCCGCCGCTGCCGACCGCGCCACCCGCCTGATCGTCACGGGCCTGCCCGATGCCGCGGTCAACAGCCGCTTCCGCGAAGCCTCGCTGCTGTTGCGCGAAGGCCGGGACCCCGGCACGCGCGGGCTGGCGGAGCGCCGGCTGCGCGATGACCGCCTGCTGCTGCTGAACGAACTTCGCGCCGCCGGCTGGTTCGGCGCCACCATCGATTCCAGCCTGCGCGTCGATCCGGGCCCGGATGCGCCCTTCACCGCCACGCTCGCCGTCACGCCCGGCCCGCGCTACACCCTGTCCGCCGTCACGCTCGACGCCGCATTGCCGCCGGAGGACGCGACCGCCGCCCGCGACGCCCTCGCCCTCGCGCCCGGCGCGCCCGCCGACAACGGCACCATCGCCGCCGCCCTCGCCCGCCTGTCGGTCGCATTGCCACAGCGCGGCTATCCCTTCGTCGAAACCGCGCCTCCGGCGCTCCGCCTCGATCATGAGCGCCGCACCGCCATGCTGACCCTTGCCGTCAACCCCGGGCCCCGGTCCCGCATCCGCGACATCCGCCTCGATGGCCCGCAGGTGCTCAACGCCCGCCATGTCGCCGGCCTCGCCCGCTTTCGCCGCGGCGACCTTTATGACAGCCGCCGCATCGATGATTTCCGTCGCGCGCTGATCGCCACCGGCCTCTATGGCCTGGTCTCGGTGCAAGCCGAACGCGCCGGGGTCAATGCCCAGGGCGAGCAGATGGTGGACCTCATCCTGCGTGTCGAGCGCGCGCCGCCGCGCACCGTCGCCCTCGGCCTCGGCTATGGCACCGGGCAGGGCGTTCGCGCGGAGGCGAGCTGGCAGCACCGCAACCTGTTCCCCCCCGAAGGCGGCCTGACCGTGCGCGGCACGGTCGGGGACCGCGAGCAGGTCGCCGCGCTGGAATACCGCCGCCGCAACTTCCGCCAGCGCGACCGCACGCTCGTCGCCCGCGCCGCCTACAGCGATTCCCGCTTCGATGCCTTCGCCGCGCGCGGCTTCGAAACCTCGCTGGGGCTGGAGCGCGAAACCAACATCATCTGGCAGAAACCCTTCACCTACAGCGTCGCCGCCCAGGTCATCGGCACCAGCGAGGAGGACCGCAGCCTCGGCACCCCCAACCGCCGCCAATTCTACCTGCTCGCGCTTCCCGTCACCGTGGCGCTCGACCGCAGCGACGACCTGCTCGACCCGACGCGCGGCTGGCGCCTCTCCACCCGCATCAGCCCCGAATACAGCCTGCAGAACCCACAGAAACCCTATGTCCGCGTGCAGGCGGACGGCAGCGCCTATCTTCCCGCCGAGCGCGTCGTCTTCGCCGGGCGGCTGCGGCTCGGCACCATCCTCGGCGCCTCCCGCCTCGATCTCGCCCCTTCCCGCCGCTTCTACGCCGGCGGCGGCGGCTCGGTGCGCGGTTTCGGCTTCCAGGACATCGGCCCCAAATCCACCGACAACATTCCGCTCGGCGGCCGCTCGCTCGCCGAAGCCAGCGTCGAGGCGCGCATCCGCGTCGGCGATTTCGGCATCGTCCCCTTCCTGGACGCCGGCCAGGTCGCCGACGAGGGCCTCCCCCGCCTCGACACGCTCCGCTTCGGCGCCGGCATCGGCGCACGCTATTACACGCAATTCGGCCCGATCCGCATCGACGTCGCCACGCCGCTGAAACGCAAGCCCGGCGAGCCGACCGTCGGCTTCTACGTCTCCATCGGCCAGGCGTTCTGATGCGCTGGCTCCGCCGCCTTTTTTTCGGGGTCATCGGCCTCACCCTCGTCGCGGCGCTCGCCGTATGGCTCGCCATCAGCGCGCTGGACACGCCCCGCGGCCGCGCCTGGCTCGCGGATCGCATCGCCGCCGCCGCCCCCGAATCCGGCCTGAAGGTCCGCATCGGCCGCATCGAAGGCAGCCTGTTCCGCGCCCTCACCCTGCACGACCTCGTCCTTTCGGACCCGCGCGGCGTCTGGCTCACCGCGCCCGCCGTCGCGCTCGAATGGGATCCGGCCGCGCTCCTCCAGAACGCGCTCCGCCTGCGCAGCCTGCGTGCCGCCGAAATCCGCGTCTGGCGCCGGCCGCAGCTGCGCACCGATCCCAACGCGCCCCTCTTCCCCAACCTCGACATCTTCGTCGGCAAGCTCCGGATCGCCCGCCTCGATGTCGGCCCCCCCGCCGACCGGCTGCCCGCCCTGGCGGTCAGCGGCAGCGCCGACCTCCGCGCCGGCCGGGCGCTGCTGAAGCTCGACACCAACGCCAGCGACGGCGGCGACCGCCTGCTCGTCGACATCGATGTCGAACCGGCCCGCGACCGGTTCCAGACCAGCGCCCGCCTGTCGAGCAGCGGCAACGGTCCGCTCTCCCGCCTGATCGACGTCCGCCTGCCGCTCGATCTCGCGCTCGCCGGCAGCGGCCGCTGGAGCAGCTGGGTCGGCCGCATCGTCGCCACCAGCCGCGCCGTGCCGCTGGCCGACCTCAGCATCAGCGCGCGCGACGGCCGCTTCCGCCTCTCGGGCGAGGCGGCGCCCGCCCCGCTGCTCAGCGGCGCCCCAGCCCGTCTTTCCGCTCCCGGACTGCGGCTGGACGCGACCCTCACCGTCACGCCCGAACGCTATGTCGCCGACCTTGCCGTCCGCTCCGGCGTCGCCCGGCTCACCGCCCAGGGAAGCCTCGACCGCGCCGATTCCGCCCTCGCCGCCCAGGGCCTGCTCCGCGTCACCGACCCCGCCGCCCTCATCCGCCGCATGACCGGCGGGCCGCTCACCGCCCCCTTCACCCTTACCGGCCCGGCGCGCAACGCCCAGCTCCGCTTCACCCTCGCAGCGCCGCGCCTGGCGCTCGGCAGCACCGGCTTCGAAACCGTCACCGGCCGCGGCAGTCTTCGCCTGGGCCAGCGCCCGCTCACCATTCCCGCCCGCCTGGAGGCCCGGCAGATCAGCGGCACCGGCGCCGACCTCGCTCCCTTTTTCACCAATTTCGTGCTCGAAGCGCCGCTCATCGTGCAGAACGGCGCGCTCACCAGCACCGCGCTGCGCGCCCGCACCGACCGCGCCACCGCCCAGGGCAGCGGCCGCATCAGCCTCGTCGACGGCGACTACAGCGTCGCCTTCACCCCCCTCATCCCGCGCTACGACATCCCGGACATCGGCGCCGCCCGCATCCAGGGCCGCCTGCTCGCCCGCCCCGATCCCCTCGAGCGCGGCGTCCGCCTCACCGGGCCCGTCACCGCCACCATCGCCCGCCTCGACCCCGGCTTCTTCAACTGGCTGCTCGAAGGCCCCACCAGCCTCAGCGGCACGCTGTTCTGGCCTCCCACCAGCCTGCTCCGGCTCGACAGTCTCCGCCTCGCCAGCCCCGGCCTCAACCTGTCCGGCAGCGCCACGCGCTTCGATGGCGGTCGCGTCGTCGCCGTCACCGCCGGCCGCAGCCGCCGCTTCGGCTCCACCCGCCTCGCCCTCGATGGCCCGCTCACCCGTCCCCGGCTGGACATCGCGCTTGCCGATCCCGGCCTCGCCAGCCGCGACCTCGCCGCCACCCTGCTGCCCAACCCCGACGGCTGGAGCGTCACCGCCACCGCCACCTCCCCCCTCGGCCCTGCCACCGCCACCGGCGCGCTGCTCCTCACCCCGCAGGGCGCGCTCGCCGACATCGCCCGCCTGAACATGGCCGACACCAGCGCCAGCGGCCGCCTGGCGCTCGGCGACGGCCTGGCGCGCGGCACGCTCGGCGTCGCCGGCGCGCTTGCCGGCAGCGTCCGCTTCGATGCCGACGCCGGCGAGCAGCGCATCACCCCCGCCCTCACCCTCGCCGGCGGGCTGGACACGCCCTTCGCCACGATCAGCGGCAGCGGCAGCCTGGGGGGCAGCCTGACGCTGGACGCCAGCAACCGCCCGCGCGGCAGCCTCGACATCGCCCTGCAACGCGCCCTCGTCGGCCGCGTCCCGGTCCGCAACGCCAGCCTCGCGCTCCGCCTCGCGCCCGGCAACAACAATGCCCGCCTGCTGGCGACCGGCACCGACAACCGCTTCGCTCTCGACCTCAGCGCCAGCGCGGATGACGACCGCGCCCGCATCAGCGGCAGCGGCAGCCTCGCCGGCCAGGCCATCCGCCTCGAAGCCCCGCTCACCGCCCGCCGCAATGACAGCGTCTGGACGCTCGACCCCGCCGCGCTGCGCATCGGCGATGGCAGCCTCACGCTCGCCGGCAGCGCCTCCCAGAGCGGCTGGCGCGCCGACCTCGCCGCCAGCGCCCTCCCGCTCACCGCGCTGCAACTCGCCGGCCGCGCGTCCGGCGCCGTCGCCCTGTCCGGCAGCGGCAGCGGGCTTCCGGCGGCGCGCGGCACGCTGCGGATCGCCGGCCTGGGGGCGCTGGGGCAGCCGGCACTCGACGCCGCGCTGGGCTTCGACGGCACGCGGGAGGCGCTGGCGGTCCGCCTCGTCGCCGCGCGTCAGGGCGTCGTCATCGGTCGTGGCCAGGCCCTCATCAACGCCGCCCGCAGCCTGGCGGACAGCCGCCTCACCGCCAACCTGCGCTGGAACGGCCCCGCCGAAACGCTCTGGCCGCTGGTCGGCAGCGAGGCTGTCCAGCTCACCGGCCCCGTCGCCCTCAGCCTCGACGCCACCGGCACGCTCGCCCGCCCCGACACGCGCGGCACCGTCGGCAGCAGCGCGCTGCGCGCCGAGATCCCGGCGCTCGGCCTCGCCGCCACCGAGCTGGCGCTGGCCGGCCGCTTCGAGGGCGATCAGCTTCGCCTCGACCGCCTCGCCGGCCGCATCGGCGGCGGCAGCGTCAGCGGCGGCGGCAGCCTCGGCCTCGCCAGCGCCGAAGGCTTCGCGTCCACCGTCAACCTGCGGCTGGACCGGGCGCCGCTCTTGGCGCGCGACGATTTCCGCGCCACCGGCTCCGGCACCCTCACCCTCTCCTATGGCCCGCGCGGCGGCCGCATCGGCGGCGCCCTCGCCATCGCCAACGCCCGCATCCGCTTCGGCCGCCCCAGCGCCACCGAGCTGACACCCATCGTCATCATCGACCCCGACCAGGTGGAGCCGCCCCCCGCCCCCGAAACCAACTGGGCGCTCGCCCTCACCCTCGACGCGCCGGGCGCCGTCCGCGTCGCCGGCCTCGGCCTCGACAGCGAGTGGCGCGGAACGCTGCGCGTCGGCGGCACCGCCTCCCGCCCCGTGCTCGAAGGCCGCGCCCAGCTGGTCAGCGGCGCCTATGATTTCGCCGGCAAGCGTTTCGACATCCGCCGCGGCGAGATCCGCTTCAACGGCAGCAACCCGCCCGACCCGGCGCTCGACATCGTCGCGGAAAGCAGCGCGCAGGGCCTCACCGCCACGCTGCGCATCAGCGGCACAGCGGAAAAACCGCAGATCGCCTTCAGCAGCCTGCCCAGCCTGCCCGAGGACGAGATTCTCGCCCGCCTGCTGTTCGGCAGCAGCATCAGCACGCTCTCCGCGCCCGAGGCGGTGCAGCTCGCCGGCGCGCTCGCCACCCTGCGCCAGGGCGGCCAGGGCGCCTTGAACCCGGTCAACACCGTGCGCCGCATCGTCGGCATCGACCGCCTGCGCATCCTCCCCGCCGACACCGCCATCCGCCGCAAGACCGCTGTCGCCGCCGGGCAATATGTCGGCCGCCGCGTCTATGTCGAGGTCGCCAGCGACGCCGCCGGCTACACCGCCACCCAGGTCCAGGTCGCGCTCAGCCGCAGCCTCTCCATCCTCAGCCAGGTCAGCACCATCGGCGGCAGCAGCGTCAACGTCCGCTGGACTAGAGACTATTGATCTTCCTCAAGCCCCTCCCCCACTTGTGGGGGAGGCGACTCGCGCCAGCGAGCGGGAGGGGGCCTCCCCACAAGCGCCTGCTGACCCGCTCATCCAGAGCCTGTCGAAGGATGAGCCTGTCGCAACCCGTTGCCAAACCCCGCGCCCGCCGCCAAAGCACCCCCATGCGTGACACCGGCTTCGGCATCTTCCTCACCCTCGGCCTGCTGATCGGCGCCGCCGTCGGCTATTGGCAGGCGCAGCCCTCGCTCGGCGTCGTCATCGGCCTGGGCATCGGCGCCCTCACGGCGTTGCTTCTGCGCCGGCTTCGGCCGTAACCGGCGGCGCCTTCCGCACCAGCAGCAGATACATCACCGGAGTCACCACCCGGCTCAGCAGCGTGGAACTCACCAGGCCGCCGATGATCACCCAGGCCAAAGGCCCGTAAAGCCCCGAGCCACTGACGGCCAGCGGCAGCAGGCCCCCGATGGCCGTCACGCTGGTCAGCAGCACCGGCAGGAACCGCACCTCGCCCGCCCGCTCGATCGCCTCGCGCAATTCCATCCCCTGCGCCCGCAACTGCCCGGTGAAATCCACCAGCAAAATGCTGTTTTTTATTTCAATCCCGATCAGCGCCACGAAGCCGATGATCGCGGTATAGCTGATCGACATCCCGTTCGCCCACAGCGCGATCAACCCGCCGAACATGCCCAGCGGAATCACCCCCACCACCACCAGCGTCTCGCGGAAGCGCCCGAACTCCAGCACCAAGATGCCCAGGATGCCGAACACCGTCAGCATGATGATCCCGCCCAGCCCGGAAAAGCTGCGGCTGCGCGCCTCCGCCTCGCCGCCGATGCTGACCGAATAGCCCGCCGGCAGCGGCAGCGCCCGCACCTTCGCCGCCACGTCCGACCCCACCTTGCCCGTCACGAAACCCTGCTCGACATTCGCCGTCACCGCCACGCTGCGCTGTTGCAGATAGCGGTTGATGCTCGGCGGCCCGCTCACCAGTTGCGGCGTCGCCACCTGCAACAGCGGCACCGCCGCGCCGTTGATCGACGGCACGAACACCCGCTGCAACGCATCCAGCGTCTGATAGGCGCCCATCGCCGCCGGGTCCGCGGGCGCCAGCCGCACCATCACGTCATAGCTGTCGCCCTCGTCGTCGCGGAACCGCCCCGCCGCCTCCCCCGCCAGCGCCAGCCGCGTCACCCGGCGCGCCGCCGCCGGCGCCACCCCCAACAGCGCGGCGCGATCCGCATCCAGCCCCAGCGCCACATCCACCCGGTCGAATGCCAGCGGGTTGCGCACGTCGCGCACCCCCGCCACCGATTTCATCGCGCCTTCAACCTTCCGCGACAGCGCCTTGATCACGTCCAGCTGCGGCCCGTTGATGTACCACACGATCGGCGCGTCGATCGGCGCGCCATTCTGGAACAGCGAAACCGTGATCCGCGCATCCGGATAGGCCGAGAATTTCGCCCGCACCCGCGCCAGCAGCGCCGGGCCGGTCGCCGGCCGCCATTCATCCAGCACCGCCAGCACCGCGCCATAATTGCTCTTCTGCGCGATCTCCCGCACATTGTAGAACACCTGCGGATTGCCCCGGCCGACGTTCGCCAGCCGGTTCACCACCTCCGGCTCGCCCTTCAGCACCTCCTCGACATAGGCCACCGCCCGCGCCGTCTGGTTCTTCTCCGCCTCCTCCGGCGCCTGCACCTCCACCAGGAAGTATGGCGTGTCCGCCGGCGGGAACAGGCTGCTGCCCAACACCGGGATCAGCCCCAGCGCCAGGATGCACAGCGCCATCGCCGCCGCCAGCGCGATCTTCGGCTTCTCCAGCGCCCAGTGCAGCACCGGCTGATAGAATCGGTGGATGCCGCCCTGCACCACCTGCAGGAACCGGTTGCCATGCTCCGGCTCGTTTTTCGGCAGCAGCCGGCTCGCCAGGAACGGAATGATGGTCAGCGCCACGAACATGGACGCAACCACCGTGGCGATCACGCTGACGGGCAGCCCCCGCGTGAACTTGCCCGCGCCCTCCGGCAGGAAGGCCAGCGGCAGGAAGGCGAACACCAGCACCGCGGTGCAGCCAATCACCGCCACCGCGATCTGCCGCGTCCCCGCCAGCGCCGCCTGCACCCGTGTCATCCCCATGCGCAGGTGGCGCGCGATATTCTCCACGACCACGATCGAATCATCCACCAGCAGCCCCAGCGCCAGGATGAACCCCGCGATCACCAGCTGGTTGAGCGTGTAGCCGATCAGGTTCACCACCAGCACGCCGATGGCGAGGCTCAGCGGCACGGACATCATCACCACCAGGCTCGCCCGCGGCCCCAGCGGCAGCAGCGTCACCAGCACGATCGCCAGCGCGATCGCGAAATCCCGCCCCAGCTGCGCCAGCTTGCGCGAAATGTCGTCGCTCTGGTCGAACCCCAGCACCAGCTTCATGTCCGGCGGCAGGATGGAGCGATATTCGTCCGCGCTCGCCACCAGCCCGTTGCGCACGTCCAGGACGTTCACATTGTCCTTCTGCGTCGCCGTCACCCACACCGCCCGCTCGCCGTTCAGCCGGGTGATGTGCGGCCGCTCCTCCGTGCCCCAGCGCACGTCGGCGACATCCCCCACCCGCACCAGCCGGCCGCCCTCCGCCCGCACCGGCACCGCCTTCACCTCGGCCAGCGTGCGAAACGCCCCGCCCGCCTTCACGTTGAATCGGGCCTCCCCAACCCGCACCGATCCGGCCGGCAGGTCGCTGCCCCCCAGCCGCAGCGCATCGGTCACCGCGCTGACCGGCAGCGCATATTCCGCCAGCCGCCCCAGGTCGACCACCACCTCCACCTCCGGCTTCGGCAGCCCCCACACCGTCGCCGTGCGCACGCCATCGACCCGCTGGAACCGCTCCTTCAGGTCCTTCGCCACCTTCTCCATCCGGCGCCAGCTCGCGTCCGGCGACACCAGCGCATATTGCACCACCGCCGATTCCGTCGTCCGCACCTTGCGGAACTCCAGCCGAGCCAGCCCCGCCGGCAGCTGCGCGCGGATCGCGTTCACCTCCCGCACCGCCTGGTCATAATCGCGCTCGGGATCGCTCGCCCAGCTGAACTCGGCGCTGATCACCGCCTGCCCGTTGGAGCTGCTGCTTGCCACCTTGGTGATATTGTCCAGCCCATAGAGCACCTGCTCGATCGGCTTCGCCACCGTCTGTTCCAGATCCTCCGGGTCGGCGCCCGGCTGGATCGCCACCACCACGATCACCGGAATCGGGAAATGCGGATCAACCGAGCGCGGGATCGACAGGAACGCCTGCGCCCCCAGCGCCGCCAGCAGCGCGAACGCCACCAGCGTCAGCTGCCAGCGCAGCACGGCAAAGCCGATGATCGAATTGATCATCGCGCCGGCACCGGCCTGACCTTCGCCCCCTCGCTCAACCGGTCGATGCCCGTGCGCACGATCCGGTCGCCCGGTGCCAGCCCCGCCGTCACCACCACGCCCTCGCTGCGCACCGGCCCCAGCGCCACCCTACGCGCCCGTACCACGCCGCCCTCATCGCGCCAGACGAACCCTTCCTCCGCCCGCGCCGCGAACACCGCCGTCGCCGGCAGCAGCAGCGGGCCGTCGCCGCCGCCGGTCATCAGCGTGGCCCGCCCCACCATGCCCGACCGCAGCGCCGCATCCGCCGGCAGCCGCACCTCCACCATGAAGGTGCCGCTGCGCTCGTCCGCCCGTCCGGCAATCTCGCTCACCACGCCGGTCAGCGGCGCCGGCCTGCTCTCCAGCGTCACCCGCGCCGCCTGCCCCATCCGCACGCCCGCCATCTGCGATTCCGACAGCGGCAACCGCACCACATAACCGCTGGCGAACTCGCCCAGCACCAGCACCGGAGTCCCCGCCGCCAGCGCCTGTCCCGGCTCGGCTGCCCGCCGCAGGATGATGCCCGCTGTCGGCGCCACGATCCGGCCATTGCGCTGGTTGAACCGCGCCGCACTCAGCGCCGCCTCGCTGGACCGCGCGGCCGCCTGCGCGCTCTCCACCCGTGCCTGGCTCACCCAGCCCTGCGCCACCAGGCGCTGCGCCCGTTTCAGGTCGGCCGCGGCCCGTGCCGCATCCGCCGCCGCGGCCGCCGCCGCCGCATCCAGCGGGCCCGTATCCAGCGTCGCCAGCAGCGCGCCGGCCGCCACCCGGTCGCCTTCGCGCACAGTGATGCCGCGCACCTGCCCCGCGCTGGTGAAGGCCAGCGGCGTTTCCCGCTTCAGCCGCACCGTCCCCACCACCTCCAGCGCGCCCGCGCCCTCCCGCGGGCCCACCGTCATCAACGTCACCGGCACCGCCTCGGGAACCGGCGCCGGCGGCGGCTCCGACCCGCACGCCGCCAGCAGCAACACGCTTCCCATCACCCCCGGCCGCACCATGATCGCGCCTCAATCTGATTGAGACTCAGTTTCTACGCCCTTCGCGGGGTTTTGCAACCATCTTCTGAGCGCGCCTCAAATCATTCCGCGATGGTCAGCGCCGCGATCTCCAGGCCCAGCACCACCCGACCGTCCGGCAGCGCCGCTTCCTCCGCCGCCTCCACCGCCATCTCGATCAGCACATGGCCCGCCGTCGTCAGCTCCGGTTCCACCAGCAGCGCCTCCAGCCGCGCCCGCGCCGCCATCACCGCCGCCGCCTCGCCGGTCAGCCGCAGCATCAGCCGGTGCCGGAACCCGGCGAAGTTCAGGCTGGCCCAGGGCACACAGTCGAAATCCTCCACCACCAGCCCCGGCAGTCCCCCGGCCGCCGGCTCCAGCCAGTTCGCCAGCAGCGCGTCGCGCCGCAGCATCGCCCGCAGCCCGCGCAGCAGGCCGGCGTGCACCGGATTCAATGCATGGCGCATGGCGTGTCTCCCGGTTGCAGCGTCACCACCGACAATTGCGTCTCGATCCGCTGCGCCAGCCGCGGCCCCACATTCCGCCCGCGGCGCAGGTCGTGCACCAGCCGCGGGTCGTTCGCGATCCTGCGCCCAAAGCGCGAGGGGCTTTCCCCGCTCGCCCGCAGCACCCGCTCGATTTTCAACAACAGCGACATTCCCATTTTCTCCTTGGCCCGGTGCAAGCCCACTCCCAGCGTCCCTGTCCGCGCGATCCGGGGCACCTGTCCCGACTCGATAGGGAAAGAATGAGAGGCATTTTCCTACTAGTCTAGGTAAAAAATGAGGCGTATGAAGCGCCGCGCGGGGATCAGGAGAGGAGGTCAACCGCATGCACAATGCCGACATTCGGCAGCGGCTCGACCGCATGATCAGGGACCGGGGGTCGGACTATGCCTCGCTTTCCCGCATCATCGGAAGAAACCCTGCCTATATTCAACAATTTATCAAGCGTGGCGTGCCGCGCCGCCTGTCCGAGCTCGACCGCAAGCGACTGGCGCAGCATTTCGGCATTCCCGAAAGCCAGCTCGGCGCACCCGAGTCGGCGCCCGCGCGCCCGCCCGCCGAATCGCTCCTGCCCTCGTCAATTTCCTATCCATCGCCACAATCCGCGCTGGCGATTCCCTTTCTCGATGTCGGCGCCAGCGCCGGCGACGGCACCGATCCCGATTCGGAAAAGCACACCGCCGCCCTGCTGTTCGAGCCGCGCTACGCCCGCACCCTGGCGTCCGCCAACCCCACCGCGTTGTCGGCCATCACCGTCACCGGCGATTCGATGTTCCCCACCCTGTCCGATGGCGACCAGATCATCGTCGACACCGCCGACAGCGCCCGTCTGCGCGACGGCATCTATGTCATCCGCGTCGATGGCGCGCTGCTGGTGAAACGCCTGTCGCTCCACCCCGCCACCCGCCGCCTCAGCATCCGCAGCGACAACAGCAGCTACCCCAGCTACGACAATGTCGATCCCGCCGATGTCGAGATCATCGGCCGCGTCCGCTGGGTCGGCCGCACGCTGACATGAAAAAGGCCGCCTACCTCTCGGAAGGCGGCCCTTTCGACCTATGGGAAATCAGGCGGCGACAGCAGCCCGACGACGCGCGGCAAAGCCCACCAGGCCGAACCCGGCGATCATCATCGCCCAGGTCGCCGGCTCGGGCACCGCCGCACCGCGCACCAGCCAAGTTTCGGCCAGGCCCTCATAGCCCTGATAGTTGCTGGTGCCATAGCCGAAGTCCCAGATCACGCCGGTCGGCTGCACGCCGGGCATCGCCACCCCCGGAAAGTCCGGATCGCCGAAATCGCAGTGGCTGTAGCTGTTGTCGAACCAGGCGCTCGCGCACTTGCCAGCGAAATCGAGCACGGTCGGACGCGCCGCCCACTCGACCCGCGTCGGCGTCCGCCAGCCCTGCGTCGACTGATAGGAAAGGTCGATGCTGCTGCACCCACCGGTGAAGGCGCAGGGGCTTGCCCAGGCCCAGTCGGTGCCCCCCACCGTGATATAGTTCGCCACCGGCACCGGCGCATAGATCGGCGCCGCGGCCACCGGCATTGCGAAGGTCGAAGCCAGCAGCGCCGCCGCAAAAATCTTGAGTTTCATGGGTCGTCCCCCCTTGTCGGCACCATTGCCAACTTAGGTTGAGCAAAACTCATGCCAACTGTTGCCGAACCATAAATCAGACACTTATCGAACAAGCACCCGCAAAGCTGTCAGGTTTTCCGACACATCGTGTGCCGTTAACCAAGCCGTGCCAGCGCCGCCCCCAACCGTTCCGCCTCCGCCGCCTTCTCGGCATGGTCCGCCCGCGCCTTCGCCACCGCCTCCGGCTTCGCCTTCTCCACAAAGGCCGGATTGCCCAACCGCCCCGCCAGCGCCGCCGCCTCCTTCGCTGCGGCATCGCGCGCCTTCCCCAACCGCGCCCGCTCGGCCGCCAGGTCGATCACGCCCTCCAACGGCAGCACGACGGTCATCTCGTCCACCACCAACTGTGCCGCGCCAGCGGCCGGCCCATCGCCCTCGGCCGCCTCGATCCGCGCCATCCGCGCGATTGTCCCGGCATGCGCCGCCCAGCGTGCGCGTGTCACGGCAGACGCCTCGCGCAGATGCGCCGGCAGTCGCACGCCCGGGGCCACCCCCAGTTCGGTCCGCGCCGCCCGCACCTCCCGCACCAGTCGCACCAGCCAGCCGATTTCCGCCGCTGCCTCATCGTCCGCCACAGCCGCCACCGGCCACCTCGCATGGATGATCGGCGCCTCCCGCGCCCCCAGCGCATGCCACAGCTCCTCGGTGATGAAGGGCATCAGCGGGTGCAGCAGCACCAGCGCCTGGTCGATCGCCCACCCCGCCACCGCGCGCGTCTCGTCGCACACCTCCCCCTTCACCAGCTCCAGATACCAGTCGCAGAACACATCCCACACGAACCGGTAAATCGCATTCGCCGCCTCGTCGAAGCGCAGCGCCGCCAGCGCCGCATCCATCGCAACAACCGTTGCCGCCACCTCGCCGATGATCCAGCGATTGACCGCCTTCGCCGCCATCGGCGCTTGCGGAGCCGCACTCGCCCCAATGCCGTTCGCCTGCGCGAACCGCACCGCGTTCCACAGCTTGGTGGCAAAGTTCCGATAGCCCTGAACCCGCTCCTCGCTCAGCTTGATATCGCGTCCCTGGCTCTCCATCGCCGCCAGCGTGAAGCGCAGCGCATCCGCGCCATAGCGGTCGATCAACCCCAGCGGATCGATGGCATTCCCCTTCGATTTCGACATCTTGCTGCCATCCGCGGCCCGCACCAGCCCATGCAGATACAGCGTCCGGAACGGCACCTCCCCCATCAGATGCAGCCCCTGCATCATCATCCGCGCATCCCAGAAAAACAGGATGTCAAACCCCGAAACCAGCACATCCCCGGGATAGTGCTTCGCCAACAAACTCCCCTCCCCTTCAGGGGAGGGGTCGGGGGTGGGGGATTCATTCCCCGTCCACCCCAACGTCGCAAACGGCCACAAGGCACTCGAAAACCAAGTATCGAGGACATCTTGGTCGCGCACCAAAACCATATATTTATCACGGTCAAACGCCGCAAAATCAGGATCTTGGATTACGGCGTCCCAATCCTCAAAGAAGCGAATGATTCTTGTTTCGCCCTCAGATTCAATCCTTTGACGTAGAGCCATTTCTGACTCAGCGGCATACACACCGTAGCTTTCCTGCGTTACCCGATCATCGGCATCGCGCGTCATGCCAATCGTCTGCCAAACCGGAATCCGATGCCCCCACCACAATTGCCGGCTCACACACCAGGGCTGGATATTCTCCATCCAGTTGAAAAATGTCTTCTCCCACTGCGCCGGCACAATCTTGATCCGCCCGTCCCGCACCGCCTCCATCGCCGGCACCGCCAGCGTCTTCGCATCCACATACCATTGGTCGGTTAGCCACGGCTCGATCACCGCGCCGCTGCGGTCGCCCAACGGGGTCGCGATCACCCGCTCCTCCACCCGCTCCACAGCCCCGAGCGCCTCCATCCGCTCCACCACCCGTGCCCGCGCATCGAACCGCTCCAGCCCCAGCAGCGCGTCCGGGATCAACCCGTCCGCCACCTGCACCACGCAGGCATCGCCATCGAACATGTTCAGCATGTCCCGCGCCGCGATCCCGGCGCGCACGCCCACCTCGAAATCGTTGAAATCATGCCCCGGCGTGATCTTCACCGCGCCACTGCCCAGTTCCGGATCGGCATGGTCGTCGGCGATGACCGGCACCCGCCGCCCCGTGATCGGCAGCAGCACCTGCGCGCCCGCCGCCAGCAGCGATTGATACCGCTCATCGCGCGCATTCACCGCCACCGCCATGTCAGCCAGCATCGTCTCCGGCCGCGTCGTCGCCACCACGATATGATCAAGGCCGTCCGCCGTCCGCACGCCATCGGCCAATGGATAGCGGAAATGCCAGAATTTCCCCGGCACCTCCTTCGTCTCCACCTCCAGGTCGGAAATCGCCGTCTTCAACCCCGGGTCCCAGTTCACCAGCCGCTTGTCGCGATAGATCAGCCCCTCATGATACAGCCGCACGAACACGCGGATCACCGCCTCGCTGAACCCGGGGTCCATCGTGAACCGCTCGTTCGCCCAGTCGCAGCTCGCCCCCAGCCGCCGCAGCTGGCGGGTAATCGTCCCGCCGCTCTCCGCCTTCCATTCCCACACCTTCGCCACGAAATCCTCGCGGCTATAGTTCGTGCGCTTGTCCTGCCTTTCGTTCAGCTGCCGCTCCACCACCATCTGCGTGGCGATCCCGGCATGGTCCGTCCCCACCACCCACAGCGCATCCCTGCCCCGCAGCCGGGCATGCCGCACCAGAACATCCTGCAAGGTCACGTCCAGCGCATGGCCGATATGCAGCGACCCCGTCACATTGGGCGGCGGCATCATGATGGTGAACGGCTCGGCATCGGGCCGAGAGGGCCGGAACGCGCCCGTCGCTTCCCACCGCGCATACCAGCGCGCCTCGATGGCCGCCGGATCGAATGTCTTCGGTAACTCGCTCATGGGCACGGCTGTTAGCGGCGGCCACGCACCCTGTCAGCTTTTTCCCATCAGCTTTCTGACTTCCGCATCCACCGCCGCCTGCACCATCTCCGGCAGATGCGCGTCCAGCCAGGCCTGGATCTTCGGCCCCGCCAGCGCCGCCATGAACGCCTCCAGCGTCTGTCCGTCACCGGCGGGGCGCGCCGGCGCCACCATCGGCGCCGCCGCCACCTCCACCTCCGGCGCCTCCGCCGTCACCGTCGGCGGCGCCTCACCCCCCACCGTCGCCCGGATGGAGGCCAATATCTCCGCCAGCTTCGGGTCCAGCGCCTTTCCGCTCACTGCGCCTTCTTCTTCGCATGGTTGCGTTCCGGCGTCCGCCGCGGGTCCGGATCGACATTCCAGTCGGAAATGATCCCGCGCACACGCTTGGCATTGACGGCCACGTCATAGGCCTCCACCGGCAGCCCCAGCGCGATCGCCTCCGCCCGGCCGATGCTCGCCAGCAGCGTATAGGTCGCCACCGCCACATCCCGGTCCGCCTGCGCCAGCGTCACGCGCGAATTCAGCAGTTCCTGCTCGGCGTTCAGCACTTCCAGGATGGTGCGGCTGCCCACGCTGTTTTCCTGCCGCACCCCTTCGGCGGCCAGCGCGTTCGCGGCGATCGCCGATTTCGCGCTCACCTGCGTCGCCCGCGCCGTCTCCACGCCGGCCCAGCCATTGTTCACCGCCTCCACCACCGCCCGGTCGGCGCTGGCGATCAGCTCCAGCAACTGGCTCTGCCGCGCCTGCGCCTGCCGCACCGCCGACCCCGTCAGCCCGCCGCTGTAAAGCGGGATCGACGCCGTCACCCCCACTCCCGGGGCAAAGCCATCCACCACCCGCGTGCCCACGCCGTTGGGCAGCCCGGTCAGCTCCTGATAGGTGCCGGTGGCGTTCAGCGTCACCGTCGGCAGCCATTGCCCGCGCGCCGTGCGCACATCCGCCTTCGCCGCGCCTTCGTCGAACCGCGCCGCCAGCAGCGTCGGCGCGCTGTCCCGCGCCAGCGCCAGCGCCTCGGCCGCGCTCGCCGGCAGCGGCGGCAGCGGCGGGATCGGCGCCAGGTCCACCGGCGGCCGCCCGACCACCCGCTGATAGGCCTGCTGCGCCGCGATCGCCGCCCCCTGCGCCGCAATCAAATTGCTGTTGGCATTCGCCAGCCGCGCCTCGCTCTGCGCCACGTCGGTGCGGGTCAGGTCGCCCACCTCGAACCGGTCGCGGCTGGCGCGCAGCTGCTGCTCCAGCACCCGCACCTGGTTCTCGTTCAGCTTCACGATCTCCGCCGTCCGCAGCACATCGGCATAGGCGGTCAGCGTGTTCACCAGCACGCTGTTTTCCACCAGCCGCAGCCGCGCCCGCGCCGCGAAGATCCGCTGCTCGCCCGCCTCGATGCTCGACCAGGTGCGCCCGCCGCGGAACAGCGGCTGGCTGATCGTCACCCCGCCGCTGAACAGCCGCCCCTCATTCTGGAAACTCGGGCCCATCACCTGCTGCAAGGAGGCGCTCGGCGTCACCGCGGGCCGCACCGCGGCGATCGCCTGCGGCACCAGCTCGTCCACCTGGCGCACCACGGCGCGCTGCGCCGCCAGGTCGGGATTGCTGGCATAGGCAGAGGCCAGCGCGTCCGCCAGCGTATCGGCACTCGCCGGCATCGCCAGCGACAACAGCAGCATCAGTTTCAGTTTCATGAGGGGGGCACTTTCAAAAGCGGAAGGCCGGAGCCGGGGAAAACCCGGGCAGCATCGGCGCCGCGGCCTCCGCGAACGGTTCCGGCACCAGCCTTCCGCCAGCCTTCACCCCCCGCATCGCCCGCAACACACCGTCGCTTCCCGGCATGATCGCCGCCATCCGGCCCCCCTCGGCCAGCTGGTCGGCAAGCGCGTCCGGCAGCCGGGCAATCGCCCCGTCCACCAGCATCACGTCAAAGGGCGCGCCCTCGGCAGCGCCCGAACCCATGTCACCCTCCACCACCGCCACGCCCGGCAGCAGGGCCCGCGTGCGCGCCGCCAGCGCGGCATCCGATTCCACCACGGTCACCGATCCCGCCAGCCGCGCCGCCAGCGCCCCGCCATAGCCCCCGCCGACCACCAGCATCCGCTCGTCCGGCCGCACGTCCAGCGCCTGGAACAGGTGCCCGATGCTTAGCGGCGCCATCATGAAGCGCCCGCCGCCCACCGGCACCGCGGCATCGACATAGGCCAGCGCCTCCCGTCCCGGCAGTCCGAATGCCTCGCGCGCCACCGCGCCGAACGCCGCCACCAGCCGCGGTGCAATCACGCCATTCACCTGCAACTGCGAATGGATCATGTTTTGCCGCAGGGCAGCAAAATCGACCGGTACAGGCACAGGGGCAGACGCCACGAACATCCTCGTCATTTGAGTCGCAATCAATCCATCTAACCGCACCGCACAAATCCGCCAAGTCTTGTCACGCCGTCATCGCGCCGCCACCATCCGCCAGGGGAGAACAAGGCAATGCCCATGGAAAACTACACCCGCACCGCCTTCACCGGCGCCGGCTACACCCGCGATGTCTTCCGCGCCGGCCAAGGCCCCGCCATCATCGTCTGCCACGAAATCCCCGGCCTCCATCCCCAGGTCTTCAGCTTCGCCGACAGCCTCGTCGCCGCCGGCTTCACCCTCTTCCTCCCCAGCCTGTTCGGCACGCCCGGCAAGCCGCTCTCCACCGGCTATGCGCTGACGCAGATGTTCGTGAACGTCTGCATCCGCCGCGAATTCCATGCGCTCTCCGATGGCAGGAGCAGCCCGATCGTCGATTTCCTCCGCGCGCTCGCCCGCCACGCCCATGCCGACTGCGGCGGGCCGGGCGTCGGCGCCCTCGGCATGTGCTTCACCGGCGGCTTCGCGCTCGCCATGATGACCGAGCCCGCCGTCATCGCCCCCGTGCTCTCGCAACCCTCCCTGCCGCTCGGCAGGAAGGCCGGGCTGGACGCCAGCGCATCCGAAATCGCCTGCGCCAAACGCCGCCTCGAAGCCGAAGACCTCACCCTGCTCGGCCTGCGCTACCGCGGCGACCCCCTGGTTCCCGACGCCCGCTTCGCCCGGCTCCATGCCGAATTCGGCGACCGCTTCCAGGACATCACCCTGGACCCCGAACACGCCCGGCAAGGCACCGGCATGACCCCCCACAGCGTGCTGACCGTCCACCTCCCCGACAGCGGCCCCGGCAAGGACGCCGAAACCACCACCATCGCCTTCTTCAGGAAGAGGCTGCAATCCTGAAACCGGCACTGCAAACAAGCCGCTCCCCCGCCTGCGGGGGAGGTGTCAGCGCTGGAACGGCGATGACGGAGGGGGCAACGAATCGTTTCGCAAGTCGTCCATGAAGTCCCCGCGACCTTGTTCGCGGAGCAAGATGGAGGCCCGACCGAGAATCGAACTCGGGTGCGCGGATTTGCAGTCCGCTGCGTCACCACTCCGCCATCGGGCCCAACGTGGGACGCGCGCCATAGCAGCGCCCACCCCGCTTGTGAAGCCGCCCACCACGCACCCGCCCCGCCACACGCAACCGCACCCGATCCCCCCATAGCAACAGGTGGCGGCGAAACAGACGGGAAGGAGCATCGCTTACCTGCAAAACCGCTTGCCAAAGTTATCGGCCTGTGCTAACCATATTGGCATTATCGAGTCAGCATCCAGCACACAGCCACCCCGCGCGACCCGCCCAAAACGCCTCGAAATCGCTAACTCCTTGATTCAGGCTGTCACTTTTTTCGACAAACCTTCCAAGTTTCTTGGCTGCAACAAACCAACAGCCCCCTTCACCCCGGGCTCGACCCGGGGGCCCTCACCCCACACTATCGGCTCCAGCGCCAAAGCCCCTCCCCCGCTTGCGGGGGAGGTGTCAGGCAAAGCCTGACGGAGGGGGCCAGCGCATCCGCACCAACCCCGAACCACCGCCCCTGCGCGGCCAAGCCGCGCGAACTCGGACGGTGGGCAGGGCGGAGAGAGCGAAAGAAGAAAGAAGAAATAAGAAAAAAAAAGAGCGCGGGCAAAGCCCGCTTGTCGGACGTGTCGGTTGGCCAAGGCCAACCGCACGCCGGCCAAGCTTGCGCGAGTCTGCGAGTTAGCGCTGCGCGCTAATCACAGCCGCGCCGCGCTACTGCCCATATCTCCCCTCCCCCGCCGCCCGTACCGCCTCCCGCGCCGCCGCCAGCAGCGCTCCCGCCTTCGCCTCGCACTCCCGCTGCTCGGCCGCCGCGTCGCTGTCCGCCACGATCCCCGCGCCGGCCTGGATGTGCATCACCTCATCCTTCACCACCGCGGTGCGCAGCACGATGCAGCTGTCCATCCCGCCATCCGGCCCGAAATAACCCACCCCTCCGGCATAGGCACCCCGCTTCTCCGGCTCCAGTTCGGCGATGATCTCCATCGCCCGCACCTTCGGCGCGCCGCTCACGGTTCCCGCCGGAAACCCCGCCAGCAAGGCATCGATCGCATCCCGGTCCGCCCGCTGCGCCCCCACCACGTTGGACACGATGTGCATGACATGACTGTACAGCTCCACCGCGAAGCTTTCCGTCACCCGCACGCTGCCCGCCCGCGCCACCCGCCCCACATCATTGCGACCCAGGTCCAGCAGCATCAAATGCTCCGCCAGCTCTTTCGGATCCTGCAGCAACTCCGCCCGCCGCGCCGCATCCTCCGCCTCGTCCACCCCCCGCGGCCGCGTCCCCGCGATCGGCCGGATCGTCACCTCGCCGTCCCGCGCCCGCACCAGGATCTCCGGGCTGCTCCCCGTCAGCGCGAACCCCGGCAGATCCAGATGATAGAGGAACGGCGACGGGTTGATCCGCCGCAGCGCGCGATACAGGTCGAACGGCGGCAGGGTGAAGGCCCGGCTGAAGCGCTGCGCCAGCACCACCTGAAAAATGTCCCCGGCGCCGATATACGCCTTCGCCCGCGCCACCATCGCGGCATAGGCCCCATCCGGCAGCGCCGGCGTCACCCCTGCCTCCACGGCCTCCACCCGCGCCGCCATCGGGATCGGCTGCGCCAGCCGCGCCGCCGCCGCCTCCACCCGCTCCACCGCCGCCGCCACCGCGCCCTCGCCCGCGCCGGCGAACAGCGGCGCCACGATGAACAGCGCGTCGCTCAACCGGTCGAACAGCAACAGCAGCCGCGGCCGCACGAACAGCATGTCGGGCAGCCCCAGCGGATCGGCGGCCGGCACCGCCAGCCGCTCCACCATGCCCACCGTCTCATACCCCATGTAGCCGACGAAGAACGCCAGGGCCTTCGGCAGCTCCGCCGGCACCACCATGCGGATCGCCGCCACCTCCGCTCGCAGCGCCGTCAGCGGATCGTCGCCCGCTTCGCGCCACCCGCCGGCATCCGGCCAGCGGTCGTTCACGCTCACCCGCCGCCCTTCCACCTTGAACAACCGGTCCGGGTCCAGCCCCAGCAGTGAATATCGCCCCCGCGTCCGCCCGCCCTCCACGCTTTCCAGCAACCAGTCGCCGCGCGCCGGCTGCGCCAGCTTCAACCAGGCGCCCACCGGAGTTTCGGTATCCGCCACCAGCCGCAGCCACAGGCAGGCACCCTCGCCCGCCCGCAACGCCGCGCGCGCCGCCGCGATGCCGCTTACGCTCAAACCGTCATTGCGCCGCCGCGCCCTCGCCCGCCAGCTTCCGCTTCAACCCGGCCAGCGCCGCCGCACCGCGCACCACGCCCACATCGCGCTGCACCGCTCGCCCGAAGGCCGCCGCCATCTCGTCGGCGCTGTCCCGGCCAAAGCTGCTGCGAACCGCTGCCACCAGCTGTGGCAGCGCCGCGGCGTTGCCCGGTGTCACCGCATCGGTCTTCACCACGAACCAGCCCTGCCCGCCGGGCGCCGGTGCGACGTTGGCGCGCCCGGCCGGCGTGTTCAGCAGCATCACCACCGGCGGCGGCACCGCCTGACCCTGCTGCGCCATCTGCGACAGTTCCAGCCGCCGCACCGTCACCGTCTGCGGCGCCGGCAGGCCGTTCGCCGCCGCCAGGGACGCCAGCGACGCGCCCTTGCCGGCCTCGCCCGCCAGCCGCTTCGCCAGCGCCTCCGCCCGCTTCGCCGCCTCGGTCTGTGTCCAGGCCGCCACCACCGCCGGGCGGATCTCGGCCAGCGGCACCGCGGTCGGCGGCGTCACATCGCCCAGTTCCACCAGCGCGAAACGACCCTTCGTCACCTCCACCACCTGCGCCGGTTCATTCGGCTCCATGTCGAACAGCTTCGACAGGATTGGCGCCGCGTCAGCGGGCAGGCGGTAATCGCTCTTCAGCACCCGGCCGTCCGCGGTCAGCGGCGGCGCGCTGTTGACGATCAGCTTCAGGTCGCGCGCCACATCGGCGAAACTCTCGCCGCCGGTGAACCGGTCCTCCGCCTTCGCCACCGCGTCGGCCAGCAGGTCCTGCTCCTTCTCCTCGGTCAGCCGCGCCACGATCGTTGCCCGCGCCGCCGCCATCCCCTGCGGTTTCGCCGCAGTCACCGCGGCCACCTGCACCACATGCCAGCCCAGCGGAGACTGCACCGCATCGCTGACGCCGCCCACCGGCGTGCGGAACGCCGCCGCCGCCACGGCCGCGCTGCTGGCGCCGGCGAACGCCGCCTGCGTCTGGCTGCCCAGCGCGGTATCGGCCGGGGTGAACCCCGCCGCCGCCGCGGCCGCCGCGAACCCCTGCCCGCCGCGCGCCGCCGCCACCAGCCGTTCCGCCGCGGCCCGGTCCTGCAACACCACCTGGTTCAGCGTCCGCGTCTCCACTCCGCCGAACTCCGCTGCATTCTCCTTGAAATAGGCCGCCACCTGCGCCTCGGTCGGCGCCGCCTGCGCCGCGAATGCCGCGGCGTCCAGCATCGCCCAGCGGAACGCCCGCCGCTCCGGCACCGTGTAGGCCGCCTTGTTGGCCGCATAGAAGGCTGCCACCTGCGCCTCGGTCGGCGCCGGCACGTCGCGCATCAACGCCGCCGGCACCACCAGGATCGCGCCGCGCCGCGCCTCCAGCAGCAGGTCGGCATAGGGCTTGGCGATTCCCGCCGGCACGCTCGTCCCCAGCGACACCGGCGTCAGCAACTGCCGCCGGCGGATGTCCGCGCTCAGCAGCTCGCGCAGTTGCGCCTCGCTCAGCCGCTGGTCCTGCAACAGACGGCGGAAGCTCGCCTCGTCGAACTTGCCGTTCAGCTGCGCCGCCGGAATGCTCGCGATCTCGCCATCCAGCACCTTCTTCGAGACATCCAGCCCGGCCCGCGCGGCAAAGGCGTCCAGCGCCTTCATCTCCACCATCTGCTCGAACACCGCATCGGCGCCGCCCAGGGTCACGAACTGCGCGTTCGTCATCCCCTTGCTGGTCTCCCGCTGTTGCCGGATCGCCCGGTCGAACATGCGCATGTAATCCGCCTCGGTCACCGGCGCCTTGCCCACCGTCGCCAACGTGGCACCGCTTGCCCCCCGGCCGCCACCGCCCATCGGGTCGTGGAACAGCGTCACCACAAAGGCGATGATCACTACCCCCAGGATGATGACCCCCACCCAGGATGTGGCGGATTTGCGCAAGGATGACAGCATGAAAAGCTCACAGTTGATTTGAGATTGCGCGCTGCTGTAGCGAGGCCCCCGCGCCTTGGCCAGAGGCGCAACCATCTCGCGCCTTGGCCAGAGGCGCGCAAAAAGGAACCCCAATGCGCGCGCTGATCGCCGGAAACTGGAAAATGAACGGTCTCAGGGAAAGCCTGGCCGAAGTCGCCGCGGTCGCCGCCGCCGCTCCCGGCATCGCCGCCGACCTGCTGCTTTGCCTGCCGGCCACCCTGCTGCCGCTGGCGCCGCGGGAACTGCCGCTCGGCGCGCAGGACTGTCACGCCAACGCCAGCGGCGCCCACACCGGCGATCTCAGCGCCGAAATGCTCGCCGACGCCGGCGCTTCGCACATCATCGTCGGCCATTCGGAGCGTCGCTGCGACCATCACGAAACCGACGCCGCCGTTCGCGCCAAGGCCGCCGCCGCCCATCGGGCCGCGCTGACCGCCATCATCTGCGTCGGCGAGACCCTGGCCCAGCGCGACGCGAACGAAACCCTCGCCGTCGTCACATCACAACTCGCCGGCTCCGTCCCCGACGGCGCAACCCCGGCCAACACGGCGATTGCCTATGAACCCGTCTGGGCGATCGGCACCGGCCGCACCCCCACGCCGGACCAGGTCGCCCAGGTCCACGCTGCCATCCACGACGCGCTGCAAACCCGCTTCGGCGCCACCTTCCGCATCCTTTACGGCGGCTCGGTCAAACCGGACAATGCCGCCACCCTGCTCGCCCTCCCCCATGTCCACGGTGCCCTGGTGGGCGGCGCCAGTCTCAAGGCGGCCGATTTCCTCGCCATTGCCCGCGCGGCACCACAATCATGACCCCCACGGCCATGATTCTTGTCATCGACAATTACGACAGCTTCACCTGGAACCTCGTCCATTACCTGCAAGACCTTGGCGCCACCGTCACTGTCCACCGCAATGACGCGCTCACCGTCGCCGACGCGCTGGCGCTGGCGCCGGCCGCCATCCTCACCTCGCCCGGTCCCTGCACCCCGAACGAGGCCGGCATCTGCCTCGACCTCACCGCCGCCGCCGCCGCGCACCGCATCCCGCTGCTCGGCGTCTGCCTCGGCCACCAGACGCTCGGGGCCAGCTTCCAGGGCCGCGTCATCCGCGCGCCTCAGCTGATGCACGGCAAGACCTCCCCCATCCACCACGGCGGCACCAGCCTCTTCGCCGGCCTCCCCTCCCCCTTCACCGCCACGCGCTACCACAGCCTGATCGTCGAACGCGAAACCCTGCCTGCCGCCTTTACGATCACCGCCTGGACCGACGATGGCACCATCATGGGCCTGCAACACCAGGAGCTGCCGCTGCACGGCGTGCAGTTCCACCCCGAAAGCATCGCCACCGAGCATGGCCATGCCCTGCTCGCCAACTTCCTGGCGCTCGCGAACATCCCGCACGCGATGCCGGCATGACCCTGCCGGACGCCACATACCCCCTCAGCGCAGAGGAAGCCGACGCCGCCTTTGCAGCTATCCTCGATGGTCGGGCCGATGACGCCGCCGTCCGCGACTTCCTGCTGACGATGTCGCTGCGCGATGAAACCGCCGTGGAGATCGCCGCCGCCGTCCGCGCCATCCGCGCCCGCATGCGCCCCGTCAGCGCGCCGGCGAACGCCATCGACGTCTGCGGCACCGGCGGCGACATGGCGAACAGCCTCAACGTCTCCACTGCCGTCGCCCTTGTCGTGGCCGCCTGCGGCGTGCCCGTGGCCAAGCACGGCAACCGCGCGGCGTCATCGCAGGCGGGCGGCGCCGACACGCTGGAGGCGCTCGGCCTCAACCTCACGCGCGCCGCGGAAACCGCGGAGGCCACGCTGGTGGACCTCGGCATCGCCTTCCTGTTCGCGCAAAGCCACCACCCGGCGCTCGTTCGCCTCGCCCCCGTCCGCCGTTCGATCCAGCGCCGCACCATCTTCAACCTGACCGGCCCCGCCTGCAATCCGGCGGGCGTCAGCCGGCAGCTCATCGGTGTTGCCCGCCCGGATTTCCTGGCCGTCTATGCCGATGCGCTCACCCTGCTCGGCCACACCGATGTCATGCTCGTCGCCGGCGACGAGCCGCTGGACGAACTCTCCATTGCCGGCCCCAGCACCTTCTTGCGCCCCGGCCAGGCTGCCACCCGCATCACGCCGGAAACCGCCGGCCTTCCGCGCCACCCCCTCACCGCCATCCGCGGTGGCGACGCGGCCTATAACGCCCGCGCCCTCTCCGCCCTGCTCGATGGCCTGCGGTCGCCCTACCGCGACGCCGTCCTCCTCAACGCCGCCGCTGCCCTGCTTCTCGCCCACGCCGCCGCCAATTGGCACAGCGCGGTCCACACCGCTGCGCACGCCCTCGATTCCGGCGCCGCCAAAACCCTGCTGACGCGGTGGCTGGCCTACTGAGCCTCCCGCAGCTACGGCTTCAACCCATCCCGCAGCATGCTGTTGGCCGTCTGGGCAACAGCGGTTGTGGCGGCGCTGTCGTCCCAGATGCCATAACGCAGGCCCAGAAAGACATTCATGCCCATGATCGCCCAGGCATGGGCTTCGCTGACATCGGCGCGGATTTCGCCCTTGGCGGCAGCGGCCTGAAGGCGGGTGAGGATACGCGCCGCGGTGGTTTCATAATGCGCGCGGAAGGCGTCCGGCGCGACGAATTCTGCCTCGTCGATGATGCGGTAGATGAGTTTCTGCTGGCGGGCGAAGGCAAGGAAGTGGGCGAGGCCCGCTTCCTCGGCGGCCAGGCCATCAGGGGCCGCGGCGACATGCGGGCCGACATGGTCGCGGACCTGCGCCGACAGATCGGCGACAAGCGCGCGGAACACCGCCTCCTTCGATTCGAACCAGGTGTAGAAGCTGCCCAGCGCGACGCCGGCGCGGGCGGTGATGTGGGTGATGCCGGTATCATGGTAGCCGCGGGTGCCGAACTCATGCGCGGCGGCATCCAGGATGGCGCGATGGGTACGGCGGCCGCGCTCGGTGCGCGGCTCCCTGTGGCTTGGCGGCAACGGTGCGGCGGCGGCTTGCGACATTTTCAGCGTCCGAAGTTGAATCCCGGTTCAGGTTTCAGTATGAAGGGAATCGAGAGCGGTGCCAAGTCATGAGTGCCGCCAGACCCTGGAGGAACCCATGCGCCATCTCACCGCTGCCCTGCTCGCCTCGTCGGCCCTGTTCACCATGCCCCTTTTCGCACAGGCGCCGGCGGCACCGGCGGTCAGCGCGGCGGAGGCTGGCGACGACATCGTGGTGACCGCGCGGCGTCGCAGCGAAAGCCTGATCTCGGTGCCGATCGCGGTGACGGCGATCAGTGGCGAGACGCTCGCCGCCCAGGGCGCGCCGGACATCACCAGCCTGCAGCGGCAGACGCCGAACCTGACGCTGGAGGTGGCACGGGGATCGAACAGCACGCTGATCGCCTTCATCCGGGGCGTGGGGCAGCAGGATCCGCTGTGGGGGTTCGAGCCGGGCGTCGGGCTCTACGTCGATGACGTCTACATCGCCCGGCCCCAGGGCGCCGTGCTGGACGTTTTCGATGTGGCGCGGGTGGAGGTGCTGCGCGGGCCGCAGGGCACGCTCTATGGCCGCAATACCATCGGCGGCGCGATCAAATATGTCACCAACCGGCTGGGCAACGAGCTGAAGCTGAAGGCCAAGGCTGCCTATGGCAGCTATAACCAGGTCGACCTGGTGGGGCAGGTGACGCTGCCGCTGACCGATACCCTGTCGGTGGGGGGCGCGGTCGCCTGGTATAACCGCGACGGCTATGGCCGGAACCTCACCACCGGCGTGGACCAGTATGACAAGGATGTGCTGGCGGCGCGGGTAAGCGTGGAATGGGCGCCGAGCGACGCCGTGTTCATTCGTCTGGCGGGCGACCAGACGCTGGACAAATCCAACCCGAAACATGGCACGCGCCTGTTGGGCAATGCCGGGCTGCCGGCGTTCGAACCGACGGCGAGCGTCTATGACACGCGCGCCGGGATCGGCAACGACAACCGGGTGAAGACGCGCGGCGCCAGCCTGACCGCCGAGTTCAAGCCGGGTGAGGGGTTGACGCTGAAATCGATCACCGCGCTGCGCGACGGGCGGACGGATACGCTCATCGACTTCGACAATACGGCGGGACCGGTGCTGGACGTGCCGGCCTTCTACAGCGACCGCCAGTTCACGCAGGAACTGCAACTGCTGATCGAGGGCGAGCGGCTGCAAGGGGTATTGGGCGCCTATTATCTGAATGGGCGCGCATCGGGCGCGTTCGATACGGTGCTCGGCCTGGCGAACCTGACCATCCTGACCAGCGGAACGGTGAAGACCAAGAGCTATGCGCTGTTCGGCGACCTGTCCTATGCGCTGACCGATACGGTGAAACTGTCGGCGGGGCTGCGTTGGACCAAGGACGACAAGGTGGGAACGGTGTTCCGGCGCAACTACACCGGCATCCGTTCGCCGCTGTTCGGCAATGCCGCGGCGATCCCGGGGCTGGTGCGGACGGATTATACCAACGACCGCAGCGACGAGAAGGCGACTCCGCGGGTGAGCCTCAGCTGGACGCCGGAGCCTGACCTCAACGTCTATGCCAGCTGGGGCCGGGGCTTCAAATCGGGCGGGTTCGACATGCGCGGCGACGCGGTGTTCACGCCCGGAACGGTCAACGGCTACAAGCCGGAGACGATCGACAGCTATGAGCTGGGGGTGAAAGGCGCCTTCATCGACCGGACGTTGTTCCTGAACCTGGCGGGCTTCTATTCGAAGTATAAGGACCAGCAGGTAACGATCCAGGTGCCCGGCGCGGCGGGGATCGCCAGCATCGTGGACAATGCCGGCAAGGCCAACATCCATGGTTTCGAGGCGGAGGCGCGCGTCGTCGCGTCGAAGAACCTCAGCGCCAATTTCGTCTTCGGCTATACGCGGGCGAAATATACCGAGTTCAAGACCTTCATCGCCGGCGGCAGCGTGCCGGTCGATGTCGCGGACCAGCGGGTATTTCAGAACACGCCGAAATATGTGTTCAACGCCAGCCTGACCTGGTCGCAGGATGTGGCCGGCGGCACCGTCGCATTCACGCCGGCGCTCTCCTATCGCAGCGCGCTGTCGGTCTTTGAAATCCCGAATGCGCTGCTGGATCAGCCCGGCTATGCACTGGTCGATGCATCCATCAACTGGACCAGCGGCGACGGCAGGCTGCGGCTGGGCGTGCATGGCCGCAACCTGACCGACGAGCGCTACCGGGTTGGCGGGTACAACTTCCCCGGTGCGTTGTTCGGCAACAGCATCATCGGCTATTATGGCCCGCCGCGGACGGTCACCGGCACGATCGAGTTTCGCTACTGAGGTTCACCTTCCCTCCGGCCGCGGCCGGAGGGAAGGATCAGTTGTAGGGGTTGAACCCCTCGATGATGAGCCTGGGCGGCACGGGCGTGCCGATGAAGCGGCAGCCGACCTTGATGTCGCGCACCAGAGTCAGCGCCTTGGCATAGGTCCACCCCTTTTTTGTCGGGCCGCGCAGCGCCGCCGAGCCTTTCGCCTCGATTGTGGCGAGCATGTCCTGTTGTTCGACAAGGCTGACGCCGAGCCAGGCCAGGACCGATCGGGCGCCGGTTTTGGGAAAGGCGTCGTCGTTGTGGAAGCGGATCTGGGTGTCGAACGTCGAGCGGAGCCGCCACTGCTGCTCCATGCTGGCGGCGCGCTGGATGTCAGGCGGGTGGTGCCCGCCGCCGTCGCCGTTGGTGCGCGTGAAGTAGCTGTGCGCGGCGGTGTAGATGTTGCCGGCGTCGTTCGGGTAAAGCGCGATGGCCTGCGCGCAGGCATATTCATCGGCATGGGTTTCGCGACCGACCCGTCCAGCATTGCCATAGCCATAGCCATCGGTGCCGCGGCTGGGGTCGGTATGACCATGTTTGATATGCCCCAGTTCATGGAGCAGGACGAACAGGCTGGCATCGGCGCCCATGGCGCTGCAAACGCCGGGATTATAGCCGATGAAATCGCCCTGGTCGTCCCGGTGGGCGTACATCGGGGTCCCAGGCACGTCGGTCTTCACCAGCAGCCGATAGCCGAACGCCTGCTGCGGCAGATCGACGGCACCGCTGCTCCAGTTGAGACCGGTCCAAGTGGCATAGTCGACCATGGCGCACCTTTTTGCTGAGGCAAAAAGTTAACGTTCGTCAACCTTGAAGTAAAGTGCCACATGCGTTCGACGTGAAAAGAGACCCCCGCCGCGGTGTCTGGCGGGGGTCATGCGATCACAGCGCCGGCGGCGGGGCGCCGGTCGCCGGATCGGTGCGGCGCTCACGCCAGCGCTTCATGCCCATTTCCAGCCGGTCGCGGCCCTGGCGGGCATCGGCGACAAAGGCCTTGCGGTCCGCCGGGGTGAGCTTCTGGAAAGCGTCCAGCATGGCGGCCTGGCGTTTCGCCTGCATGGCATCTACCAGCTTGCGCTCCTCATCCATGGCGCGGCGCAGCGCCGGAACGTCCAACCGGTCGGCGGAGAGGATGTCGCTGACCCTGTCGCGGGCGGCCTTGATGGCGGCGCGGTCGCCGCGCGCGTCAGCGGGGCGCATCGCCGCCCACAGGATGGTACGGCCTTCGGGCGAGACGCTGCCGAACATCCGGCCTTCCCGGCCCATGCGGCCTTCACGCGGCGGCATGTCCGGCACCGCCGCAGCGGGCGCACCGGGCGGCGGCGGTGGTGGGGGCGTCTGCGCCAGCGCGGGGGCGGCAATGAGCGCAGCGCTCAACAGGATCAGGGCATGTTTCACAGATATTGCTCCTCGTCGGGGGTGGGGGTGTAGAGGGTGGCGAAGCTGAGCTTCGCCGGGTCGGAGACGCTGACCAGCAGCGTGTCGGCATCGGGCGAGACGGACGGCGCGGGGGCCGGCGTGGGGGTGAGCAGCAGCCAGGCAGCGGCGATACCGGCGGCGAGTGCTCCGCTGCCCATCGCCCAGCGCCAGCGATGCGCGGGAACGGGCCGGGTCGCGGCATCGACGCCGGCAAGGATACGCGCAAGCGCGGCCTGATCCCCCGCGGGGGTGGTGGCCCAGGCGCGGAGTTGTTGGTCGAGGTCAGTCATAGCGCGGCTTTCAGCGGTTCTAGGCGCGCGCGCAGGTCGCTGCGGGCGCGGGTGAGCAGGCCTTCGATGGCCTTGGGCGTGGTGTCGAGGGCGTCGGCGATTTCCGCCATGGTGCAGCCTTCGCCGTGGAACAGCAGCAGCGCGGCGCGCTGGCGCGGCGGCAGGGTCGCCATGGCGGCCTGGACGCGCAGCGCGCTGTCGGCCGCCTGCGCCCGATGTTCCGGCGACGGCGCGGGGTCGGCAACATCGGCAGCGTCGTCGAGGGGGCTGACCGGGCGGAGGCGGCGCCGGCTGTCGAGGCAGATGTTCATCAGCAGGCGGCGCCACCAGGCGGGGAAGGCGCCACGTGTGCGATCGAAGCGGCCGGCTTCGCGCCACAGGCGGACGAGCGCGTCCTGCACCGCGTCCTCGGCATGGGCGGCGTTGCCCAGGATGCGGGTGGCGGCGGTGAGCGCCGGCGCGGCGAGGCGGGCGGCGAGGGTGGAGAAGGCCGCACGGTCTCCCGCCGCGGCAAGCGCGAGCAGGTCTTCGGACGGGAGCGGCGGGGCGAGCATCAGCCTGTCATACGGGATGACGGCTGAATTTCCCCCGACTCAACCCGACCACTCAGCCCGGCTCAACCCTCCAGCTCTGGCCCTTGCGCAGCAGCGCGTTCAGGTCGGCGATCTTGCCTTCGGAGAGTTTGGCGGCCTGCGTCGCCACCTCGGCCTCGAAGGTGGGGCGGGGATCGCAGAAGATGACGCCCTGCGCCACCGGGAATTCGGGATGGCGCATGGCGATCAGCATCTTGGCGATGGCCTTGTTGGTCTCGTCATGGACGATCACGTTCGAGGTGTCGCCGTCGATCACGTCGATCACCTGGATGCGCAGCGTGTTCATGTTGACCGTCAGGCCCTTGGTGCCGTTGGCGAACAGCATGGGCTGGCCATGTTCCAGCCAGATCTGGTTGTGCGGCGCGAGCTTCTTGTCGGTGAAGCCGTCGAACACGGCATCGTTGTACACCACGCAATTCTGGTAGATTTCAACGAAGCTGGTGCCCTTGTGCGCGTAGGCGCGCTTCAGCACCTCCGGCATCTGTTTCTGCGCGGTGTCGATGGTGCGGGCGATGAAGCGGGCACCGGCGCCCAGCGCGAATTCGCAGGGGAACACGGGGCGCTCGACCGAGCCGAAGGGCGTGGAGGGGGAGCGGGTGCCGACGCGCGAGGTGGGGCTGTATTGGCCCTTGGTCAGGCCGTAGATTTCGTTGTTGAACAGCAGCACCTGGCAATCGAGGTTGCGGCGCAGCAGGTGCAGCATATGGTTGCCGCCGATCGACAGGCCGTCACCGTCGCCGGTGACGATCCAGACATCGAGTTCGGGGTTGGCGAGCTTCACGCCGGTGGCGATGGTGGGCGCGCGGCCGTGGATGGTGTGGAAGCCGTAGGTTTCCATATAGTAGGGAAAACGGCTGGAGCAGCCGATGCCGCTGACGAAGACGGTGTTTTCAGGCCGCGCGCCGAGTTCCGGCATGGTGCGCTGCACCGCCTTCAGGATGGCATAGTCGCCGCAGCCCGGGCACCAGCGGACTTCCTGGTCGGAGGCCCAGTCGGCGGGGGTGGTGGGGATGGGGATACGGGTAAACTCGTTCATGGCATGTCCTGGTTGGTAGGCGGAAATGACAAGTCGGCGACTGTCAGGCGCTGGCTTTCAGGCGCTGCAATTCGCGGCGGGTGGCTTCCATGATGAATTTGCGACGGTCGGATGTTACCGCGTCGATCTCCTGGACAAGTTTCGTGGTGATGGGGACTTCGACCGTGTCGGGAAGGCTGGGAATGCGGACTTCGACCGCGATCAGTGCGCGCAAATCGGCCTCTGGCACTTGCGCGCGCTCGGCATCGAGATCGGGTTCGCTGGGCAGCGGAAGGGTGTCGCCGTCTTCAACCATGAGGTTGATGTGCGCCTGCAAAGCACCATGGCCGTTAGATACCAATTCGGTCATCGTCTCGCCGCCTGTGACACATCCTGGAAAATCAGGAAAATAGAGGCCGAAGCCGCTGGTGCCTGCTTCTGCCACGCCGAAATAGACCTGCTTCATCGCATCCTCCGAAGCGGCAGCCCGGACTGCCTTTCGATACTGTGCAGCGTGCCCGGTGGAATGTCTTTGCGTGGATGCTGCACAGTGACCTTACCGGGTTTTTCAGGATGTTTGAACTGGTAATGGTCGCCCACGACATTCACGCGATACCACCCATCTGCGAGAAGGTGTTTGATGACGGTTCGGCTGTCCATCTGCGAAATTCCCTTATGCGATTCGCGGATGATGTGGTGCGGATGAAATTGGGCCAAACGCTAAGCAAGCATCGCCTCGATCGCGGTTTCGATTTCGCTGATCTTGAAGGGTTGGCCGCTGACCTTGCTCAGGGGCCGGGCGTCGACGAGATATTGGTCGCGCAGCAGGGTTTTCAGCTGGCCGGTGTTCATCTCCGGAACGAGCACGCGGTCGTAGCCGCGCAGCAGATCGCCGAGGTTGGCGGGCAGCGGCCAGATGTGGCGCAGGTGGATGTGGCTGGCGTCGAGGCCCCGCGCCCGGGCACGCTCCACCGCCTGGCGGATCGGGCCATAGGTGCTGCCCCAGCCGACGACGGCGAGGCGGCCGCCCGGCGCGCCGGTGTCGACCGTCTGCGCGGGGATGCGGCGGGCGATATTGTCCACCTTCGCCTTGCGCGTGTCGGTCATCAGCTGGTGGTTGTCGGCGCTGTAGTCGATGTGGCCGGTGGCGTGGCTTTTCTCGATGCCGCCGATGCGATGCATCAGGCCGGGCGTGCCGGGCTTCACCCAGACGCGACGCAGCGTGTCGGGGTCGCGGGCATAGGGGTGGAGTTTTTCACCCTCGGGCACGCTGGTCTGGAACACGGCCGGAAAAGGCTCGTAGCCGGTGACATCGGGGACTTTCCATGGCTCGGCGGCATTGGCGATATAGCCGTCCGTCAGCAGCATCACCGGCGTCATATATTCGATGGCGAGACGGCAGGCCTCGATCGCCACGTCGAAACAGTCGCTGGGGCTGCGGGCGGCGATCACCGGCATCGGCGTGTCGCCGTTGCGACCATAGACAGCCTGGTAGAGGTCCGACTGCTCGGTCTTGGTGGGCAGGCCGGTCGACGGCCCGCCGCGCTGCGAGTTGACGATGACGAGCGGCAATTCGGTCATCACGGCAAGCCCCATCGCCTCGGTCTTGAGCGCGATGCCGGGGCCGGAGGAGGAGGTGACGGCGAGGCTGCCGGCGTAGGCGGCGCCGATGGTGGCGCCGATGGCGGCGATCTCGTCCTCCGCCTGGAAGGTGGTGACGCCATATTCCTTGAGGCGCGCCAGCGTATGCAGCAGGGCGGAAGCGGGCGTGATCGGGTAGCCGCCGAAGAACAGCGGCAGGCCGGCGAGCTGCGCGCCCGCCACCAGCCCAAGGCTGAGCGCCTCCGCCCCGGTGATGGTGCGATAAAGGCCCGGCTCGGCGTCGGCGGGGGCCAGGCGGAATTGTTTCAGGGGCCCGGCCAGCTCGGCGGTTTCGCCATAGGCATGGCCGGCGTTGAGCGCCGCGATGTTCGCCTGGGCCAGCACCTCATTCTTGGAGAATTTGGCGTTGAGCCAGTCGACGATCGGCGCGCGCGGACGGCCGAACATCCAGAGCGCCAGGCCCAGCGTCCACATATTCTTGCAGCGCAGCGCCTCGCGGTTGCCCAGCCCGAAGGGCTTCACCGATTCGACCGTCTGGCGGGAGATGTCGAAGGCAAGCAGCTGATAGGCGGACAGGCTGTCGTCCTCCAGCGGGCTGGCCATATAGCCGGCCTTTTTCAGGTTGCGTTCGCCGAATTCCCCGCTGTCGGCGATGATCAGGCCGCCCTTGCGCAGCGCCGGCAGGTTCACCTTCAACGCCGCGGGGTTCATGGCGACCAGCACGTCGGGCGCATCGCCGGCGGTGTCGATGCGGCTGGAGCCGAAGTTGATCTGGAAGGCGCTGACGCCAAACAAGGTGCCCTGCGGAGCGCGGATTTCGGCGGGAAAATCGGGGAAGGTGGCCAGGTCATTGCCGGCGAGCGCCGTCGAAAGGGTGAACTGGCCGCCGGTCAACTGCATGCCGTCGCCGCTGTCACCGGCGAAGCGGACGACGACCGCCTCGTTGGCGGGCGTGGTGTCGGGGAGCGCGTCGAACTTCGCGGCGGTGGCCATGGATGCGATAACCTGTGCTGTTTTGTTGGCCGGCAACCTAAGCCGCATGCCGGAAAACGAAAGCGGATTTTTTGGCGTGGGTGACGGCAGGGTGACAGACGGGCCATGGGGCCTTATCCGGCGCGCATGATCACGCGCTTTGCCCCTTCGCCCACCGGCCGGCTGCATGTCGGCAATGTCCGCACCGCCCTCCTCAACTGGCTGTTGGCGCGGCAGGCCGGCGGGCAGTTCCTGCTGCGGCTGGACGATACCGATGTCGCCCGCTCGACCGAGGCGTTCGCGCAGTCGATCCGCGATGACCTGGCCTGGCTGGGGATGGTGCCGGACGCGGAGGAGAAGCAGTCGGCGCGGATGGCGCGCTATGCGGACGTGCTGGAGCAGCTGGCGGCGGCGGGCCATGCCTATCGCTGTTACGAGACGCCGGAGGAGCTGGAGATCAAGCGGCGGCTGCTGCTGGGGCGCGGCCTGCCGCCGGTCTATGACCGGGCGGCGCTGGCGCTGAGCGAGGCCGATCATGCCGATTATGCGGCGCGGGGGGTGGCGCCGCACTGGCGGTTCCGGCTGTCCGCCGACGCGCCGAAGGCGTGGGACGACCTGATCCGCGGGCCGAGCCATATCGATCCGGCGAGCCTGTCCGATCCCGTCATCCGGCGGGCGGACGGCAGCTGGCTGTACATGCTGCCGAGCGTGATCGACGATGTCGACATGGGCGTGACGCATGTGGTGCGCGGCGAGGACCATGTGACCAACACCGGCGTGCAGTTGCAGATGTTCGCGGCGATGGGGGCGGAGGCACCGAAATTCGGCCATGCGCCGCTGCTGACGGGCAGCGATGGCGCGCTGTCGAAGCGGCTGGGGTCGATCGGGGTCAGCGAGTTCCGGGAGAAGGGCATCGAGGCGCTGACGGTGAAGGCGCTGCTGGCGCGGCTGGGGAGCAGCCTGCCGGTGGAGCCGGTGACGAGCGACGCGCCGCTCATTGAACGGTTCGACATCGGCAACCTGGGCCGGGCGACAGCGCGGTTCGACGAGGCGGAGCTGCTGGGGCTGAATGCCAAGATCCTGCACGCCCTGCCGTTCGAGGCGGTGGCCGACCGGCTGCCGGCGGGCATGGGCGCGGCGGAGTGGGAGGCGATCCGGCCGAACCTGCACACGCTGGCGGAGGCGGCGACCTGGCATGCGGTGGTGACCGGGCCGGTGCATACGGATGTCGCCGATGAGGATCGGGATTATCTGGCGGTCGCCGCGGACACGCTGGCCGCCCTGCCCTTCGATGCCGGGGTTTGGGGGGCGCTGACCGCGGCGCTGAAGGAGGCGACCGGGCGGAAGGGCAAGGCACTGTTCATGCCGCTGCGGCAGGCGCTGACGGGGATGGACCATGGCCCGGACATGGCGGCGCTGCTGCCGCTGATCGGGCGGGAGGCGGCGCTGCATCGGTTGACGGTGCGGTGAGCGAGGATTGACTGGCCCCCTCCGTCATCGGCCGTTGGCCGCTGACACCTCCCCCACAAGTGGGGGAGGATCTCAGAGCAGGGCTTTTGACAGCCAGTAGGTGATACCGGCGGCCGCGTAGGCCATGGCGAAGAGGTAGGCGAACATGAAGGCGGGCCAGCGCCAGCCGTTGGTTTCCCGCCGGGCGACGGCGAGCGTGCTGAGGCATTGCGGGGCGAAGACATACCAGGCGAGGAAGGCAAGCGCGGTGGGGAGCGGCCAGGCGTTGCGCAGGCGCTCGGTCAATGTGCCGGGGTCGTCGGCGGTGGCCTGAAGCGCATAGACGGTGCCGAGCGCGCTGACGGCGACTTCGCGCGCCGCCATGCCGGGGACGAGGGCGATGGCGATTTCGCGGTTGAAGCCGATGGGGGCGAAGACCGGCTCCAGCGCGGTGCCGAGACGACCGGCGATGCTGTAGTCGATGGCGGGTTGCGTGGCACCGGCCGGCGGCGCCGGGTAGCTGGAGAGGAACCAGAGCGCGACGGTGACCGCCATGATGACGGTGCCGGCGCGTTGCAGGAAGGCGGCGGCGCGCTGCCACAGGCCCAGCGCGAAATCGCGCAGCGCCGGCCATTGGTATTTCGGCATCTCGATCAGGAAACTGGGCGCCGGGCCCTTGGTGACGGTGCGGCGGAGCACGAACGCCGCGGCGAGCGCGCCGAGCACGCCGAAGGCATAGAGCGCGAACATGACCAGGCCCTGGAGGCCGAACCAGCCCACCTTCGTGGCCGGGATGAAGGCGGCGATGATGACGGCATAGACGGGCAGCCGCGCCGAGCAGGTCATCAAGGGCGCGATGAGGAGCGTGGTGAGGCGGTCCTTTGGATCGTCGATCGTCCGCGTCGCCATGATGCCGGGGATGGCACAGGCGAAGCTGGACAGCAGCGGGATGAAGGCGCGGCCGTTGAGGCCGACGCGGGCCATCAGCCGGTCCATGATGAAGGCGGCGCGCACCATGTAGCCCGACTGTTCCAGCGCCAGGATAAAGGCGAACAGGATGAGGATCTGCGGCAGGAAGACGATGACGCTGCCGACGCCGGCGAGCACGCCATCGACCAGCAGCGAGCGCAGCGCGCCGTCCGGCAGTGCGGCACCAGCCTGGGCCTGCAGCGCGGCGATGGCGGTCTCGATCCAGCCCATCGGCGCCTCCGCCCAGCTGAAGACGGCCTGGAACATGGCGAACAGGATGGCGGCGAGGATGAGCGGGCCGAACAGCGGGTGCAGCGCGATGCGGTCGATCCGGGTGGTGGTGCGGCGCGCGGTGCCGGTGGTGCGGGTAACGGCGGACGCCAGCGTGCGGGCTTCGCGGGCCAGGGTGCGGACGTCCTCCGGCGGGGCGGCGGCGTGGGGGGTGGCGGTGGCGAGGAGGGTGGCCGCCTCGGCGAGCAGGCTTTGCAGGCCGCGGCGGCGGACGGCGACGGTCTCGATCACCGGCATGTCGAGATAGTCGGCGAGCGCGGCGGTATCGATGGTGACGCCGTCGCGGGCGGCGAGGTCGACCATGTTGAGCGCGACCAGCATGGGCAGGCCGAGGCGCTTCAGTTCGAGGAGAAAGCGCAGGTGATTGCCGAGGTTGGTGGCATCGAGCACGACGATCATCGCGGCGGGCTGCGTCTCGCCGGGCTGGCGGCCGAGGATGGTGTCGCGGGTGACGGCTTCGTCCGGAGACCGTGGCGTGAGGCTGTAGGCGCCAGGGAGGTCGATGAGGTCGATGGGCGTGCCATCGGGCAGGGTGAGGCGGGCAGCGCGGCGCTCGACCGTGACGCCGGGATAGTTGCCGATCCTGGCGCGGGCGCCGGTGAGCGCGTTGAACAGGCTGGTCTTGCCGGCGTTGGGGTTGCCGACCACCGCGATGGTGGCGGTCATGCCGGGACGGTCAGCACGAGGGCGGCCAGCGCGCGGCGCAGGCCGACGGTCATGGTGCCGACCTGGACGGCGATCGGGTCCTGCCCGAAGGGTCCGCGGTGGAGGAGGGAGACGGTGACGCCTTCGTCGAACCCCATTTCGTGGAGGCGGAGCGTGGCGGCAGGATCGTGGCTGGCAAGCGCCGCAATGCGCATGGTCTGGCCGGGGGAGAGGAGGTCGAGGGGGGTCATGTTGCGAGTGATTAGCATATGCGCGGCGCGGCACAAAATAGCGGAGCTATTTTGAGACTCGCGCAAGCATGGCCGGCGGGGCGGAGGGCGTGCCCGACGAACCCGTCCGACAAGCGGCTTTGCCGCGCTTTTTGTTCTTTCTTTGGTTCTTTTCGCTGTCTCCGCCCCAACCTCTGCCCGAGTTCGCGCGGCTTGGCCGCGCAGGGGCTGTAGGATTATGGAAGGTTTGTCGAAAAAAGTGACAGCCTGAATCAAGGGGTTGGCGGAAACGGTCGGTTTCTCGCGTCGCGCGAGGTATTGGAGGGACGATGGGTGCTGAACCAAGTTCAGCATGACGGGGCTTGTGTGAAGCACTGAGCTGCTTGCATTAAGGATTTCACCCCCTCCGCCGCGTCTTCAACGCGGGTCCCTCCCCCATCCCACCCCATAAACACGTTTGTGGGGACCCCGGTTACAGAGGGAGATCACGGGCTGTTGGTTTGTTGCGGATAGGAAACTTGGAAGGTTTTGCGAAAAAAGTGACAGGCTGAATCAAAGGGTTAACGATTTCGGGGGTTTGGGGCGGGTCGCGCAGTGTGGGTGCCTGTTGGATTGGGACTTGATGATGCCAATGTGGTTATCAAAAGCGGATCAATTTGGCAAGCTTTTTCGGGCGGCCGAGGCTGGCGGCATTGGCCATGGAGTCATTTTTGGTCATCAAATAAACTATCACCGCAGTCACCGTAACTTCTACCACAACCCAAGTAGCGATTTCCGCTGGTGACAACGTGATACCGATCAGGGGGAAAAGAATTTTGCTACGAGTGCAATAAGGTCACTGGACAGGTTGGCCAGCTCGACACCAAATTTCGCCAGATCGAATCCAGTGAAATGCGCCATGCCTAACAGTGTACCATATTTTGCGACAGTTTTGGTTGACTCTTGAACAGCGGTATCTGCAATCTTCGATGCATATGCGATTACTTTGGCCGCTATCGAAGCGGCCTTCTCGGATTCCGCATAAAGGATCGAGCTATCTGGGGTTTCGTTTGAAAGTTCATTTCTGACAACGGCAACTAACTCCTTGAGCCTGTCATGGTCTTCATTGTCATAAGGTGGAACGCCAACCTCATCGGGTGCGCCATTGTGGCCATAGGTTGGCGCAATTTCATCCAACCGCCGTTCAAGGCGATCTACCTTGGCAAGCAGTATTCCAATCGCATCAGCTTTGTCTAATGCAGCGCTGACGCTTAAATCAGCTTCATCGACATCATGTTCTGGATGCTCGTAATATTCACCATGTGACGTCGGTGCCCATTCATAAGTGCCGCTATGCTGAATACGTTCAACGGCAGCCTCTATCCATTCCCTTTTTGGATAGTCGTTTACAAACGAGCTGAGTACGTCAGCTGCATCAAATGGACCACCATATGGGTAATAATAAACCTCGTCTTCGCTATCATAGTGCATCTTGTTCTGAGGATCTTCAAAGTTGTCAAAGAACCAGCTTACCATCTGCTCGATAGCCGCTTCACGCTCTTCGGCAACGCGCTGCTCTTCGGCTAGGCGGGCCGCTTCTTCCTGCTCCCAATGCCATTGCTCTTCCTTTTCCCAAGTGCGGTGGGGCTTTTTCGGGGAAGAATCGGCTTGCTCCATGCCCATTATAATAAGGTTAGATTGCTATTCCCTCAAGCTGCCTTCGTCTCCTCAAAATCGGGGCCACGCTTCTACCCCGCCGGATACCGCAGCCTTCCCAAAAACCGCAGCGGGCTGAACCCTTCCGCGCCCTTGAACCGAGCCTTCAGTTTCTCGATCCGCATCACGCCGGCGATCCGTCGGTCCAGGAAGGCCCAGGTGGCGCTCCGCCCTTCGCTGTCGTCCTGCAGCCAGTAGAGCAGCGTGCTGGCATAGACGGCGCTGGCGAGCGCGCGTTTGCTGTAGTGGTTGAAATCGGTGCTGGTGTCGCCGGCGGCGCGCCAGATGGCGTCGGCGGTGGACCAGAGCAGGCGGGCGGAGAGCGCGGCGTTGCCGGGCAGCGCGAGGATGGCGGATGCGCGGCGGATCGCCTCCTGGTGCGGTTCGGCCGCCTCGAAGCGGACGCGGATGGCGCGGGTGATCCTCTCGCGGATTTTCAGCGCGGCGAAATCGGGCGTGGCGCAGGCGGCGAGCATGGCCTGGTCGGCGGTGCCTATGTAGGCAGCGATCATGTCCGGCGCGCCGTTCGGGAAGGCGAGCGCCGCGACGTCCGGATCGACGCCGATGTCGCTGGCGGTATTGGCGAGCGCGGCGCGGCTCCAGCCGTCGAAGGGGACATGCGCCAGCAGCGCGGTGGCAAGGCGAGGACGGAGTTCGTCGAGCGTCAGGTCTTCCATGGCGCCCGTATAGCGGCAAGGCGGCGGCGGATGCACGCTTTACGTTGTCGCGGGGGTCTGCTATGCGCCGCGCTTCCCGTCGGTGGGCTGTCTGCCGGCGACACTTTTCTATGACAAGCGCGGGTCATGCTGAGGCCTGTCGCGTGAACGGAGCGAATGGCCGGATGCAGATTCTCGTACGCGAAAACAATGTGGACCAGGCGCTGCGCGCGCTGAAGAAGAAGTTGCAGCGCGAAGGCGTGTATCGCGAGATGAAACTGCGCCGGCATTATGAAAAGCCGTCGGAAAAGCGGGCGCGGGAGAAGGCGGCCGCCGTTCGCCGCGCGCGCAAGCTGGACCGCAAGCGCGCCGAACGCGATGGCGTGAAATAAGCCATGGCCGACGCGAAGGCTGGCGCTGGTGGTGGTGCCCGCAAGGCGGGCAACGGCCTGGCCAAATGGGTGATCGTGGGCACGGTGGCGCTGGGCGTTGTCGCCGCGGTCGCCTGGGCCGGCACGGCGAAGCTGGTGGGGCCAGCCAATGAGGCGAAGGCGTTCATGGAAAGCCATGCGAGCAAGGCGGGCGTGAAGTCCACCGACAGCGGCCTGCACTATGAGGTGGTGGCCGAGGGCACCGGCCCGAAGCCGACCGCGGCGGACACCGTGCTGGTGCATTATGAAGGCCGGTTGACCGACGGCACCGTGTTCGATTCGAGCGTGGCGCGCGGCCAGCCGGCGGCGTTCGGCGTGGCGGACGTGATCCCCGGCTGGACCGAGGGCCTTCAGCTGATGAACACGGGCGCCAAATATCGTTTCACCATTCCGCCGCAGCTGGGCTATGGCGCGGCCGGCGCCGGTGGGGTGATCCCGCCGAACGCGGTGCTGGTGTTCGATGTGCAGCTGCTGGCGATTGCGCCGAAGCAATAGCCTTTTGCTGGCGCTGCTGATCGCGGCGCCGGCGCTTTCCGCCCCCGTGGAGCTGGTCGCCGATCCGGCGCCGGTCACGAACATCGTCATCAAGCGCACCACGCTGCCGGCGCGGGTGAGCCTGGCGTTCGACCGGGCGCTGGTGCTGAGCCTGGCGGACGCCACCGCCGCGCGGCTGCGCGCCTTCCCGCTGATCGGCAAGCGGACGGTGACGGGCAACCTGATCCCCGGCGGCAGCGCGGTGTTCCGCGGCAATTTCTATTCGGTCAGCGTGGCGGGCACCAAGGCGGGCAGCACGCCGACGGTATGGGTGGACAAGCGCTTCGACGCGAAGCACGACGCGGTGGTTTCGGTCATGGCGATCGATGCGCCGCGCGTGCTGATCCGGCAACCGCGCGCGCCGGCGGGTGGCGCGACCATCGTCATCCCCCGCGGTGGCACCGGCGACGCGCAGGCCTGGGCGAACATCGGCGGCGAGCGCATCCGGGTGAGCCTGGACCTGGAGACGAAAACGACGATCATGAACGCGCGCGCGGCGGCGGCGCTGGAGGGCGAGGGGCTGTTGAAGCGCGGCGGCACGGTGGGGCTGTGGGAGCCGGTGCCGGGGGTGGCGCTGCCCTATGAGCGGATGCGGGTGACGCCGGGCGCCAGCTTCATGTGGCTGCCGCTGGTGGCGCCGGTGGCGCGGATCAGCGAGGAGCGGGCGAAACTGCTGGACGCGCGGGCGAAGGCCGGAACGACGGCGGCGGAGGATGAGGCGGACACGATCGTGGTGACGGCGAAGAAGGAGCGCGGGCGGGCGCCCTGGCTGATCATCGGGATGGATGTGCTGGGCAAATGCGGCAGCATCGAGCTGGACCGGCCGGGAAAACGCTGGGTGCTGACCTGCGATTTCGCCGGCTGAGCGGAGGCGGGGGATCGACGGGGACCATCGGGGGAGGGAAAGAACATGAACGGCATGACGGGTGCGGGCGCGCCGGGCTGGCTGCGGGCGGTGGGGGTGCTGGCGGTGGCATGGAACGTGGTGGGGGTGTGGAACTACCTTGTTTATGTGGGGGTGGCGGGCGGTGCCCTGCCGGGACCGGCGATGCCGGCGCTGGTGACGGCGGCGTTTGCGACCGGCGTCTTTGCCGGGGTCGCCGGCTCGGTGGGGCTGGTGGCGGCGCGGAACTGGGCGTTGCCGCTGCTGCTGCTGTCGCTGGCGGCGGCGGTGATCAACTGGGGGTGGGTGCTGGCCTATTCCCCGGCGGCGGAGCCGGTGCTGGGGGCGGCGGTGCTGGCCGCGGCCGCGGGGTTCGCGGCGCTGGCGTGGGTGGCGCGGCGGCGAGGGTGGTTGGGGTAGGCTGGCGGCGAACCCGACGGCCTCTGCGCGGCAAAGCCGCGCGAAACGAGCAGCAGCCCGCGCGTCGAACGTTAAAAAGAACAGGGGAAGGAAAAAGGGCGTGGCAAAGCCACGCTGTCGGACGGGTTCATCGGGCAAGCCCTCCGCCCCGCCGGCCACGCTTGCGCGAGTCTTGGAATAGCTTCGCTATTCCTCGCCGCGCTGCGCGGTGGGCGGTGACGGGTTCGAACCGCCGGCCCTCTCCGTGTAAAGAAGACGCTCTACCAGCTGAGCTAACCGCCCTTCCCGCGCGAACGGCCATGCGATAACGGACGGCAGCGCTCCCGCAAAGGACAAAAAATGCCCCTGAATGCCAACCGTCTCGCCGCCATCGATGCCTTCATCCAGAAACATTACATCGATCCGCGTCGTCTCGCCGGCACGCAGCTGCTGATCGCGCAGGGCGGCGCCACCGTTCACAACCGCTGCCTTGGGCAGGCCAGCGCCGAAACCGCCACGCCCTGGGCGCCGGACACGATCACGCGCATCTATTCGATGACCAAGCCCGTCACCTCCGTCGCCTTCATGATGCTGGTGGAGGACGGCCTGGTCTCGCTCGATGATCCCGTGCACCGCTATATCCCCGCCTGGAAGGATCTGGGCGTCTTCGTCGCCGGCACCCACCGCACCGGTTTCCAGACGCGCCGCCCGGACCGTCCGATGACCATCCTCGACCTGCTGCGCCACACCTCGGGCCTGACCTACGGCTTCCAGCTGCGCAGCAACGTTGACGCCGCCTATCGCGCGGCCAAGATCGGCGAGATCGAAAAGGCCGGCACGCTGGCCGACATGATCGACGCGCTCGGCAAGATCCCGCTGGAATTCTCCCCCGGCACTGCCTGGAACTACAGCGTCTCGACCGACGTGCTCGGCTGGCTGATCCAGGTCATCGCCGGCGAGCCGTTCGAAAGCTTCCTGGCAAGGCGCATCTTCGATCCGCTCGGCATGGCCGACACCGGCTTCAGCGTCCCCGCCGGCCAGGGCGCCCGCCTCGCCGCCTGCTATCAACCGACACAGGCGGGCACCATCGCCCTGCAGGACGATCCCGCGACCAGCAGCTTCCAGTCGCCGCCCGCCTTCATCAGCGGCGGCGGCGGGCTGGTCTCGACCGCCGCCGATTACCTGACGTTCGCCGAGGCGCTGCGCACCGGCACCCCCCGCCTGATCGGCCGCAAGACGCTGGAGCTGATGACCGCCAACCATCTTCCCGGCCAGGTGGACCTGCCAGCGCTTTCACAGTCGCTGTTTTCAGAGGCAGCGTACGACGGCGTCGGCTTCGGCCTGGGCTTCGCGCGCACCACCCATGTCGCCAAAACCGGCGTCGCCGGCAACGATGGCGATTATTTCTGGGGCGGCGCCGCCAGCACCTTCTTCTGGATCGATCCCACCGAGGAACTGACCGTCATCTTCCTGACGCAACTGATCCCCAGCAGCACCTGGCCGATCCGCCGCCAGCTCCGCACCATGATCTACGCCGCCCTATAGCTCCTCCCCCCCTTGTGGGGGAGGCGACTCGCGCGAGCGAGCGGGAGGGGGTCTCTCCGCCCGAACCGAGTGACCCGCTACAACCCCGCCCGCCCCAGCAGCGCCCGCGTCGAGGCATCCAGCCCGTCCGGCACGCCGCCGGACAGCGCGGTCGCCATCTCCTTGCCCAGCTCCACGCCCCATTGGTCGAACGGGTTGATGCCCATCAGCGTCGCGGCGCCGAACGTCCGCGCCTCGTAAAAGGCCAGCAGCGCCCCCAGCGCGAAGGCATCCAGCCGCGCCAGCAGGATCGTGGCGCTCGGCCGGTTGCCGGGGAAGCTTTTCGCCGCCGCCAGCACCGGGTCGCCGCCCGATGTCGCCAGCGCCGTCTCCGCGGAGCGTCCCGCCATCAGCGCCGCCCCCTGCGCGAAACAATTGGCCAGCAGCTGCCGGTGATGGCTGCCCCCCAGCCCATGGCCCGGTTCCACGACGGCCACGAACTCCAGCGGATCGGCGTGCGTGCCCTGGTGCAGCAGCTGGAACACCGCATGCTGCGCGTCCGTCCCCACCCCGCCCCAGCTGATCGCCGCGGTGGGAAAATCCACCGGCGTGCCGTCGCGCGTCACCCGCTTGCCGTTGCTCTCCATCTCTAGCTGCTGCAGGAACGCCGGCAGCAGCCGCAGCCGCTCGTCATAGGCGAAGATGCCGCGCGTCGCGCAGCCCAGGAACGCCGCCGCCCAGACGTCCGCCATCGCCGCCAGCACCGGCGCGTTGCGCTCGAACGGCGCCGCCAGGAAATGCGCGTCCATCGCCGCGGCGCCGTCCAGCAGCGCCTCGAACGCCGGCCAGCCGCAGCGCAGCGCCAGCGGCAACCCCACCGCCGACCACAGCGAGTAGCGCCCGCCCACGCTCTCGGCGAAATCCAGCGTCTGGCCGTCGGGCACGCCCCAGGCGCGCGCCCTGTCCGGCGCCGCCGTCACCGCCACCACCCGCCGTTTCGGGTCCGCCACGCCGCCCGCCGCCAGCCAGGCCAGCGCGCTGTCGGCATTGGTCATCGTCTCCAGCGTGGTGAAGGTCTTGGACACCAGCACCAGCAACGTCCGCGCCGGATCACACAGCGCGCACGCCCGCGCCAGCGCCACGCCGTCGATGTTGCTCACCACCTGCACCGCCGGGCCGTCGCCGCCGGCGCCCAGCGCATCGACCAGCAGCTGCGGCCCCAGCGCCGAGCCGCCGATGCCGATGTGGATGACATGCGCGATATCCCCGAACACTCCGCCGCGCACCCGCTCCACCAGCGCTTTCGTCGCCGCATGCGCCGCGCGCCGGTCGGGCGCGCGCAGCGCCATGTGCGTCGCCGCCCGCCCCTCGCTGCCGTTCACCACCGCGCCCGCCGCCAGCTTCGCGCGCCAGCCCGCCAGGTCCGCCACCTCCGCCAGCCGTGTCAGCCCGGCCAGCTCCGCCGGCCCCCAGTGCAGTTTGGAGAAATCGAAATAAATCCCCGCCGCCTCCAGGGAAAAGCGCGCCAGCCGCGCGTCATCCCCGGCAAAACGGTCGGGCAAGCTCGGCCGCTCCGCCCCAACCAGCGCCCGCAACGCCGCCCATTCGCGGCTTTTCGAAGGAAGAAGTCCTGTCATGACGAATGCTTACCCAAGCCCCTCGCGGCTGGCCAGTGCTTGACTTTGCCCCCCCGCCCCGCCACCGCCACGCCATGCCGGAACAGCCCTCGCTCGAAACGCTGCGCGACGCCCAGATCGCCAGCGGCGCCCGCCTGTCCGCCCGTGTCGGCCGCACCATGCGCCTCCTGGTCGCCGCCGCGCTCGTCGCGCTCGGCATCCGCATCGTCCTCGTCGAACCCTTCAACATCCCCTCCGCCTCGATGGAGCCTGGCCTCCTCGTCGGCGACTTCCTGTTCGTCGACAAGACCGCCTATGGCTGGTCCGGCGCCGCCCTGCCTTTTCGCCTGCCGCTGGGCGCCGGTCGCCTGTTCGGCCGCACCCCCGCGCGCGGCGATGTCGTGGTCTTCAAGCTGCAGAACGGCATCCGCGCCGATTATGTCAAACGCCTGATCGCGCTGCCCGGGGACCGCGTCGCCGTCCGCGATGGCCGCATCATCCTGAACGGCGCCGCCATCCCCTGCGCGCCCGCCACCGGCGGCAGGTGCCACGAAAGCCTGAACGGCCACCGCTACCTGATCGCCGACGCCACCACCGGGCCGCTCGCCAACCGCGCCGAAATCACCGTGCCCGCCGGCCGGCTGTTCCTGATGGGGGACAACCGCGCCAACAGCGCCGACAGCCGCGTGCCCCGCACCGACGGCGGCGTCGGCCTGGTGCCGATGGATGCCGTCGTCGGCCGCCCGGCGCGCATCTTCTTCTCCACCGGCGAGGGCGGCATCCGCTGGCCCCGTATCGGCCAGGCGATCCGGTGAGCGCCGCGCTCGCCTGGGCCGAGACCCGCCTCGGCCACCGCTTCGCCGACACCAGCCTGCTCGACCGCGCCCTGACCCACAAGAGCCTGGGCGGCATCAACTATGAACGGCTGGAGTTCCTGGGCGACCGGGTGCTGGGCGCCGTGATGGCCGCCTGGCTGTACCAGCGCTTCCCCGACGAAAGCGAAGGCCAGCTGACCCGCCGCTTCGCCACGCTGGTCAGCCGCGAAACCTGCGCCACCGTCGCCCGCGCGCTGGACGTGCCGGCCTACGTCCGCCTTGGCACCCAGGCCCGCGCCGACGGCGGCTCCGACAGCGACAATATCCTGGGCGATGTGGTGGAGGCGCTGATCGGCGCGCTCTATTGCGACGCCGGCGTCAGCGTCGCCGAACGCTTCATCCTGTCCGCTTGGGCGACGTTGGTCAGCGCCGCCGCCGGCCCGGCGAAGCATCCCAAATCCGCCATCCAGGAATGGGCGGCCGCGCACGGGGCGCGCGATCCGCTCTATGAGCTGCTCGGCCGCTTCGGGCCGCACCATGCGCCGCGCTTCCGCGTCCGCCTCACCGTCTCCCCACACCCGCCCGTCGAGGCGGAGGGCGGCAGCAAGCAGGATGCCGAGACCGAGGCCGCCCGCGCCCTGATGCAGCAGGTGGCGCCATGAAATGCGGCGTCGTCGCCGTGCTGGGCGCACCCAACGCCGGCAAGTCCACGCTGGTCAACGCGCTCGTCGGCCAGAAGGTCGCCATCGTCAGCCCCAAGGTGCAGACCACCCGCACCCGCCTGATGGGCATCGCCATCGAAGGCCAGGCGCAGCTCCTGCTTCAGGACACGCCCGGCATCTTCGCCCCCCGCCGCCGGCTGGACCGCGCCATGGTCGCCGCCGCGTGGGAGGGCGCGACCGACGCCGACGTCACGCTGCTGCTGGTGGACGCGAAGGCCGGCCTGAAGGGCGGCGTCATGCAGGTCGCGGACGCGCTCGCCCCCCGCCCCGGCGCCAAATGGCTGGTGCTGAACAAGGTGGACATCGCGCCCAAGGCCGCCCTCCTCGAACTCGCCACCACCCTGCACGCGAAGCTGCCCTTCGCCGAAACCTTCATGGTCAGCGCCTTGAGCGGCGACGGCATCCCCGACCTGAAAACCGCGCTCGCCCGCGCCATGCCCGACGGCCCCTGGCTCTACCCCGAAGACCAGGTCAGCGACGCCACCACGCGGCTCCTCGCCAGCGAAATCACCCGCGAGCAGCTCTACCTGCAACTGAACGCCGAACTCCCCTATGCCGCCGCGGTGGAGACCGAGACGTTCGAGGACAGGAAAGACGGCAGCGCCGCCATCCGCCAGCAGATCCTGATCGAGCGCGACACCCAGAAAGCCATCATCCTGGGCGCCCGCGGCACCCGCATCAAGCAAATCGGCGAAGCCGCGCGCCTGGAACTGGAGCGCGTGCTGGACCGCCGCGTCCACCTCTTCCTCCACGTCAAGGTCCGCCCCGGCTGGGCCGACGACCGCCAAAGCTGGCGCGACCTGGGGCTGGAGTGGGTGGAGTGATCCCCTCTCCCGCTTGCGGGAGAGGGCGACTCGTGCGTCAGCACGAGCGGGGTGAGGGCGGTCGGCATGACAGCGCAATCGTCGCACCAGCACACCACCACGCCGTCTCCCCCCCACAACAGGGGTCCCCACAAACTTGTTTGTGAGGTGGCCAAGGGGGGAGCGACTCGGCGCAGCCGAGCGGAGGGGGGCCTCGCCAACACCAAGATCCTCCCCTGCAGGGGGACGTGGCCCGAAGGGCCGGAGGGGTGAAACCCTCGCCGATGACAACCCATCCGTCCCACTACCCCGTCACCCCGGGCTTGACCCGGGGCCCATTCCGCACACCGCGCGCGACAAAAAAATCTCCAGCCGAAGCCGCTGCCCCTGCTCAACAAGCAGCTGAACCCACGCCGCCCCTTGGCAGCCCAAGGCTTCTCGAGCAAACTCCAGTTCTGCAGACAAGAGGAGGAGCGCATCGAACGCGCCCGCACCATCGATGTGCACGCCGCCGGCGAGCGGAGGGGACCGGCAACGCGCATCAGGGTGTCATTCGTCCGTGACGCGGCGGCGAAACTGGCTGTGGCCGAGGACAATGCGCTGCCGCGGACGCAGGAACTGGCCAAGACCGCCCGGCGCGAGGGGCTGCAGGGCCTGACCAGCCCGGTCGATGGCGCGGTGCAGCTGAGCGTGCACACCGTCGGGGGCGTCGTGCAGCCGGCCAAACGGCTGATGACGGTGGTGCCTGAGCGGGGCGGGCTGCATGTGGAGGCGCGGATGCTCAACAAGGATGCGGGGTTCGTGCGGGAAGACCAGCCCGTGCGCATCAAGGTCAATGCGTTCCTCTTCATGCGCTTCGTCCCCCTCCCCCCACGTGAGCGCAGCGAACGTAGAGTGGGGAAGTCGAAGGCGACGCGAAGCGTCAGCGACCGACCCAACGATGCTGGATGGGGTGCACGTGCGATCCGCAAGCGGCATGATGTTTCCGAGCCATTTCAATAGTGAACTGCTAGGTCGGTTGCGACGTGTCCATAGCTATGATAAAAGTATCGGCGTGGACTTGGACGAATATCAGAATTTGGCATACGCCACCGACCACACTCCTGGGGACGGAGAATTCAAGACAGCAGTGCAAGTTCTTGCCCTTCAATCAAAAGTCGGCAACCTGTCTGTAATATTCAAGAGGTATTATCGAAAGCAGAGAACTCGTCGAGGCATGTCAATCGCTATCCGCGATAGTCTGGGGGATATACTTTGGTATATCGCGGCTGTGGCAAACTCATCTGGCCTAAAACTTAGCGACATTGCAAAACACAATCTTGAGAGCGTCAATCGTCTGTACGGAACCAAAACACCTACGCTATTTGACCCGCAGAGGTTCTTCGTCGGTGAAACGCATGAGCAGTTTCCTGATAAGATGACTTTTCAGTTTTTCACAACACGTGACTTAACTGCTAGAAAGATTAAGCAAACAGTTATATTAGGGCCAGACGGGCAACAGTTTGGAGATCCTATTGACGATAACGAGTACAAAGACGATTATTATCGCTTTCATGATCCTATACACATCTGCTTCATGACTTATGTCGGCTGGTCTCCGGTAATGCGTAAGTTGCTGGGAATTAAGAGAAAAAGTAATGCACTCATTGACAGGGTAGAGGACGGCGCGAAAGCGCGAGATATTGAAGAGGGGATCGCGAAGCGGGTCTTTGCTTATATGCAGGACAATAACATGTTAGAAGGTATTGAAGAGGTGGACTCAGACCTATTGCGCGAGATTCCATTAATGTTAGGCGAGCGAGAATCCGCTTGGGTTGCCGAGGCCAGCTGGCAGACTGCAATAATGCGTTCCGCGCAATTAATCAGGGCATTGGTCAAAAATTCCGGCGGGATTCTTTCTGTAAATTTGATTGAGCAAGAAGTAGCGTACAGCGTGCAGACCGATACCGGCGCTTAGCGCACTTTATTGTAAATTACGGTGGAAGTATTGCGGGTTATTACGGTGACAGTTTACTAAATGAACAGAATTAGGGTCGAACCTCACCTCGAACCGACACCACCAGCCAGTGACAAAACAGCTTGCCAGATCCCCCTGCATCTGCTAACCATATTGGCATCATCGAGTCAGCAGCCACTCCACAGCCCCGCCCAAAACCCCTAAAGTCGCTAACCCCTTGATTGAGGCTGTCACTTTTTGCGCAAAACCTTCCGAGTTTCCTGCCCGCAACAAACCAACAGCGCGTGATCTCACCCTGTAAGGGAAGCGACTCGCGTCGAAGGCGCCGCGGAGGGGGTGAAACCCTCAGCGCCAACAGCCCCACCGTCCCACACAACCCCCCGTCCTGCTGAACTTGGTTCAGCATCCATGGTGCCACCAACACCCGACGTGGCGCAGAAAACCGACCATTTCCACTAATCCCTTGATTCAGGGCGTCACTTTTTTCGGCCAACCTTCTAAAATCCAACAGTCCCTGCGCGGCCAAGCCGCGCGAACTCGGGATGACGCTGCGGCGGAAAGGGCGAGAAGAACAAAAGGAAAGAAGAAAGAGCGTGGCCAAGCCACGCTGTCGGACGTGTCGGTCGGCCACCGGCCAACCGCACGCCGGCCATGCTTGCGCGAGTCTCGAAATAGCGGGCTTCGCCCCGCTATTTCTCGCCGCGCTGCGCAGCGCCCTTGCCCCCTCCACCAAACCTCTCTACTCACAGCCCCGGGCCACGCCGTCCCAACGCGGCGCGCGCTCTCTGTAAGGAGAGAATATGACCGACCATACCCCCGCCGCGCCCGTCCGCGCGCCCGAAAAACCCCAACTCCGCCCTGGGCGCCCGCATTTCTCTTCCGGACCCTGTGCGAAAAGGCCGGGCTGGTCCGCCGCCGCGCTCGCCACCGAGTCGCTCGGCCGCTCCCACCGCGCCAAGATCGGCAAGGCCCGGCTGAAACTCGCCATCGACCTCACCCGCCGCCTGCTCGGCGTGCCCGATACCCACCGCATCGCCATCGTCCCCGCGTCGGACACCGGCGCCTATGAAATGGCGATGTGGAGCCTGCTCGGCCCCCGCCCCGTCACCGCGCTCGCCTGGGAAAGCTTCGGCGAAGGCTGGGTGACCGACGCCGTCAAGCAGCTGAAACTGAACCCCACCGTCATCAAGGCCGACTACGGCCACCTGCCGGACCTCAGCCGCGTGCACCAGGACGATGACGTGCTGTTCACCTGGAACGGCACCACCTCGGGCGTCCGCGTGCCCCATGGTGACTGGATCCGCGACGACCGCGCCGGCCTCACCCTGTGCGACGCCACCAGCGCCGCCTTCGCCGTGCCGCTGCCTTGGGCCAAGCTCGACGTCACCACCTTCAGCTGGCAGAAGGTGCTGGGCGGCGAAGGCGGCCACGGCATCCTCATCCTCGGCCCGCGCGCCGTCGAACGCCTGGAATCGCACAGCCCCGCCTGGCCGCTCCCCAAAATCTTCCGCATGACCAAGGGCGGCAAGCTGATCGAAGGCCTGTTCGAGGGCGAGACCATCAACACGCCCTCCATGCTCGCGGTCGAGGACTATATCGACGCGCTGGAATGGGCGGACGGGATCGGCGGCCTCGCCGCGCTCTGCGCCCGTGCCGACGCCAACGCCGGCACGCTGCAACGCTGGATGGACGGCTCCGCCTGGGCGCGCAACCTCGCCGCCGACCCCGCCACCCGCAGCAACACCAGCGTCTGCATCCAGGTGGACGGCGACCCGAAGGCGATCGCCGCTTGCCTCGAAAAAGAAGGCGTCGCCTTCGACATCAACGGCTACCGCGACGCGCCGCCCTCGCTTCGCATCTGGTGCGGCGCCACCGTCGACACCGCCGACCTCGAAGCGCTGACACCCTGGCTCGACTGGGCGCACGCCACCGTCTCTGCCTGATCCGCGCCCACCCGCGCGCCCCTGTCCCAAGGATTCCCCATGCCCAAAGTCCTGATTTCCGACAAAATGTCCCCGAAAGCCCCCGAAATCTTCCGTGCCCGCGGCATCGAGGTGCACGAAAAGACCGGCCTGTCGAAGGACGAGCTCGCCGCCATCATCGGCGATTATGATGGCCTCGCCATCCGCTCCTCCACCAAGGCGACCGCCGCGCTGATCGCCGCCGCAAAGAACCTGAAGGTCATCGGCCGCGCCGGCATCGGGGTGGACAATGTCGATGTCCCCGCCGCGTCCGCCGCCGGCGTCGTGGTGATGAACACGCCCTTCGGCAACAGCATCACCACCGCCGAACATGCCATCGCCCTGATGTTCGCCCTCGCCCGGCAACTGCCGGAGGCCGACGCCAGCACCCAGGCCGGCAAGTGGGAAAAGAACCGCTTCATGGGCGTCGAGCTCACCGCCAAGACGCTCGGCCTGATCGGCGCCGGCAACATCGGCAGCATCGTCGCCGACCGCGCGCTCGGCCTGAAGATGAAGGTCATCGCCTATGACCCCTTCCTGACGCCCGAACGGGCGAAGGACATGGGCGTGGAGAAGGTGACGCTGGACGACCTCCTCGCCAAGGCCGACTTCATCACGCTGCACACGCCGCTGACCGACAGCACCCGCAACATCCTGTCCGCCGAGGCGCTGGCGAAAACCAAGAAAGGCGTGCGCATCATCAACTGCGCCCGCGGCGGGCTCATTGATGAGGCCGCGCTGAAGGCCGGGCTGGACAGCGGCCATATCGGCGGCGCCGCGCTCGATGTGTTCGTGGAGGAACCCGCCACCGCCTCCCCCCTGTTCGGCACGCCCGGCTTCATCAGCACGCCACACCTGGGCGCCAGCACGGATGAGGCGCAGGTCAACGTCGCCATCCAGGTCGCCGAGCAGATGGCGGATTTCCTGCTCACGGGCGGCGTCACCAACGCGCTCAACATGCCCAGCCTGTCGGCGGAGGACGCGCCCAAACTCCGCCCCTACATGGCGCTCGCCGAAAAGCTGGGGCTGATCGTGGGCCAGCTGGAAACCGCCGAAATCCGCGGCGTGAAGGTGGAGGTGGAGGGCGCCGCCGCGCAGCTGAACATCAAGCCGATCACCGGCGCCGTGCTCGCCGGCGTCATGCGCAGCTTTTCGGACACGGTGAACATGGTGAACGCGCCCTTCCTGGCCCGCGAACGCAATATCGAAGTCGCCGAGGTCCGCCACGAGCGCGACACCGATTACCAGACGCTGGTGCGCGTCACCGTCCGCACGCCCGAGGGCGAACGCTCGGTCGCCGGCACGCTGCTGGGATCGCAATTCCCCCGCCTGGTGGAAATCTTCGGCATCAAGGTGGAGGCCGATTTCAGCGAACGGATGCTGTTCATCATCAACGAGGACAAGCCGGGCTTCATCGGCCGGCTGGGCACCACGCTGGGCGAAGCGGGCGTCAACATCGGCACCTTCCACCTTGGCCGCCGCGGCGCCGGCGCGGAGGCGATCCTGCTGCTCAGCGTTGACCAGCCCATCCCGGAACAACTGCTGTGGAACGTGTGCCGCCTGCCTGGCGTGAAGACGGTGAAGGCCCTCAAACTTTGACCGGCCTGCTGCCCGAGGGGTTCCGCGACCGCCTGCCGCCGCAGGCGGAAGCGGCCGCCGCGCTGCTTCGCACGCTGCTCGATACCGTTGCCGCGCGCGGCTATGCCCGCGTGCAGCCGCCGCTCGTCGAGTTCGAAACCGGCCTCTCGGGCTGGCTGATGAAACCCGCCTCCACCGCGCTGCTGCGCGCCACCGACCCCGCCAGCGGCCTCGGCTTGGCGCTGCGACCCGACATCACCGGGCAGATCGCCCGCATCGCCGCCACCCGGCTGGCCGACGCCCCCCGCCCGCTGCGCCTCGCCTATGGCGGGCCGGTGCTGCGCGCCAAGGGCGGGCAGCTCAACCCGGCGCGCGAGTTCCTCCAGGCCGGCGCCGAACTCATCGGCAGCGACAGCCTGGCCGCCGCCACCGAGATCCTGACGATGGCGGTTGCCGCGCTGGCGGCCGCCGGAGTCACCGACATCAGCGTCGACCTGACGCTGCCCGAACTGGTCGCAACCCTCGCCGCCGACCGCTGGCCCGTCCCCTGCCCGCTCGCCGACCTCCACGCCGCGCTCGACGCAAAGGATGCCGGCGCGCTTCCCGCGCTGGGCGCCACCGCCTATGCGCCCCTGCTGGCCGCCGCCGGTCCGGCAGCGCAGGCGCTCGCCCGCCTGCGCGCACTCGACCTGCCGGTCGCGCCCCAACTCGACGCGCTCGAAAGCCTCGCCGCCGCGCTGCCCGGCACCCATGTCACCATCGACCCAACCGAGCGCCACGGCTTCGAATATCACAGCTGGCTCGGCTTCAGCCTGTTCGGTCGCGGGCCGGAGGGCGCCGTGCGCGGCGAGATCGGCCGTGGCGGCAGCTATGCCGTCCGCCACAGCAATGGCACCAGTGAGGCTGCCGTCGGCTTCTCGCTCTACGTCGATGCCCTGGTCGACGCCGGCCTCGGCATCACCCGGCCCCGCCGCCTGTTCCTGCCGCACGGCACGCCGTCCACCACCGCCGACACCCTGCGCGCCCAGGGCTGGGCCACCGTCGCCGCCCTCTCCCCCACCGACACCCCGCAGGGCTGTTCACACGTCTGGAACGGTGTAGAAGCAGCCGCGCTGTAAACAACAGGACATAAAAATGGCGAACGTCGTGGTAACCGGCGCCCAGTGGGGCGACGAGGGCAAGGGCAAAATTGTCGACTGGCTCTCCGCCCGCGCCGATGTCGTCGTCCGCTTCCAGGGCGGCCACAACGCCGGCCACACCCTCGTCGTCGGCAACCAGACCTACAAATTGTCGCTGCTGCCCAGCGGCATTGTGCGCGGCACGCTCAGCATGATCGGCAACGGCGTCGTCCTGGACCCCTGGCATTTCCGGTCCGAGGTCGAGAAACTCACCAGCCAGGGCGTCACCATCACGCCCGACAATTTGCACATCGCCGAGACCTGCCCGCTGATCCTGCCCTTCCACCGCGACCTCGACGGCCTGCGCGAGGACGCCAGCGCCTTCAAGATCGGCACCACGCGGCGCGGCATCGGCCCCGCCTACGAGGACAAGGTCGGCCGCCGCGCCATCCGCGTCTGCGACCTCGCCCATCTCGACAGCCTGGCGCCGCAGATCGACCGCCTCTGCGCCCACCACGACGCCATCCGCGCCGGCTTCGGCGAGGCCCCCATCGACCGCGCCCGGCTGATGGCCGACCTGACCGAGATCGCCCCTACCATCCTGCCTTTCGCAAAGCCGGTCTGGCACGAGCTCGCCGCTGTCCGCCGCCAGGGCCGCCGCATCCTGTTTGAAGGCGCGCAGGGCATGCTGCTCGACGTCGACCATGGCACCTACCCCTTCGTCACTTCCTCCAACACGGTCTCCGGCACCGCCGCCAGCGGCAGCGGGCTGGGGCCGGGCGCGATCGATTTCGTGCTCGGCATCGTCAAGGCCTACACCACCCGCGTCGGCGCCGGCCCCTTCCCCACCGAGCTCGATGACGCCATCGGGCAACGCCTGGGCGAGCGCGGCCATGAATTCGGCACCGTCACCGGCCGAAAGCGCCGCTGCGGCTGGTTCGACGCCGTGCTCGTCCGCCAGTCCGCCGCGGTGGGCGGCATCACCGGCATCGCGCTCACCAAGCTCGACGTGCTCGACGGTTTCGACACCTTGCGTATCTGCACCGGTTACCGCCTCGGCGAGCGCACGCTCGATTACCTGCCCGCGCACCCCGCCGAACAGGCCGCCGTCACGCCGATCTACGAAGAGTTCGACGGCTGGTCCGACTCCACCGCCGGCGCCCGCAGCTGGGCACAGCTGCCCGCCCAGGCGATCAAATATATCCGCCGCATCGAGGAGCTGATCGACTGTCCCGTCGCCCTGGTCAGCACCAGCCCCGAGCGCGACGACACGATCCTGGTGCGCGATCCCTTCCGCGATTGACGGGATTCCGCATCTCCCAACAAGTTCCCCTTCAAAAGGGGAAAAAGCAGATAAAACCCAATAAAATAAATGGATTAACGTTTGTTAATTATGTAAAGCCTTTTTACACGCCGTTCATCTCGAGTCGGGGCAAACGATTGATTTTACGACATTCTCCAGTTGGCACGAGTGTTGCATGATGTGGGGCATCGTCCGGAAGGGTTCGGACGATCAGGAGTATGATCAATGAAATTTGTTGCAGCTGTCGCTGCCCTGCTCGCCGCCGGATCGGCACAGGCAGTGGTTTCCTTCACGTCGATCGCGTTCGACGTCGCGCCGGGAGCCGGCGAAACGGTGGTTCTGGATTTCGAATCCGCCACACCGCCGGCCGGCTATACCATCACCGGGGCCAACTTCGGTTACTACACCGGCACCACCGGTGGCATCGCTGCCGCGCCGGCACAGGATGACACGCAATATCTTGCCGTCCTCGGTGGCGGTTCGGCGACCATCACCCTGCCCACCGCGATCAAGTCGTTCAGCCTCTACATCGGCTCGATCGATGCGTACAACAGCATCACCTTCAACGGGACGGGCGGTTACACGCAAACGCTGACCGGTGCGGACCTGACGGCCACGCCGAACGGGGACCAGGGCGCTGCCGCGACCAACCGCCGTTACTTCTTCGATTTCGGCGGCGACCGTGTCACCAGCATCACGCTGAGCTCGGAAGCCAATTCCTTCGAAGTCGACAATCTGGCGACCGCAGTCGTGCCCGAACCCGCCACCTGGGCGATGTTCATCCTGGGCTTCGGCCTGGTCGGCAGCGCCGTGCGCCGCCGCCGTGGCATCAATACCGTCGCCGCCTGACCCCGGCCGGTAGAAACAAAGGCGCTCCGTTCGATACGGGGCGCCTTTTTTTCACGCCCCAGCCGCCATCAATCCAGTCGCCATAGATAGGGTGCGCCCTTCGCCGCCGCCGCCTGCCACGCCGGGCGCGCCTGGCAGCGCCGGGCATAGGCCGCCAGCCTTGGCCCGCCGATCCCCTGCTTCGCCGCGAACTCGGCGATGAAGCTCATCATGATGTCGGCCCCCGTCAGCGTTCCCAGCAGCCATTCCCGGTCGCCCAGCTCGGCATCGAAAAAGGCCAGGTGACTGGCGATCTGTTCCTGGATGCGCGGCTGCAACGGCGCCGCCGCCTCCCCCAGCCGGCCGGTGTAGAGCGCCAGCATGAACGGCAGCATCGCCGAGCCTTCGGCGAAATGCAGCCATTCCAGATAGGCTTCATGCTTCGACGCCGGCGCGGCCAGCTTGCCGGCACCATGGCGCCGGATCAGATAATCGACGATCGCCCCCGATTCCGCCACCCGCACGCCGTCATCCTCGATCACCGGCGATTTCCCCAGCGGATGCACCGCCTTCAGCTCCGGCGGCGCCAGATTGGTCGTCGCGTCGCGCGTATAATGCCGGATGTCATAGTCCAGCCCCAGCTCCTCGCACAGCCAGAGGATCCGCTGGGAGCGGCTGTTGTTCAGATGATGCACGATGATCATGCCTTGCCCTTCACCAGATGCAGGCCCGCCACGATGACGCCGCCCACGACCAACCCCGCCAGCGCGCCGCCCGCGGCGTTCGCCAGCCATTCCACCACCGCGCCCCCGGGAAGGCCCGCGGCGAAATCATGCAGCACATGCGCCGGCCCGCCCAGCCCCCATTCCTCCAGGCTGTGCAGGATGATGCCGCCGCCCACCCACAGCATCGCCGCCATGCCCACCAGCGACAGCAGCTTCAGCACCTTCGGCATGCCGGCCACCAGCCCGCGCCCGATGGCCCGCGAAATCCCGCTCCGCCGCTTCGCCAGCGCCACGCCGGCGTCGTCCGCCTTCACGATCGCCGCCACCGTGCCATAGACCGCCACCGTGATGCCGATCGCCACCACCGCCAACACGATCGCCTGCTCCCACAGCGGCTTGTCGGTCACCGTCGCCAGCGAAATCGCCATGATCTCCGCCGACAGGATGAAGTCGGTGCGGATCGCCCCCTTCACCATGGCGGCCTCATGCGCCACCGGATCGGTCACCACTTCCGCCGCCGCCTCGGCATGCGGATGCAGCATCTCCCACAGTTTCTCCGCCCCCTCGAACGCCAGGAACGCACCGCCCGCGAACAGCAGCGGCGTGATCGCCCAGGGCGCCAGCGCCGACAGCGCGATGCAGACCGGCAGGAGGATCACCAGCTTGTTGAACAGCGATCCGCGCGCGATCTTGGCGACAATCGGCACCTCGCGGTCGGCGGCAAAGCCCACCACATAGCCGGGCGTCACCGCGGCATCGTCGATCACCACGCCCGCCGCCTTGGCGCTCGCCCGCGCCGCCGCCGCCGCGGTATCATCGATGCTCGCCGCCGCCACCTTGGCGATGGCGGCCACGTCATCCAACAGCAGCAACAGTCCGGAGGCCATGGCCCACCGGTGGCGAAGCATCGGGATTCGCGCAAGGGCCAGGGCCGGGAGCATCGCGCAAAAAAGTGGGACCCGGTTTTTTGCACCAAGCGATGCGCACACCAAAAAAACCGCACACAAAAAAACGGGGCCGTTCCTTGGAACGGCCCCGCCATCAGGTCAGCCCTTGCGGGCCTGATATTAGAACTTGGAACGCAGCCCCACGAAGAAGCGGCGACCGAGCGGATCATAGGTGCTCGGATAGGTGTTCATCTGCTGGTTGTTCAGGTCGCCGATGATCGGCGGCGTCAGGTCGAACAGGTTGCTGGCGCCAAAGGTCGCCGCAAAACGGTCGTTGATGTCCCAAGAGAAGGACAGGTCGGTATAGACCCGGCCCTTCAGCTTGGTCACCGACACCGGGCCCTGCGTTTCATCATCTTCCGACGGACCGACATAGTTCAGGCGGACCTGGCCGGTGAACGGACCCGAGATGAAGGTGGTGCTGAAGCTGCCGCGCCACTTCGCATAGGGATCACCGCAGGTGCCGCCGAAGCGACCCGTGCAATCGACCAGGAGGTCCGGAATGCCGGCCAGCGGGTTGAACAGATATTTCAGCAGCCGGGTGCCCGACAGGCGGAAGTTCAGGCGGCTTTCCTCGGCCCCCATCACCCCGAAGTCGAGCGGCATGCCATAGCGCACCTCGAAGTCGATCCCGCGCGATTGCAGGAAGCCCGAGTTCGCCGTCAGGTTGACCAGACGGTCCACCTCGAAGTTGACCGGATCACGCGGGATCAGGGCGCAGAAGCTCGTGTCAAACGGCTGATACCCATTGGCCGCCGTCCCGAAGCAGGCATCACGAATGTTCGTGGCGCCCGGCGCGAAGAAGGCATCCTTGATCTTCACGTTATAGTAATCGACCGTGATCGACAGGCCCGGAACGAAGCTCGGCTGGATGACCGTCCCCACGCTGAAGGTGTCGCTGGTTTCTTCCTTCAGGTTCGGGTTGCCCCCAACCGTCGCACGGATTTGGGAATTGCCCGACCCAAACGAAGTCCCGATCAGCGCCGCCGGAACACCGTTGGCGCGGCAGCTCGCGTTCAGCGTGCTGTTGCTCACCGCCACCGCGAGGCGGCAATAATCAGTAAACGCCGGGAAGCTTTCCGCCGACCCCTGGAACAAGGCGAAGATCGTCGGGCCACGGATGGCGCGCTGATACTGGCCACGGAACCGGATGTCCTTCACCGGCGCCCAGCTGCCGCCATAGGCATAGGTGAACACGCCACCGGTGCTGTTCGAATAATCCGAATAGCGCGCCGCGCCCGACAGCTCCAGCGAGTGGAAGAAGGGCCGATCCGCCAGGATCGGGATTTTCAGTTCGCCGAACACTTCGCGGATGTTGTAGCCACCGCCGGTCGGCTGGCCGCCGTTGAAGCCCACGACATCACCCGAAGACAGGATGAAGTCCGGCGCGAACTGGCCACGCACGGAGCGATATTCACCCCCGATCGACACGGCGACCGGCGAAGCGCCCAGACCCAGGTCGAACAGATTGCCATTGGTGATGGCGAAGTTCGCCACCTGCTCCGCGATCGTCGTCTGGTTTTTGGTGTCGACCTTCACGAAGTTGGCCGCCGCCGGGCTGATGTTGCCGGGCCCGAAGATGTTCAGCGGGGCGCAACCCGCCGCCGAACCCGTGGGGCAACCCAGCAGCGCCTGGCTGAAACGGCTGCGCGACACGTTGCCGAACTGCGATTCCAGCGCCGTCGTCCGCGAGTAGCTGTAATAGGCGTCATAACCCCAGTCCCCCGCGATGGCACCGCGAACGCCCATCAGGATACGGAAGGCCTGCCGCTCGTTCGAGCTGATCCGCGGCCCGACTTCCTGCATCCGGCGGCCGATGCCGATGGTGATCCGGCCGTCGTTCGGCGCATCCAGGAACGTGTTGTTGGTGATCGAACGCACCTGCCCGGCATCGATCGCCTGAAACGCCGACTGCACCGCCGGCGCATAGAAGCTGCTGGTCGTCGGGATCGTGAAGTTCCCGCTGATCGGGGTCGCCGCCAGCTGCGTCGGCACCCGATTGTTGATGTAGGCGAGCTCGGTGTAGAAATCGAGATGCTCGTTGACTTCATAATTGGCGAAGCCGCCAATCAGCCAACGCTCCTGCGGCAGTTGCAGGTAATTGTCCGGCGCGAAGTTGAAGGCGTCTGTCGTGCCGCTGTAAGGACGGGTCGAACCATTCTGCAGGAACAGGTTGTTGCCCGGCACCAGCGGCGCGGGAATGCCGGCCGACGAATAGACAGGATTGCTCGGCACGGTGAAGCGCGTTCCTGGCACCGAACCCGACCCCCCGAAGAAGGTGGTGCCGTCGCCGGCTTCGGACACGGTGCGCCGGCTGAACTCGCGTTCGCCCTGGAAGATCGGGTCGCGCTTGATGTAGCCGATGAACAGCGTCGCATTACCCTTGCCGTCGGCGAAATTGCCGCCGATTGTCGCGTTGGCGTTGAAGGTGCCGCCGTCGCCCCTGCCGGTGATGCGATATTGCGCATCCAGCTGAACGCCCTGGAAGTCCTTCTTCATGATGAAGTTGACGACGCCCGAGATGGCGTCCGAGCCGTAAACGGCCGAGCTGCCGCCCGTCAGCACCTGCGTGCTCTCGATCAGCGCCGCCGGAATCGTGTTCAAATCGATCAGCTGCGTGACGTCATAGCTCACCCAGCGGCGGCCGTTGACCAGGACCAGCGTCCGCCCCGCGCCCAGACCGCGAAGGTCGATGGTCGCCGCGCCGTCGCCCGGGTTGTTCGAAAAGGCCGTCTGGCTGGGAATGAACTGCGGCAGTTCGTTCAGCACTTCCTCGACGTTGACCGTCCCCTTCAGCGCGATTTCCTGGCTGGAAACCACCGCCACCGGGCTCACCGATTCGAGGTCGGGGCGCGCGATCCGCGAACCGGTCACCACGATCGTGTCGGCATCCGCGGCCTCAGCTGCCGCGGCGGCAGGCGTCGGCGCCGGTGTCTGCGCCTGCGCGACACCCGAAAGCAGCGCCAGCGACAGCGCGAACGACGCCGCGCCAGCGCGCAGCGCCGCCCGGGTCAGAGCTTGGTTTTCAATCAACACGTGTCCAGTCCTTTCACGTTGTTTGAACCTGGAAGGGAACCCGCATCCGCTGAAACCCAGCTTCCGCAACCCCCCGTCCAACGCGGTTCATCCGCTTTGGGTCAGCGGCAGCACCGCCAACCCGGCCTTTTCGGCTTAATGTGCCATTCACCAAAACTTCGCTGCACTGTAAAGCGCAGGCACCATGACAGCAGGTTTGTTGGCGCCACTGTTGCAACATAGCAACAGCCGACCTAACCGCCGAACGTCCCCCCGCCCCGATGCGCGTCCAGCGCCGGAAACAGCGCCCGCAGCATGTCCCGCTCCGCCGCGCCCAGCCACGGGTTCCACACGTCGAAGATCAGCACCAGCCTGGTCTCGTCGCTGTCGTTCACCGCCTCATGCTCGATGCTGTCGTCGAACACGAACGCCCGCCCCTCCACCCAGCGTCGCTCCTCCGAGCCCACGCGGTACCGGCAGCCCTCCGGCACGACCAGCGCCAGGTGCACGATGGCGCGCGCGTTGGTGACCCCGGTATGCGGCGGGATCCGCGTCTTCGGCGCCAGCAGGCTGAAGAAGGCCGTCGGCCCCCGCCCCGGAATGTCCAGCCGCGGGATTGCCGCCAGCGCCGCCACCGTTGCCGGGCATCGCGCCTGCAGCGCCGCGTTGGCCACGCCGTCGCGCCACAGGAACTGCGCGCCCCACCGCGGGCTGTGGTTCAGCTCCGCCCACTGGTTGACCGGCGTGCCCGGCGCATAGGCGACATAAGGCGCGAACCCGCCGCCTTCCGCCAGCAGCGCCGCCCCCTCCGCCCTGATGCCCGCCGCCGCCGCCTCCAGCCCCGCCAGCCAGGGGAAATGCGATTCGGCAAAGAATTCGTCCGCCGGCAGCTTCGGCACATGCAGGCCGGTCGGCGCGTTCAGGTAAATCCGTTTGCGCCCCAGCAGATGCTCGACCGCATGGTCCACCCGGGCCGTCTCCGCCGTCCGCGCCGCGGCCAGCGCCGGCGCGATTCTCGCCCAGGTCGCCTCGCCATCCGCCGCCACCTGCCGCGCCGCATGCGCCAGCACCGCCGCCAGCGCCGGCGGGCGCTCCGGCCCGGGCGGAGTCGTCGCCAGCACCGCCTTCCACACCGGCACTGCCGGGCCCCCCGTCGCCTCCAGCGCCTGCGCCTTGCGGATGAGCGCCGGCACCAGATAGGGGTCGAGCGCCAGCGCCCCCTCCAGCGCCGCCAGTTCCGCCGCGCGATCCCCGCCGGCCCGGCAGGCATCCGCCAGATTCAGCCGTAGCGCCGCGGCGCCGGGATCGCGCGCCACCGCCCGCTCCAGCATCGCCCGCGCCCGCGCCGGATCGCGCCCGACGTTCAGCGCCCGCAGCGCCAGCGTGTTCAGCGCGCGCGGATTGTCCGGGTCCAGGGCCAGCACCCGCTCCAGCACCGCATGGGCATCGGCATGCTGCCCCGCCGCCGCCAGCCGCTCGGCATCCGCCAGAAACCGCGCGATCCGTGCCCCCTGGTCGCTCATGGCGTGCGGCCGTTCACCGGCGCCGGCACCAGCAGCGCCGGATCGATCCGCACCTCGTCGGCCGCGCTGATCGGCGTCGCCACCACCCCGGGCTGCACCAGCGTCATGCCCCAGTGCAGGTGCGGGCCTGTCGAGCGCCCGGTGGTGCCGATCCGCCCCAGCCGCTCGCCCTGCCGCACCCGCTGGCCCTCGCTCACCTCGAATTTGGACAGGTGCAGGAACAGGCTCACCAGCCCGCGGCCATGGTCCAGCATGATGGCATTGCCCTCCAGGCTGAACGGCCCGCGCGCCAGCACCACCACGCCGTCCGCCGGCGCCACGATCGGAGTCCCCGTGGGCGCGGCGATGTCCACGCCATAATGCGGCTGCCGCTCCACCGTGCCCAGGATGCGCTGGCTGCCATAGACCCCGCTGATCCGCCCCGCCGCCGACCAGATGAAGCGCTGCGTCCAGCCCGTTTCCGCGCTCACCACCGCCTTGCCGGCGCGCAGCTGCGCCGTCTCGCTGGCCCGCAGCGCTTCATATTCGGGGTTGGTCTCCCCGGTCACGCTGCCCAGCGCCGGCAGCCGGTCGATCTTCCAGCTGCGCGGCGCCACCCGCAACACCTGCCGCAGCACCGTGCCGTCGCGCTGCACCGCGTCCAGCGTCGCCAGCCCGCCGGCATCGCGGCCAAAGCCAAAGGCAAAGCGCCGCGCCGCATCCAGCCTGATGTCCATGCCATCCAGCCGCAGCGCCACCGTCCCCTCCGGCGCCACGCCCGTCAGCAGCCCGCCCTGCGTCACCACGCCGTTCAGCGCGAAACTGGTATCGATCACCCGCGCCGGCGCCACCGGCGCGGGCGCCGCCCGCGTGGCCGGAACGGCGGCCGGCGGCGCCGATCCCGCGCACCCCGCCATCAGCAGCGCGAGAAGCGCCAGCCTCAAATCCGGCCCTGTTTCTTCATCTCGCCATAGCGCGCCACCGCGATCTCGCCGCTGGCATAGGCCTCCTGCAACTCATGGCTCCAGTATCTGAGGTCGTTCAGCGGAATCCGCCGCTGCGTCACCGCGCACAGCACATGGTCGCCCTGCGACAGCACCTGGAAACTGCCGGACAGATAGCGAAGCCGCGCCGCGCGGCCGGTCGAGAAGTTCAGCATCATACCCTCCGCCTCAGAACAGCGACCCCTGCGGGCCCGGCTTCACCCCGCGTTTAGGCGCCGCGCCCGCCCCGTCAAGCGCCGCCGCCACCGTGCCATCGGCAAAGCGCAGCGCGAACCGCGCCGGCACCGCCCGCACCGAGCGCACCAGGCGGCCATCGGGCGCCGTCACGATGGCATAGCCCCGCGCCAGCGTCGCCTCCGGCCCCAGCGTCAGCAGCAGCCGCGCCGCCGAGCCCAGCCGCGTCGCCGCCCGTTCCCGCCGCGCCACCACCGCGCGCCCGGCCCGCTCGCCCAGCCGCGCCACCCGCTCGTGGCTGTGCGCAGTGCCCACCAGCAGCAGCGCCGGCCGCAGCGCCAGTCGCGCCAGCCGCCCCCGCGCCGCCACCGCCCGAGCCGACAAGGCGCGCGGCAGCCGCTCCGCCAGCTCGTCCAGCCGCTGTCGTTTCAGTCCGGTCAGCGCCATCGGCCGCGGCAACCGCGCCGCCGCCAGCCGCTCCTTCGCCCGCCCCCGACCCCGCCGCTCCGCCCGCGCCGCGCGCAATGCCAGCGTCGTCAGCGTGTCCAGCAGCTCCGCCCGCACCGGCACCGCCATCTCCGCCGCCGCGGTCGGCGTCGGCGCCCGCCGGTCGCTGGCGAAGTCGATGAGCGTGGTATCGGTCTCATGCCCCACCGCACTGATCAGCGGGATGGCGCTCGCCGCCGCCGCACGCACCACCACCTCCTCGTTGAACGCCCACAGATCCTCGATGCTGCCGCCGCCGCGCGCCACGATCAGCAGGTCGGGCGCATCGTCCATGGCATTGAACCCCGCGATCGCGGAGGCCACCTGCCGCGCCGCGTCCTCGCCCTGCACCAGCACCGGCCACAGCGTCACGCGGCGGGGAAAGCGATCCGCCAGCCGGTGCAGGATGTCGCGGATCACCGCCCCCGTCGGCGAGGTGACGATGCCGATATGCGCCGGCAGATAGGGCAGCGGGCGCTTCCTTGCCGCATCGAACAGCCCGTCGGCCGCCAGCGCCAGCCGACGCGCCTCCAGCTGCGCCAGCAGCGCGCCCACGCCCGCCACCTCCAGCCGCTCGATCACGATCTGATATTTGGAGCGCCCCGGATAGGTGGTCAGCCGGCCCGTGGCGACCACCTCCAGCCCATCCTCCGGCCGGAACTTCAGCGCATTGGCGGCGCCCTTCCACATCACCGCGTCGATGACCGCGTCGGCATCCTTCAGGCTGCAATAAAGATGCCCCGACCCGGCGCGCTTCAGCCCGGATATCTCGCCGCGCACCCGCACCAGCCCGAACGCGCTCTCCACCGTGCGCTTGATCGCCCCGGCCAGCTCGGCCACCGAATATTCGGGTGTGTTGGGGGCGGGCGCGCCGGACATCACGCCATCATAGCGGGCGCAGTAGCGACGCGAAAGCCACGCCTTGAAGCGCCCGCCAGCGCGGGTTAACATTCACCGCGGGGAGGCAGCATCGTGGCGTCAAACAACATGGTCGTCCTGCTCGTCGCGCTGATCGGCGCCACCGCCACCGTCACCGCCGCCTGGATCGGCACCAGCGGCAAGCGCGACAGGGGCCCCGCCCCCGCCATCGGAACCACCGGCGGCAACAGCGGCTTCACCCCCAACCCGGCGCCGGCATCACCAGCCCCAACGGCGCCGAGCGGCGCCGAGCCGACCACCGCAGCCGCCGCCCCCAATACCGCCCCCAACACCGATGTCCGGACCAGCGCCATGGCCACGCTCGCCACCGTTGACATCAGCGGCGTCTGGACCGACCGCGAAAGCGTCACCCTGCGCCTCCAGCAGCAGGGCAACCTCTTCACCTTCCACAACCCGCTCGACGGCACCCTGTTGCCAGGCAGCGGCGGCGCCGTCACCGGCCGCAACGTCAGCTTCACCCTCACCGGCGCACCCGGCTTTTCCGTGCGCTGCAACGGCACCGTCACCGGCGACAACCAGCGCATCGACATGGCCTGCGAAAGCCCGCAGGGGGTCAGTGAGACCGGCAGCTTCTGGCGCGTCAGCTGAACGACACTTCCCCTCTCCTGAAATCCCGCTAATCGCCCCTCATGACCCTCCCCATTCTCCTCCTCGGCAGCGGCGGCCGCGAACATGCGCTGGCCTGGAAACTCCGCCAGTCCACGCGCTGCGGGCAACTCTTCTGTGCCCCCGGCAACCCCGGCATCGCCCCGCTCGCCACCTGCGTCCCGCTCGACCCCTGCGACCCCGCCGCCGTCACTGCCTTCGCCCTCGAACACCACATCGCCCTCGTCGTCATCGGCCCCGAAGCCCCCCTCGTCGCCGGCGTCGCCGACGCCTTGCGCGCCGCCAACATCCCGGTCTTCGGGCCCTCGCGCGCTGCCGCCCAACTCGAAGCCAGCAAGGGCTTCACCAAGGCACTCTGCGACGAGGCGGACATCCCCACCGCCCGCTACCGCGCCTTCACCGCGCTCGCCCCCGCGCTCGAGCATCTCGCCACCCAGCCGATCCCCATCGTGGTCAAGGCCGATGGCCTCGCCGCCGGCAAAGGCGTCACCGTCGCCACCAGCCACGCCGAGGCTAGCGCCGCCCTCCACACAATCTTCGCCGAATCCGGGGCGGCAGCCGTCATCGAGGAATGCCTCATCGGCGAGGAAGCCAGCTTCTTCGTCCTCACCGACGGCACCACGGCGCTCCCTTTCGGCAGCGCCCAGGACCACAAGCGCGTGGGGGAAGGCGACAGCGGCCCCAACACCGGCGGCATGGGCGCCTATTCGCCCGCGGCCGTCCTCACCCCCGAACTCGAAGCCCGCGTCATGGCCGAGATCATCCATCCCACCATCGCCACCATGGCCGCGCGCGGCACCCCCTATCAGGGCGTGCTGTTCGCCGGGCTGATGCTCACGCCCGTTCCGCCCCCGGAATTCGCGGACACGGAAATCATTCCGACATTGATCGAATATAACTGCCGCTTCGGCGACCCCGAAACCCAGGTGCTGATGCCCCGCTTCGCCGGCGACTTCGTCGAAACCCTGCTGGCGGTCGCCACCGGCACCCTCCACACCATCACCCCCGCCTGGCACGACCAGAGCGCGCTCACCGTGGTCATGGCCGCCGAACATTATCCCGCCACGCCCGCCAAAGGCGATGTCATCCACGGCGCCGACGGCGCCGACGCCCTCATCTTCCACGCCGGCACCGCCCGCCGCGACGATGGCGCGCTGGTCACCGCCGGCGGTCGCGTCCTCGCCATCACCGGCACGGGGAACAGCGTGACAGCCGCCGCCGCATCCGCCTATGCTGCCGTCGAAAAGATCAGCTGGCGCGGTGAACACCACCGCCGCGATATCGGCTGGCGCGCAATCGAGCGGGAGCGGACATGAGCGACACCAGCCGTCAGGAACAATTCTCCGGCACCAGCGACGTGCGCGAAGCCCACCGCTTCGACGCCGCCGCCCTCGAAGCCTGGATGCAGGCAAATGTCCGCGATTTCGCCGGCCCCCTCACCGTCCAGCAGTTCAAGGGCGGCCAATCCAACCCCACCTACAAACTCCTCACCCCGCGCCGCAATTATGTGATGCGCCGCAAACCCCCGGGCACCTTGCTGAAAAGCGCGCACGCCGTGGACCGCGAATATCGTGTCATCACCGCGCTCCACGCCGCCGGCTTCCCCGCCCCCGAAACCTTCGGCCTCTGCACCGACGACAACATCGTCGGCACCTGGTTCTACATCATGGACTGTGTCGACGGCCGCATCATCTGGGACGGCACCTTCCCCGACGTCGCCACGCCGGCCCGCCGCGATTATTTCCACGCCATGTGCGATACCATGGCCCAGCTCCACAGCTTCGATCCCGCCGCGATCGGCCTCGCCGACTTCGGCAAGCCCGGCAATTATTTCGCCCGCCAGATCGGTCGCTGGAGCAAGCAATATCTCGAGGACGAGGCCGCCGGCCGCGTCCCCGCCATGGACCGCCTCGTCGAATGGCTCCCCGCCAACATCCCCGCCGGCGAGGAAACCGCCGTCGTCCACGGCGACTATCGCTGCGACAACATGATCTTCCACGCGACCGAGCCTAAGGTGCTCGCCGTCCTCGACTGGGAACTGTCCACCCTCGGCCACCCGCTCGCCGATTTCAGCTACCACCTGATGATGTACCGCATGCCCCCCACCGGCACCGTCGGCCTCATCAACTGCGATCTCGGCGCGATGAACATCCCGACCGAGATGGACTATATCGACCGCTATTGCGCAAACCTCGGCCGCGACCCGGCGCAAGTGGTCGCCAACATGGATTTCTACATCGCCTACAACATGTTCCGTCTGGCCGCCATCGTCCACGGCATCCGCGGGCGGGTGGTTCGCGGCACCGCCTCCAACGCCCATGCCAAGGCGATGAGCGCCACCGTCGAACCGCTGGCCGACCTTGCCTGGCAACAGGCGCAGAAGGCCGGGGCGCGATAGGCCACCGGAACGAACCCCATCCGCCCGCGTAGTCGCGTCAGGGAAGCGTGGCAGGAAACACGCCCATGACGTCGAATGAAATGGTCCCCAGCCTCATGTTCATGACGCTGATCGCCGTGCTGCTGCTCGCGGTCGGCGCGCTCGCCTGGTTCTGGCGCAAACGCGCCAACCGCAACCCCGTCGCCCGCGAGGAAGCCGCCGAACAAGCCCACCGCGACCCCAACATCCCCAACGCCTGACCGCGCTCTCTGCTACCCCGTCACCCCGGGTTTGACCCGGGGCCCAGCCGCTCCCGGATCAGTGGATCGAGCACCGGCCGCTGCCCCTCCGCCATCGCCGCGGCCACCGCGCGTCCCTCCACGATCACCGCCGCCGCCTTGCGCCGCAGCCGCGGCACCAGCCACCCCAGCAGCAGCAGAAGCGCCATCCCGACCAGCCACAGCGCCACCACGACCACCTGCATCGCCGGCCCCGCCACCGCCAGCGTGTCCGCCAGCCACTGCGTGCTCGCCGGGTTCAGCTCGAAGAAGCGCGTCAGGCTGTTGACCGCCGCCTGGCCACTGCCTGCCAGCCAATAGAATAGCCAGGCCAGCCCCGACCAGAGCAGCCCGCCGATCCCCAGTGCGATCCACAACAGTTTTCGCATGGCGCGGATGTTGTGTCTCACCCCGCGCGCGTCAAGCCGGCAACCCCGCCCGAACCGCCGCATAGTCCGCCATGATCTCGTCCAATATGTCTTTTACTGGCCGCACCGCATCGATCCGCCCGGCCACCTGTCCCGACAGCGCGATCGAGGCCTCCATGTCGCCGCCGAAATACAGGTCGGTCGCCCGCCCGAACTCGGCCAGCATGTTCGGCCCCGGCTCCAGCTCCAGCCGCGTCGTCTTCGCCGTCCGCAACGCCCGCAGCGCCGGCCCCGGCCCCTGCCGGTTCAGGAACACTGTATCCGTCTCCCGCGCCGCCAGGATCGCATTCTTCCAGTTCGCATGCACCGGGCTTTCCGCCGCGCTCACCATCCGCGTGCCCAGCTGAATCCCGTCCGCCCCCAGTGCGAACGCCGCCGCCATCGTCCGCCCGCACAGCATCCCGCCCGCCGCGATGATCGGCAGGTCGGTGTGGGAGCGCACCAGCGGCAGCAGCACCATGCTCGCCACATCGCGCCCATTCTTGAACCCGCCGCCCTCGCCGCCCTCCACCACCAGGCCATCGACGCCCGCATCGAACGCCTTCAGCGCACCGGCCAGGTGCGGCACGACATGAAACACCGTCAGCCCGGCCTCTTTCAACTGCCTTGTATAGCGCGTCGGGTCCCCGGCCGAAGTCGTCACGAATTTCACCCCCTGCCCGATGATGAAATCCACGATCCCCGGATCCCGCACGAACGCCTGCGCCACATTCACCCCGAACGGCTTGTCGGTCAGCGCGCGCATCCGCGCGATCTCGCCCTTGATGACCTCCAGCTCACCCGAGGACGTCTCGATAATCCCCAACCCCCCCGCCTCACTCACCGCACTTGCCAGCTGGCTCCGCGCAATCCACCCCATGGGAGCCTGCACAATCGGCCGCTCGATCCCCAACATCTGCGTCAACCTGTTCATGCGCCCTCCTCAATTTTCCTCCCCTGCAAGGCGACGTGCCATGCGAGCCGAAGGCGACCGAAGGTCAACCATGACGGAGGGGTGTCCCCTCTCCGCCGTATATCCCTAACCCAATTTCAGCCCGCCTTGCGCACCAGCCGTATGGCTTGCGCGCATCTCCACCCGGCTCGCTTTCTTCACCGGCGAAATCAGCGGCGGCAGCTTGGGCCGTTTTCCGTGAAACAGTTCGGCAAGCGTGACGATTTGGACGGCGGGAAAGCGAGGGACGTTCTGTGGGTCGCCGCCGACCTGCACGGGAATGAGGGGGTGTGATGCAGCCTCTTTCTCCATCCCGGAAGTCGGCGCCTTCTTCATGATGAATAAGCCGAAGCGATGGCCATCGCGTTCCATAACACGGCCAAGGTCGCGCAGCATCGTGGGGTTGACGTTATCACCGGCCTTTACGCTGATCACGCCAGTTTCGATTTTTCCATTGTCCGAAAGATAGTGGAACCAACCGTCGACACCCTTGTCGCCACCCTTCTTTTCGCGCGGGAAGCCGCCGACCTGCCAACAAACCCATTGCTGGAACTGGTGCGGATCCTCCGTGGCGAGGCGTTCGGCGCTGGCAAGGTCCTTAGGCACGCCGATGGTTTCGAACTGCGCGTCCGGATAGCCCGAGCGAATCCGGTCCTCGATCATGCCGATGGCAAGGTGAGTGATGTCGATGCCGATCCAGCGACGACCGAGTTTTTCGGCGGCATCCACGGCGGTGCCGCAGCCGCAGAAGGGATCGAGGACAAGATCACCAGGGTTTGAGGAGGCAGCGATGATGCGTTCGAGCAGGGCGCGGGGTTTTTGGGTAGGGTAACCGAGGTGTTTGTCGACCTTCGAGTGCGGTTGGACCGGCAGGATATCACCCCAATCGTTCTGAAGCGAAACTCCCGGCATTTCATCAAGGTATCGTTTCTGCCTCGGCACTTTACCGGGCCCTGTTTGGACAATCCGACCTTCATTATACATTTGCTTCATTCGCTCTTCAGCGAAGCGCCAATAGCGGGTGACGCCCAGAAACTCGTAATGGGGATTGCGCTTTTGCGGGCTGGCTCCGCCGGGAGCCGTAATGTCTCCAAGAAAATATCGCCGACCTGAATCAGGCTCGATGTATCGACCAAACTTTTCAATATACTCGTCGCTGTAGGGAGTATAGAGCCAGTTAAATCGCCAGTCCTTAGATTTCGTGTAAAAGAAAATAATATCCCTAATGTTGCCGTATTGCTTGCGCCCTTGAGCAGCGTCGTTGTGAGCGGTTTGGCGCTTCCAGCTAATCTCCGTTCGAAAATTCTCCGCCCCGAACACTGCATCGAGCACCATCTTTAGATAGTGTGATGCAGTCGGGTCGCAGTGGAGATAGAGGCTACCCGTCGACTTTAGCACGCGGTGCAGTTCGACGAGGCGGACAGCCATCATCGCCAGATAAGCCATCAACGGGTTTTCGCCGATGGCCTTGTGCATGGCGTTCATCATGACGGTAAGCGTCCGATTAGTGCCTGCCTGGATGTCGAGGAGTGCGTGTTTGCTCGCGGTGCCCCAAGCCCAAGTGTCGTCGAACGCTTCGATACTGGCGTCGGCGCCCATTCCCGAAGCCGCCTTGAACAGCACGTTATAGCCGGCGTTCGAATTGAACGGCGGATCAAGGTAGATCAGATCAACACTTTCATCCGCGATATGCTCGCGCAGCACGGGAAGGTTGTCGCCATAATAAAGCCGGTTCATGGCGCCGCTCATTGATCGATCATGCCGTGATACTGCGCCTCATAAGCATCGATCAGCGTGGCCAACGCATCCAGGCGCTCGCCTTCGACACTGTCTCTCTTGCTGCCCCACAACCGCGCAACTTCAGACATCGCCGCCGCATGGTCGGCGTCGCTGAGGATGGCCTTCAAATCACTGGTCACGCACCGCCGCCTTCCAAAGCCCTTGTGTTGCCCAAAAGCCACACTATCTCCCCACCCATGAACATCGAACAATTTTCCGACCGCGCCAAGGGCTTTCTGCAAGCCGCGCAGACCGTCGCGCTCCGCCAAGACCACCCCCGCGTCACCGCAGAGCATCTGCTGAAGGCGCTCCTGGAGGACGAGCAGGGCATGGCCGCCGGCCTGATCCGCGCCGCCGGCGGCCAGCCGCAGGCCGCCACCGCCGCCGTCGACGCCGCGCTCGCCAAACTGCCGAAAGTCACCGGCGGCAACGGCCAGATGGCCTGGGACCAGGCCGCCGTCCGCGTGCTGGACAGCGCCGAGCAACTGGCCACGAAGGCCAAGGACAGTTTCGTCACCGTCGAACGGCTCTTGACCGCGCTCGCGCTCGCCACCACCACCGACGCCGGCAAGGCACTCGCCGCCGCCGGCGTGACACCCCGATCCCTCAACACCGCCATCGAGGGCCTGCGCAAGGGCCGCACCGCGGACAATGCCAGCGCGGAAAACGCCTATGACGCCCTCAAAAAATACGCCCGGGACCTTACCGAGGTCGCCCGCGCCGGCAAGCTCGACCCCGTCATCGGCCGCGATGAGGAAATCCGCCGCACCATCCAGGTGCTCGCCCGCCGCACCAAGAACAACCCCGTCCTGATCGGCGAACCCGGCGTCGGCAAGACCGCCATCGCCGAAGGCCTCGCGCTGCGCATCGCCAACGGCGACGTGCCCGAAGGCATCAAGGACAAAAGCCTGTTCGCGCTCGACATGGGCGCCCTGATCGCCGGCGCCAAATATCGCGGGGAGTTCGAGGAGCGGCTGAAAGGCGTGCTCGACGAGGTGAAGGCCGCGGACGGCAACATCATCCTCTTCATCGACGAGATGCACACCCTGGTCGGCGCCGGCAAATCCGAAGGCGCGATGGACGCCGGGAACCTCCTGAAACCCGCGCTCGCCCGCGGCGAGCTCCACGCCATCGGCGCCACCACCCTCAATGAATATCGCAAATATGTGGAGAAGGATGCGGCCTTGGAACGCCGCTTCCAGCCCGTCTATGTCGGCGAACCCACGGTCGAGGACACGATCAGCATCCTGCGCGGCCTGAAGGAGAAGTACGAACTCCATCACGGCGTCCGCATCACCGACGGCGCGCTGGTCGCCGCAGCGACGCTCAGCAACCGCTACATCGCCGACCGCTTCCTGCCCGACAAGGCCATCGACCTGATGGACGAGGCCGCCAGCCGCCTGCGCATGGAGGTGGAAAGCAAGCCCGAGGAAATCGAAAACCTCGACCGCCGCATCGTCCAATTGAAGATCGAGCGCGAGGCGCTGAAGCGCGAAAGCGACGCCGCCAGCCGCGACCGCCTCGCCGCGCTGGAGGACGAGCTCGCCCGCCTCGAAGCGCAATCCGCCGACCTCACCCTGCGCTGGTCCACCGAGAAGGAAAAGCTCGCCGGCTCCACCCGGCTGAAGGAAGCGCTGGACTCCGCCCGGATCGAGGTCGAACAGGCGCAGCGCCGCGGCGATTACGCCCGCGCCGGCGAACTCACCTACGGCCGCATCCCCGAACTCGAACGGCAGCTGGCAGACGCCGAAGCCGCCACCGGCGCCGCCATGGTGCGGGAGGAAGTCACCGCCGACGACATCGCCGGAGTCGTCAGCCGCTGGACCGGCATCCCCGCCGCCCGAATGCTCGAAGGCGAACGCGCCAAATTGCTCGCCATGGAAGGCGAACTGGGGAAGCGCGTCATCGGCCAGGCCGAAGCCGTCGCCGCGGTCAGTGCCGCCGTCCGCCGCAGCCGCGCCGGCCTGCAGGACCCTGGCCGGCCGCTCGGCAGCTTCCTCTTCCTCGGCCCCACCGGCGTCGGCAAGACCGAGCTGACGAAATCGCTCGCCGCCTTCCTGTTCGACGATCCCGGCGCCATGACCCGCATCGACATGAGCGAATATATGGAAAAGCACAGCGTCGCCCGCCTGATCGGCGCGCCGCCGGGCTATGTCGGCTATGACGAAGGCGGTGCCTTGACCGAAGCCGTCCGCCGCCGCCCCTATCAGGTGCTGCTGTTCGACGAGGTCGAAAAAGCCCATGGCGATGTCTTCAACATCCTGCTCCAGGTGCTGGACGACGGCCGGCTCACCGACGGCCAGGGCCGCACCGTCGATTTCGCCAACACCCTCATCATCCTCACCAGCAATCTGGGGAGCGCCGCCATCGCCGCGCTGCCCGACGGCGCCGACGTGAAGCTCGCCGAACCCGCGGTGATGGAGGTGGTGCGCGGCCATTTCCGCCCGGAATTCCTTAACCGGCTCGACGAGATCATCCTGTTCCACCGCCTCGCGCCCGAGCATATGGGCGCCATCGTCGACATCCAGGTCGCCCGCGTCGCAGCCATGCTGAAGGACCGCAAGATCAGCCTCGACCTGACCGAGGACGCCCGCCGCTGGCTCGCCCGCGTCGGCTATGACCCGGTCTATGGCGCCCGGCCGCTGAAACGCGCGGTGCAGAAACATCTCGCCGACCCGCTCGCCGACCTGATCCTGTCGGGCGAGGCCCCCGACGGCAGCCGCATCCACATCGACGACGGCGACGGCGCGCTCATCCTGAAGGTTGAATAATCGCCGCGCCTGCCGCATCGGGCGCGCATGACCGCCCCGATGCTGCTCAACCAGGCCCTGCAGAAATTCAACGCCGGCGCGTTCGATGCCGCGCGCGCCGACCTGCTGTCGCTGCTGCGCACCGCGCCCAACACCGGCCCGGCGCAGCATCTCCTCGCCCTTGTCGAACGCCGCCGCGGTGACCCCGCCGCTGCCCGCGCGGCGTTCGTCGCCGCCAACCGGCTCATCCCCGGCGACCATCAGCTCGCCAACAACTGGGGCAATTTCCTCGCTGCGGAAGGCGACCCTGCCGGCGCCATCCTCGCCTACCGCCGTGCCACCAGCCTGAAAAAGGATTTCGCCGACCCCTGGCGCAACATGGCGATCACCGCGCAGGACATGGGCAACCTCGACCTCGCCGGCGAGGCGCTGGCCCAGGCGCACCGCCTCGCCCCCAACGACCATCGCGTCTGGACCTCGCTCGGCCTGCTGCTGCGCGAGCGCGGCGAGCATGACAAGGCCGCCGACATCCTCGACACCGCGCTGAAACTGAAACCCGACCATCCGCTCGCCGCCAGCGCCCGCGCCCAGGTGGAGGCCGAGCGCGGCCGGCCATCGCTGGCGCTCTACGCCCGCGCCCGCGCGCTCAACCCCGCCGACCGCGCACTCCTGCTCGCCGAAACCCAGGCCCGCGTGGCCGAAGGCGACCCGGCCCGGCTCGATCCCCTCGCCGCCGCCGTCGCCGCCGATCCCACCTGGGCCGAAGGCCAGCTCGCCCTTGCCAAACTCCGCTGGGAAGCCGGCGAAGGCGCCCATTCACTCCGCGGCCTCGATGCCGCGCTGGCCGCCCACCCTGCCGACGGCCCGCTCTGGGAAGCCCGCCTCCGCCTCGCCCAGGCCGCCGGCGAACCCGTCCCGCCGCTTGCTGACCGCGCCCGCGCCGCGGTCGGCCCGCTGCCCGCCATCACCCTGATCGAAGCCGAGGCGCAGCTCGCCGCCGGAAACACGCCCGCCGCCGAGACGCTGCTGCTGACGCTGCCCGACGATGCCGACCGCAGCGCCGCGCTCGCCCGCGTCCGCCTGCGCCAGGGGGACGGCGCCGCCGCCGCCGCCCTCCTCGAACCCCTGCTCGCCACCACCCCGCACAATCGCCTGCTGTGGGCGCTCCTTGCCACCGCCTGGCGCCTCGCCGGCAACCCCCACGCCGACTGGCTGCTTGGCGGCGCCAATCTCTGGGGCCGCTTCGACCTCGGCCTGTCCCCCGCCGACCTCGCCACCATCGCCGATCACCTGCGCGGCCTGCACTCGCAGCAGCGCGCTCCACTGGATCAATCGCTGCGCGGCGGCACGCAAACGGTGGGCACCCTGTTCCTGCGCACCGCGCCCGAGATCGTCCGCCTCCGCCGCGCCGCAGAGGCCGCCGTCGACGCCTATCTCGCGCAGCTCCCGCCCCCGGTCGAGGGCCACCCGCTCCTCGCCCAACCCCGCGCCGGCTGGCGCTTCACCGGCAGCTGGTCCGTCCGTCTCGCCGGCCAGGGGTTCCATGTCCCCCATGTCCACCCCGAGGGCTGGATCAGCAGCGCCATCTACCTGTCGCTTCCCGAAACCATGGGCGGGCAGGCGCAATCCGGCTGGCTCACGCTCGGCGAACCCCCGTCCGAACTCGCCCTGCCCCTCCCCCCGCTCGCCACCCTTGAACCCGTCGAAGGGACCGTCGCCCTGTTCCCCAGCTTCCTCTGGCACGGCACCCGCCCTTTCGCCGCCGGCGAACGCCTCACCGCCGCCTTCGACGTCACCCATGGCTGACATGCACCCCCTCGACCGGCCGGACGATGCCACCCAGACGCCCGACATCCGCTCGCTCCTCGTCTTCTGCGGCTCCCGCGACGGCACCGACCCGCGCCACCGCGCGCTTGCCGAAACCGTCGGCACCTTGCTGGCGACGCGCGGCGTCCGCCTGATCTACGGCGCCGGCTCGCTCGGCCTGATGGGTGTCCTCGGCCGTGCCACGCTCGCCGCCGGCGGCGCCGTCACCGGCATCATCCCGCGCTTCCTGGTCGATTGGGAAGTCTGCCTCCCCGGCCTCACCGAAACCATCGTCGTCGACACGCTGCACGCCCGCAAGGCGCTGATGTTCGACGCCGCCGACGCCGTCCTCTGCCTCCCCGGCGGCCATGGCACGCTCGACGAGCTCGCCGAAATCCTCAGCTGGCGCAACCTCCGCCTCCACGCCAAGCCGGTCTGGCTGCTCGGCGACGATGGCTTCTGGGCGCCCTTCACCGCCCTCATCGATCATCTGGTCAGCAGCGGCTTCAGCGGTTCCGCCACCGCCGGCCATTTCGAGACCCTGCCCGATGTCTCGGCGCTTGCCGCCCGCTTGCCCCTCCGCTAACCCGGCAGCAACAGCGGTTTGCGAAGGCAGTGAAGCGGACATGAGCAAGATCAAGGTGGTGGGCCCGGTTGTCGAACTGGACGGCGACGAGATGACCCGGATCATCTGGCAATGGATCCGCGAACGCCTGATCAAGCCCTATCTCGACGTCGACCTCCACTATTACGACCTCGGCATCGAGGAGCGCGACCGCACCAACGACAAGATCACCGTCGATGCCGCCAACGCGATTCGGCAACATGGCGTCGGCGTGAAATGCGCCACCATCACGCCGGACGAGGCGCGCGTCGAGGAGTTCAACCTCAAGCGCATGTGGAAATCCCCCAACGGCACCATCCGCAACATCCTGGGCGGCGTCGTCTTCCGCGAACCCATCGTGATCAAGTCCGTCCCCCGCCTCGTCCCCGGCTGGACCGACCCCATCGTCGTCGGCCGCCACGCCTTCGGCGACCAGTATCGCGCCACCGATTTCCGCGTCCCCGGCCCCGGCAAGCTCACCATGACCTTCACGCCGGACGACGGCGGCGCGCCCACCGAATATGAGGTCTTCCACTATCCCTCGTCCGGCGTCGCCATGGGGATGTACAACCTCGACGACAGCATCCGCGATTTCGCCCGCGCCTGCCTCAACTACGGCCTCGCCCGGCAGTGGCCGGTCTATCTCAGCACCAAGAACACCATCCTCAAGGCCTATGACGGCCAGTTCAAGGACCTGTTCCAGGACGTGTTCGACCGCGAGTTCAAATCCGCCTACGGCAAAACCGGCCTCGTCTACGAACACCGCCTGATCGACGACCTCGTCGCCAGCGCGCTGAAATGGAGCGGCAAGTTCATCTGGGCCTGCAAGAATTACGATGGCGACGTGCAGTCGGACATGGTCGCGCAGGGCTTCGGCTCATTGGGCCTCATGTCCTCCGTCTTGATGACGCCCGATGGCAAGGTGGTGGAGGCCGAAGCCGCCCACGGCACCGTCACCCGCCATTACCGCCAGCACCAGGCCGGCAAATCCACCAGCACCAACCCCATCGCCAGCATCTTCGCCTGGACCGGCGGCCTCAAACACCGCGGCAAGCTCGACGCCACGCCGCAGGTCACGCAGTTCGCCGAAATCCTCGAACGCGTCTGCATCGAGACGGTGGAGGCCGGCCACATGACCAAAGACCTCGCCCTCCTCATCGGCCCCGACCAGGCCTGGCTCACCACCGAAATGTTCTTCGAGGAAGTCCGCAAATCCCTCGAAACCGCCATGACCACCGAAGGCATCGGCTGAATTGACCAGAATCGCGATGTAAGATCGTTGCTATTTTTTGCATAATTCATATGGGATTGCTCAGAAATTTTTTAAGAAGCAAACATTGTTTCATCCCCCATATGGCGCTATAGTTAGTCCATAAATTTTCATGTCAAGTGACAATTGTCGTGTAATGGAGAGCTAATATGCTTCGCAATCTGATCGTCGCAGCGCTCGCAGCCGCTTCTTTAACTGATGGCGCCAACGCCGTTATCAGCTTCAACCCGAACAGCGTTCCGGTACCGCCGTCATGGTTTCGCAATGGACTGGCGCCAAATGGCGATCTTGGGGACAAGTTTAAAGATTTCGGTGTTGACTTCACTTGGGGTGGTGTCGAGGGTGCTTACTATGACATTTTTGGGAAGGGTAGTTTCGCTGGCGTTAACGCATCGGGCATGCTCGACAATTTGTCGAACATCGATGGTCGCATCGTGCTACCCGGCACGCTGACGGGCGCCACGACGGATTATTTTTATGTTGAGGCGAACGCGAGCTGGTTCAGTTCACTGAAGCTTACATTATACGACACCAGCATGAACGTTCTCGCGGTGGTCGACAATGAATGGTTCGCGGCCGTAAGTGGTCCTACATTCTTCACCTACAGCGGTCCTGGCATCGCCTATTTTTCGATTTCGACACCTGGGCATTATTATACCGTCAGCGAGATCCGCCTCAACGATCCCGTCGGCTCGGTGGCGGCCAACGCTGCCGTTCCGGAGCCGGCCACTTGGGCGATGATGATCGCTGGTTTCGGTCTGGTCGGCTTCGCCGCCCGCCGCCGAAACCCGGTGGCCGCCTGACCAAACGGCGCATGAATCCGGCGCGGCAATGATGCCGCCCCTTGTCATGTCATGGCGGCGGATGTCGTGGAAGCACGGCGTCCGCTGCACCGAAGCCCCGCCGCCGCTCATCGATGCCACCTGAACCCCGCCCCTTCCGGCTCAAAACCCCGTTCCCACCGCCACCATCGCCCCCACCCCGGCCTCACCCCCGGCAAACCCCCGCAAGGACAGCGCGAACGGCCCCACCGGCGCGCTCACGTCCGCCATCGCCATCACCCGCCGCGCCTCGCGCAGGCCCGCCCGCGTCCGCTCGAACCGCGCGCTTTCGGTGGCATAATCATAATCCCGCGGCAGGTCGAAGGCGATGCTGCCCCCCTCCACCGTCAGCGGCTGCAACAGCGTCATCCGCCAGCCCAACCGCCGGCCCTCCCCCGCCAAACTCACCGACCAGGCAGACGCCAGCGACGTCGTCGCCGATGCCGCCAGCCCCCCGTTCAGCGAAAAACGCCGCGCCTCCATGCTCAGCGCCGGCTCCAGCGTCACGCCCGCGCCCAGCGGCAGCGCCGCCCCCGCGTTCAGCGCCACGCCATGGACGGTCCGCACCCCCAGCAGCGCCGAGCCCCGCGCCGCCTGCCGCGTATAGCGCAGGCCCACCGTCGCCTCCCCACCGGCCAGCGCAAAACGCCGCGCCGCGTTCAGCGCATGATAGCCCTCCCCCCGCTCCGCCCCGATGCTCAGCCGGCCCAGCGACAGGCTCATGTCGATGCCGCCCGCCATCCGCCGTGTCGGATCGGCCGGCGTGAGGGCAAAGCCCCCGCCCTGGCCCAGCCCCACCGCCAGCTGCGCCGCGCCCACCTGCGTCACCATCCGCGCGCCCGAAAGCCGGAACCCCGTCTGCGGCTGGTTGCCGACATCGCTGGTGCGAAACGCCGGCCCCGGCAGCACCGCGGCGCTCATCCCGCCCTGCCCGGCCCACCGCGCCGGCTGCGCCATCGTGGACAGCAGCGTCGCCCGCCGCTCCAGCCGGCGCACCTCGGGCGTCATCACATAGGCGCGCTTCAGGCTGTCCAGCCCCACCACGCGGCCCAGCGCCCCCGCGATGGCGCCGCTGTTGCCCAGCACCGGGTCCACCACCAGCGTCGCCGCCATCGGTTGCACCGTCCCCAGCACCGTCACGCTGCCCTTCGGCGCGAACGCCCGCTCCAGGTCCAGGATGCCCCGGCCATAGACCTCGTCCGTGCCGCTCGCGCCATAATCCCGCGCGCTGTCCAGCAACAGGTCGGCGATCTCCCGGCCATTGAGGTTGGGAAAGGCCGACGCCACCAGCGCCGCCGCCGCCGCCACGTTCGGCGCCGCAAAGGACGTGCCGCTCACCCGCGCCTGATTGCCATATTGGTCGTAACTGCGGACATTCTCGCCCGCCGTCGCCAGGAACCAGCGTCCGAAGCCCCCGGCGCGGTCGGAAAAATCCGCGATTGCCCCGCGCTCGTCCAGCGCACCCGCGATGATCACCTGCCCGCGCGCCACATCGGTCGCCGCGATCTGCGCGAAGCTGTTGGGGCTCGCCGCGCTGCTGTTGCCGGCGGCCACCACCACCAGCATGCCCGCCGCCGTCGCCCGGTCCACCGCATCGATCACCTGCGAACTCAGGCTGCCGCCCAGCGAGATGTTCACCACCTTCGCGCCGTTCACCCGGGCATGGTCCAGCGCCCGCGCGATGTTGGCGCCGCTGAAGGCGCAGCTGGTCACGCAGCTGTCCGGCGTGTCCGTCCGCAGCACCATCAGCTGCGATCGATAGGCGCCGCCCTGGATGTCGCGGCCGTCGCGCGCCGCGCCGATGATCGCGGCCACCGCGCTGCCGTGCCCGGTCGGATCCTCCAGCCCGCGGATGCCGGCGATGTCGGTGGAGGCGGTGTGGATCCGCTCCTCGAACAGCCCGCGCGCCAGCAACCCCAGCCCGGTGTCGATCACCCCCACCGTCACGCCCTGCCCGAAGGCGGAGCGGTCATAGGCGGCGATCGCCTTCATGGAGGTGGCGCCGGTGGAGCTGCGATACTCCAGCGTATTGTTCTCGGATGGCGGCGGCGCCGGATCGGTCACCGCGGGCGGCGGCGGCGGCGAAGGCGTGACGCTGCCCGGCGCGATCGGCGGCGCCGGGATGGTGCGCGGCCCGCTGCTGCCGCCATCGCTGCCGCCGCACGCGGCCAGCATCGTCGTCGCCAGCAACAGGGCAAGGGTCTTGGGTGTGAAACCTGTGGGACGCATGGGCCGATCCTCCGTTCGCGCGAACCGCGCTGCTGCCGGAAAAGACGGCGCGTTAGGCTTACCGTTTAGCCCGCCGGCGCAGGATCTCTGACCGCAGGGTGGAGCATCGCCGCGCGGCACAAGCCTCTTGCCAAAGCCTGTGGCGTGACAGCACGATGAATGCCCCCCCGCCCCGCGTCGAAGCGCTGCCGGTCTCGCTGAAGGCCGGCTGGGCCGTCGGCGCGCTCGGCGTCGCCATCCTCTTGAATGGCATCGGCGCGCTCTCGCTCTTCTACATGGTGTCGATCCTCGGCATCGAACCCGCCATCGCCGGCGGCCTGATCTTCGCCACCAAGATCCTCGACATGCTCATCGACCCCGCCATCGGCATGGCCAGCGACCGCACCCGCAGCCGCTTCGGCCGCCGCCGCCCCTGGCTGTTCGTCGGCGCGCTGCTCTCCGCGCTCAGCTTCCTGGCCTTCTTCGCGCCCCCTGCCGGCCTCGACACGCCGGCCCTGCTCACGCTGTGGGCCGCCGGCGCGCTCGTCGCCTACACGCTGGGCTACAGCCTGTTCAACGTGCCCTACATGGCGATGCCGGCGGAAATGACCGACAGCTACCATGAACGCAGCAGCATCCACGCCTGGCGCATCGTCTTCGTCTCCTTGGGCGGCTTCCTCGCCGCCGCCATGGCGCCGGTGCTGCTGGAGGCGCTGGGGAAGGGCGAACGCAGCAGCTACGCCACCGTCGGCGTCATCGGCGGCACGCTGATCCTCGCCACCACCATGGCCACCGTGTTGCTCACCGGCCGCGCCCGCAGCATCGATCGTGGCCCGGCGGTGGTCGGCATCGCCGGCGAACTGGGCGCGCTCTGGGCCAACAAATATTTCCTCCGCCTGATCTCGGTGAAGCTCGCCCAGCTGATCGGCGTCTTCGCCACCCAGGCCGCCATGATCTTCTTCCTGGTGAACGCGCTGAAGCTGGACCTCTCCATCCTCGGCGCCTTCGGCGCCGCCATGACCGTCTCCACCATCGCCACCGCGCCGCTCCTCGTCCGCTTCAGCAAGCGGTATGGGAAGCGCGAGGCCTATATCGTCGCCGGCTCGGCCTACATCCTCTATTCGCTCTCCTGGCTGCTGGCCTCGCCTGGCGAGCCGGTCTGGGCACTGGTGCTGCGCGGGCTGGTGGTGGGCGTCGCCGCCGGCGGCAATGTCATCCTCGCCATGTCGATGCTCACCGACATCATCGAATGGGATGCCCGCCGCACCGGCGTCCGGCGGGAAGGCGTCTATGCCGCGGTGTACAGCTTCGTCGAAAATGGCGCCGCCGCCTTTGGCCCTCTGGTCATCGGCTTCGCGCTCAGCCTCGCCGGTTTCGAAAAAGGCAATGTCGCCGCCGCCGTCACGCCGCGGGTCGAACAGGCGCTGCTGCTCGGCATGGTCTATATCCCGGTCGCCATGGGCGCGCTCGCCATCGTCCTGCTGCTCGGCTACCGCCTCACCGAAGCGCAGTTGCGCGGCGATGCCGCCAGACAGGTTGAAAAATCGGCATAACAATTGCCACTATCACGCCGCGTGACGCCGCATTTTACAGATTTGTGCGTCGCAGCATCGTTAACCTTTTGATTCTGCATCATCTGCCACTTGGCATGAACATTGCTCATCCCTCATTACCCACAACAGGGAGGGAATGTCATGAAATACGCCATGCTTGCCGCCGTCGCGGCTGCCGCGCTTGCCGCCGTCCCGGCGCAGGCCATCATCAACGCCCCCGTGCCCACCAACGCCTACATCGTCTTCGGCGGGCTGGACTGGGCCTGGGCCAACCCCTGCGACGCCACCGGCGGCTGCGGTGACATCGACCTGACCTATCAGGGCACGCAGGGCTGGCGCCTGCCGACCGTCGGCGAACTCGCCGGCCGCCCGCAGGCCAGCGACTTCCTGTTCCGCGGCGCCAACGTCCCCGACGGCGGCTTCGATCCGATCAGCCTGTCGCGCTTCGGTGCTGGCAACGACACGCCGATCAGCGTCGGCAGCGACGGCGCCTGCGCCGCCGCCTATTTCAGCACCGTCTGGCGGCATTGCGATTTCGGCGATGGCGTCGCCGGCGTCATCTTCGTGCCCGGCGGCCAGAACCCCGGCTTCTCCGAAACCTGGCTGGTGCGCGGCGCGGTCGTGCCCGAACCCGCCACTTGGGCCATGCTGATCAGCGGCTTCGGCCTGGTGGGGGGCGCCCTGCGCCGCCGCCGCAGCGTCGCCGCCTGACATCGGTCTTCGTCGGAAAGGGCCCCGCGCACCCGCGCGGGGCCCTTTTCATGGGCGCATCGCCGCTTCACCCATAAACCCAAGGCCGCTGTCCCCTGTCGGCCTCCCGCCATGCCTCGATCGCCGGCCGCAGCTTCAGCGTCAGGTCGATGGCGTCCAGCCCCTCCAGCAGCATCGCCCGCGCCTCGGCGTCCAGCGCGAAGCGATGCACCGCCCCGTCCGGCCCGGTCAGCGTCATCGCCTCCAGGTCCAGCGTCACCGTCCCTGCCAGCGTCGCCACCACCTCCATCGGCAGTTTCACCGGTGCAATGCCGTTTCGCACGACATTGCCCAGGAAGATCGGGTTGAAACTTGGCGCCACCACCGCCCGGAACCCCCATTCCGCCAGCGCCCAGGCGGCATGCTCCCGGCTCGACCCGCACCCCACATTGGCACCCGTCAACAACACCCGAGCGTGCCGATACGCTGGCTGGTTCAACACAAAATCCGGATCCGGCTCCCGGCTCCCGGGAGCCTGATAGCGCCAGCCGGCGAACAGCCCGTCCGCCAGCCCGGTCTTGCCCACCGTCTTCATCTCCCGGCTCGGGATGATGATGTCGGTATCGATATTGTCCCGCAGCAACGGCGCCGCCACCGCCGTCAACCGCACCAGCGGCTCAGCCACGGGCATAGTCCCGGGCGTCGGCGATCTTCCCCGCGATCGCGCTCGCCGCGACGGTCTCGGGGCTGGCGATGTGCGTGCGCGTCCCCGGCCCCTGCCGGCTTTCGAAATTGCGGTTGGTGCTGCTGATCACACGCTCCCGCGGTCCGAAACTCTCGCCACCCGCATAGAAGCACAGCGAGCAGCCGGATTCCCGCCACTCGAACCCGGCCTCCACGAACACCCGGTCCAGCCCCGCCGCTTCCGCGGCCCGCTTCACCGCCTGGCTCCCCGGCACCACCAGCGCCCGCACCCCGTCCGCCACCCGCCGACCCCGCACGATCGCCGCGGCGCGTTCCAGATCGGACAATCGGCTGTTGGTACAGCTACCAATGAAAGCCCCGGTCACCGGCAATCCCGCCACTGCCTGCCCGGCTTCCAGCCCCATATACTCCAATGACCGCGTTGCCGCGTCATCCGGCACCCGCCCGTCCACCGCCACGCTCTGCTGCACGCTGGTGCCCCAGCTCACCATCGGTACCACCTCATTTGCCGATATGGCATGTTCCACGTGGAACATCGAACCATTATCGCTAACCAGACCCTGCCACTGTGCCACCGCCGCATCCCAGACCGCCCCCGCGGGCGCATGTCGCCGACCCTTCAGATAGTCGAACGTCACCGCGTCCGGCGCGATCAGCCCGGTAAAGGCGCCGAACTCCGTCGCCATGTTGCACAGCGTCAGCCGCGCCTCCATCGGCAGCGCCCGCACTGCCTCGCCGGCATATTCCACCGCATGGTCCACCCCGCCCGCCGCGCCGAAGCGCGCGATCAGATGCAGCGCCAGATCCTTCGCCGTCACGCCGGGCGCCAGCCGGCCCTCCACCGTCACGCGCATGGTTTTCGGCTTCGTCACCCGCAGCGTCCCCGTCGCCAGCGCATGCTCCGCCTCGGTGCTGCCGATCCCCCAGGCCAGCGCCCCCATCGCGCCCTGCGTGCACGTATGGCTGTCCGGGCACACCAGGGTCAGCCCCGGCAGCACGATCCCCAGCTCCGGCGACACCACATGCACGATCCCCTGGTCGCGGTCGGTCACATCGAACAGGTTGATCCCCGCCGCCCGCGCCGCGTCCCTTGTCTCGGTGATGAACGCCGTGCCGCCCGGCATCTCGGTCGCATCCCCCCGCCCCGGCCTGGTGCTGACGATATGGTCCATGGTGGCGAACACCCGCCCCGGATCCACCACCGGCCGCCCCGCCTCCGCCAGCGATTTCAGCGCCACCGATCCCGTCCGCTCGTGCAGGAACACCCGGTCGATGGCGATCAGCGCGGTCGCATCATCGATCGCCGCCACCACATGATGGCTCCAGATTTTCTCGAACAGGCTCGCCATGGCCCCGATGTAGCGTCCGCACCGCGTTTGAACAGGCTCGCCAGAACCGAAACGGCTTTGAGTGCGCCTCAAAACCGCTGTAGAAGCGCCCGCATGGCCACCCCCACCCCCGACGATGCCCCGCCCTCGCGCAAATTCTCCAACCTGTCCCTGCTCTGGACCTTCGCCCGCGCCTATCCGGCGCAGATCGCGGCCGCGCTCGCCGCGCTCGTGGTCGCCGCCGGCGCCACGCTTGCCATCCCGCAGGGCTTCAAGGCCATCGTCGACCAGGGCTTCGGCGCGGCCTCCGGCGCCGACATCGCCCCCTATTTCTACGCGCTCCTCGCCATCGTCCTGGTGATGGGCATCTCCACCGCCATCCGCTTCTATTATGTCAGCTGGATCGGAGAGCGCGTCGTCGCCGACCTGCGCCGCACCGTCCATCGCCACCTGCTCGGCCTGCACCCCGGATTTTTCGAAGAGAACCGCCCCAGCGAGATCGCCAGCCGCCTCACCAGCGACACCGCGGTCATCGAACAGGTGGTCAGCTCCAGCGCCTCCATCGCGCTGCGCAACCTGTTCATGGGGATCGGCGGCATCGGCTATCTGTTCGTGCAGTCGCCGAAACTCACCGCGATGATGCTGCTCGTCATCCCGCTCGTCATCGGCCCCATCGTGCTGCTCGGCCGCCGTGTCCGCGCGCTCAGCCGCAGCAGCCAGGACCGCATCGCCGACGTCGGCAGCATCGTCTCCGAAGTGCTGCGCGCCATCAAGGTGGTGCAGGCCTTCGGCGCCGAAACCCGCGAAGCCAACCGCTTCGGCAGCGCCGTCGAAAGCGCCTTCGCCACCGCCAAGCGGCGCATCCGCGTGCGGTCGGGCATGACCGCGCTCGTCATCATGCTGATCTTCGGCGCCATCACGCTGGTGCTGTGGCAGGGCGCGGTCGATGTCATCGCCGGGCGGATGACCGGCGGCACCATCACCGCCTTCGTGCTCGCCGCCGCGATCGTCGCCGGCGCCTTCGGCGCGCTGACCGAGGTCTATGGCGATTTCATGCGCGCCGCCGGCGCCTCCGGCCGCATCCGCGAGCTGCTTGCCGAAACCCCCGCCATCGCCGCGCCGGCCCATCCCGTGCCGCTCCCCGTCCCGGCGCGCGGCGCGCTGGTCTTCGATCACGTCAGCTTCCGCTATCCCACCCGCCCGGACGTCTCCGCCATCCGCGATCTCTCGCTCAGCATCGCGCCCGGCGAGCGCATTGCCCTTGTCGGCCCGTCGGGCGCCGGCAAGACCACCATCTTCCAGCTCGTCCAGCGTTTCTACGACCCCGCCGCCGGCACCATCCGCCTCGACGGTGTCGACCTGCGCGATGCCGACCCGGCGGACCTGCGCGCCCGCATCGCCGTCGTGCCGCAGGAAGCGACCGTGTTCGCCGCCAGCGCGCGGGACAATATCCGCTACGGCCGGCCTGACGCCACCGAGGCGGAATTATGGGCCGCCGCCGACGCCGCCAATGCCGCCGATTTCCTGCGCGCGCTTCCGGACGGCCTCGACAGTTTCATGGGCGAATCCGGCGCCCGCCTGTCGGGCGGCCAGCGCCAGCGCCTCGCCATCGCCCGCGCGCTGCTGAAGGACGCACCGCTGCTGCTGCTGGATGAAGCCACCAGCGCGCTGGACGCCGAAAGCGAACGCGCCGTGCAGGAGGCGCTGGAACGGCTGATGGTCGGCCGCACCACGCTGGTCATCGCCCATCGACTCGCCACCGTGCGCGATGCCGACCGCATCATCGTGATGGACGAAGGCGCGATCGTCGAAACCGGCACCCACGCCCAGCTCCTCAGCGCCGACGCGCTCTACGCCCGCCTCGCGCGCCTGCAATTCGAGGATGCCTGAGAGACCGTTTGAAAATCGTTCAGGCCGTGGCGAAAATGGTGATTTTCGAGCATCGTAGCGCAGCGTGCTTAAGGCACGTGAGCAACGGAGCGCAGAAAATCGACATTTGCAGCCCGGTCTGGACGATTTGCAAACGGTCTCTCGCTCAGGCGCACATGAAAGTGCTGACATAGGAGGGTGTCGGCGAGGTCGCCGGCTGCACCGTCAGCCTGACCGGCTGCGGCAGCGCCGCCGCCACCCGCTGAATCGCCGCGGCAACATCGGCCTCGTCGCGCTTGCCCGCCTCCGGCCGGATCACGTCCGCCGACAGGCGATAACCGGGGCGGCTGTTGGTGATGTAGGGCAGCGGCCGGATGCGCAGGCGCCCCAGCGCAAAGCCCGTCTCCCCGCGCAACGCCCCCGCCAGCGCCTCCGCCCGCACGCGCCGCGCCGCGTCGCCATCCCCCTGGCACCAGAAGATGTCGACATCCCAGGCGCCGGCCTTCTTGGGCGTCAGCTGCCGCGTCGTCCCCACCGGCGATGCGTCGGCGGCGATCGTGCGCGTCGCGCTCGCCGTCCCCAGCCTGGTCGGCGCGATCGTCGGCCCCGCCAGCACCTCCCGCCCATCCGATTCATTCTGCCCGACATAGCTTTCCAGCGCGGACAGGTTGGCATTGGCGCGGCCCGCCACCGCGGCGTCGCCGGAGGATGCCAGCGCCTCGGTCAGCGATTTCGCCAGGCTTTCCTCGGGCAGCGTCGCCACCAGCCCAACGAGCGCGCCCTGCAGCCGCCGGTCATCCTTGCCGATGGCATCCAGCACCATCCGCGTCACCGCCAGCTGATAGTCCCGGTTGGCACTGCTCAACTGCCGCGCCTCCGCCTGCTGCGCCAGCTGCGCCGATGTCGCGCGCGACTGCGCCTCCGCCGCGGCGGCACGGGTCTTCGCCTGGTCGGAATTGATGCCGGAAACGATGCCCGCGATGGCCGCGATCGTCGCGGTGCCCGTCGTCACCCACCCCTGCGCGCTGCCCAGCTCTGCCATGCTGCTCTCCGTCACAAAGGAAAAGGGCGGCTCCCATCCGGTGAACCGCCCTCCCCTATTCGCCGTGGCCCGTCAATCGATTCAGGCGCCGACCACCGGCTGGCGACGACGGCGCAGCCCCAGGCCCACCAGACCGAAACCGGCGATCATCATCGCCCAGGTTGCCGGCTCGGGAACCTGGGTCAGCTGCACGAAGAAGCCCGCGGGAAGTCCGCCGGCGCCATTGCCCTGGATGGTGATCGAATAGACCCCGGCCGGCAGCGGCACCAGGATATGGCTGAAGTCGGCGCTCAGCCACGCCGCGTCGGCCGTCGGATTGCTGAGCGGGATTGCCGGCCCGGCAAAGAAGGTCGAGGCCACGTTGAAGCTGCCCGAGACGGTATAGATGTCGCCGACGATGAAGGCATCGGTCAGGCGGAACACACCGGGATTGGTCAGCGTGAAGGTCCAGGGCGAATTGATCGAATCGGTATTCGCGGCATCGACCTGGTCCGATTGCCAGCCGGTGCCGGGAATGAGGACGGTTGCCGAAGCCGCGGAGGCGACACCGGCAAGAAGGGCTGCCATCAAAAGCTTACGCATCACTACTCTCCTGTTGGCGACCGCCGCACGAACGGCCAGTCATCGCCATGCAGGTTGCGTGCCAGGCCCGGCATGACCCTTTTTTCAAGGATTTGACCGGCGAACTATCAGCATGCCCAATGTCTTGCTGTAAACATCGTTAACACATGTTAAGTTTCGGCAGGTCGCCGGCCAATTCTCACCCCTTCGCCGGCAGGTTCAGCCGGATGCTCAGATCGCGCAGCTGCCTGTCGCTCACCGGTGCCGGGGCGTTCATCATCAGGTCCTCGGCCTTCTGGTTCATCGGGAACAGCACCACCTCGCGGATGTTCGGCTCATCCGCCAGCAGCATCACGATCCGGTCCACGCCGGGCGCGCTGCCGCCGTGCGGCGGTGCGCCATATTTGAAGGCGTTGATCATGCCGCTGAAATTGGCGTCCACCTGATCGCGCGTATAGCCGGCGATCTCGAACGCCTTGTACATGATCTCCGGGCGGTGATTCCGGATCGCGCCGCTCGACAGCTCCACGCCGTTGCAGACGATGTCATACTGATACGCCTTGATGCTCAGCGGATCCTCATTCTCCAGCGCCGCCAGCTCGCCCTGCGGCATGCTGAACGGATTGTGGCTGAAGTCGATCTTCTTCGCCTCCTCATCATATTCGAACATCGGAAAATCGACGATCCAGCAAAAGCGAAACTCGCCCTGCGCGATCAGTCCCAGCTGCTCGCCCACCCGCGTCCTCGCGTGGCCCGCCAGCTTCGCCGCCGCCGCTTCCTTGCCCGCCGCGAAGAAACAGCCATCATCCGGGCCCAGTCCCAGCGCGTCATACAGCGCCACCATTCCGGCCTCACCATGGTTCTTGGCAATCGGCCCGCCAAATTCGCCGCCCTTGCGCGTCACATAGCCAAGGCCCGCATGCCCCTCGCCCCGCGCCCATTCGTTCATGTCGTCGAAGAATTTGCGGCTCATCGCCGCCGTGCCGGGTGCCGGGATCGCCCGCACCACGCCGCCGCCGGCCACGATGCGCTCGAACAGCCCAAAGCCGGACTGCGCAAAATGCGCGGAGACATCACTGATGATCAGCGGATTGCGCAAATCCGGCTTGTCATTGCCATAGCGAAGCATGGATTCGGCGAAGGGAATGCGCGGGAACGGCGGCTTCGTCACCCCCCAGGGCGCCTCCCTGGCGAACCCGGCAAACTCCTCGAACACGCCCGCCAGCACAGGCTCGATCGCGGCGAACACATCGTCCTGCGTCACGAAGCTCATCTCGAAATCGAGCTGATAGAATTCGCCCGGTGAGCGATCCGCCCGTGCATCCTCGTCGCGGAAACAGGGCGCGATCTGGAAATAACGGTCGAAGCCGGCCACCATCAGCAGTTGCTTGAACATCTGCGGCGCCTGCGGCAGCGCATAGAATTTGCCCGGATGCACTCGGCTCGGCACCAGATAGTCGCGCGCGCCCTCCGGGCTGCTGGCGGTCAGGATCGGCGTCTGGAACTCGGTGAAGCCCTGCTCGATCATCCGCCGCCGCAGCGAGGCGATCACGCCGGACCGCAGCATGATGTTGCGATGCAGCCGCTCCCGCCGCAAATCCAGGAAGCGGTATTTCAGCCGGATCTCCTCCGGATACTCCGCCTCGCCCGCCACCGGCAGCGGCAGTTCCGCGGCTTCCGATTGCACGCTGACGCCGCGCGCCCGCACCTCGATCGCGCCCGTCGGCAGGTTGGCGTTCACCGTGCCGGCCTCGCGCGCCACCACCTCGCCATCCACCGTCACCACCGATTCCACCCGCAGCCGCTCCAGCACCGCGAACGCGGGCGAGGACGGCCCCACCACCAGCTGCGTCAGCCCGTGATGGTCGCGCAAATCCACGAACAGCACGCCGCCATGGTCGCGCTTGCGGTGGATCCAGCCCGACAGGCGCACCGGCGTGCCCACGTCGGAAACGCGCAGCGCGGCGCAATGATGGGTGCGATAGGGGTGAAGTGCGGTCTCGGTCATGGCGCGCGCTTGGGGCGCCCAAAACGCTTTTTGTCAAGTCGCCACCTTCCCGCTATGGCCGCGCGATGGAAATTCATCCGCTGGTTGCCGATACCGCCACCCTCGCCGCGCACTGCGCCCGCCTCGCCCGCGCGGACTTCCTCTGCATCGACACCGAATTCATGCGCGAAAGCACTTATTATCCACAGCTTTGCCTGATCCAGCTGGCCAGCCCGACGGAGGCCTTCGCCGTCGACCCGCTCGCCCCCGGCCTCGACCTCGCCCCCTTCCTCGCCCTCCTCACCGACGAGTCGCTGCTGAAAGTCCTCCACGCCGGCGGGCAGGACCTGGAAATCTTCTGGAACCTCACCGGCAAGGTGCCCTTCCCGCTGTTCGATACGCAGGTCGCCGCCATGGCGCTCGGCATGGGCGAGCAGGTCAGCTACGCCAACCTCGTCGCCCATTACACCGGCACGCAGATCGACAAGGGCGCCCGCTTCACCGACTGGGCGCGCCGGCCGCTGTCCGACCGCCAGATCGACTATGCCATCGGCGATGTCACCTATTTGGCCGCGCTGTTCCCGAAAATGCTCGACAAGCTGCGCCGCAACGGCCGCGGCATCTGGCTGGACGAGGAGATGGCGCGCGTCAGCGACCCGGCCAATTACGCCAATGATCCCGAGGAGGCCTGGAAGCGCCTCCGCCTGCCCAGCCGCAAGCCCGACGTGCTCGGCCGGCTGAAGGCGCTGGCGAAATGGCGGGAGCTGGAGGCGCAGGACAAGGACGTGCCGCGCGGCCGCATCGTGAAGGATGAAACGCTCGCCGACCTCGCCGCCTCGCCGCCCCGGTCACAGGCCGACCTGGCGCGCATCCGCGGCCTGTCGCAGGCCTGGGCCAACAACGCCATCGGCGGCCGCCTGATGGCCGTGATTGCAGAGGCGCAGCCGCTGTCGCCCGAGGACATGCCCGCCCGCGAAGCCAGCCGGCCCGGCCTCTCCACCGACGCCGCGCTGGTCGCCGACCTCCTGAAACTGCTGCTGAAAGTCCGGGCGAAAGAGGCCGGCGTCGCCCCCAAGCTGGTCGCCCGCGCGGAGGAGCTGGAAGCCCTCGCCGCCGGCACGCGCGACGGCCTCAGCCTGCTCGACGGCTGGCGCCGGGACACCTTCGGCGCCGATGCCCTGGCGCTGTGCGAAGGCCGCCTCGCCTTCGTCGTCGAAAACGGCCGCGCGAAGGTCCGGCCGCTTTGAAAGACCGTTTGAGAAATCGCCCAGGCCGACGGCGAGAACGTTGATTTGAGAGCACCGAAGCGCAGCGCACTTTTGGGTAGCGTGAGCATCGGAGCGCAGCAAATCGGCGTTCGCAGCCCGGCATGGGCGATTTATCAGACGGTCTTGCAGAGTACGCCCAGCGTCCATTCATAACAACCGTCGGCCCGCTTCTTCAGCTGCAACGCGCTGCCATCGGCGCCGGTCACCAGATAGACGACGTCCCCCTGCGCCTTCCACTGCGCGCGGCCGGCCATCCCCAGCCCGCCGACCATCGCCTCGCCATCGCCCATGAAATCCACGAACACCAGCCCCGACCGGTCCTCATAGCGCCCGCTCGGCCCCTGGCTGCACCCCGCCAGCACCAGCGCCGCCACCATCATCACGCCCGCACGACCCATCACGACCTCCTGTCATCCGTCGTGCAGTTTGCCGCCGCACGACGCCTCGTCAAGGCCGATCCGGCAGCGTCACCACCTCGATCCGCGTCAATTGCCGAACGCTGCGCGCGCCGCGCCGGTCTCCATCCACCAGCAGCCGCAGCGGGCCATCGGACGCATCCAGCGCCTTGCCACCGCAGCGCGCCGTCACCACCACGGCACGATTGCCCAGCAGCGGGTCCAGCTCGGCCGGGGTAAAGCCCACCACATAACCGTCCGCGCCGCGCGCCAGCGCCACCTGTCGCAGCGCCGCCCCGCGCAAAGCCTCGCCCGCCGGCATCCCCGCCGCCGCCAGCACGACATCCAGTCGTGGTCCGGTGCAGCGCAAGGTCATGCCGTGAAAGGTCGAAACCGCCTCCACCTGCGGCAGCGCGTCCAGCGCCGCGGGATCGAACGACCGTTCCGGCACGCCCGGCAACGCCACGATCAGCGCCGCCAGCATCACGCCGCGAACTCCAGGATCACGGCATCCACC